>DASZMA010000096.1:0-92595 GCA_035552095.1 Acidimicrobiales bacterium | reverse complement strand
GATGCCCACCTACGTCGCCCTGCTGAGAAGCGTCAACGTGGCCGGCCACGGCCGCCTGGCCATGGCTGACCTGAAGGCGTCCTTCGTCAGCCTGGGCTACCGCGACGTCTCGACCTACATTCAGACCGGCAACGTCATCTTCTCCACGCCAGGGCGCAGCACGGCCAGGCTCAGGGCCGACATTGAGCGCCAGCTGGAGACGGACTTCGGCCGTACGCCCGACGTCATGGTGCGCACCGTGGCCGACCTGGCCCGCGTCATCAACACCAGCCCCTACCCGAAGGCCGGGGCCGACCCGTCCCGCCACCATGTGACCTTTCTGGCCCAGGCGCCGGACCGGGCGCACCTGGCTGACTTCAGCCCGCCACCCAGCGGCAGAGACGAGCTGGTGATCATCGGCCAGGAAGTGTACGTGCACACCCCGGACGGCTACGCCAACACGAAACTGACCGGCACGCTCCTCGAACGCCGCCTCGGCGTGACCAGCACCACCCGGAACTGGAACACGGTGACCAAACTCGGCGCGCTCCTCGCCGGCTGATCCAGCCCGTGGACATCATCGCCGTCGACTGGTCGGGCCGGGCCGAGGGAGCACACCGTCACATCTGGCTGGCTCGGGTCCAGGACGGCGAGCTGGTGGAGTTGCGCAACGGCCGCAGCCGCCACGAGGTGATGCTCGACCTGGTGGCCGAGCGGCATCGCTGCCCCGGCGGCCTGGCGGTCGGCCTCGACTTTGCCTTCTCCTTCCCGAGCTGGTTCCTGGGACAACTGGGCTACGCCGATGTCGGCGCGCTGTGGCGCGGCGTCGCCGCGGGCGGCGAACAGTGGCTGGCCGACTGTGCCCCGCCCTTCTGGGGCCGGCCCGGTTGCCGGCGGCCCGCCCTCTCCGAGCACCGGCGGCGGACCGAGCGTTCGGCCACGGTGGCCGGGATCAGCGCCAAGAGCGTGTTCCAGGTCGGCGGCGCCGGCGCGGTGGGCACCGGCTCGGTGCGCGGCATGCCCTACCTGCCCCAGCTCCGCCGGGCCGGCTTCAGCATCTGGCCCTTCGACCCGCCCTCGTCCTGGAAGGTGCTGGAGATCTACCCCCGCCTCCTCACCGGTCCGGTGCACAAGCGGCGGGCCGAGGATCGGGTGCGCTACCTGAGCCACGCTCCCTGGGCGGTCGCACCGGAGTTCGCACGCGCCATCGAAGCTTCCGAGGACGCCTTCGACGCCGCCGTCTCGGCCCTGGCCATGGCTGACCGGTTGTCCGACCTGGCGTCCCTGGACCAGGCCACCGACCCGGTGGAGCTGTTGGAGGGGACGATATGGCCAACCCCTAACATCACCGTGTGAGCGAGGACGGCAACGGGAACAGCCCCGCGGAGGATCACCAACCACATCAAGCCACGCTGACCGTGGCGGTGCTGCGCCGCCGGGCCGACGAGGCGTTCTTCCTACGTCTGCGCGATGCCATGGCGCAGAACCACCGGGCCCTGGAGCGCCTCGGATCGTGAGCGCAGACCGCGTGGACTACCTGGAGTTGGCTGACTTCCTCCTCATTGCCGAGGCCGTCCTCCAGACCCCGGCCAAGAAGGTCGCCGAGGACGCCAACCTCAACCTGGCTGACTCCGCCCTGCACGCGCCCCGGGCCAGGTTCGCCGGGGAGGAGTTCTATCCGGAGTTCGCGACCAAGGCCGCGGTCCTGTGTGCGCACCTGATCAAGAACCATCCGCTCAAGGACGGCAACCTGCAGGTGGCCCTGATCGCCTCCATTGAGTTCTGTCGCCGCAACGGCTCCGAGTGGACTCCGCCGCCCGGTGACGAGGACGGGGAAGCCACCGCCGCCCTGCTGCTGGAGGTGGCCGCGGCGCCGGTCAGCGACGCCGTCATCGGGCATCTGGCCGATTGGATGGCCGATCGGATCGGTTGACCTAACCGGCGCCGGCCGACCCGCCTCCGGCCCGCCCGGCCCGCCCGGCCCGCCCAGCCCGTTCAGGCCAAGGTCTGGGCCAACCAGGTTGACCAGGCCGCCGAGGTGGCCGCCACGTCGGTACCCTCGGCATAGGCGTGGTGGCTCACGGCGACCGTCATGCCGATGGGCCAGCGGCCGTGGAACCGGATCAGCGCATCGGGGGTGCGGAGGCCGACGAAGTGGGGGGTGAGGTAGTCGACCATTCCCGTGATCGGCGCCAGGCCGGGCAGGGCAACCTGCACCTCGCTCCCCTCGGCGATCGATCCGGACGGGTCCAGCCGGCCCAGCAACCGGGACCAGCACCCCGGCTGCGCCGATGACGCCGGGCCCTCCGCTTCCACGTAGGTGGCGGGCCGCCCGGCAAAGTGGGTGAGGTACTGCGACAGGGTGTAGAGGTACATGTCCCAGCCGGCGCCCGTCATGGGCTCGAACTCATCGCTCCAGTCGTCGTCCCGGAAGCCGCGGTGGACGAAGCGCAGCACCGTGCTGCCACCGTCCTTCGCCACGATGAGGTATTCGAAGGCCTGCGTCGAGCCGTCCGGCCCGGGCGGAGTGCGGGTGGCCAGCGCCTGTGCCGGCTCCCAGGCCGTGACCAGGTCGCTGCTCGGGTCGATGGGAAAGGGCATGAACCAGGCCGCCAGGCCCGGTTCGGTGGCGATGGCTTCCCACACCTCCTCCGGGGTGGCCGACAGGGCGATCTCCTTGCGAATGGCGAACTCTTCGGCCATGTCATCCCTCCTTGGACCGGCGCCGGTGGGCCGGGTGCGCGGCCACCACCAACCGGTGGGCCCGACCCTGCGGTGCCGTCTCGTCGTGGTACTTGGCCACCAGGCCGGTGACGGCGGCGGCCAGCTCCTCGGTGAACGCGGCGCGCGCCGTGGCCGAGGCGAAGCGCACCTCGCCGTCGGCGGCGAAGGTGGACAGGGGCCGCGCGGCCGCTTCCGCTCCACCGATCAGCTCACCGACATCGCGCACCAGCTGCCCAGCCAGGGCCAGGAGCCAGCGCGCCGAGAGGCCGTCGGGCGCCCGGGACGGATCGGGCGCCACCGGGGCCAGGGCGGCCGGGGAAATCACGTAGGAGCGGGAAGAGGCCTGCATGACGCGCTCGGTGCAGTTGCCCTTGCGGCGCTCCTCCACCAGCGCGATGAGACCGTGGCTCTCCAGCGACCGGAGGTGGTAGTTCACCTTCTGCCGGGGCAGACCCACCCGCTGGGCCAGCGCCGCCGCCGAGCTGGGGGTGGAGAGCTCGGCCAGGAGACGGGCCCGGATGGGGTCGAGCGAGACCTCGGCGGCCGACGCATCGGCGATGACCTCGACATCGAGCATGGCGCCATCCTGATACCGACGAGAAAAATTGTCAAGACGATCATTACGATCGGTTCCGGCCGTGTTCCAATGGCAGGCATGCCCATGCTTCCCCCGCCCGAGGCGCTCAGCGCGCGCCTGGCCGGCGCCGGCTTCGTGGCGGCCGACGAGGAGGCGGCCGAGCTGCTGGAGGCGGCCGCCGGCGACGGGGCGCGTCTCGACACGTTGGTCGAGCGGCGCCTCACGGGCGAGCCCCTGGCCTGGGTCACCGGCCGCGTCACCTTCTGCGGCGTGACGATCCACGTCGATCCGGGCGTCTACGTGCCGCGCTGGCAGAGCGAGCCCCTGGCCCGACGGGCCGCGGCGCGGCTCCCGGCGCAGGGCACGGCCATCGATCTGTGCACCGGGGCCGGCGCCCTGGCCAAGATCCTGATGGTGCACCGGCCGCGAGCGCGGGTGGTGGCGTGCGACGTCGATCGGGGCGCCGTGTCCTGCGCCGCCCGCAACGGGGTGGAGGCCTACCAAGGCGATCTCTTCGCTCCCCTGCCGCCGGCGCTGCTGGGGCGGGTCGACGTGGTGGTCGGGGTGGTTCCCTACGTGCCAACGCCCGCCCTGGCGCTGCTGCCGCGTGACACCCTCACGTTTGAGGCACCGCTGGCCTACGACGGGGGACCCGACGGCACCGCCATCCTGCGGCGGGTCCTGTCCGACGCACTGGCCTATCTCCGGCCCCGTGGCGCCCTCCTGCTCGAGCTCGGCGGCGATCAGGCCGAAGCCCTGAGCGGTGACCTGACCCGCCTGGGTTATGTCGAGGTGACCGTCTGGCGCGATGAGGACGACGACGTGCGCGGCCTGGAGGCGACACTCGGCCGGTCGGGCTGAACGTCGGCCGGCCGTACCGCTCAGCCGAGAATCGCCACCGGATCGCCGTAGCGCAGCGTGACCAGCTGGGCCCAGGGCGTGCGGTCACCGAGCGCGGCCGCAGCGGCTTCCACGTTGGTGCCGTTCATGAACGGGGGCAGGAAAGCGTCGTGATGGCAGAAGATGACGGTGCGCGGCCGCAGCATCTCGACCTGGCGCACGATGAACTCGGCCATGGTCCCCTGGAAGGGCTCGCCGTCGACGTTGGGTCGGCCGGCCACGGCCAGGAGGGCGACGTCGGGACGGAGCTGGCGCAGAATCGGCGTCCAGCACCCCGAGCTGGCGCTCCAAAGGATCGACCCGTACGGCGTCGTGATCAGATAGATCAGCTGGCCGCCGTCCAGGTCCGAGATGGGTCCGATCGGATGGTTCATGTACCCGAAGAGCTCCGGGTCCATCACATCGGGGTCGCGCATCAGCGTGAACAACGGGTCCATCCGGGCCCGGCGCTCCTGCAGGGACACCCCCAGGTCACCGAGGCAGCACCCACCCGAGTCGGGATCGTTGGCGGCGAACAGGCACGAGTGGATGCTGGGATAGACGCTGACCGTCACGCCGTGGCCGCAGTCGACCACCTCGCCGCCCGACACCGGCCACTGCTGCGCCGCCGGCACCCCGCCCTCGTTCATCAGGCGCATCGCTTCGTAGGAGCCGACGATATTGGCGCCAGTGTTCCGGGCCACCACGTTGGCGCCGAGAATGTGATCGAAGTGGCAGTGGCTGATGAAGACGAAGTCGGCTTCCGTCACCTCGGCCACGGTGAGCCCGACTGCCGGCGCCGCGGCCACCCGGTCCAGGAAGGTGTCAAGCCAGATGGTCAGCCCATCGACCTGCAGCCGGAAGGTGGTGCACCCGAACCATTCCAATGTCAACGCGCCGGCCATGCCCCATGTTGCCACCGCTCCGTGGCCACCCCTCTGACGTGGTGCTGGGTTGACCCGCGGCCAAGTGGGTATAACACAAAGTCCACTAGCGCAAGGATTGACAATGTCACTCTTCAACAGAACAAAGAACAAGGCGCAAGCGACGAAGGGCCACATGAAGGAAACCACGGGCCGCGTCACCGACGACCGCTCCCTTGAGGCAGAAGGCAGGCTGGACCAGGTCAAGGGCGAGCTGAAGGACGCGGGCGAGAAGGTCCGGGAAGCCGGCGACAAGGTCAAGGACGCCTTCAAGCATTAGATCGCGGTACCGCCCGCTCGCTCTCTGGCCCCATTCGGCCAGAGCGAGCGGGCCCGGTCTCCTGCCGGCACCCGACTACATCGGCCCGGCAAAATCGCGCCCCAACTTTAGAAACCTAGAAGTAGATGATCCCCTTGGCCCGCTCGGTCACGTCGTCCAGGTCGTCGGTCCAGGCTCCGGTCGAGAGGTACTTCCACCCTCCGTCGGCTGAGACCACGACGATGGACGCTTCCACTCCCGGCTCGAGCGAGGCGGCGCACTTGATCGCACCGGCCACCGCCGCCCCCGTCGAAATGCCGGCGAACACACCCACGTCGGTCAAGCGCCGCGTCCACTCGATTGACTCCCGTGGCCGCACCACGGTCTTGCGGTCCAGCAGTTCGGCTCCGCCCAACTCCTCGAAGATCGGTGGGATGTACCCGTCGTCGAGGTTGCGCAAGCCGTCCACCATCTCCCCCGACGGCGGCTCCACGGCCCAGATCTGCACCGCGTCACCGAGCTTCTCCCGCAGGTAGCGACCCACACCCAGCAGCGTCCCCGAGGTCCCCAGGCCGGCCACGAAGTGGGTCACGCCGGGACAGTCACGCAGGATCTCGGGTCCCGTCCCCTCGTAGTGCGCTTGGGGGTTGGCCGGGTTGCCGTACTGGTAGAGGAAGGCCCACTCGGGGTGCTCGGCGGCCAGCCGTTGGGCCATGCGCACGGCCCCGTTGGAACCCTCCGACCCCGGCGACTCAATGATCTCAGCCCCCCACAGCTCGAGCAGCTGGCGCCGCTCGATCGACACGTTGGTGGGCATGACGACCTTGAGGTGGTACCCCTTGACCCGGCAGACCATGGCCAGGCCGATGCCGGTGTTGCCCGACGAGGGCTCCATGAGGATCTGGTCCGGCTTGCCCGGCACCAGCACGCCGTCCCGCTCGGCCGCCTCAATCAGCGAGAGGGCCACCCGGTCCTTGACCGATCCCCCGGGGTTCTGCCCCTCCAGCTTGATGTAGATCCGGGCCGCCGGATTGGGACTCAGCTCACTGATCTCGACCAGGGGCGTGTTGCCGATCATCTCCAGCACGGAGGGGTACAGCGCCATCAGACCCCGCCGCCCTCGCTCACGCCGCCCACTCAGCCGCCGGCGACGGCCGGCAGGATCGAGACCTCGGCGCCGTCGGGGACGGGCGTGTCGACGCCCTGCAGGTACCTCACATCATCGTCGTTCACGTAGATATTGACGAACTTGTGCAGGGAGCCGTCCTCCTGCACCACCTGGCCCGCCATGCCCGGGTGCTCCGCCACCAGCTTGCCCAGCACCTCGCTGATGGTCGACCCGTCCACGGTCACCACGGATGCCCCGCCGGTGTGGCTTCGCAGCACGGTCGGTATGCGGACTTCGACGGCCACGGGGCCTCCTCGTTGGGTCGTCACCGACCCTTTGCGCTGGTCAGGTGATTGTTGACTGATCTGGTGAGGATTCTACAGGGACCGGTCGGACTCGCCGCCCCCAGGGTCGCCGCCCCGGTTAGAGCCCGGGGACCTCGACCGGCTCCTCGGTGATGACCCCGTCCACGATCAGGTAGCTGCGCAGCACCGGGTGGGTGTCGCGCAGCGAGACCAGGACGTAGTGCCAGCCCGGATCGAGCGCCTGGGCCACGTCGGTCGGCGAGGGGTAGGCGTCGGTGTGGGTGTGGGAGTGGAAGACGCCCATGATGTCGGCCCCCAGCGCCTGGGCCGCCCGGTCGACCCCGAGCATCTCCTTGGGGTCGATCTCGTAGATCAGGGCCGAGGCCGCCGCGTTGGCTGTCGGGAAGAGATGGGCGGCCTCCTCCCCTCCGTAGGGCCCCACCAGGAGGCCGCACGCCTCGTCGGGCAGACCCGAGAGGCAGTGCCCCACCATCTCGAAATAGATCTCCCTGGTCAGGCGCAGCACCGGGCCAGGGTACCCTCGACCCCTATGGCCAGGGCGAAGAAGCAGATCGCCAAACGGGCAGCCGCCCGGGAGGAGCGAGGGAGCGACCGCACGGTCGCCACCAACCGTCGCGCCCGCCGGGAGTACGAATTCTTGGAGACCCTCGAAGCCGGCATTGTGCTCCAGGGCTCCGAGGTCAAGTCACTGCGCGAAGGTAAAGCCCAGCTCAGCGAGGCCTACGCCCGGGTTGACGGCGGCGAGATGTGGCTCTTCCAGATGCACATCCCGCCCTGGCAGTTCGCCACCGGGTTCGGGGCCCACGACCCCGACCGCAAGCGCAAGCTGCTGCTGCACCGGAGCCAGATTGACGAGCTGCTGGGCAAGACCCAGCAGCAGTCCCTCACCCTGATCCCGGTCTCGCTCTACTTCAAGGATGGCCGGGCCAAAGTCGAGATCGCCCTGGCCAAGGGCCGTCACCTCTACGACAAGCGGCAACTGCTCATGACCCGTGACGCCGAGCGGGAGGCCTCCCGGGCCATTAAGGAAGTGAACCAGTGGGGTGGGGCGTGAATACCCCGTAGAATGGGGACCTGGCCGAACGGTCAGTGGAGAAACCCAAACCATGGGGGTGATTGGCTTCGACTTCGGTCGTTGATGTAGGAGAAGCGAGCCGTGGTCTCCGGAACCACGTTAAAGAGCCGGAACCAAAAATAAATGCCGAGCCTCAGCTCGCACTCGCTGCTTAAGTAGCGACGTTCACCCGGTCTCAGCCCTATGGATCGGAATGTGGGCGCCATTAAGTAGGGCTTACTCTGCGGCTCACGCCAACTGACCACAGAGGACACCTCGTTGGATAAGGGGCGGCTCAACCGCCAGCAGTGATGCTGCCCCCGACAATTTTTGCTGGCTGCGCTCGGAGAAGGCCTGTTGAGACTCCGGAGGACGCGGGTTCGATTCCCGCCACCTCCACCAGATTTCATAAATCGAAATCGAAAAAAGCTGTTGCCATTGCGAGCACCGCACGGTGGTTTTCTCCATCCACTGTGCGGTGCTCGCTTTGTCCGTCAATCGAGTTCGCCCGATTGACGGACGCGCTGGTGCTTGGAGCTACGACGCCGATTCAGTCACACGGGACCATCCGCTCGCTTGGAGGATGCATGGCCGACTCGGCCCGGAACAGTGCGTCCATGGCCAGGCCGATCGGGGCAGGCTACCGACGGATAGGGGTCAGCGGTGCTCGGGGTTAGGGAAGTCGAAGCGGCACCCGGCATCCCAGGCCGAGCGCTGGTTGCCGTGGGCAGGAATGCCACCTGCGTCGTTGAGCTGGCGTGCCAAGTGGAGCAGGTTCCACGTCATGAAGGTGGTGTTGCGATTGGTGAAGTCGTTCTCGGGCCCGCCCGAACCGGGGTCAAGGTAGGAGGGGCCGGGACCGGCCTCGCCGATCCACCCGGCGTCGGCCTGGGGTGGGATGACATACCCGAGGTGTTGCAGTGAGTAGAGGATGTTCATGGCGCAATGCTTCACGCCGTCCTCGTTGCCGGTGACCAGGCACCCGCCAACCCGGCCGTAGTAGGCGTACTGCCCTGACTCGTTAAGCAGGTGCGAGTTGCCATAGAGGCGCTCAATAATCTGGGTGCACACCGATGACTTCTCACCCAACCAGATCGGCGTGCACAACACCAATATGTCGGCTGCCATCACTTGCTCGGTGATGGCAGGCCACTCGTCGCGAACCCAACCGTGTTCGGTCATGTCGGGCCAGACCCCGGTGGCGATGTCGTGGTCAATAGCCCTGACAGTCTCGACTGAGACTCCCTGGCGACGCATGATCTCCATGGAGATGGCGGCGAGGCCCTCGGTGTTGGAGATCTCCGGGGATCGTTTCAACGTGCAGTTGATGAACAGGGCTCGTAAGTCGGAGAAGTCCCAGCGACTCTGTTGACACAACTCCTCTTGTATGGCGTTGAGCGTCATTGGTTCCTCCGGCATGCAGTTCCGACCCCCATGGAGAGGGTATTGGATTCTCGAATTACTTGTCATCGTGAAGGCAAGGTTTAGTTGTCCTAAGTAATGGTTAGTATATGCATGTAATGACCAAGCCCACGGACGGTGGCCACGAATCGATGGTCGATGCCGTCCTCAGCGCCAGCCGGGTGCTCGTGGCCATCGCTGCCCGTTCGTTAGCCGATGCCGGCGAGGAGGTCACCCTCACTCAGTACCGTTCGCTCGTAGTCCTGGCTTCGCAGGGGCCGCAGAGCATGGCCGAGTTGGCCGACGCGGTGGCCGTCACCCCACCCACCGCGTCGCGCCTCTGCGATCGGCTCGTGAAGAAGGGGCTCGTTCGCCGACGAACCGATCGCCATGACCGCCGCCAGGTGCAGATCGCCTTGACACCATTGGGCAAGGTTCTCGTCGACGCAGTTACTGGTCGCCGGCGACAGGAGATCGCCAATCTGTTGGCTGCTGTTCCGACCAAAACGCAGCGTTCGGTCGTTGTCGCGCTCAGCCAGTTGGCCGAGGCTGCGGGCGAGGTGCCCGAACAGGACTGGAGTGCCGGGTGGGATCTGTGAGCGAGTCCGCCACCTCACCTCACTCGGCCAGGGCCACCTGGGCCCGGGGACTGAGCGCTCGCGCCGGCCGATGGGTATCGGCGGCCTCGTATCTCAAGAAGTGGACCGTGCTCGGCGTGCTCATTGGAGCTGTGGCCGGTGTCGGCGCCATCGTCTTCTACGAGGCCCTGACGTTCAGCACCCACCTCTTCTTGAGCGGGCTCGCCGGCTACCACGTGCCGACACCGGTAGGCGAAGGCGCTCGCCAGGCGTCGACAGCAGCGGCCCGGCCCTGGGCTCTTCCCCTGGTGGCCGGCATTGGGGCTCTTCTCGGCGCGCTGCTGGTTTACCGGTTCGCCCCCGAGGCCGAAGGTCACGGCACTGATGCGGCCATTTCTGCCGTGCATCACAATCCCCGTGGCGTGCGCTTCCGAGCCATAGTCGTGAAAATCGTCGCCTCGGCTCTCACCATCGGGTCTGGTGGTTCGGGTGGACGGGAAGGACCGACCGGTCAGATCAGCGCCGGATTCGGGTCCCTCCTGGCCCGGGTGTTGGACCTCGAACCGGCCGACGGACGTATTGCGGTGGCGACCGGTGTGGGGTCGGGCATCGGCGCCATCTTCGGTGCACCCTTGGGCGGCGCAGTTCTCGCCTCAGAGATCCTCTACCGCGACGACTTCGAACCGGCCGCACTGTTGCCCTGCTTCATTGCCTCGGCGGTCAGTTACGTCGTCTTCAGTTCGGTCGAAGGGTTCTCGCCCCTCTTCGGTTACGTGTCGAGCTATCACTTCACCGACCCGGTACAGCTGATTTGGTTTGCCTTGATCGGCCTATTGGCCGGCCTGGTGGGTCTCCTCTACGCCAAGAGCTTCTACGGCATGGTTGATCTCTTCCATCGCCTTCCGTGGCCCCGCTGGGTCAACCCGGCCATCGGAGGCGTGCTGGTAGGCACCATCGGCATTGCCATCCCCGAGGTGCTGGGCACCGGTTATGGCTGGGTGCAAGACAGTCTGGGCCATGGACTGCTGGCCATTCCGCTGTGGATCGTCTTGATCCTGCCCTTGGCCCGGATAGTGGCCACAGGACTCTCCATTGGGTCGGGCGGTTCGGGAGGCATCTTCGGACCCGGCATGGTGATCGGGGCCTTTCTCGGTGCATCGGTGTGGCGCCTGTTCGAGCCGGTCTTCCCCTCCATGGGCCACAGCCCGGCGCCCTATGTGATCGTCGGCATGATGAGCTGCTTCGGGGGCATCTCACGAGCGCCACTGGCCGTCATGTTGATGGTGGCCGAAATGACCGGCAGTTTGTCCATCATTACTCCAGCCATGGTGGCCGTCGGCATCTCGTGGCTCATCGTCCGCCAGGGCGACGACACTATTTACCGCAGCCAGCTAAAGAGCCGGGCCGACGCACCGGCCCAGCGTCTCCTGGCCGGTCTTCCCATGCTCGCCGCGATCCCAACCGCCCGGGCCATGGCCAATCCCCGATTGGTGCTCAGGGCGAACCGAGACTGCACTGACGCCAAGGGCGCAATGGACCGCGCCGGGCTCAATGGTGCGCCCGTGGTTGATCTAAACGGTCGCTTCGAGGGCACGGTGGCGCGTACAACGCTGACATCGAGCGAAGCGCACCGCTCGGTCAATGACTCGACCGATGCCGGAGCCCCGACGGTCTCGATCAACAGCAGGCTGGATGTGGCGTTGGAGAGCCTGACCGAAGCACCACTGTCGTGGGTGCCCGTGCTCGATGGCGAGCGGCGAGTGGTCGGCACGCTGTCGATCTCCGATGTCGTCCGTGCCTATCGAACCGAGTTGGCCGCCAGTGCAGAGCGAGTGAGTGAGCTAGGCGCATTGGCCGGAACGGCGCTGGTGACTATTCCGGCGAGCTCGTCCATTGTCGGGAAGTCGCTTCAATGCGCTGAGTTGCCCCGGGGTCTGCTGATCACTTCGATCACACGAGGCAACCAGACATTCGTTCCCAACGGCGACACGGAGTTCGCCGCGGGAGATCATCTCTACGTCCTCGGCCAACCTAGCGACCTCGGGACACTCGGCGAAGTTGAGCCGCGTGCTGCGCCGAGCGCGTAGCCCCGTTTGGGACGGCATGCAGCGGGCGGGCAGTAACCTGACCTGCGGGAGAGCCGGGAAGTCTGGTCGGCACATTGTTCGTTCGCGAGAGGAACCCGACATGTGCCACCGAGCGGTCCACCCTGATGCCTTCATTGCCCAACCCGATGGACTCACCTTCGATCGGCGAGCACGGGAAGGGAGCGCTCAGTGAGCGTGGGTATCTCGTTCGCCGCCTTCGTGGTCGGCGCCATCATCAGCTTGGCCACAAGTTGGGTACTGGTCTCGCGACTCGAGCGCGTCGGGGAGCGGTTCGGGCTCTCAGAAGCAATGCTCGGATTGGTGGCCGCCCTAGCCGCTGACGCACCTGAGATCACGGCATCGGTCACGGCACTGCTGCATCACCAACGGACGATCGGGGCCGGCGTAGTCATTGGCTCCAACGTCTTCAACCTGGCCGCACTCCTTGGTCTCGGCGCCGTGGTCGCCGGCGGGATCGTGCTGCACCGCAAGGTGGTGGTCCTCGGTGGCACCGTCGCCGTCTTCATGGCCACGGTCTGTGTGCTCACTGTGGCCGGAGTCGTGCCTTTGGCGGTCGGATTGGTGTTGGTGCTCGTCGTGCTCGTCGCCTACGCCGTGGTGCTCGGTGCCCGCAGACGCGTGCTGGCGGTTCTCCCTTTGCCGGCGCCATGGTCGACGTGGCTCACCACGGCGATTGTCGAGGAGGAGGCCGAACTCGAAGGGGCCATTCGACCGCAGCGCGGGACCAACAAGGATGTCACCTCTGCCCTTGGTGCACTGGTGGTGGTCGTCGTTGCCAGCGCTGCCATGGAACAGGGCGCCTCGACACTGGGTCGGCACTATGGGGTGGCCGAAATCGTGGTGGGTGGTCTCGTCTTGGCCGCCGTCACCAGCTTGCCCAATGCCGTGGCCGCCGTCTTCTTGGCCAGAAAAGGCCGGGGTGCTGCCGCACTCAGCACGGCTTTGAACTCCAACACCATCAACGTCGCCGCTGGACTCTTGATCCCGGCTGCCTTCATTGGATTGGCTAAGCCTTCAGCCTCCGGGCTCCTTGTGGCCGGATGGTATGTCGGGCTCACGGTGTTGACGCTGGTGCTCGCCTACTTTGGCCGCGGGCTACGTCGTTGGTCGGGGTGGATGATCATCTTGGCCTACGCAGTCTTTGTAGGGGTGGTGCTCACCACCGCCTGACATTCTTGTGGCGACGTCCGGCCACCCTCGTTTCGTCGTTGGGCTGATCGAGCGACGGGAACCAACCAATTAGGCTGAGCGAAGCTGGACACGGTTCGCTGCAGCCAAATGCAAGCAATTCTTTTGCCCCGGCCAGCGCTGGCCGTCAGGCCGGCAACATCTCGACGTACCCGTCCGTTCCGTTGACGCGGATCCGCTGACCATCCCGGATCAACCGGGTGGCGTGCTCCACGCCCACCACCGCCGGCAAGCCGTACTCCCGGGCGATCACCGCGCCGTGGGTCATTTGGCCACCGACCTCCGTCACCAAGCCCCTGATGGCGAGGAAGGTCGGCGTCCAACTGGGATCCGTATAGGCGGTCACGAGGATGTCACCCGCTTCGAACTCCGCCTCGGACAGGTCGGGGATGACGCGAGCGCGTCCCTCGACGGTCCCGGCCGAAACCGCCAAACCGACCAGCGCGCCAGCCGGCACGTCGTCGCGTCCATACTTCCCGGCGACGACTTCGCCGTCGGACGTGGACACCCGGGGTGGCGTCATCGCTTGGTACGACCTGAACGCGTCCTTGCGTTCGGAGATGAGCTGAACATCCGCCTGATTCGTGCGTACGACGTCGTGGAGCTCCTGGAACGTGAGGTAGAAGATGTCCTCCTTCTCACGAAGCACACCGGCCAGCACGAGGCGTCCGGCCTCTTCCAGCAAAGCTTGCTTGTAGACGAAGTAGCGGCTGACCATGCCGTACTTCGGATACTCCCGGTACCCGATGAAGGTCCGGACGCGGTCGATCTTCCGCTTTGTCTCATCGGCCTTGCGCTTCCCGTCCGGCAAGGTGGCCAGGCGCGCCAGCAACTCCTTTTCCTTCTCCCAGGCTCCCTGCCGGCCCTGCTCGAAGCGCCGCTCACCGGCGCCCGGTTCGAAGTTCTTGACGTTGCCGAGGATCAGGGGCACGAGCGTGGTGGGGCGTTCGCTCCAACGTGGCCTCGTGATGTCGATCTCGCCGACGCCCCGCATGCCGTACTTGTCAAGGAAGGCTGCGATGGCGTCTCGGGCTTGCGGCCCGCCCGCACGTGTGGGCAGTTCCTCCAAGAGGTCCTCGTCCTCGACGTGCTCCAGGAAAAACACCACCTCTGGATACGGACGGATGACGTCCGCCACGTCCAGGAGCGCCAACCCCATTTCCGAGGTGACGTTGTACGGGACGGACTGCGTGAGCCTATCGGCCGCGTTCTTCTCGCCCAGCCAGGCTTCCAGTCGCTCGTTGAGCCACCAGGTGGCCTCCATGGCCGACATGAATACCTCGTGACTCCGCCGATCGAACAGGATCCGCTTCAGCTCCCCGATGTCCGCCAGGATGAAGTCGAACAGGGCCGATCCGGACTTGGTGTGGATGTCTCGCGTCAGGGCGGCTACGGAGGCCTGGCTCTGTTCGATCAGCTCGACGACAACGGCCGGATCGGTCTCAATGGGAGCGGGGGTGGCGCCACCAGCCGGCACCGCACTCGTGCCGTCATCGGGGAGCGTCGGGATGAAGTCGTCGCGGGTGAGGATGGTCTCCAGCGCGTCCCGGATCAGAGGATCGGATTTCCCCATGACCTCCAAGAGGCCGGCCCGGCGCGCCGGTGACGCCAGGTCCGAGGCAACATCGACGAACAGCCTCCCACCAGCCACGTACATCGGCCGAGGTGTGGTCAGCTGCCAGAAGGAGAGCCCCAGGGGCTTCATAGCGTCGGTCATCATCTGCGCATGACCGACGGATATGTACACATGGTTCGCTTGGTCGCTGGCCGCCGGAATGGGGAACAGGGTGGTGATCGGCCGGCTCTGGACGATCCGAAACCCATCGTCGACCAAGCACCACTCAATGTCCTGGGGGAGTCCGAAATGCGCTTCAATCCGTCGGCCCAGCTGCGCCAGTTGCACGGCCTGTGCTTCCGTGAGTGCTGGCCGCCGCTGACGCTCCGGCTCAATGGGCCGCTCCTGCGTTCCGCCGGCCGGCGAGGCGCGGGTGGCCAGCCGCTTGGACGCGATTGCCTTGGCCACGACGACATCGTCAATCACCTGGTAGACGTCCGCATTCACCAGGCCCGAGACCAGGGACTCACCGAGGCCGAAGGTGGCTTCCACGGAGGTGACCAAGCGGTTGGACGAGACGGGGTCGGCGGTAAACAGGACCCCGGCCGCCTCCGGGAAGACCATCTGCTGCACCACCACGGCCATGTGAACCAGCCGGTGGTCGACGCCGTTGCGCAAGCGATAAGTCACGGCGCGGTCGGTGAACAGGGAGGCCCAACACCGGCTGACGTGCCGGAGGATCGCCGCCGACCCCACGACGTTCAGGTACGTGTCCTGCTGTCCCGCCGACGAAGCGGTCGGTGAGTCCTCAGCCGTCGCGCTGGACCGGACCGCATAGGCGGCGTGTTCGCCGAGCCGGTCTACCGAACCGGTGATCGCGGCCGCCAGGTCGCCGGGTATGACGATCTCTTCGATCGTCCGGCGGATCTCCGCGCTGAGCGAACGGATCGCCTCCTGGTCATCGGGGCTCAGGCGCGACAACCGATCGAGCCGTTCGTCGACCGCTGACGCCTCGGCCATGATCCGCCGGAAGGCCTCCGTCGTCACGCAGAAACCAGCCGGAACGCTGACGCCTTCGATCCGCGAGAGCTCCCCCAGGTGCGCGCCTTTGCCGCCAACCTCCGCGACCTGGGTCTGGTCGATCTCCGAAAGATCCAGCACGTAGTTGCCCATGCGTCCAACTTCCCCCTTCGGCCCGTTGGACCTGTCTCATTCCTATTGTCGGTCGGCCGATCGCCGGTGGGCCGGTCCGATGGGTGCATTGTCAGCACACCAAGGGTCCTTGCGGCAAGGCCCCCACCCTGGTGTACCTTGGTAATGGCGGGAAGGGTTCCATGCGTCTCGGCATCGCTCATCACTTCGGCTGGGCCGTCGCGGTCACCGCATCAGCCGACCACAAGGTCGTGGACCGCCGGAGAATCGAGCTGATCGAGCCCGGCCTGCCGACAGCTCCGATCCACCATGTGGGCGGCCCGCACCTGCTCCACCGATCGGCCGAACCGCTCAACGACCGCGCTCTGGCGGCGTTGGTGGCGGATGTGCGGGCATCGGTCGTCCGGGCTACGTCGGCCGCACTGGACGAGCTCACCACGGCGATGCCGGAACCGATCGTCTCGATGTCGCTTCGAGCGTGGCCGGCAGATTTCCCCGAGGACATTGCCGTCCAACGTCTCGTCCCATACGAGAGCCGGGCCGATTCCGTCATGTACTGCCAAGTGCTGGCCGAACTGGCCCGCCAGCGTCGCTGGGTGGTCCATCACTACACCGCCAAGGACGTCGAGCACCAAGCGGCCCGAATTCTGGGTGAGCGAACCCAAGAGGTGCTGTACGGCCCGAGAGCAACCTTGGGACCACCGTGGTCGAAGGACCATCGGATGGCGCTGGCCGCCACCATCGCCATCAACTGACGTGGCCGGGCCTGGCAGCCTGGCGCTCGAGTCGTCGCTCAGGCGGCTGACCGCTCGGCGACCGGCCGGCGACGCAGGCTCACGCTCGAAAGGGCCGGCGGCGTGTAGGCCACGTCGTTGGGGCCGGCGTCGGTCCCGGGTGGAGCGATCTCGTCAATCCGGTCGAGCACCTCGTCTTCGAGCGTGACCTCGGCTCCGGCGAGGAGGTTGTCGAGCTGCTCGATGGTACGCGGCCCCAGGATCGCGGAGGTGACGCCCGGATGGGCGATCGCGAAAGCCATGGCGAGGTGGGTCATCGGCAGACCGGCCTCGTCGGCGAGCGGTATGAGCTGTTCGACCACCCCTAGTTTCCTCTCGTCGTTGAAGTGCTCGGGCATACCGCCGGACCGGTGGCTGTCGCTCTGCCGGCCTTTGCGGTGTCGGCCGGTGAGCAAGCCCTGCGCCAACGGACTCCAGATCAGCGTGCCCATCCCATAGCGCTGACAGACTGGCAGCAGCTCACGTTCGATGCTCCGGTTGATGATCGAGTACGGCGGCTGTTCAGTCCGGAAGCGCTCGAGACCTCGCCGCTCGGCCACCCACTGCGCCTCGACGACATCCGAAGCTGGGAAGGTCGACGTACCGATGGCGCGCACCTTGCCGCGGTGAATCTGGTCGGACATGGCCGACAGCGTCTCCTCCACGTCGACCGTGGGATCGGGGCGGTGCACCTGGTAGAGGTCCAGGTGATCGGTCTGCAGGCGCCGGAGCGAGTTCTCCAGCGCGGCGACGATCCAGCGCCGTGAATTGCCCCGCCGGTTCGGATCGTCGCCCATCGGGTAGTGCACTTTGCTGGCGAGCACGACGTCGTCGCGACGGCCTTTGAGCGCCTGGCCGACGATCTCCTCAGATTCGCCCTGGGAGTACACGTCGGCCGTGTCGAGGAAGTTGATCCCGGCGTCCAGGGCCTTATGGATGATCCGGACCGACTCGTCGTGGTCGGGATTGCCCCAGGCCCCGAACATCATGGTGCCCAGGCAGTACGGGCTCACTTCGATTCCCGTCCGGCCCAGTGTGCGGTACTTCATGATCTCCCCTTTTCTGGACTATTCCGACTTCGCTGAGGAGGTCGACCACAATTCCTGGTCGAATACGATCTCAACCAGCGGGCTGCCGGCCAGCCAGTCATTGAAGTCCTGGCGTTGGCCGGCCCGCGCCGCAATCTCCGGTCGGTCCTGCAGGTCGAGGACGGCACCGATGACCCGCCGGCGCGTCGCCTCGGCGGCCGGGACGGCGGTGGCGGGTAGATCGGCCCTGACACCGTGTTTGAGATGGACGGTGAAGCGCGGCTGGGCCAGTACGTTGGCGTACCAACCGCGCCGGCCCGGCACGCCCGTCAGGTACCAGCGACCGTCGACACGATGGAACCAGACTTCGATACGGCGCGGCAGACCGCTATGTCTGCCCTGCGTTGTGATGTCAATGGTGCGCGCCGCCATGGATGAGTCCGGCCCGATGTCGAGGGCAAGAACAACGGCATCGTCCGCGGTCATCGTGGGCTCAACAGTTCGGGGTCCGACGATCGCCGACAAAGGGGTGGTGGTGCGTGAGCGTCTGTTTCTCCGGTCATGGTCGTTCCCGTACCCCCATGACAACACGTTCGTAGATGCTGAACTAGTTAGATTGCCTCATGTATCTGCCCGATCCTCTTCGTCTAGGCGATTTTCACCGCGGCGTCGCGGACGGGACCGACACCATGACGCAGGCGCGCCGCATCGACGCTGGGTGGAGCGCCGAATTGGCGCCGGTACTCTCGACTGAACTGGGACGGACTGTCGTACCCGACGCGACGGCTGACGCCGGTGACGTCATTCGGGTGGTTGGCCAGTAACAATCTCGCCGTCTGCAGCCGGATGTGCTTTTGAAACTGGATCGGAGTCATTCCCGTCATACCTTGGAAGTTCCGGTGGAACGCCGAGACGCTCATCCCCGACCGTCGTGCCACATCCTCGACTCTGAACGGTTGGGTGTAGTTCTCCCGAATCCACTGCACCGCTCGCGTCATGTGGTTCAGGCTGCTGTCGGCCAGGCCGAGCTGACGGACGATGTCGCCTTGTTCTCCCGTCATCAATCGCCAGAGGATCTCGCGCTTCAACAAGGGGGTGAGGGTCTTGCGGTCCCGTGGCCGGTCGAGCAGCCGCACCAGCCGCACAATGGCATTGAGCAGCTCGTCCGGGGCGTCGCTGACTCCGATTCCCGCCAGCGCCGATCCGGGTGAGGGTGGTAGGTCGCCTGGGTCGGCCTGCAGGAGCAACTCGGCAATGACGGCCGATTCCAGGGTCATCCCGAAACTGAGTGCGGGGTGGTCCGGGGTGGCGTCGACGACGTGTCCGGTGACCGCGAGGTCGATCGAAGCGATGAGGTATTGACCAGCGCCGTATTCGTAGACGCGGTCCCCAAGCGCAAGACGCTTGCCACCCTGGACCATGACCACCAGAACCGTCCCCGAAATCGAGGGGTCGGGCGAAACCCTATGGTCGGTGCGGCAGATCCGGACGCCGTCGATGGCGGTGTTCACATCGGGTCCCGCATGGCGGTCCAGCACTCGACGAAGCTCGTCCAAAGGCATTCGCACATTGCACCACAGAACTCGCGCTGTTGGCCGACCGGCGACAGGATCGTGCAATGACCCGCCAGTTTCATGAAAGTGTGCCGGTCGCCTCCACCTAGTGTTTCAAATGCTCGATCGCAAGGTGTGGTCGGGCCAGTCAGCCGCGCCGGAAAGGAAGGCACATGAACAGGGT
Organism: Acidimicrobiales bacterium; assembly: GCA_035552095.1. GTDB lineage: Bacteria > Actinomycetota > Acidimicrobiia > Acidimicrobiales > RAAP-2 > Bog-473. Next base: position 73,246 of record DASZMA010000096.1, on the reverse strand, counting down.
CAGCACCTATCTCAATTTCATGGGACAGACCGAGGAGGCCTTCGACTTCTACGGATCTGTCTTCGGGACGGCGTACGCCGCTCCGATCACGCGCATGGGTGACATGCCGGGCGATCCGAGCGCTCCCCCGCTCACTCAGGCCGAGAAGAACATGGTGCTGCACTGCGAGTTGCCGATCCACGCCGGCCATGTCCTAATGGGTACGGACATGCTGGAGTCCCTGGGCCACCAAGCCGTGCGGGGGAACTCGGTCACCATCAACCTGGAGATGGACGACAGGGCAGAAGCCGACCGCATCTTCGCGGCGCTCTCCGACGGAGGGTCCGATGTGGCCGACTTACAGGACATGCCCTGGGGGGCGTACTGGGGGACGTGCGCCGACCGGTACGGGATCCGTTGGATGATCAACGCCTATTCGACGTGACGTAGGGGCCCGCCGCCTTCAACGGCTTGTGGACCACCGGATAAAGTGATATCGTTTTAATATCACTTAATCAGTCCTCCCCAAGGAGGGGCCATGAGCCAGACCATCCAGCCGTACCGCGACCCCGAGGCAACTCCGGTCGGTCCTTCGGGAACCCGGGTCCGGATCCAGGAGCGACCAGCCTGGTCCATCAATGGCTGGCTCGGCGTCCTTGTCGTCGCCGCCTGCATTGCGGCCGCCATCTTCATCAGCCAGAGTTCAGTGGCGGTCATCGCCGTCGTGCCGATCGTGCTTGCCGTGGTCATCCTGGCTTCGCTGGTCATCGTGCCGCCCGGGCAGACCCGGGTCATCCGGTTCTTCGGAAGCTATGTCGGCACCGTGCGTCGGACCGGCTTGTACTGGATTCTGCCCCTCACCGATCGCCGGAACGTGAGCATTCGGGTCAGGAACTTCGAAACGAACCACCTGAAGGTCAACGATGCCGACGGCAATCCGGTGGAGATCGCCTCCATTGTCGTCTGGCAGGTTGCCGACACGGCACGTGCGCTTTACGCCGTCGATGACTACCTCAACTTCGTGCGGGTCCAGGCCGAATCCGCGCTGCGGCACGTGGCCACCACGCGCCCCTACGACGACCCCACCGATAGCGGCCTCTCGCTGCGAGGCTCGACTGACATCGTCGCCGGTGAGCTCGCCGAGGAGATGGCTGAGCGGGTGGCCATCGCCGGGGTGGAGATCGTCGAGGTCCGCATAAGCCACCTGGCCTACGCACCGGAGATCGCCCAGGCCATGCTGCGCCGGCAGCAGGCCAACGCCGTTGTCGCTGCTCGCTCGCGGATTGTCGACGGCGCGGTGGGGATGGTCGAGATGGCGCTGGCCCGGCTGAGCGAGCGAGGCATTGTCGACCTTGACGAAGAGCGAAAGGCGGCCATGGTGAGCAACCTGATGGTCGTGCTCTGCGGAGACCAGCCCGCTTCACCGGTCGTCAACACCGGGACGCTCTACTCCTGATCCGTTGAGTGAGCGCAAGCAGGTACTGCTCCGGATTGATCCCGCGGTCCACGATGCGTTGGCGCAGTGGGCGGCTGACGAGTTCCGTAGCCTTAACGCCCACATCGAAATGCTGTTGCGCCGGGCCCTCGACGACGCCGGGCGAATGCCGAAAAGAGCGCAGCCCCTGCCCAGACGCGGGCGCCCGCCAACCGCTTGAATTGACGAGGCTGGCCTCCGGCGACATCGCCACCCCGTACCATCCGAGTTTGACCCGGTCCGGGCCGGGTAGGGGTAGCGGGTGATCCGTGACCTGCCCCACCCGACCATCCCATGAGGGTCTTCACCTGCGACAGTTGCGGCCAGCTCGTCTTCTTCGACAACAGTCAATGCCTCCGCTGCGATTCACCATTGGGGTACATCCACGACCGTCGGCAGATCATCGCCCTCAACGAGGTCGGGGACGACCGCTTCATCGACCTCGGTCATCCGGTCCGTACGTGGCAACGCTGCGCCACCTCCGAGCTCAACGGGTGTAACTGGTTGGTGCCCGCGGGCAGCAACGCCATGTGCGAATCGTGCGCACTGACCCGCACCAGACCGGCCGATACGGACGCTGACGGTACCCAGCAGCTCCTGAGCGGCGAAATGGCGAAGCGCCGGCTCATCTTCCAACTGGCTGAGCTCAGGTTGCCGGTGACCCGTCGGGACGAGGCCACGAGCACCGGATTGGCGTTCGACCTGCTTTCCAGTGCGTCACGCAAGGTCGTCACCGGCCATGGCAACGGCATCATCACCCTCGACCTGGCCGAAGCCGAGCCGGAGCACCGGGAGCACCTCAGACTGCAGCTCAGCGAGCCCTACCGCACGCTCCTCGGACATTTTCGCCATGAAATCGGCCACTATTACTGGCCCATCCTCGTCCATCGCCGTGATCAGATCGACGCCTGCCGCGCCCTCTTTGGTGACGACCGTGAGGACTACTCCAAGGCCGTCGAGCTTCACTACCAGAACTCGGATGACGACGATGAGAGCTGGAAGCGGGAACACATCAGCCGCTACGCCTCCATGCACCCCTATGAGGACTGGGCCGAGACCTTCGCCCACTATCTGCACATCCTCGACACGCTGCAGACGGCCGAAAGCTTCGGCCTGCGAACATTGAGCCGAGAGGGATCACCCGGCTCCGCTGAGCGCACCGGCGCTCACCCGACGAGACCAGATGGCAGCACAACCTTTGGCGATGTCATAAACCACTGGATGGAGCTCACGTACGCGCTCAACCAGATCGGTCGATCCATGGGACACGAGGATCTCTACCCCTTCGTGCTGGCCGCACCGGTGATTCGAAAGATGGCCTTCGTGGATCATCTGGTCCAACAGCAGTAACCCTCCAGGCGACAGATTTCTGATGCGCTGGTTGCTACGGAATCACCCCGGCCGCCTGGAGGAACTTGGCGGCGATCGGGGCGGCCACCGCACCGCCGACGCCCCCGCCGACCACCAGCACGGCAAAGGCCAGGTCCCCTCGGTACCCGATGAACCAGGCGTCGGTCTGGGGTGGGTTGGCCGTCCCGAACTCGGCCGTCCCGGTCTTGCCCAGGGTGCCCGGCGGGAGGCCGGCGTTGGCCGCGGTGCCGCTCGGGCTGTCGACCACCGCCGTCATCATGGTGCGCAGGTCCGAGACGACCGTGGGGTCGAGCGACTGGGCCGGGACGCTGTCGTCAGCCGACCCGGTGACCAGTCGGGGCGAGCGCAGGCTGCCGCTGTCGACCGACGCCGCCACATTGGCCAGGTCGAGCGGGGAGACGAGCACCTGCGCCTGCCCGATGGCGGTAGCGGCCCGCTCGGCGTCAGAAGTGGGCGCCGGGACCTTGCCGCCGAAGGCGTCGAGCCCGAGTTGGACCTTGGCCCCGATGCCGAATTGCGCCGCCGTGGTGGTGAAACTCGGGTTGGCCAGGGCATTCGACATGCCGATGAAGGCCGTGTTGCAGGAGGCGGCGAAGGCCTGCTGCAGGCTGAGCGAGGATTGGGCCTCACCTTCAAAGTTGTGGAAGCTCTCCCCGTCGACCGTGATCGTCGGCGGGCAGGTGGCGGGGCTCGACGGCGACAGCCCGTGCTCAATCAGGTCGGCCGCCGTGATCACTTTGAAAGTGGACCCCGGGGGGTAAGCACCGACCAGCGCGTTGTCGACCGCCTGGTTTCCGGGCAGGCTGACCGAGGCCAGGACCGAGCCGGTTGAGGCCTGCACGGCCACCAGGGCGGCCGGATTGGTGACGCCGGCCAGCGCAGATTCGGCCGCCTGCTGCACGGTCGGGTCAATGGTGGTCTGCACGGGCGTCCCCGGGTGGGCATTGAAGGTGGCCACCGTGGCCACTGCGGCGCCGGAGGCACTGGTGATGGCAATGCTTCCGCCCGGTTGGCCGGCCAACTGGCGCTCGTAGGCCCCTTCGATACCGGTCTGCCCGATCGTGTCCGTGCCTTGATACGGGGAGCCCAGGGACTTCAACTCCTGAGCCGTGATGGGACCGAGCGTGCCGACGATGTGGGCCGACAGTCCCGCCGTCACGGGCGTCCGGGCCGAGAACGTGTTGAACACGGTGCCCGGAACGGGGTAGATGATCGGCTTCAGCAGCGTGTAGGCGGCCTGGGTCACCTGGAGTACGGGCACGAACCAGGTGGGGTGCGCCTTGGCCGTGGTCAGCGCCGCGCTCACCTGGTTGGCCGTCGCACCCGCCTGCATGAGGGCGGCGGTGAGCGCTGACGCGTCGGTCACCCGGGATCCCTCCACCCCCACCGACACCATGGGGGCATCCGTGGTCAGGGCGGCCCCGCCGGCACCGAGGATGGCCGCCCGCGCCGGCCAGGTCACCGTGGTCGCCACGGTGTCGCCCGGTCCCAGCTGAGCGATGATCGAACGGGGCGTCCATGCCACCCGCCAGATTCCGGCGCTCTCCACCAGTTGGAGACGGGTATGGACGACCCAGGGGCCGAAGGACCCCAGCGTCAAGTGACTGGTGAGCGACGCCGTGGCGCGCGACCCGGTGCTGGTGACCGCGTTCACCTGATAGGCGGCGCGCCCGAGGTCGAGATCGCCGGCCACTCGGCGGTTCAGGGCGACGAAGTCCTTGGGCGGATGGGAGACCAGCGCTGCCATGGCGCGGTAGTCATCGTGTGACCAGTCCGCCAGGTACTGGTTGAGCGTCGCCGACGGACTGACCGGGCTGCTGCTGCAGGCTGACAGCACGAGGGCCAGGACCATCAGGCTCATCGCCACGGCACCGCAGCTTCGTCGGGCCTGCGCCGCCCGCCCCCGGTCGCCCCTTGTCGCCACACCCATCGGAGCCCTTGCCTTCCTGTGCCCGGATCAGGATAGGCCCGACCCGGCTTGCCCTCGGTCCGCCCGGACTGACCGTTCCGTCAACCTGGTGGCAGGATCGCGCCATGGACACGATCGGACACTGGATCGACGGCAAGGCGACCGTCGGGACTTCGGGGCGCCACGGCCCCGTCTACGACCCGGCCCGGGGCGAGCAGACGGCCTCGGTGGCGCTGGCCTCCGCCGACGAAGTGGCCGACGTGGTCGCCGTCGCCACCCGGGCCGCTGTCGAATGGTCGGCCAGTTCCTTGAGTGCCCGGGCCGCCGCCCTGTTCCGTTTCCGCGAACTGCTCGACCGGCACCGCGGTGAGCTGGCCGCCCTGATCACGGCCGAGCACGGCAAGGTGCTGAGCGACGCCGCCGGTGAGGTGGCCCGCGGGGTGGAGAACGTCGAGTTTGCCTGCGCCATCCCCCACCTCCTGAAGGGTTCTCACTCCACCGAGGTGTCGTCGGGGGTGGACGTGCACACGGTGCTCCAGCCACTCGGTGTGGTGGCCGGGATCACTCCGTTCAACTTCCCGGTCATGGTGCCCCTGTGGATGCTGGCCAACGCCATCGCCTGTGGGAACGCCTTCATCCTCAAGCCCTCGGAGAAGGACCCCTCGCCGTCACTGCTCCTGGCTGAGCTGGTGCAGCAAGCTGGCGTTCCCGATGGCGTGTTCAACGTCGTGCAGGGTGACCGCGAGGCGGTCGACACGCTCCTGGCCCATCCCGACGTGGCGGCGGTCTCCTTCGTGGGGAGCACGCCGATCGCCCGCCACATTTACGAGACGGGGACCAGACACGGCAAGCGGGTGCAGGCGCTCGGCGGGGCCAAGAACCATATGGTCGTCCTACCCGACGCCGACGTCGACGCCGCCGCCGACGCCGCTATCTCGGCCGGTTACGGCTCGGCCGGTGAGCGCTGCATGGCCATCTCGGTGGTGGTGGCGGTGGGGTCCATCGCCGAACCTCTGGTCGCCGCCATCGCCGCTCGCATCCCGTCGGTAACCGTCGGTCCGGGCACGGATCCCTCCTCGCAGATGGGACCGCTCGTCACGGCGGAGCACTTAGCGCGCGTCCTCTCCTACGTCGAGGGGTCCGAGGGCGAGGGGGCGACCCTGGTGGTGGACGGGCGGGGCGACTGGCCGTCCGGCTTCTACCTCGGCTGCACCCTGCTCGACCATGTCCGGCCCGGGATGAAGGTCTATGACGACGAGATTTTCGGCCCGGTGCTCGGCGTGGTGCGGGTGGAGAGCTATGACGAGGCGGTCGCCCTGGTCAACACCAACCCGTACGGCAACGGCGTGGCCGTGTTCACCCGCGACGGCGGCGTCGCCCGCCGTTTCGGGCTCGACGTGACGGTGGGCATGGTCGGGGTCAACGTCTCCATCCCCGTCCCCGTGGGCTTCCACTCCTTCGGGGGGTGGAAGTCATCGCTCTTCGGCGACAGCGCCATCTACGGTCCCGAGGGCATCCGCTTCTACACCCGGCCCAAGGTGGTCACCACCCGCTGGCCCGACCCCTCCACCAGCGCCATCGATCTCGGCTTCCCCCAGACCCGCTAAAGACCCCCCGCCCACTCGAGCAGCTGGGGGGCCAGCAGGGGCCAGCGCGAGAAGATGCCCACCCCGGCGCCGGCCGCCTCGGTCCGCTCGGTCCATTCCCGGTCGCCCCAGGGCGGCTCGACCACCTTCGCCTGGGGCAGCAGCGCCGCCAGCCGTTCCGACGTGGCCCGGGTGTGGTGGGGGTCACTCTCCCCGCTGCGAAAGACCAGGGCGGGAATGTCCATGGCTCGGGCCCGCGCGTCAAGCAGGCCGGGCACCAGCTCGTCGGGCCGGGGGCAGTAGACCAGCATCCATTCCTCCAAGGTGGCGATGAATTGCCGCGGCTCCTGGGCCAGCAGCTTGGCGCGGTTGTCCGGGTTGCGCTCCAACACCTCGGCCCATTCCGGCAGGGCCGCCACCGCGTCCATCCCGTAGCGCCAGGCGGCCGCGATGGAGTCGCCGCAGTAGTGGGTGCCCAAGGTGAGGAGCCCGTAGGGGCCACCGCTGATCCACCAGACGGCCAGGGCGCGGGCCACCTCGGGATGGCGGGCCGCCGCCAACAGGGAAACGCGCGAGCCCCCGGATCCGCCGGTGATCACCGCCGGGGTCATGCCGAGTTGTTGCAGCAGGGCGGCCAGGACATCGGCCTGCAGGGCGGACTCCGAGTCACCGTCGAACGAGACCTCCGAGGCCCCGGTGTTGGGCCGGTCCCAGATGAGCACCGCCTTGCCGGTTGCGGCCAGTGCCTCGGCCAGCTCGCGGACGCCGGGCGCGTCCTTGCTGAAGCGTCCGCCCGGGGTGATCACCCAAGGGTCACCGACCCCGATGACCTCGTAGGCGATGGCCAGACCATTGACCTGCTCAGTAGGCATGTGTTCCCCCTTTGGCCCTAGGGTATTTCGGAATCGCCAAACCTGGGGAGGGACATTGGCTCTGGCACTTGAAGGCCTTCGGGTGATTGACGCGGACACGCATCTCACCGAGGCCCACGACCTGTGGACCTCCCGGGCGCCGGCCAAGTATCGCGACCGGGTGCCCCACGTGGAAGACGTCGACGGCCGGCCGATGTGGATCGTGGACGGGGCCGAGCTCGGCTTCGCCGGCGGCGGGGGCGTCATAGACCGCGACGGCAACAAGGGACGGGCCCTCGAAGCGCTGTACGAGTGGACCCAGGACAAGATCCACCTCGGGGCCTTCGACCCCAAAGCCCGCATTGAGGTCATGGACGATTCGGGCATTTACGCCCAGGTCTGCTTTCCGAACTCGGTCGGCTTGGGCGGCCAGGGCCTCTCCGATGTGGTCAAGGACCCCGAGCTGCGGCTGGCCTGCGTGCAGATCTACAACGATGCCATCGCCCAGATCCAGGAGGAGTCGAACAACCGGCTCCTGCCCATGCCGATCATGCCCGCCTGGGACGTGGCGGCTTCGGTCACCGAGGCGGAGCGGGTGGCCGGCCTGGGCTTGCGCGGGATCAACCTGACCTCGGACACCCAGGATCTGGGCGCGCCCGACCTGGCCAGCCTGGAATGGGACCCGCTGTGGGATGTCTGCGCCGACCTCCACCTGCCGGTGCACTTCCACATCGGGGCCAGCTTGACCACCATGACCTACTTCGGCACCTACCCTTGGGCGTCACAGAACGACGACACCAAACTGGCCATCGGTGGCACCCTGCTCTTCATCGGCAACGCCCGCGTCGTCACCAACATCATTCTGAGCGGGATGTTGGAGCGCCACCCGACGCTGCAGATGGTCTCGGTGGAGAGCGGCGTCGGGTGGATCCCCTTCATCCTCGAGGCCCTCGACTACGAGATGTCGGAGAACGCCCCGAAGGAACTGGACCAGCTCTCCATGCTGCCCTCGGAGTACTTCAAGCGTCAGCTCTTCGCCACTTTCTGGTTCGAGAAGAACAACGTGCCGGCCCTCATCGCGTCGGTGGGCGAGGACAATGTCCTCTTCGAAACCGACTTCCCCCACCCCACCTGCCTCTACCCCAAGCCCCTGGAAACGGTGGCCGACAAGATGTCGGCGCTCACGCCGGCGGTGCAGCGCAAGGTGCTGGGGGAGAACGCGGCCAAGCTCTATCGCGTCTGATCCCGGTACGGCGTCATGTCCATTCCCGGGTAGCGCAGCGCCACGTCGGCACGCGTCTGGTCGTTCCAGTAGGGGTCACCCGGCCGGGGAAACCCGAAGACGTCACGTTGGCGCACGGTGCAGTGGGGCATGAACCTGGCCCAGCGGTCCGGTGACTGCTTGGGCCACGCCATCTTCCCGGCCCAGGTCGTGCCCCGGGCCTGGTAGTCGGCCAGCAGAGAGAACCGGGAACGCTGCGGTGCGGTGAAGTCCGACCCCCGGTGCAGGATGTCGGTGCGGTACACCAGCAGGCTCCCGGCCGGCCCCAGGGCGGGCACCTCGGCGTCGGCCAGGGTTCCGAAGGGGACGTACAGCGGGGTGAACGGGACTTCCTTGCCGTCCTCATAGGGGACGATCCGGGTCGGGCCGTCCACCGCGGTGACGTCGGAGAGGTAGATGAACGTGGTGAGTTGCTGGTAACCGCCGTCGTCCCGGGGCACCACCAGGCTGTGGCTGCCGTAGTCCCGGTGGAGGGGCTGGTCGTAATTGATGGCGCCGGCGTACTTGGCCCATAGCTCCACCTTGTAGAGGTGGAGCTCGACGGTGCCCAGGTAGCGCTCGGCGGCGTCGATCAGATCGGGGTGCACGGCCAGGTGGTTGAGGTCCCAGGACCGGTAGGGAAACTCCTCGACTCCGGCGAACTGACTCCGGCCCAGATCGGCATGGGCATCCGGATCGGCGAAGTACTCCTCGGGTCGCGGGAAGTGGCGCCATAGCGCCTCCTGCGCCAGCTTCAGCTCGTCGGGATGGAGAAACCCCTCCATCAGAGCGAAGCCCCGCTGGCAGACCTCGTCGAGCGTGGCGTCCGGCACCCTCACGGCTTCGCACTCTAAGGCAGGCGTCGCCCCCAGTCGCCGGCGACCAAACCCCGTACGCTGCGCCGATGCGCGCCGTTCAGTTCGACATGGTGGACCCGGCCTTCCCGGCCTCGCTTACCGATCTGCCCGAGCCGGAGCTACCCGACCCGGCCTGGGCCCGGGTGGCGGTCAGCACCGGGGGGATCTGCGGCAGCGATCTCCACCTCTTCGCCCACAACACCGGGCCCTCCCCCACCCTCATCTCCATGGGGTCCTTCCCGTTCGTGCTGGGCCACGAGACGGCCGGCCGGGTGATCGAAGCCGGCCCCGATTGCCCCGTCCCCCTGGGCACGCGCGTGGCCATCGACCCGTGCATCCCGTGCGCCGCCCGGGGCATCAATCCCCCCTGCGCCAACTGCGCCCGGGGCTGGACGTCGTCCTGCCTCAACCTGGACAGCCGGATCGTCAGCGGCGGCCGCACGCTCGGCTTCACCCAGGACCTGGGCGGTGGCTGGTGCGAGCAGGTGCTGGCCCACACCTCCATGCTGCACCCGCTTCCCGACGCGGTATCGGACCGGGCCGCCAGCCTGTACGAGCCCGTCTCGATCGCCTGCCACGGCCTGCTGCGCGCCCCGCCCAACGATGGTGACCCGGTCCTGGTCGTCGGGGCCGGCATCATCGGTTTGGCCACCCTGGCCGCGCTGAAGGGACTGTTCCCGGGGTGCCCGGTAACCGTGCTGGTCCGGCACGACCACCAGGCCGCGGCGGCGACCGCCTGCGGCGCCGACCATGTGGTGGTCTCCGACCCCCTGAACGGCCACTTCGAAGAACTGGCCGGCCTGGTCGGGGCCCGGGTGATCGGCCGCAAGAAGCACGTCATGCTCATGGGCGGCTACCCCTACGTGGTCGAGGCGGTCGGCGCCGCCCAGTCGGTCACCGAGGCGCTCCGGGCGGTGGCCCACCGGGGCACCGTCCTCCTGTTAGGGGCGGCCGGGATCAGCGAGGTCGACCTCACCCCCATCTGGTACAAGGAGGCGGCGCTGGTCGGCTCCATCGACCACACCGTCGACGCCGGATCCGCGCCCGGCTTGGCCGGCGGCGCCGACCGCCACTCGGTGGACCGCGCGCTCGATGTGCTGGCCGCCGGCCTCCTGCCCGACGACGTCGTGGTGACGCATGAGTTCGGGCTCGAGCAGTATCGAGAAGCGATCGAGACCGCCATCGACCGCGCCAACTCGCACGCCATCAAGGTCGTCTTCCGCCCCTAGTGGCGACCCACTCAAGAGATCACCGAGCCGATCCGACGCCGAAGCGTCTGCGGACCGTGGTTTCATCAACCAATGCATCGGCCTCAGCCTCGGCTCGGCCATTGGCCAGATCGACCTCAAGCCGGGGCTGACCCTGCCAAAACATTGTCTCCTCCATCGCTTCGAGATCCTCCACCGCCATGATGACCACGGCCGGCTTTCCGTGTCTCGTGATCGTCACCCTCTGATGGGTACGCACCGTGTCGTCAACCAGTTCGCTCAATTTGGCTTTCGCCTCGGTGAGGGGCACCGTTGTCATTCACCTCAAAATAGACCCTTTAAATGACCAGTCAACCCCGAAAACAGGTCTGTTCTCGCGAAGGGCTCGTCTCGGCCTCAGCGCACCGCCTGCGGGACCGATCCCTTGACGCTGGTGCGGTACATCTCGCGGCGGACACCTGAATAGTCGTTGAGGGCGTTGTGCATGGTGCAGCGGTTGTCCCAGATGGCCAAGGTGTTAACCCGCCAGCGCAGCCGGCAAGTGAAGTTCTCGTTGATGCTGTGACGATAGAGAAGGTCCAGCAGCGGTTGCGACTCGTTGGGCATCCAACCTTCGAAGCGGCTGGTGTACACCGGGTTCACGTAGAGGGCGGGGCGTTCGGTCACCGGGTGTGCGATCACGGCGGGATGCACGTGCTCCTGGTAGGCCTCGGGCGACGGCGCTATGGCCATGGACGTGAGGTCCTTGACCTTGTCCAGCAGGCCACCGGTGCCGTAGGCGAGCCCGGCCGAGTGCACGACCCGTAGCCCGGTCAAGGTCTCCTTGAGGCCGCGGGAGAGAGTCTCGTAGGCCAGATGCTGATTCGTCCACACGGTGTCACCGCCGTGATCGGGCACGTCCCAGGCGTGCAACAGCGTGTAGGACGGGGGCGCCGGCAGATAGCTGAGGTCGGTGTGCCAGGCGTTGGCGAAGTTCAAGGCATCACCCGGCTCCTTGATGACCCGGATGACGAAGGGGCGGTCCTCCAACGGGTTGACGAACGGGGTGACATCACGGCCGCCCAGGAGATCAGTGAGCCGCTCCAGATCATTCAGACTCAGGCGTTGCTCGGGCAGGAACACCACCAGGTGGTCAGCCAGGGCTTGGCGCAACCCGTCCAACTGCTCGCTGTCGGTGACCTTGGTCAGATCGAGGCCGGTGACCGTGGCCCCGAGCGCGCCGGCCACTGGTTCGATGTTCACGACGCGACTGGGCCGCTGGACATGCCCGCGACAGTAGACCAGGGGCCCTTCCCACCACCTTTGCTACGGTCGTCCCTGTGGTGGGGTGCCGGTGAGGCGGCGGGCGCGGGCGGTCGTGCTCTTCATGAGTGCGACCGCGCTGATCCTGGTCGCCGGCGTGATCGTCCTGGGTCCGGGAGCGGCGCCGGCGGCGGCGTCTCATGTGCCCCCACTGATCCCGGACCCCAGCCGACTGGTCAACCCGATCGACGGCACCGGCACCGGGCCGGTCAGCCCGGGGACAGTCGGTGAGTTCCCCGGGGCCGACGTGCCCTTCGGGATGATGCAGTGGAGTCCCGACACCACGCCCAATGCCGCCGGGGCCGGTGGCGGCTATTCCTACGCCGACTCCCAGATCTCGGGATTCAGCCTGACCCACTTGAGTGGGACCGGGTGCGCCGCCTACGGCGACGTGCCGATCCTCCCCACGGTCGGACCGATCGGGGGCAATCCCGAGCTGGCCAGCGATTCGTTCTCGCACGCGCGAGAGCACGCCTCCCCCGGGCGCTACCGGGTGACGTTGGGGCCCGCGCCGGTGCAGACCGAGCTGTCGGTTACCACCCGGACGGGTCTGTCGCGCTTCAGCTTCCCGCACACGTCCGAGGCCAATGTGCTCTTCAAGGTGGCCGGCAGTGCCAATCCGGTCAGCCGTTCGAGCTTCCAGCTTTCCGGTCACGACGAGATCACGGGTCAGGTGACCAGTGGCCAGTTCTGCGGCACCGGCACCAACTACACGCTCTACTTTGTGGCCCGGTTCAACCGATCCTTCTCGGTGGCCGGCGCCTGGTTGGGATCGGTCGTCTCGCCCGGCCGCACGCAATGCCGGGGTGCCACCTGCGGTGCCTACGTCACTTTCAACGCCGACGCCGACCCGGTGGTGTTGATGAAGGTGGGTGTCTCCTTCGTCAGCGTGCACGACGCGGCGGACAACCTTAAGGCCGAAGACCCAGGTTGGTCACTCAGCCACGTCGAGTCACAGGCCACCTCGAAGTGGAACCAGCTACTGGGGCGGGTGGGCGTCGGCGGCGGTACCGCCGCCCAGCAGCGGACGCTCTACACCGCGCTGTACCACTCGCTGCTCCACCCCAACGTGGTCAGCGACGACAACGGTGCGTACAGCGGAGCCGACGGCAAGGTGCACCGGTCGACCACCCGGTCCCAATACGCCAACTTCTCCGAGTGGGACATCTACCGCTCCGAAGTTGAGCTGGAGTCCGTGGTGGCACCGCATCAGGTCGGCGACATGATCCAGTCGCTCGTCAATGACGCCGACCAGGGGGGTTGGCTTCCCAAGTGGGCCATCGTGGCCGGTGACGCCTCGCAGATGAACGGCGACTCAGCCGATCCCATCATCGCAGCCGCCTACGCCTTCGGGATCCGTAACTTTGACGTCAGGAACGCGCTCAAAGCCATGGTGAAGGGCGCCACCAGGGACGAGACCGGACACGGACTCGAGATCGAACGGCAGTACCTGAGCCAGTACCTGACCCAGCACTACGTCAACGCCGCTTCGCTCGATCTCACGTCGATCGACTACTCCATCGGCGGCTCGGTCACCCTCGAGTACGCCCTGGACGATTTCTCCATCGCCCAGCTGGCTTTGAGCCAGGGTGACCGCTCCCTGTACGCGACCATGATGGCGCGCGCCCACAACTGGGAGTACCTGTTCAACCCTTCAACCGGGTACCTGCAGGCTCGCACCACGGGCGGGAGCTTTGCTCCCGGGCCCGCCTTCTCGTTCTCACAACTCGAACCAGGTGGGCAGACCGGGTTCGAGGAGGGCAACGGGATCCAGTACACCTGGTCGGTGCCGCAGGACCTGTCCGCGCTGGCCAGCCTCATGGGCGGCAACGGTCAGGCCGTGGCCAAGTTGAACTCGTTCTTCACAACCTTGAACGCCAGCCGGGACTTCCCCTACGACTGGGCGGGCAACGAGCCCAGTCTCGGGACGCCGTGGGAGTACGACTACTTCGGCGCGCCGAGCCAGACCCAGAGCGTGGTGCGCCGGATCGTCGACACCCTCTACTCGGACACCCCGGCCAACGAACCGGGAAATGACGACCTGGGCGCGCTCTCCTCCTGGTATGTCTGGGCCGCCATCGGCCTCTACCCCGTCACTCCCGGGTCGGCCGACCTGGCGCTGGGCAGCCCCCTCTTCCCGTTGGTCGACCTCACCCTGCCCGATGGCCGGCACCTCACCCTCCACGCGCCCGCAGCCTCGGCCTCCACCCCCTTCATCCACTCCCTGCGGGCGCGCGGCATCGCGGCTCCGAAGACGGCGGCCACCTGTGGCACCGGCGCCGCGTCGTCCGAACCGCCACCGGGCAGTGGCTGGACCCGGCCCTGGCTGCCGGCTTCGGTCATCACCAGCGGGGGCACCCTCACCTACGGCCTGGCCAAGACGCCCGATCCCGCCTGGGGATCATCAGCGGCGGACCGTCCCCCCTCCTTCGCCACCGGTCGCCTGCCGGCCGTCGGGTACTCCTTTCCGAGCGGCGGAACGACGATTCAGGTGGGACAACCGGCCACGGTGCAGCTCGGCCTGCGCCAAGCCGCCGCCGGAACCTCGACGGTCGATTGGAGCGCCAGCAGTGCCGACGGCCTGGTTGCCGCGCCGAGCAGCGGGGTGTTCACCGTGCACTCGACCGCCTGCGGCCCGGCGGGGCAGACCGCACAGTCGCTCACCGTCACGGCGGCCACGGCCGGCGCGCACGTGCTCACCGTGCAACTGCACACCAGCGACGGCCGGACATTGCCGCCGGTGGTCCTCACCGTTCAGGCCAGCTGAGACCGCACCTGCTCAGACCGGTCCGCTCGGCCGGGGCCGGCGCGGCCCCGCTTCCTGGGTCGGCATGCGCTGGGTCGCGGGCATGAGCGGCGCCGGCAAGTGGCTCTGCTCCCAGTAGGCCACCCAGGCCAGCAGGTCGGTGTTGGGCAGCTCGGGCACCGTCATGTCCGGTCCGGCGGCGAAGTTGAGGGTCGACGTCAGGTCGCCCACCGTCCGGCGCCGCCACTGGCTCACGTACGGCACCTCCACCCCGAAGCGCTTCTCCAGGAAGAAGAGTGTCGAAGTGTGGTCGAAGACATCGCTGCAGCAGAGGCCGCCGCGACTGAACGGCGAGATCATCATCATGGGCACGCGGAAGCCCAACCCCACCGGTCCCGGGATCCCGAAGGAGCTGACCGGATTGCCCAGGTCGGCCGCCAGGCTCAGGTACTCCCCGGCCGTGCCCAGAGGCGGCGTGGGCGGGACCACGTGATCGAAGAAACCGTCGTTCTCATCGAAGTTGAGGATGAGCGCCGTCTTGGCCCAGACGGCCGGGTCGGCCATGAGGGCCGCAATAACCTGGGCCGTGAAGTTGGCCCCGTAGCTGGGTGCCGCCTCGGGGTGCTCGGAGTTGAGGTAGCTGCCGACGATCCACGACACCTGGGGCAGGTGGCCCGACACCACGTCCGCTCGGAGCTTGGCGGCCAGCGCCGGGCCATACGGTTGCCCCTTCGGCGTGGGGATGAAACTGTTGCCGCGCCGGTAGAGATCGGTCGTGGTGTCCGTGAACGCCTTGAAGAAGGGCAGCATGTTGTCGGTGAAGTTGTCGGTCTCCTGGTAGAGGTACCAGTCGATGCCCGCCTTCTGGAGCCGTTCGGGATAGCTCTCCCATTGGAGCTGCCCGTTCGATTGCGAGTTGTCGATGCAGGGGCCGCCGCCCAGGCTGCCGTCGGGGTCGATGGTGCCAGACATGGACATAATGCGGTTGGGGTTGGTCGGCCCGAACACCGAGCAGTGGTAGGCGTCACAGATGGTGAAGGCATCGGCCAGCGCGTAGTGGAACGGGATGTCGGCCCGGGTGAAGTAGCCCATGGTCAGCGGGCCGTAGTTGGTGACGGGGATCACACCGGGGATGCGGTCCAGCACGTCGTCAGCCAGCCGGTGCGAGGTGACGAACCCGTCCATCAGGCCCTCGTTCCAGCTCAGGTGCTGGACGGACCAGGCATGGCTGAGATCCTGCGCGTTCTGGGCACTGGTGGTCTTGGAGTCGAGATGCCACGGGAGGACAAACGGCAGCCGTGACGGGTTCTGAGCCAGGTCGATGTCGGGCTGAGCGAAGACCGACCGGCCGCCGGGCCGGCTCATGGCCGCCGGATCGTCAAAGCCTCGGACACCCGACAGCGTCCCGAAGTAGTGGTCGAAAGACCGGTTCTCCTGCATCAGGATCACGACGTGCTCAATGTCGGAGAGGGTGCCGGCGCCGGTTGGCGATGCTGCCGGCCCCTTCGTAGCGGCCTGGGTCACGCCTCCCGCGGTGATCGAGGCGGTTCCCAGCAGGGCGCCGGCCGCCAGCACCTGGCGCCGGGACAGGAGCCGCCCATCAGGGTGGGGGCCCGTCACCTCTTCGTCCGCCATGTCCGACCTCTCCTCCGCTGCCCGGGGCCGCTGCCAAGAATGTATTGCGCGGGCCGGGTGACAGGGGCGTGATCGACCCTCTTTCCAAGCCTGAGGCCTCCCCCAGACGGGCGGCCCACGTCCGGACGGGCACAGAGAAGATTTATCCCGCTCATAACTTTCCCTGACCTGGCGCACATCTGGCCACGGTCCAATGGATCCATAACCACGGCCTCCATGGTGGAGGCACTGGTGAGGAGAGACAATGAGCGACGACCAGTTCGGAGCAGCGAACGACGAGGCGCCCGGGGAATCCCAGCCAGGCATGGACCCGATTCCCATGCCGGCCGCCGGAGAGTCGGCTCCGCCGGCCCCACCGAGCCCCACCCCACCCGCCGGCTACCCACCCCTAACCCCTGGCGCCGAGCCCACCGGCTCGTACGCCCTGGGCGCCTTGACCGGCAATCCGCAGCTGACGCCGCCCACGGGCGCGGGCTACGGAGGACCGCCCACCGATCCGGGATTCGCCCACTGGGCGCCCCCGTCCGACCCCAGCCCACCGCGCCCCGCCCAGCACCGACTCCGCAACGGGGCGCTGATCGCCAGCGCGGCAGTGGTCGCCCTGGCCGCCGGTGTGGGCATCGGCCACGGGGCCTGGAAGGACAACACGTCGCCCACCTCCTCGACCAGCGCGACCGCGCCCCCGTCATCGAGTTCGGGCTCGGGCTCGACCGGCTCCAACGGATCCCCTTTCGGATTCGGTGGTTCGGGGTCAACCGGTAACGGGTCGTCGGCCTCGGGTGGTCCGAGCGACGTCTCGGCCATTGCGGCCAAGGTCGACCCCGGGCTGGTCGACATCAACACCTCGCTCGGGTACGCCCAGGAACAGGCCGCCGGCACCGGCATCGTCCTCACCTCCAACGGCGAGATCCTCACCAACAACCACGTCATTGACGGGGCCACCACCATCAGCGTCACTGACGTCGGCAACGGGAAGACCTACTCGGCCAGTGTGGTGGGCTACGACCGGACGCAGGACATCGCCGTCCTGCAGCTGCACAACGCCTCGGGACTGAAGACGGCCGATCTCGGCAACTCGTCCAACGTGTCGGTGGGCCAGGACGTGGTGGGCATCGGCAATGCCGGTGGAACGGGCGGGACGCCCAGCGCGGCCGGTGGGACCGTGACGGCCCTCAACCAGTCGATCACCGCCAGCGATGAAGGCGACTCCAGCTCGGAGCAGCTCAGCAACCTCATTGAGACCAACGCCGATATTCAGGCCGGCGACTCCGGCGGAGCGCTGGTCAACACGTCGGGTCAGGTCGTCGGGATGGACACGGCCGCCTCCGCCGGGTTCTCCTTCCAGTCCCAGGGCGGTTCGTCGGGCAACCAGGGCTACGCCATCCCGATAAACGAGGCCGTCTCGTTGGCCAAGTCCATCGAATCGGGCAACTCCTCGTCCGCCATCCACATCGGGGCGACCGCGTTCCTCGGGGTCGAGGTCGACGTGGCGTCGACCAACAGCGGGCCGGGCTTCGGCGGTTTCGGGGGCTCGGGCAGTAGCGGCAACAACAGCTCGTCCAGCTCGGGAGCGGTGGTGGCCGTCGTGGTGACCAGCTCCCCGGCGCAGGAAGCCGGGCTGGCCCCCGGCGATGTCATCACCTCGGTCAACAGCCAGACGGTGACGACGCCGCAGTCGCTGACCACCCTGCTCGCCCCTCACCATCCCGGGGACAAGGTGTCCATCGGCTGGACGGACTCCTCGGGCCAGTCGCACACGGCCACGGTCCAGCTCACGTCGGGGCCGCCGCAGTAGGTCGGGGATGGCCGGGACCGCATGCCTCAGCGGGACCCGGCCATCCCCGCCGGGCGGCCTGATGTGATCCCCGCCGGTGGCGCCGGTCGGCCGGGGCGGCGCCGCTCGATAGGATCGCTCCGCTGTCTGAGTTGTTTTCCCGCAGCTCAGGCAGCTCTATTTCCCGGTACGCTCGGCAGCACTGCCAGGAAGGTGGCCACGGTGAGTGACGATGTCGAGTTCGATGCACCAGGTGAGCTGACCGACGAGGAGCTGACCACCCTGGCCCTGGCCGCCGATCCCTCGGCACCGCTGGCTGAGGATGCCGTCCCGCTCAGCGTGCACCTGGCCCAGTTCGCCGGCGCCCTGCCCCAGTGGTACATGCCACCGTCCATGGCGCGCGGCGGCTCCCGCTGGCGCCTTCCGGTGGTTGGCGCCATCGTCTCGGCCTTTCTTCTTATTGAGGCGCTCGGGCTGTGCAACACCTACGGGACGCTCGGTTTGTAGCCCTGCCAGGCCCGCCGGGAGACCCGGCGGCTGAGGTTGATTGAGGAGGCCCCGGTGACGGTTCCCCACGGCGCTGCGCCAACCGAGACGACGGTGATGGACCCCGAGCAGTCTTACGGCTACTCCCGAGATCCCCGGCTTCAGGAGGAGTTCGCCCAGGCGGCGGAACGGCTCCGGCAAGCCGATGGCTGGTCGGCCGGGGCGGGCGACCCTCCGGAGCTGGTGGCCGATCTGGCCCTCGAGGGCGGTGGGGTCAAGGGCATCGGCATCGTCGGGGCCGTCTCGGCGCTGTCGGAAGCGGGCTATCGCTTTCCCCGGGTGGCCGGCACCAGCGCCGGGGCCATCGCCGCCGCCCTCATCGCGGCCATCTCCCAGGCGGCGCAGCCGATGACGTCGCTCCGCGGCTTCATGGGCCAGCTCTCCTTCGACCGCTTCATGCCCGAGGGCAAGCTGCACCACTTCCTCGACCACCACCTGGGCCAGCCGGGCACGGTTCTGGCCGATGCCGAGATCCTGTCCCACCGCATGGGTCTCTACTCGGGCGACTACCTGGCCGAGTGGCTCAGCCCGATCCTCCACGACACTCTGGGCGTGCGCACTTTCGCCGACCTGAAGATCACCCCCGCCGAGGATCCCGGGATGAGCCTGCCCGAAGAGCGCCGGTACCGCCTGGTGGTCCACACCTCGGACATCACCCGGGGCGAACTGGCTCGGCTGCCGTGGGACTACGACCTCTACGGGCAGGACCGGGACGCCCAGGACGTGGTGGCGGCCGTCCGGGCCTCCATGTCCATCCCCTTCTTCTTCGAGCCCGTCAGCTTCCAGGCCGGGCCGGCCGAGGTGGCCGTCACCGGTCCCGGCGGCGCCACCATTGCGCGCCACTACGACGGCGGCACCGTCACCTGGGTCGATGGCGGCATGCTGCGGAACTTCCCGATCAACGCGTTCGCCCGTATTGATGGCGGCCCACCGCGTTGGCCCACGATCGGGATCAAGCTGTCATCGCTGCAAACCACCTTCCCGGCCACCCAAGCGGCCCAGAGCGCGCTAGGGGTAGCCAAGGGGTGTCTGCACACCATGATGAATGAATGGGACGCCTATAGCGTTGACGCCGCAACCGCCGCCCGGACCATCTTCGTCGACAATGCGGGCCTTACCGCCACTGACTTCAATCTGAGCACCGACCAGCAGAATGAGCTGTTCTTGAACGGCGTGCGGGCCGCCACCAAATTCGTGATCGAGATGGCCGGGCACGGCCGGATACCCCGTACCGCCCAGGAAGGCCAGAGTCTGGCCGCGTCGGCCCCCATCAACCCTTGATACGACTATAAAATCAGGCCCAAGCTTTGGCCAGCCTAAGGCTTGCCGGCGGCCACCCAGCTGTTTACCCGGCTATCGCTGATCCGGCGCGCTGTGGCCATGTTGGCCCAGGTCCGGAACCGCTCTTTCTCTTCGCTGCTGAGCTGGGAGAACAGGGTCTTCTCCCCTGGGGCGCTGGTGGGCCGGACGGTACGGGTCCGGCCATTAGTACCGCTGCCCCGCCCTTTTTCAATAAACGGCGTAAAGGCGGCCCGCACCCGGCTGGCATTTTCACTATTGACATCTATTTCGTAGGACTTTCCGTCCAAGGAAAAATGGACCGTCTCTTCGGCATCCCCGCCATCGATATCGTCGGTCAACTTGACTATTACCGTTTTTGCCATGCATTCATAATGACAGATCAAAGGGCGATAAGCCAACTGTTCGGGCTAGTGGGCTAACCGCCAAAGCTAGAAGACCGCTAAGAAAGCGCCGGCGCAATGGTGCTAAATGGCGCGATTGCAATCCAAACGATCGTTTAGGCTGCCCATGACAATGATCGCTTAAACAGGCTGATGGAATGACGGAGCACCCCTGCGGTCGTCTTTACCTCCAGCCGGCTAGATCGCCCTCTCCCCGCCCCCATGAAGAGTCGCCCGCCGTTTTGCCACCACAATGGGACGATGGCCCGAAGGCGCAACAACCGGCCCGGAGAACGGCCGGGCGGCAACGAGCCCCGGTCCTTCTCCATCGGCGCACACTGGCGGGCCGACGGTGCGCCCAAAACCTCCTACTCCACTCAAGGTGAGGCGCTCAGCGTGGCCGATGAGAAGCGGGTGGAGGCTGATGTCGAGTTGAAGGTCTACCGGTGCGACTACTGCTCGGGCTGGCATCTGGCCAACGCGGGCGGCCGGGATCGATGACCACCCACGGCCAGTCGCCGCCGGCTGACGCCTTCGCCGCCTGGGACCACCATGCCGGGCTGTGTGAGGAGTGTCAGTTCGACTGGGACGAGACGGACTTCGACAACCTGGTCGGCCGGTGTGTGCGCGGCGTGGCGGTGTTCGGCGCCGCCCTCTCGAGAATCGACCCCAGCGCCGCGGTGGAACCCGGCCTGTGGTCGGCCAGCCGCTATGTCTGGCACACCGTTGACGTGCTCCGCTTCGGCACCGAGCGGTTGTGGACGCTGAGCGCCGACCCATCGTTCGGCGTGCCCGCCTGGGACGAGAACCTGATGGCGGAGAGCCGGGCCTATGACCAGCTCTCGCCGATGGTCGGTCTGGTCGCCCTGATCGCCGCCGTGCGGTCGTGGCGCACCGCGGCCCTGGAGGCGCCGCACGACGTCTCGACGCCCCACCCTGAAGCGGGCGCCATCTGCGCCTTCGACATCGTCCAGCGCAACGCCCACGAGGTGTGCCACCACCTCTGGGACATTCAGCGGAGCCTGCCGACGGCCATCGCGCCCCAATAGGCGGCGCCGACCGGCCGCGGCCGCCCGATGCTGCGATCATGGATCGCATCGAACCTCCCGAGCCTGACGACCAGGCCCACGAAGACCAGGCCCACGAAGACCAGGCCAGCGAAGACCTGGCCTCCCGGCGCTTCGACGCCTGGCGTCGGCGCTCGGCCATCGGCGGGATGGCCACCGGGATGGCGCTCGGGCTGCAGGAGATCTTCTATCCCAACAAGAACGAACCGGTCCTGACGGCCGAAGCGCCGGGTGACCCACCCGACGCCGACGAGCGGTTACGGGTCATCCTCGATCCGGACGACCCCACCAAATCGGTGGCCATCCTGCCTCCGACCGACGACCCCGACTGAATTCCGCCACCGGGGTTGTCTTGACCTCCGACCCCGAAAGACTTACTATCTCAATTATCGGACACTATGTCCGATTCCCAAGAGGAGCTGTCCGAATGCCCGATACCGCGGCTCGCGTGACCCCCGTCGATCTATCCGACCCGCTGACGTTCGTGCCGAGCGTCCCCCATGCCTGGCTGGCCCACCTGCGCCGGAACGATCCGGTGCACTGGCAGGACGAGCCGGGGGGCCCGGGCTACTGGGCCGTCACCCGCTACGACGACTGCGTCACGGTCAACCGCGACTTCGAGCGCTTCAGCTCGGCCACCAAGGGGACCATGCCCTTTGAGATGGGCGAGGAAGAGATCGCCCAGCAGGGCCTGATGATGCTCAACATGGACCCGCCCCTGCACACCCGCTACCGCCGGCTGGTCAACAAGGGGTTCACCCCGCGCACCGTGCGCGACCTCGAGGAGAGCATTCATAGGGCGGCCGACAACATCATCGACCAGGTCATTGAGGCGGGGACCGCCGACTTCGTGACCGACCTCTCGGCCGAACTGCCGCTCCAGGTCATCGCCGAGCTGCTCGGCGTCCCCCAGGAGGACCGCCACAAAATGTTCGACTGGTCCAACCGGATGGTGGGCAATGCGGATCCGGAGTACCAGGAGGAGGCGAGCATGGCCGAAAGCGCCGCCATGGAGCTCTACGCCTACGCAGCCGACCTGTTCGGGAAGAAGCGAATCGATCCCCAGGCCGACCTGATGAGCGTGCTGACCAGCGTCGAGGTGGAGGGCGAGCGGCTCACCGACCTGGAGCTCGAGCTGTTCTTCCTCCTGCTCACCGTGGCCGGCAACGAGACGACCCGCAACCTGATGTCCGGGGGCATGCACGCCTTCTTCTTGAACCCCGAGCAGTGGCAGCGCCTGCTGGCCGACCGCACCCTCCTGCCGACGGCCGCCGACGAGATGCTGCGCTTCGTCTCCCCGGTCATGAACTTCCGCCGCACCGCCATGATGGACGTCGTCCTGAGCGACACCAAAGTCGCCGAGGGCGACAAGGTGGTCTTCTACCACTGCTCGGGCAACCGGGACGAGGACATCTTCGAGAACCCCGACGTCTTCGACATCGGCCGTGACCCCAATCCCCACATCGCCTTCGGCGGCGGTGGGCCCCACTTCTGCCTGGGGGCCAATCTGGCCCGCATGGAGATCCGGGTGATGTTCGAGCACCTGCTGGACCGCCTACCCGACATCCACCAGGCTGGTGACGTGCAGCGCCTGCAGTCGCAGTTCATCAACGGGGTGAAGCACCTTCCGGTGGCATTCACCCCGGGCGCACGCATCGCTCGGTAAAGTTCCGAGCCGTAACCAGGACGAGGGGGATCCATGGCGCGACGCGCCCCTGATGCGCTCAAAGAAGTGATCCGGGACTTCCGGCGGGACCAGATCATTGAGACGGCGCGCCGGCTCTTCGGTGACCGGGGCACCACCGAAGTCTCCATGGACGAGATCGCCACCCAGGCCGGGGTGGCCCGCTCCACCGTCTACGTCTACTTCGCCAACCGGGACGAACTGCTCCAGGCCTGCGTGCAGTCCATGTACGACCGGCTCAAGGAGACCATCGCCCCTCTCTTCGAGGACACCGCCGCCCCGCTGGAACGGTTGCGGGCCCTGATCTCGGGCGTGCTCGAGCGCATCGACGACAGCCCGTCCTTCTTCCGCCTGGCCATGGCCACCCAGTCCACCAGCACGGCGGCGGGCTCGGCCGCGGTCGGTGGGGCCCTCATGTGGATCGGCCTCGACGTGATCCGCCTGCTGGAGGAGATCATCACCAGTGGCGTGGAGAGCGGCCTCTTCCGCCGCGACCTGGACCAGGACCGGGCGGTCGTGCTGATCGGCCAGCAGATCTACGGCGTCCTCTCGGTGCGGGCGGGCGAGCCCAGCCCGGTCCCGGTGGGCCAGGCCACCGAGGAGATCTGCTCCTTCGTGGTGCACGGCCTGGGCGGCTGACGTGCAGTTCGACCTGTGGCTGCCCACGGCCAGCCCCATGACCACCTTCGACCTCCTCGACGCCGTCGGGCGGGAGTCCGAGGACCGCGGCATCGCCACCCTGTGGGTGGGCGAGCACGTCGTGCTCTTCGAGCAGTACGCCAGCGACTACCCCTACGCGGCGGACGGCCGCATCCCGGCCCCCTCGGGCTCGGGCCTGCTCGAACCCATGGTGACCCTCTCCTATCTGGCCGCGCTGACCCGGGCCGTCCGCCTGGGCACCGCCATGCTGCTGCTGCCCCAACGCAATCCGGTCTATACGGCCAAGGAGGTCTCCTCCCTTGACTGGCTCTCGGGGGGCCGGGTCGACCTGGGCGTCGGCGTGGGGTGGTTGCAGGAGGAGTTCGACGCTCTCAACGTGCCGTGGCCCCGGCGCGGCCGGCGCACCGACGAGTACCTCGAGGTGCTGCACACCTTGTGGTGCGACGACACGTCGTCATTCGTGGGCGAGACCTACACCCTGCCCCCCTGCGAGATGTTCCCCAAGCCGATTCAACAACCCCACCCCCCCGTCCACATCGGGGGGGAGACCGACGCCGCGCTGCGCCGGGTGGCCCGGTCCGGGCAGGGCTGGCACACCTTCAACCGCTCCCCCGCCGAGCTGGCCGAGGGGTTGGCCCGACTCGACGTGTTCCTGGCCGAAGCGGGCCGGACACGAGAGGAACTGCGCATCACCGTCTGCCCCTACTTCAACGCGCTCACCCCCGAGATCGTCGAGCAGTACGCCGAGGCCGGCGCCGATGCCGTGGCCGCCCTGTTCTTCTGCTTCAGCGCCGACGAGGTGGCCCCGACCTTCGACGGGCTGGACGCCTGCCGGGAGGCCGCGGCCAAGGCCTAGCTCAGGCGGTCACGTCGCGCCGGGTGAAGCTGTAGACGGCGAACGCACCGGCCACGGCGAGGTAGATCGCGCCGATAAGCAGGGAGCGCGAGAAGCTGGACGCCGGGGCGCCGCCCTGGCCGATGTAGGTCAGTTGCTGACCCGGCAGCCAGCGTTTGCTGCCCGGGAAGATGCGCTCAATGAGCTGCTCCAGCGGCAACAGGTAGGCGAACCCGACGATCACGGCGAAGACCGAGGACCGTAGGAAGAGGCCGGCCACCATGCCGAGCGTGGCGAAGCCGACACTGGCCAGCAACAGTTCGCCCAGGGCCCGGGTCAGGTCGGTGATGCCGGTGGACGTGAACCAGGCGTGGGTCGGCACGTGGCGCAGGTGGGCCAGGAGGACGTCGACACAGCCGGTCAGGACCGCCGCCACCGCGATGGCCGCCACCAGGAAGGAGATCACGCCGAGGTACTTGCCGATGAGCAGCTTGGAACGGCGGGGTTGGCGCACCAGCAGCTGGCGCAGGGTGCCCAGGCTGTACTCATTGGCCATCTGGGACGCCGCGATCCCGAAGGCCACAATGCCCAGCAGAAGGATGGCGAAGTCGAGACCGTGGATCAGACCGTTGGGCCGGGCCAGCTCCGCCAGGCTGGGTAGGCCGCCCCCGCCTTCCCCCGTCGCCGGGGCCTGCGAGAAGGTGAGCACGCTGAAGAGGGAGGCGGCAACGGTCAGCCCCCCGAAGGTGCCGAGCAACAACGTGCGGCGGCGGAGCTTCACCCATTCACTGCGGAAGGCGGCCAGGATCATTTGATGCCTCCGAGGGAGTGGGTGGCGACGGTGTCGCGCGAGTGGGTGCCGGTGAGCTCGAAGAAGGCCTCCTCCAGCGAGCGGGTGCGCTGCGAGAGGTGGATCAGCACAATCCCGGCGTTCATGCTGAGACGGTTGAGCGCGGCGGCGTCCTCCAGTCCGGCCTCGACCACCACCGATTGCACCCCCGGCGTGAGGTCCTCCAGCCGGGTGACGAAGCCGGCCCCCTGCACCAGTTCCACGAGCGGCGCGAGGTGCGCGGCTGACTCGGGGCGGAGTAACAACTCGCTGCCTCGCGTCGCTCGAAGTCCGGCGACCTCGCCCTGGAAGACGGTCCGACCATCGCTGATCATGACCAGGCGGTCGCAGATGTGTTCGATCTCGGCCAACAGGTGGCTCGAGATCAGGATGGCCATGCCCTCGTCGGCCAGTGAGCGGATCAGGTCCCGCGTCTCGACGATGCCGGCCGGGTCCAGGCCGTTGGTCGGCTCGTCCAGGATGAGCAGCTCAGGGGAGGCCAGCATGGCGGCGGCGATGCCCAGCCGTTGCTTCATGCCGAGGGAGTAGGTGCGGAAGAGGTCGGTGGCCCGCTGCAGCAGGCCGACCCGGTCGAGCACGGCGGCAATCATGGAGCTGTCGATGCGGCCCAGCCGGGTTAGGACGAGCAGGTTGTCCTTGCCGCTGAGCTGAGGGTAGAACGCGGGCGACTCAATGAGGGCCCCGACCTTGTGCAGGTAGCTGGCCGGGTCCCGCAGGTCACCCCCGAGCACGGTGCCGGAGCCCGCGGTGGGATCGATCAGGCCGAGCAGCATGCGGATGGTGGTGGTCTTGCCGGCCCCGTTGGGGCCGACGAAGCCGCAGACCGAGCCGACCGGAATGGCCAGATCCAGGTGGTCGACGACGATCCGGTCGCCGAAGCGTTTGGTCAGGCCGGTGGCGCTCACGGCCAGGTCGGTGGTGGTCGGCGTCGCCGTGGCGGCGGTCACGTGGTCGAGTACGGGCACAGCAATGACGCTACGGCCGGCCCCGGCCGATTCGCATTGGCCCCAGGGATGAACGGACCGGGAAGATTCATCCTCAGGGATGAGGTGCGGGAGGTCAGGCCCCCGATAGGCAAGGTGGTTGTGCACAACCTGGCGTGGCCGCAGCGGGAAGACCGGAAGCCCGCACTACGATCGCGGTCGCTCCTGGAAGGGAAAGAGGACCCCATGTCCCCCACTGACGACGGCGGCCCCGCCGCCCGGTTCCGGCTCGGACGGGCACCGGCCACGCCGGCGGGCCCCGAAGAGTGGGGCCACCCGGCCGACGCCGCCTGGCGGGCCTGGGAGCGCCTGCGCGCCTGGGACCAGCGCTTCGCCATCGTGGTCGATACCGTCATCGCCGTCGGGCTCTTCGTGTTCTGTTCGGGCTGGTACGTGCATTCGCTGGGCCGTCACCCCGACCTCGGGTTTGTGGCCGGGCTGACGCTGCCCTTGATCCTGCGGCGGCGGGCCCCCATGGGCGTCTTTTTGGTGCTGGCCGTGGTGGCCGCGGTGCAGTGGGGGGTCACCGTGCCGCTCCTGGCGGACGCCGCCCTGCTGGTGGCGCTGTACACAGTGGCGGCCGACTCCGATTGGATTCAGGTGGCGGTGGCCTCCATCATCCTCGAGATCGGCGTGATCCTGGCCACCGTGCGCTGGGCCCCGGTCGGGAACTACTTCAAGTCAGTGATCTTCCTCACCGGCATGGCCTTTGCCGCGCTGATGGCCGGCGTGGTGGTCCGGGCGCTGCGCAGCCAGCTGGGTTGGTTGGCCGAACGGGCCCGGAGCCTTGAGCTCGAACGCGACCAGCAGGCGTCGCTGGCCGCCGCCGCCGAGCGCGCCCGCATCGCCCGCGAAATGCACGACATGGTGTCGCACAACATCCAGGTGATGGTGACCCTGGCCGATGCCGCCGCCATCGCCGAGCGCTCCGACCCCCAGCGGGCCGTCGAGGCCATGGGCGAGGTCTCCAGCACCGGCCGCCAGGCGCTGGGTGACATGCGCCGTCTGCTGGGCCTGCTGCGCGATGGCGGCCCCGACACCCGGGCCGGTTCGATGGGCACGGACCGGACGCCGGCCGCCCTGGCCCCGCCGCCCGGCCTCGGCGAGCTGGAAGCCCTGGTCGAGCGGGTCTGCTCCACCGGCCTGGCCGTCACCGTGGCCCAGGCCGGCGAGCCCTTCGCCCTCTCCGAGGCGGCGGGACTGACCGTCTACCGGATTGTCCAGGAGGCGCTGACCAACGCGCTGAAGCACGCCGCCTCGGCCGACGCCGTGGAGGTGGCCCTGTCGTTCCACGATCCCGACCTGACGGTGCGGGTGACCGACAACGGGCGCGCCGCGGCCGGCGCGTTGGCCGCCCCGGTGGCGGGGCGCAACGGCCACCGGAACGGCACCGGCACCGGCTACAGCAGCGGCAGCGGACAGAGCGGGGGCGGCCAGAGCGGGGGCGGCCACGGCATGGCAGGCATGGCCGAGCGCGCCTCGGCCTTCGGTGGGACGCTCAGCGCTGGGCCCGGGACCGAAGGCGGGTGGAGCGTCACCACCACGTTGCGCAGTTGCAAGGCGCCGGTTCGCCCGTGAGCATCCGGGTCGTGCTGGCCGACGACCAGGGGCTCCTGCGCAAGGGGTTCCGCATGATCCTCGAAGCCGAGGACGACCTGGAGGTGATCGGCGAGGCGGCCGACGGGCTGGCGGCGGTGCGCCTGGTCGAGTTGTACGCCCCCGATGTGGTCCTGATGGACGTGCGCATGCCCTCCCTCGACGGGATTGAGGCCACCCGTTCGATCACCACCTCGGGTTCGCTCAGCCGCATCCTCATCCTGACCACCTTCGACCTGGACGAGTACGCCTTCAGCGCCCTGCGCGCCGGGGCCAGCGGCTTCCTGCTCAAAGACGTGCCGCCGCACGAGTTGACCCAGGCCATCCGCACCGTGGCCCGCGGTGACGCCGTGGTGTCGCCCCGGGTGACCAAGCGCCTGCTGGAGGAGTACGCCGACCAGTTGCCCGATCTGTCCCTCAGCGCGCCGGGCGATGCGGTGCCGTCCGCCCTCAGCGCGCTGACCGAACGCGAGCGCGAGGTGCTGATGGCCGTGGCCGACGGCCTCTCCAACGCCGAGATCGCCGAGCGGCTCTTCGTCTCGGAGGCGACGGTGAAGTCCCACGTCGGCCGGGTCCTGGCCAAACTGGGCCTGCGCGACCGCGTCCAGGCGGTCGTCATGGCCTTCCAGACCGGCCTGGTCCGCCCTTCGTAGTCGCCACCTCGCGCTCGGGCGGGGCCAGCGCCGGTCGTACACTCCGACCAGTGCCACCCGTCCCACCCGTCCCCTCCGTGCCCTCCACCCCCGCCGCCGACACTGAGTTCGGGGCGTTCACCGACGAAGGGCCCTGGGTGCTCGACCTCGACCACCTGCCCTGGAAGTCCGGCCTGGCCCGGACCCGGGCCGACCTTCAGGCCTCCCTCCCGGCGCTGACCCGGCCCCGCCGCCTCCCGCCGGGCGCCCGGGTGGGCACCACCGTCCGCCAGCTCGGCGGCGCCCTGGGCCTGTGGTACCTCCGGGAACGCCGGCAGGGCGGCGAGGTGAAGATGACCGGGATCGCCCGCCGCCTGCGGGTGGCGGCCGAGCAACTCGGGCCGACCTACATCAAGCTCGGTCAGATCGTCGCCTCGGGTGACGGGATCTTCCCGCCAGAGCTGGTGGCCGAGTTCAAATGGTGCCGGGACCAGGTCAGGCCCGAACCCTGGCCCGTGATCGAGCAGGTCCTGACCGAGGAGCTCGGCCAGTCACCCCGGGCCATCTTCCGCGCCATCGACCCCACCCCGCTGGCCGCGGCGTCCATCGCCCAGGTGCACCGGGCCGAACTCCTCGACGGCACCGAGGTGGTGATCAAGGTGCAGCGGCCGTCGGTGGCCACCCGGGTCCACCAGGACCTGGCCGTCATGGCCTGGCTGGCCCCCCACTTGGTCGGGCGGATCCCGGTGGCGGCCCTGGCCAACCCACCCGCCCTGGTGGAGCTCTTCGCCGAGACCATCGTCGAGGAGCTCGACTTCCGCCTGGAAGCGGAGAACATGCTCGATATCGCCTCGACCTTCGCCACCCTCGGCCAGCGCGACTTCGTCATCCCGCGGCCCCACCCCACCCTGGTCACCCGGCGCATGCTGGTGATGGAACGGTTGAGCGGCTTCAACTTCTCCGACGTCGCCGGCATGAAGCTGGCCGGCATCGACACCGAGGCCGTCGTGCGCAGCGGGATGATCGGCTTTCTCGAAGGCGCCATGATGCACGGCATCTTCCACGGTGACCTGCACGGCGGGAACCTGTTCGTGCTGCCCTCGGGGAAGATCGCCCTGCTCGACTTCGGGATCACCGCCCGGCTCTCCGAGGCCAAGCGGCTGGCCCTGCTCTCCCTCATCGTGGGGGCGTCCAACGGCCATCTCCCGACCCAGGTGGCCGCCTTGCGCGACCTGGGTGCGCTGCCCGAGCACACCGACGTCGAGGCGGTCATCGCCCAACTCGGCCTGGACCGACCTCCGGTCGACCCCACCACGCTCACCCCCGACGAGCTGGTGGGCGAGCTCCAGCAGTCCATCAAGACGCTGCTCGCCCTGGGCGCCAAAATGCCCAAGGAGCTCATGCTCTTCGTCAAGAACATGGTCTTCTTGGACGGGACCATCGCCACCCTGGCCCCGGACCTCGACCTCTTCGGCGAGATTGAGGCGATTTCCCTCATGTTCGCCGAGAAGCACGGCGAACGGATCATGGCCCAGCTCGGCCTGGAGCAGCAGGCGAACTGGGAGCCCGATCTCACCTCGGTCAAGGCCGGCTTCGGCCTGGACGAGCACACCGAGCACATGACGCATCGCGAGCTCCAGGCCCGCCGGGCCGAGATCCGCCGCAAGTTCGAGGGCCAGGACCGCCCCCGGCGGCGGAGGCGGCGGGCCAGGCGCTGATCTTCTCGACAGAGTCGGGCCGGTAATGTAAAATACTGTTGGATTTTACAGTCTCGAACATCCGAGAAAGTGGAGCGGTGGATCCGGGGGCCCGTCACGTGACCGAGCGTCAGAATGTCATTGCGGAGCTCCTGGCCCGCTCGCACCGTCTGGGCGCCGACCGCGCCGTGACCAACTACGGGGGCGGCAACACGTCGGCCAAGTCGTGGGAGCCGGACCCGGTCACCGGCACCATGACCCCGGTGCTCTACGTCAAGGGCAGCGGGGGGGATCTGGGCACGCTGGAGGCGTCCGGCCTGTCCGTGGTCGACCTGCTGCGCCTGCGGGCGGCGGCCGCCCGGTACCGCCCCCTCGACGGTGCGGCGGAGGACGGCTTCGTCGACCTGGTCGGGCTCTGCGCCTTCGGCGGCCCCAGCGCGGCGCCGTCCATCGACACCGCCATGCACGGGTTGGTCGAGGTCGACCACGTCGACCACCTGCACCCCGACGCCGTGATCGCCCTGGCCGCCTGCGCCGACGGCGAGGCCCTGGTCAAGGAGTGCTTCGGGGGCGAGGTGGGTTGGGTGCCCTGGCGCCGCCCCGGCATCGACCTGGCCCAGCAAATCGCCCAGTTGCGGCACGACCACCCCGCCCTCATCGGCGTCGTGCTCGGGGGTCACGGGCTGACGGCCTGGGGCACCACCTCGGAGAGCTGCGAGGCCGCCAGTCTGGGCATCATCGGGCGGGCCCAGGCGTTCCTGGAGGAGAGCGGCCGGCCCGATCCCTTCGGCCCACCCGTGGCCGAGCGGCAGGCCCTGCCGGCCGAGGCGCGCCGCCAGGTGGCGGCCGCGCTGGCCCCGGTGGTGCGCGGGCTCTGCTCCACCGACGGTCCCCGCCTCCTCTCCTTCACCGACAGCCCCGCCGTGCTCGATTTCATGGCCGGCGCGTCCTTCGAGCGCCTGGCCGCCCTCGGCACCTCGTGCCCCGACCACTTCCTACGCACCAAGATCCGCCCGCTCGTACTGGATCTGCCGGGTGACGCCCCCCGGGCCGACCAGGTCGCCCGGCTGCGGGAGCGGCACGCCGAGTACCGGACGGACTACGCCGACTATTACCGGCGCTTCGCCGACGCCAGCTCGCCGGCCATGCGGGGCGCTGACCCGGCCATTGTGCTGATCCCGGGGATCGGGATGTTCAGTGCCGGCGCCGATGTGCAGACGGCCCAGGTGGCCGGGGAGTTCTACCTCAATGCCATCGCCGTGATGCGGGGGGCCGAGTCCGTCTCGACCTACGAGCCCATTGCCGAAGCGGAGAAGTTCCGGGTCGAGTACTGGGCCCTCGAAGAAGCCAAGCTGACCCGGCGGCCGCCGCCCAAGCCACTGACCGGGCGGGTCGCCCTCGTCACCGGGGCCGGCTCGGGCATCGGGCGGGCCATCGCCCGCCGCCTGGCCGCGGAGGGGGCGTGCGTGGTGGTCACGGATCAGGACACGGCGTCAGCCACCTCGACCGCGGCACTGATCGGCGGCGCGGCTGCGCTGGCTCTGCACCTCAACGTGCTCGGGGCCGGATCGGTCGAGGCAGCGCTGCGGGAGAGCTGCCTGCACTTCGGCGGCGTCGACATCGTGGTCAACAACGCCGGCCTCTCCCTCTCGCGCTCGCTGGCCGAGACGACGGAGGAGGACTGGGACCGCCAGCACGACGTGATGGCCAAGGGATCGTTCCTGGTGTCGCAAGCGGCGGCCGCCGTGCTGGCGGCGCAAGGCACGGGCGGCGACATCGTCTACATCGTCAGCAAGAACGCCGTGGTGGCCGGGCCGAGCAACGTCGCCTACGGATCGGCCAAGGCGGACCAGGCCCATCAGGTCCGCCTGCTGGCCGCCGAGCTGGGCGAGATCGGCGTGCGGGTCAACGGCATCAACCCTGACGGCGTGGTGCAGGAGTCCGGGATTTTCGCCTCGGGCTGGGGCGCCGAGCGGGCCGCCGTCTACAACGTGCCCGAAGCGGAACTGGGCCGGTTCTACGCCGAGCGGACCCTGCTCAAGGAAGAGGTGCTCCCCCACCACGTGGCGGCGGCCGTCTTCGCCCTGGTCTCGGGCGACCTCTCCCTCACCACCGGGGTGCACCTCCCGGTCGACGGCGGCGTCCCCGCTGCCTTTCTCCGCTGAGCGCTTCTTCAGGCTGACCGCTTCAGGCTGACAGCTTCAACCCTTGCGACTGCCAGGCCGGATTGCGCAGGAACTCCGGATCCTCGACCGCGAAGGCCTGGCGGGCCAGTTGGTCGTCAAACAGTTGGAAGCGGAGCCAGGCGGTCAGATAGCCCAGGTAACCCCCACCGCTCTTCTGGATCCGCTTGTGGCCGGCACCCCGCAGCAGGGCGACGCCGGCCGGCGCGTGAGCCCGGGCGTAGAAGTCGCGCAAGGTGCCCGGGCCGGCGATGATCCGATCGCGGCCGCCGCCCAGAAAGAGGACCGACGACCCCAGCGCGGCGACGTCGTACTCGTCACCCTTACTGACCCACCGCTCATTGGGCAGGCAGATGGGCACGGTGGTGGTGATCAGGCCGTCCGAGAGGATGGTGGCGTTGACCGAGCCGCCGGCGCCCTGCGAATGGCCGACGGCCCCGACCCGTGCCCCGTCGAGCTGGTCGAAGAAGACGCTGCCGCGGTCCTGGTGCTCACGCAGCAGATGGTGCACCCCCTCCAACATCTGGTGTCCCTTGCCGGTCCGCTTGCTGGTGGAGGCCACCACGACCATGCCCCACGAGGCCAGCTGGTGCAGCACCCCGGGGTACTGGCGCGGCTGGGCCGCCGTCCCGTTGCCCCACGTCACCATGGGATGACGACCACCGTCCCGTCCGAGCGGGCGCGGGTAGAAGATCTCGTACGTCGCCCGGCCGCCGTCGTCGCTGACCGACGTCGTCGCCACCTCGAACTCCCCCCGTTGGGCGAAGTGCGCCTCAACGGGGAACCGCGGGTCGACCTCTCCCGGCTCACTCACGCCGGGCGCCCGATGGTGTGGGTCCCCTGGGGGTAGAGGCGGTCGCCGTGGCGGAAGGGGATCGGGCTCGTCACCTCCAACTTCTCGGGGTCGACCCGGACCTCAATGAAGCCGTGCCCACAGGGCACCCGTCCGGCGGCCCAGCTCAATGGGCCCAACTCGGGCTCAATGCGGGCCACCGCGAAGCCAGGCTCTGCCGGCTCGACACCCAGGACGCTGACCGTCAGATCGCGGGTGGGGGTGGAGGACCAACCGTGGCTGACCGTTCCGCCGAACCAGGTCTCGGTCCATGAGGTGGGGCAACGCTCCAGCGCCACCGTCCAGTCGAGGCACAAGGAAGGGATCAGGTCGGCCCGGCCCGCCTGGCGGACCGCGTCATGGACCACGTAGCGGAAGAAGGGCTGGGCTCGGACTACCTGCGTGGCCACGTCCCACCACGGATCCGGATGCCCCTGTCGTAGATAGGCGCCGCCCGGAGGCGCCCCCATATTCGGGGTGGCTTCGCCGTCGGGGACGTTGAAGGCGGCGTGGACCAGGGGGGCCTCATCAGTAAGGACCTCGATCAGCCGCGGCCACCGCGCCGCCGGGGCGAGCTGACCCACGATGGCGGTCGCCTGCCCGTGTTGGGAGGCCGTGAGGCCGCGCCGGCCGGCCACCATGTTGTCGGCGTAGCGCCCCCGCTCCGGGTCCCACAGCGCTTCGAAGCCGTCGACCACCCGCTGGTGCTGGGCCCGGGCCCAGCCGGCGCGGCCGGCATCGCCCTGCCACTCGGCCATGGCGGCGAACTCGAGCAACGCCCGCCCGAACAATCCGTTCAGCGCGGCGCAGGCGCCTTCGGTGTAGACCGAAGCCCAGTCGATGATGACCCAGCCGACCACGTCGGTGAGCAAGCCATTCGGCGCCATATAAGGGTCGAACCAGCGCAGGACGCCTTCGACCACCGGCAGCAGCCGTCGGATCTCCTCTTCGTCGCCCCCGTAGCGCCAGAGATTGCCCACCGAATGGACCCAGTGCAAGGCCCAGTCCGGAATGACAGCGATGTCGGACACCTCGGCGTCACCGGCCACCGCCATGGGCAACATGCCGTCCGGTCCCGGCTCGGCCGCCAGAACCGGGTGCCATCGGGCCAAACGCCAATCGCCGTTGGTGGCGAAGTCAACCATCTGGTGCACCACCGAATCACCGGTCCAGGCCCGCTGCTCCCGCGTCGGGCAATCGAGGTAGGCGTCGAATGAGCAGAGGCTGACCGTGCGCCGCCCGACCTGCCAGATCTGCTCAAGCCGCGGGTCGGAACAGGCGAACGAGGCGTGGCCACTGAGTGGATAGAGACGTTCATTCACCGCCATGCTGTGCACCGTGACCCCAGGGGGGGCCGCTACTTTGATCTCCTGCATGCCGTAGACGTCGAACGTCTCCACCCGGCGTCGCCCGCCGCTCAGCGTCACCGTGAACCCGAGCGCTTCACCGTGACTCGAAGCGCCGTCACCGCCCACGAACTCCGTGCAGGAGACCACGACCTCGGCCCCCGCCGGCCCTTCCAGGTCCACCACCATGGTGCCCGCCAGCACCCGCCCGCTCTGATACGAATCTCCGGCCTCGGGAATCTCGATCCGCTGCGGTCGGCTGAACCCCACCGAGCGGGGCTGGTAGGGACCATGCGGATAATTCGGTGGATGCGGATTCCCCGGCTCCCCCATCCCGGCACCCGAGATGACGCGGGCCTCTCCCCACCCGCTGTCGTCGAAGGCGGTCTCCAACCACCCCGCCGGCAGCGAACGCAGGTCGATGAGTTCGGGCCCGCGTCCCACCACCCCGCCCACCGGTGGGCCGTCGCTCCAGCCGGCGAGCAGTTCGGCCCGCCAGCGCTCGTCACTCACCAACGTGGTGGCACCGTCCAGCCTGGTCTCAAAGAGAAATCCGCCGGCCCGCACCTCACTGGTCAGAGTGGCCGCCGGCATCCACCACGCCGTGGGCCGACCGTAGAAGCAGGCCAGCGCGCTGATGCAGTTCTCACCCACACTCAGGTAGGGCGCCAGCTCCACCACGTCGTAGCGACGTCGGCGCGGATTGATGCGCACCGGCCCCCGGGCGACCTCCTGCCCGTTGACCCAGAGCGCGTAGCGCGAGTCGGCACAGACCCGGGCTGGCACACTGGACCCGACGGCGTCGAGGGCGAACCGGCGACGGAAGGCCACCGTCCGCCGGAACTGGCCCGCCGCTGGTTCGGCGGCCGACCAGATCCACTGGGCCTGCCAGCGGCCCGGGCCGAACGGATCGAAGGGTGGCTCGGTCAACACTTAGAAGGGAAGCTCGGGCGCCAGGGTGCCATCGAAGGCGCGGCGCAGGGCGGCCAGTCGGACGTCGCGCACCAGGCCCCAGGTCGCCGAACCGGGGATGACCCAGGTGCCGTGAATGTGGCTGAGGACGCGAAAGCCTGCTGCGGCCACCCCGGCCTGGTGGAGCCGCTCCAGGTAGCGCTCGCCGTCGTCGCGTACGGGGTCGAACTCCGCCGTGAGGATGAAGGCCGGCGGCAGCCCGCTCAGGTCCTCGGCCAGCAGGGGGGACACGTAAGGGTGGCGCCGGTCAGCCTCGTCGCGCACGTAGATCTCGGCGCACTCGAGCACCTCGGACCCGGTCAGGCCGTAGCCGGACATCTCCTCGGTCAACGAAGGCGAACCCAAGGTCAGGTCGACGAAGGGCACGTCGAGCAACTGCAGACAGGGCAGCGGCAGGCCGCGGTCACGTATGGCCAGGCACATGGCGGCGGCCAGGTTGGCACCGGCGCTCCCCCCGGCCACGGCGATGCGGCCAGTGTCGACACCCAGTTCATCGGCCTGCGCCAGGACCCAGCCGTAAGCGGCCATGCAGTCATCGAACGGGATGGGGAACTTGTGCTCGGGGGCCAACCGGTAGTCCACCGAGACCATCACCGCCGGGATGTCAGCGGCCTGGATCACGCATTCGGACTCGGCCGTGTCCAGGTTGCCCATGAACCATCCGCCGCCGTGCAGGTAGAACAGCACGGGAGCCGGCCGTGCCAGGTCGTCGGGGATGTAGGTGCGCACCAGGATCTGGCCACCCTCGACCGCCACCGTGTGGTCAGCCACGGTGACGCCGGTCTGCGGGGCGGGGCGGATGGCGCCGAAGGCGGCCTCACCCTGCGCTCGACGCTGGGCCATGTCCCCGGGCTCGGCCGGTCGGTTCCCGGCCACCAGGTCGAGGATCTTCTTGAGGGGAGGATCAAGCTGCATGTTGCTCCTTCAGGTAGCGGGAGGCACGTCTCATGGCGAGGTGACGGATCAGGGCCGAAACAGGTGGGGATTCGCCGTCGCGCATTGCGCCCGACGAGGTGGCATCGAGGTCCGCCGCGTCACGCCGGTTCGCCCTCCCGCAGACGCACTGCCGCCCCCTCCCCGGCCCGTGGTTGCCCGCCCGAATGAAACCTTTCAACGAGTGTAGAAACAGGAGATCGCCCACGTCAAGCGGCCTAAACACCGCCTCATCCCCTTGAGGAGAGGCGGAGCCGGTACTAGAGTTCGTGGTACTTGTAACGTTTCAAAAATGAGCAAAATGGGGGTGGCCCGGAATGGCGGACCAGGCAGTGGTCAAGGAAGCGCTCCGGCATCAGGAGATCGAAACGGCATCGTGGGCCTTCGGGCTCACGGGCACCCGGTTCAAGGTATTCGCCCGCCAGGGCGCGGCCCGAAACGCCTACGAGAAGGTGTCCGACGCGGCCCAGGTCCACCGCTTCACCGGGGTGGCGCCGTCAGTGGCCCTGCACATTCCCTGGGACCGGGTCGAGAGCTTTGAGGACCTGGCCAAGCACGCCACCGACGCCGGCGTCCGCCTCGGGGCCATCAATCCGAACCTCTTCCAGGAGGAGGCGTACAAGTTGGGCAGCGTGTGCAACCCAGATCCGGTGGTGCGGCGCCAGGCCGTCGCCCATCTGTTGGAGTGCATCGACATCGCGGCGCAGACGGGCTCATCCATCGTGACCCTATGGTTCGCCGACGGCACCAACTATCCGGGGCAGGACAGCATGGCCGCCCGCCAGGAGCGCTTGGCCGAGGCTCTGACTGAGACGTACGCCGCCCTACCAGCCGGGGTACGGATGCTGCTCGAATACAAGCTGTTCGAGCCTTCGTTCTACTCAATGGACGTACCGGACTGGGGCACGTCGCTCCTGCACTGCCAGGCCCTGGGCGATCAGGCCATGGTGCTGGTCGATACCGGTCATCACGCGCCCGGCACCAACATCGAATTCATTGTGGCCCAGCTGCTCCGGGTGGGCCGGCTGGGCGGCTTCCACTTCAACAGCCGCTTCTACGCCGACGATGACCTCATGGTGGGCGCGGCCGATCCGTTCCAGCTCTTCCGGATCATGTTCGAGATCGTCCAGGCCGGCGCACTGGCCCCCGACGCCCAGGTGGCCTTCATGCTCGACCAGTGCCACAACATTGAGGAGCAGATCCCGGCCGAGATCCGCTCCATCATGAACGTGCAGGAAGCGACGGCCAAGGCGCTGCTGGTCGACCGCGACGCCTTGTCCCTGGCCCAGCAGTCCGGTGATGTCCTCGGCGCCCACGAGGTCTTGATGGACGCCTACAGTTCCGACGTGCGGCCGTTGCTGCGAGACCTGCGGGAGGAGATGGGCATCGACCCCGACCCCCTCGCCGCCTACGCCCGCTCCGGCTACGCCGAACGGGTGCTGGCCCAGCGCGAGACGCCGTCGACGGCCGGATGGGGGCAGTGAGCGCGGACCGGGTGGGCTCGCCGCCCCCGCCGGCTTCGTACTCCTCGGGCACCTCGGACACGCCGCTCCTGGGCGACACCATCGGGGCCAATCTGCGGCGGACCATCGCCCGTTTTCCCGCCAATGAGGCCCTGGTCGATGTGCCCTCGGAACGGCGCTGGACCTACGCCCAGTTCGGGCAGGCGGTCGACGGGTTGGCCACCGGGCTCCTCGACAGTGGGATCGAGCGGGGAGACCGGGTGGGCATCTGGGCCCCCAACCTCCCGGAGTGGACGCTGTTGCAGTTCGCCTCGGCCGCCATCGGCGCCATCCTGGTCAACATCAACCCGGCCTACCGCACCCATGAGCTCGAGTTCGTGCTGCGCCAGGCCGCCGTGAAGCTCCTAGTGGCCGCGCCTGCTTTCAAGACATCGGACTACGCCGGCATGATCGAACAGGTCCGCCCACAATGCCCTGCGTTGGAGGGGGTGGTGCTCACCGGCTCGGCCCAGTGGGCGGCACTGGGTGGGACCAAGCCCGATCTGACCCGGCTGGCCGAAGTGGATGGGCAGCTCTCGGCAGACCAGCCGATCAACATTCAGTACACCTCGGGCACGACCGGCTTCCCCAAGGGAGCCACGCTCAGCCACCACAACATTTTGAACAACGGCTTCTTCGTGGGTGAGCTCTGCCGTTACAGCGACCAGGACCGGGTCTGCATCCCGGTGCCCTTCTACCACTGCTTCGGCATGACCATGGGCAATCTCGGCTGCACCACCCACGGGGCGACCATGGTGATCCCGGCCCCTGGCTTTGAGCCGCGAGCGAGCCTGGCCGCCGTGGAGCAGGAACGCTGCACCTCGCTCTACGGGGTGCCGACCATGTTCATTGCCGAGCTGGCCGAGCCCAGCTTCGACTCCTTCGACCTCTCCAGCCTGCGCACCGGCATCATGGCCGGATCGCCGTGCCCGGTCGAGGTGATGAAGCAGGTGGTGGCCACCATGGGCATGGACGAGATCACCATCTGTTACGGCATGACCGAGACCTCCCCGGTGTCGACCCAGACCCGGGCCACCGACACGCTGGAACGGCGGGTCTCCACCGTCGGGCAGGTGCACCCGCACGTGGAGGTCAAGATCGTCGACCCCGAGACCGGCCTCACCGTCCCCCGCGGGACCGCCGGCGAGCTCTGCACCCGGGGCTACTCCGTCATGCTCGGCTACTGGGAGCAGCCCGAGAAGACCGCCGAGTCGATCGACCCGGCCCGCTGGATGCACACCGGCGACATCGCGGAGATGGACGATGAGAGCTACGTGAACATCACCGGCCGCATCAAGGACATGGTCATCCGGGGCGGCGAGAACATCTACCCCCGTGAGATCGAGGAGTTCCTCTACGCGCACCCCGATATTCAGGACGCCCAGGTGATCGGGGTGCCCGACGTCAAGTACGGCGAGGAGCTGATGGTCTGGGTCAAGCTGCGCGACGGGGCCGAGCCGATCAGCGCCGAGGCCATCCGGGAGTTCTGCCAGGGCAAGCTGGCCCACTACAAGATCCCCCGCTACGTGCACGTGGTCGACGAATTCCCCATGACGGTGACCGGCAAGATCCGCAAGGTGGAGATGCGCGAGCAGGCGGTCGAGCTCCTCGGCCTGGCCGATGCCGCGGCCGCCCAGCACGCCTGAAGGCACATCTCTCGGCCAACGGGAAGCGCTACTTGGCTCCCGTCAGCTCCCCGCAGGTCACCGCCGCCTGGAACAGCGCCAGGGCGGAGGCCCCGTCAATCACCTGTGGGTAATGCGGCGCGATGAGGATGACGATGTTGGTGGCCGAGTTGATCGACGCGCAGATGGGGGCGAAGACAGGCTTAAGTGAGCCGAGGAAGGGCAGCACGGCCGCCGGCAGCTCCAGCGGTTTAATGGTCGGGAGCTTCAGGGCGCTGGCTCCCGGCACTTCGTTGAAGAGCGCGGTCAGATTGTCGCCCAGCTCAGTCAGCGCGCCCACCGCCAAGAGGGCCGGGTTGGCCGTGTTGCAACCGGTGGCCAGACCGAGTGCCGTCTCGAGGGTCCCGGTCGGGAGCACTTTCAGGGACGCATTCAGCTGGTCGAGCAGCTTCGTGGTGGCCGCATTGAGCGCAGCCGCCTGACAGGTGACCGGAGTCGGCAGTGCGGTCTGCGTCGGCGCGGTCAGTGGCGGCAGCGGTGTGGGGTTCGGGCTGGAGGTATCACCCAGTCCGGTGCCGGGGAGCGAAACCGGGGGACCCAGGGAGAATCCGCTCAGGCCGGGCGAGAGCTCGGTGCCGACGACGGGGACACTGGGGGGCGTCGTGGTGCTCGGCGCGCTTGGTGCCGGGTTGGCCACCGGCGGCCGGTGGGAGAAGGCCACCCCACTCAGCGGTTTCTGGGCCGCCACAGCCTTCCAGTGCGCGAGGGTGGGGGCCAAGAGGGCCACCACGACCACGACGACGGCAGTCGAATAGAGGCGGCCCTCGGTGAGCCCGATGCGACGGCGCCATCCGGTCCGCCGAGGTTGCCCCACCTTCTCTCCGCCCGTCATGCCACCCCTTCCGCCGTCCGGGGCACCGCCCCAGCCGAAGAAGCCGAACCGTTGCGCTGGCCCAGCGTCCCACTGCGCCGGATAATGCGTTCGTCCGTGCCGAGATACGCCGCGATGACGGCCGGATCGTGACTGACCTGCTCCGGTGTTCCCTCGGCGATCATCGTGCCCAGCGACATGCAGTACATGCGGTCGCTGATGGCGCTGACCAACGGAAGGTCGTGCTCAATGATCAACACGGTGGCTCCCAGCTCGCGGCTGATGCGGACGACAAGCGGGGCAAAGGCCTCCACCTCACGCTGGGCGATGCCCGCCGTGGGCTCGTCGAGCAGGAGCAATTTGGCGTCCTGAGCGATGAGGCAGCTCAGCTCGACGATGCGCCGGGTGCCGGTCGACAGTGTGGCGATGGGCGAGTCGGCGTAGCGACCCAGCCCCAG
This sequence comes from Acidimicrobiales bacterium, assembly GCA_035552095.1. GTDB lineage: Bacteria > Actinomycetota > Acidimicrobiia > Acidimicrobiales > RAAP-2 > Bog-473. The sequence goes on along the minus strand of DASZMA010000096.1, from coordinate 32,339 downwards.
GAAGGCGATGATCTCGGTCGATTCCGACTCCTTGCGACGCTCAGCCCGGCGCGACGGCGGCAACGACAGCAGCGAAGGGATGAACTCGCTGTGCTGGCGCGACTCGAGCGCCACCTTGATCGCCTCGTTGACAGTGAGGTCCCCGAAGAGGCGAGCGTCCTGGAAGATTCGACCCATACCGCTGCGGGCCCGCTGGTGGGCCGAGTTGTGGCTGACGTCGATGCCGAAGACGTCGATCGCTCCCCCGCTGATGCGCACGAAGCCGCTCAGGGCGTTCATCAGCGTGGACTTGCCGGCCCCGTTGGCGCCGATCAAGCCCACTGTCTCACCCTGGTCAGCCGTCAGAGACACGCTGTCCAAGATGGTGCGCCCACCCAGGGCGACCGTCACATCGCAAGCCACCAACACCGGTCCCGCCACCGTCGTCGCGGCCGGCGCGGCCGGCGCGGCGCTGGCCGGGAAGGGCCGCTTGACCGGGGGCGGCGCGGCCTGAGCCGGCGTCGCCTCCTCGCCGATGCGCCCGGCCAGCCACGCGTACGCCGCATCCCGGGCGCTATAGACCACCGAGATCAAACCTCCCGGCAGGTAGAGCAGCAACACGAGCAAGCCGACCCCGCTGGTCAGCAGGACCACTTCGGTCGAGCTGCCGAGTAGGGCAGGCAGGCCGATCACGTAGACGGTGCCGATGATCGCGCCCGAGACGGTGCCCAACCCGCCGATGATGACGATGGCCAGGATCTGCAGCGACAGTGTGGCCCCAAAACTCGAGATGTCGAAGTTGACCCGCAGCCCGGCCAGCAGGCCTCCCGAGAGCGCCGCCACCCCGGCGGTGAAAGCGAAGACCGAGAGCTTGACCAGGGCTGGGGAGACGGTCAGTGACTCGGCCCGCTCCTGGTTCTCCCGCACCGCGATGATCATCCGGCCCACCCCGGTCTTGCGCCAGTGCGACACGCCAGCGGCCAACAGGACCAGGACGGCCAAGCAGAGGTAGTAGTAGTTGCGCTCGTTGGCCAGGTTGATGCCGAAGAAGGTGCCCGGTGGCGTGGACAACGAGCCGCCCGACCCCGAGATGAACGGCAACGGGAAGAACCAGGTGCTGGCGGCCACGGCGAAGGCGAACGTGGTGACTGGCAGCATGAGGCCGCGGATGCGCAACGCCGGCGCCCCGACCAGCACTCCGGCCAGCGCGCCGAGAATGGTGGCGAAGCCCACTGACGAGGCGAAGCTCAACCCGTGCGCCTCGAAGGTCCCGGTCAGGACCGATCCCAACCCGACGAAGGCGAACTGACCCAACGAGAGCTGCCCGCACCAACCCACCAGGACCGTGGTGGAGATGGCCGCCACCGCGTAGAGCAAGACGCGGCTGACCCCGAACAGGTCACTGGAGCCAGTGATGACCAGCGGCAGACAGATGGCCAGCGCCAGGATCGCCGCGGTGCCCAGACGCGGGATATTGCGGAACAGTCGGCGCTGCAGGAGGACGGCGGGAATGGGCCGGGGTCGTGGAATAGCCACCAGGGCCTCGGACTGGGCGCCGCCGACGTCAGCCTTGCGGACCAGCAGCAGGACCAGGATCAGCACAAAGAAGATGGCATCAGCCGTCCCGCCATTGGAGGTGTTCACGTTGATGAACGACTCAATGACCCCCATGCCCAGGCCACCGGCCAGGGCCCACGGCAGCGAGGTCATACGGCCGACCAGGGCCGCCGCCAGCGACGGGAGGAGGATGCCGGGCCCAAAGGGGTCCTGGGGCAGGCCGACCAGGACGCCCCGGATCGGGTTGTAGAGGACGACGGTGATGGCGGCCAATGCTCCACCCAGCGACCACACGTAGGTGGAGATCCGCTTGACGCTGATGCCGGCCAGTTCGGCCGCGTCAGGATTCTCCGCTGAGGCGCGCATAGCCATGCCCATGGGGGTGCGGGTCAAGAAGATGGCCAGCACGATCACAATCGTCGGCACCAGGGCCAGAGCCAGGAAGTCGCCGCCGTTGAAGACCACGCCGTCAATGGACAGCTGACGGTTGAAGGGCACGGGAAAGCGGAAGGTGCTGGTGCCGAGCGGCAGGATGAGCTCGAGGAAGTAGAAGAGCTGGGCCAGGCCGATGGTGGCGATCAGCACCACGATGCGCGGCGCGTGAAACAGCCGCCGGATGACCGTGAACTCCATCAGGGCACCGAGGACACCGCCCATCACCGTGACCAGGAGCAGGACCAGCAGATAGTTGAAATGGAAGGTGAGCACCAGCTTGGCCAGGACCCCGGCGCACAGAGAGCCCAGCGCGCCGTAGGCGAAGTTCACCACGCCGGTGCAGCGATAGATCAGGACCAGGCCGGCCGCCACCAGCCCGTAGACCAGGCCGGTGACAATGCCGATGAGAAAGATGGCGGGCGGGAACGTGAGGGCCAGCACTAGGTGAAGTCCTCCCCCAAGAACACGGCGCGGGCAAGATCCCCGCTCTCGAGCAGGACGCTGGTCGGGCCGTCGAAGCGGATGCGGCCCTTCTCCATGAAGACAGCGCGGTCGGCCACGGTCAGGGCTACGTTGATCGACTGCTCCACGATGATCATGGTGGTGCCCGCCGCCTTGAGCCGCTCCACCACCTTCAGGATCTCCTGCACGACGATGGGGGCCAGCCCGAGCGACAGCTCGTCGATCAACAGGATCTCGGGATCGAGCAGCAGGGCCTTGGCCAGCGCCAGCATCTGCTGCTCACCGCCCGAGAGGGTCCCGGCCGACTGGCCCAACAGCGGACGCAGCGCCGGAAACAGCTCCAGCACCTCTTCGGTCTTCGCCTCGATCCGCTCGTGGTCCCAGATGAAGGTGCTGGCCCCGACCAGGAGATTCTCCTCAACCGACATGGTGGGGAACGTGGCCCGGCCACCGGGTACCTGAATGACCCCTTGGCGCACCCGATCGCTCGGCGAGAGATAGGTGATTGACTGTCCGTTGAGTCGGATGACGCCCCGGTCGGGCAGGGCCAACCCGGAGATGGCCCGGAGCAGGGTCGACTTCCCGGCCCCGTTGGTGCCCAGCAGGGCCAGTGTCTCGCCCTTCGCCAGCTCGAGGTTGATGTCGAAGAGGACCTGTACGGGGCCGTAGCTGAAGTCCAAATTGCGCACCTGCATGAAGTGGTCGTCCGCCGTGCCGTTGCGCACCCGCTCGTTCTCCTCGAGCTGTTCCTTGATCTCCTCTACCACCAGTGACATGTCCCGGCGCACATGGCCCGACGCCTGCGCCACGTAGGCGGCGGCCCCGATGCAGGCCAACGGGAGCACGACGGAGAGCGCCGTGCGGCCACCCACGGCGTCGGCCAGGATCCCGGTGACCACGCCACCAATGAGGCCTCCGACCACAATTGTGTAGAGGCCCACGATGGCGAAGGAGAAGCCCCGGATCCGATACGGCACGATGGAGGCCACGATGGCGGCGATGACCGCCGACGGCGCGGCCAGCGCGGCGCCGGCCACCAGTTGGATCACCACCAGCATCCAGATCTTCGGCATGTAGAGGCTGGCCACGTAGAAGAACGGGAAGACCGCCAGCATCCCGGCCACCAGGCGCAGGACCGAGGCCGGATTCTTCCGGAAAAGGCGGTCCGCCGCCGGTCCTCCCACCACCAGGCCGACGATGGCGCCCAACGAAGTCAGGGAGAGGACGTAGCCGCGGCTCAACGCATTGAGCCCGTACTGGTCCCGCAGCAGCACGTTGTAGATCACCGGCGCGCCGGAAACGGCCAGCCCCAAGGCCCCCAGCGCGCACATGAGGGCATTGAAGGACTTGATTTTGCGCAGGCGGTCGAAGGCGGCCGACATGGAGATCGCCTCGGCGGCCGCCGGTGCCGGCACCGGCGAAGACTGGGCGACGGCCTCCGTCGTGGTCTCGCCCTCCAGTTCGGTCTTCAGCTGACCGTCAAACTCCTGGGCCACCTCGTCCTCGACCACGCCGGAGATCTCGTTGCCACCCCGGTCCGGCTCGGGTATGAACACGCTGACCACCGCCAGCACGATGGCGGGGAATCCCAACACCACGAAGGCCCAACGCCACCCCTCGGTCCCGCCGGCCAACGTGGCGATCCCCGCCGCCAGGACGGGGCCGACGGATGGGCCCAGAGCCGAGGCCAGATTGTAGAAAGCGAAGATACGACTGCGGCCCTTTATCGGATAGCGGTCCGAGAGCAACGACGACACGACGGGCCCGTTCCCTTTGCCGAGACCGCTCATGGACCGCACGGCGGCGAACTGCCAGGCCGAGGCGGCCAGCCCGCTCACCATGGCGAATACGCCCCAAAGCGCCGAGGTGCACCCGATGAGCAGGGGACGGAACCGACGATCGGCCAGCATGCCGAGCGGGAGGGCACCACCGAAGACGGCCACCGCGCCCAAGCCATTGACGGCCGTCAGGGCAGCGTCGTTCAGATGGAAGGTCTTCTGGATGTTGGGAGACAGAACGGCGAACGCCGAACCGTCGAGTTCGCTGATCAGATTGAGCAGCACCAGTACGACGACCGTGAACCATCCGCCCACCCGCAGGACCTGGCCGAGCGACATGGACGCGCCGCCCACGCCGAGCAATTCATCGTCACCAAGAACAACGGTCTCGTCCTGCTGGCGAGTGGTCTCGTGCCGTCGCTCCTCCTCCACCAGCATGGCGGCGGCCAGCGCGCTGGGGTCGAGGTCGTCCACGCCGGGGCCCGAGGAGAGGGTCATCAGTACTGATTGGCCGTGAATGGGCCATCGGGGAGCCAACACTTGCAGTTGTAACGCCAGATCACCTTGCGGGTCGAGGCCGGCGCGTCAAACTTTCCTGGCCCGAAACTGCCCGTCGAGCCGTAGGGCATGGCGAAGCTCCCGATCTTCTGCATGCCCTGGCTCAGCCCGGCCCGGGTCAGGTTGGCCCCGGCGTTGGTCGCCCCCTTCACGAAGAGGTTCAGGATCCCGCAGGCCGTGACCGCAGTGGCGTACTCCTCGTTGCTCTGGCTCAGCGTCTTGCCCGTTTCGGCGGTGTAGATGGCGGCGCAGGCGGCGTCCTGGGGTCCGTCGGCTTGGCCGGCCTGAAACTCCCCGGTGTCGAGGGAGGTGTAGCCGATGTTGCCATCGAAACTGGCCGGCATGTAGAGGGCGTAGTTGTCAGTCGCCCCGCCGTTGACGTCGGACAGTACGTAGGTTGGGTGGTAGCCGTCGGCGTCGGCTTCCTGGGCGAAGAGGTCGGCCGCCACCAGGCTGGCCACCGGCAGGACCAGGTTCACCCCGTCTGACTGCATCTGCTGAATGGCGACCGGTATCTGTGACTCGGCCGTGGAGGCATCGCTGGACAGGCTGACCCGGTAGCTCACCTTGTAGCCCGCCGCCTGCAGGGCGGGCAGCAACGATTCGTTGACCAGCAGGCTGTCATCGCCTCCGTCGTCGAGGATGGCGATGGTCTTCCCGGTGAAGTCGCCGTCCTTCTGCATGGAGACGATCTGATTGCGGATGGCCCGATCGTTGTCAGGCGAGATGGAGAAGAAGAGTCCGTTGGACTCCTGGTAGTAGTAGTCGTTGCCCGACGATTGGCCGATGAACGGGGTGTGGTGCTGCTGGGTCAGGCATAGGATCGGCGCCCCGAAGTAACCCCCGCTCTGCAGGACGGCGAAGACCTGCTGCTGCTCGGTCATGTTGATGCAGGCCTGCTCCAAGGAGTCGGCTGACGTGAGGTCGATACCCACGTAGACCGGGACGATCTGGCGGCCGAGGATCCCGCCGTGGGCGTTCTGGTTGGCGATGAAGGCCTGCCACTGCAACTGCGGATCGCCCTCGGTGTTGCCGAGCTGTCCCAGATTGGCGAGCTCGGGAATGGGGATCCCCACCTTGATGGTGGTGGCGGTGACGCCGACGTCACTGGCCGTGAGACCCAAGGGCGCACCGATCGGACTCTTGGTCGAACTGCCGGGTGATGCCACCGCCCCCGTTCGCACCACGCCAGCGCCCGGCGTCGGACCGGCCGAATTGGTGCCGGTCGGCCCAGCGGTCCCGGGCACCGTGGTGGTCGAGACCGGGACGAGGGTCGACGGTGTCGTCGTTGCCGAGTGGGTGGACGGTGACCCGCCGTGGCTCAGGCCCAGGATTCCGTTGCCGTTGGCCAGCGCGTCGCTGGGGGCTGGGTCGCCCACCACGAAGGGAACGGTCAGACCAACGGCCAGAAGCGCGGCACCACAAGCCACCAACGGGCCATACGTGCCGCGGAGGGACGGCACCCTGACACGGCGTTGACGCTCCACCAGGCACCCCCCCAGGGTTGCGGGCCCCCTGCGCCGGTCAGGCCCGTATTCGGTTTTGTTACTTTTATCATGAGTGATCATCCGCCGCAATGCCCCGCACCGGATGCCCAGTCACCTCTCAGGCGAGGAGTAGGTTCCGACAATGAGCGTTGATGCCATAGGCCGGCTCGGTGAGATTGAACGCCGGGTGGCCACCGAGGGCCGGGCCAAGATCTCCGATCTAGCCGATGCACTCGGTGTCTCCGAAATGACGGTGCGCCGCGACCTGGATGTGCTGAGCGAGGAAGGCCGGGTACGCCGGGTACGCGGCGGCGCCGTGGCCAACGGGCCCCAACCCTTCGCCGAGCGCTTCGCCAAGCAGTCCCGGGCCAAGGACAAGATCGCCGAGAAGGTCATCGGGCTGATCGGCCAGGGCGGGGCCATCGGGCTCGATGCCTCCACCACCCTGCAACGGGTGGCTGCCCGCATGCACGAAGTGGGAGAGCTCACCGTGGTGACCAACGGGCCGGAGTGCTTCAACGTCCTGCAGCAGCAGCCCGGCGTCACCACCATCCTCCTCGGCGGCCAGCTCGACCGACGCACCGGGAGCCTGGTCGGTCCACTGGCGGTGCGCAGCGCCCACGACCTCTTCCTGCGCCGCTTCTTCGTCTCGGCCGCCGGGATCGACCCGGTGATGGGGACCAGTGAGACCACGCTGGAGGAGGCCGAGGTGAAGGAGGCACTGGCCCTGGGCGCGGAGCAGGTGGTGGTGGCCGTCGACTCGACCAAGCTCGACCGGCGGGCGCCGGGACGGTGCTTGAACTTCGAGAAGATCGACCTGCTGGTGACCGAGCTCAACCCGGCCGACGCCCGGCTCGACTCCTACCGCAAGGTCTGCCAGGTCATCTGATCACCGGAGCCGGCCTTCGGCCGCGGCCCACGGGTGGTCGGTCCCCTCGGGCTCGTAGGTCCGCAGCGCCACCTGCGTCGCCGTCAGGCGGCGGAGGTCGGCCAGCGCGGCGCCGGGCATGACCAGGCGCCGCGCCTGCACCAACGCGTTCCCGATGGCTGAGGCTTCGTCTGGTCCGGCCACCACCCGGCGCTGGCAGGCGTCGGCCGTGAGCTGACAGAGAAGGCCGTTGCGGGCGCCGCCCCCGACCAGGTGCAGCACCTCGACGTCCCGCCCGGTCAGGTCCATGACGGCGCGCAGGTGGCGGCGATAGGCCAGAGCCAGGCTCTCGAAGATGCAGCGGGCCAACTCTGGTGCGGTGCGCGGCTCGGGTTGGCCCGAACGCCGGGCCGCCCCGGCCAGACGCGTCGGCATGTCACCGGGGGCTACGAACTCGGGGCGGTCCGGGTCGACCAGCGTGCGCCAGGGCGCGGCCCGGGCGGCCTGATCGACCAGATCCCCGATGGCGATGGCCCGTCCCTGTGCGGTCCATTCCCGCTGGCACTCCTGGAGCAACCACAGTCCGGCCACGTTGCGCACGTAGCGCACCGTGGCGTCGACCCCCAGCTCGTTGCTGAAGCCGGCGGCCAGGCTCTCGGCGCTCAGCACCGGGGCGGCCAACTCCACCCCGAAGATCGACCAGGTGCCACAGGACAGAAAGGCGAAGCACTCGGTCGTGGCGGGCACGGCCACCACCGCGGACGCGGTGTCGTGGGAGGCCACCGCCATCACTTGTACGCCGGCCGGCCGGGGCGCGGCGTCCCAATCGCCGTCGGGGCCCGCCTGCACCGTCCCCATCACCGTGCCCGGCTCAATCAGGTCCGGGAAGAGCGCCGGATCGATCCCCAACGACGCCATGAGCGGACCGTCGAAACGGCGGCGGGCCGGGTCGACCAGTCCGGTGGTCGACGCGTTGGTGATCTCGCAGCACGAGGCGCCGGTCAGCCAGTGGTTGAGCAGGTCGGGGATGAGGAGCGCCTGGGCCGCCGCGGCCAGGTGCGGTCCGTCGCGCTCGGCCACCAGCTGGAAGATCGTCTGCAGCGGGAGGGGGGCCGTGCCGTTACGGGCGTAGAGCTCGCCGGCGTCGTAGGTCTGCGCCACCACCTCGGGTGCACCGGCCGTGCGCCCGTCGCGGTAGCAGAACGGGTCGCCCAGCAACGCGCCGTCCCGGTCGAGCAGGCCGTAGTCGACGGCCCAGGTGTCGATGCCGATGGAGTCGATGATCGGGGCGGCGGCCGCCGCCGCGGCCAGACCGCGGCTGACGGAGCGGGCCAGGTGGGCGAAGTCCCAGTGCAGCGACCCCTGGCGCTCGACCGGTCCGTTGGGGAAACGGAACACTTCGTGTAGGACGATTTCATCCGGGCCGATGCGCGCGCCCAGCACCCGGCCGCTCGATGCGCCGATGTCGACCGCCACCACCGAGGCCGTTGCCGCCGTCACGGTGTCCCTCCTCGTAGCACTTGAATCGTTACAGTAAGGAGGCGGCAGGTGATCGGCAAGCCGGCGGCCCGGAGGCGGGGGAAGGGAGGCAGCCGGCGGTGACCACCCCCAAGAGCAGCTCTTCGACCACCAGCGTGCGCGAGGTGGCCCGCCGCGCCGGCGTCTCGGTCGGGACCGTCTCCAACGTCCTGAACCGCCCTGACTTGGTGGCCTCCCCCACCCGTGACCGGGTCCGGCGGGCCATTGACGAGTTAGGTTTCGTGCGCAACGAGTCGGCCCGGCAGCTGCGCGCCGGCCGCAGCCGCACCTTGGGCCTGATCGTGCTCGATATCACCAATCCCTTCTTCACCGACGTGGCCCGCGGGGTGGAGGACGCGGCCAGCGCCGCCGGCCTCTCGGTCATTCTGTGCAACAGCGACGACGACCCCGAGAAGGAAGCCCGCTATGTGGAGCTCCTGGTCGAGCAACGGGTGCAGGGAATCCTCATTGTGCCGGCCGCCGCTTCCACCCGTCAGCCCTCCCTGGCGGCCTCACGGGGCATCCCGACCATCCTGCTTGACTACTACCTCAAGACGCCGCTGGGCTGCTCGGTCTCGGTGGACGACGTGGCCGGCGGGCACATGGCAGTGCGGCATCTGCTCGACCTGGGCCACACCCGGATCGCCTTCGTCGGCGGCGGCAGCTCGACCCAGGTGGCCGACCGCCAGCGGGGGGCACTCAAGGCGGCTGCGGCAACCAAAGCCGGTCACGGAACCGTGATGACCATCACCGCCCCCAGCCTCAACGTGGCCGGCGGCCGGGAGGCGGCCGGCAGCCTGCTCGCCCTCCCGGCGCGGGAGCGACCCAGCGCAGTGTTCTGCGCCAACGACCTGATCGCCCTCGGGCTGCTGCAGGAGCTGGGGGCGTCCGGTCTCTCGGTGCCGGGCGACATCTCCCTGGTGGGCTACGACGACATTGAGTTCGCTGCCTCCGCCGGCGTCCCCCTGACCTCGGTGCGCCAACCGCGCCAAGAACTCGGTCAAGTGGCCGCGGCTCTGTTGTTGGAGGAGGCGGCCGACCCGGACCACCGCCATCGCCAGGTCGTCTTCGATCCCGAGTTGGTCATCCGCGCATCGACCGGGCGGCCGGTGTCCTAACCGGCCAATGCCATTGCAAATGCGTTTGAACCGTTGATCTGAGTCTCAACCCGAAACCTGCGGATTTCGAAAAGAGACGTCGGCGAAGGGCTGATCCCCTAATTCGGACATCCCAGAGGCGGACAAGCCGCCTAAACCTGAGGGACAAGCTGACGAATATTCGCGTACTTGGGGTCACACTTGGAGTATTGATTCCCCAACCGCAGTTGCGGTCAGCGTCTTAGGTTCTCACGGAGAGCACGATTGCGGGAACCAGATGACGGGTGCCGGACATAGTTGAAGTGTGGGACCAGAGCAGCCATCGGATTCGGAGTTGTGGCGTCGAGCCAGCTCGCACGATTCGGTTGCCTTCGGCGATTTGTTCGACCGTCATGCGAAGAAGGTCTATAACCACTGCTTCCGTCGGACCGCCGACTGGTCACTGGCCGAAGACCTCACGAGTGTCGTATTCCTCGAAGCGTGGCGCAGGCGTACGAAGGTGCGGCTTCACGGGGAGTCAGTCCTGCCGTGGCTACTCGCCGTGGCGAACAACTGTCTGCGCAATGCCGAACGATCGCGTCAGCGCTACTCCCGCCTGTTGGCCAAGCTCCCCAAGCCCGAGGATCCCGATCCGTTCGACCTTGAGACGAATGCACGATTGGACGATATCCAAACCATGCGACGCCTTCTAGCTGTAGTCCGCCAGCTCAGTCGAGAGGATCAAGAGGTCATTGCTCTCTGCGACTGGTCGGGTCTGACCTATGAGGAGACCGCCACAGCCCTGGCCATCCCGACCGGCACGGTCAAGTCCAGACTCTCTCGTGCCCACGTACGCCTGCGCGCCGTGATGGATCCCGCAAATGGCACGCTTCGCCTATCTGCGGCCGACCATGGAGGAGAGGGCTCGTAATGTCAGATCTCTTTGTCCTGCCACCCGATCGAGCGATTCCCACCTTCAGGCAAGTCGCGGCCCGCACGCAGCTTGAGCAGGCGACCTCGAAGAGGTCCCGGCGACTTCTGGGACGTTGGCGTCACACCGGGGTCGTCATTGGGCTGGGCATTGGGCTTTCCGTTGGCGGTGGCGTTGCGCTGGCCAACGAATTCAGTTCACAGCCTGGTGCTCCATCCGACCGGCAGCTATCCGGTGCTGTCGTCGCAGACCGCACCGGCACCGCCACCGTCGATTTGGGGCCGCCTCCACGCGGGACGACTGATATATCGCTCACGCTGACTGGGTTGAGCGTCGCCACGTATCAGTTCCCAGACGGCTCAAGTCTGAGTTGTTCACAGGCTGATATCAGCCATCCCGGACCTCAAGGTTGTGGAGCCAGCGAAGTCGTTCCACTTCCGGCTGGTCAACACACCATGACGATCACCACGAGTGCCAGCGCCTCTTGGAAGCTGCGGGCCGCCTATGTCAACCAGGTCATCACCCCGTTGAAGACCAACGCCCACGGGCAAACCTACGGTGTGCTCAACAAGGGTCACTCACCCGACCTCATTTCGGTAGCCTTCGACCGAGGACGTCGCTCGGGCTATGTGAAGGCGACAGATCTCAATTGCGCAAGCGGAGGCGACATGCGGAATCCAGCGCAGGCGCTCGCTCGACAAAGAGCTATTACGGGACGGAGCGTCTCAATCCCGGTCTACGAGAGCAATGGGACTACCAAAATCGGAACGTTCATCGTCGGCACGGGGAGTCCGAACACCCGCACGGTGCCGTTGTCCTCACTTTCATGTACCGGAGTTGGACCCTTCCCCTTCGGTAAATGAATCGGCCTGCCTAATCTTGCGCAATTCGTCCTTAACCGACGGCCTGAGCTACTTGACCTTTTCGAACACGACGATCTGTTGCGGACTCTCTGACGTCAACGGCTCACGACGCCACCCCGCCCAACGCTCCGCCAACTGAAGGCCAGCCACTTTGCCCATGAGCTCGAGTTCAGAGGGCCATAGGTAACGGTAAGGCGCCGAGTGTCGGACCAACTGTCCGTCAACTTCCATCCAATGGTGCGACCATGACACCTGGTCAATGAGGTCATCAAAGGTCTCGATACCGACGTGATCTGCCTCGAGGGTGAACACTCGCCCCTTCTCTCCAGGAGGGAGACGACGCAGTTCGGGAATCCCAACCTCGACAACGAAATATCCACCCGGTTCAAGGTGCGCTGCGGCATTGGCGACAACCGCCAGCTGCTCATCTTGGGTGGTTACATTCATGATGGCGTTCCACACGATGTAGACGAGATTGAAAGATCCCGGCACCCGGGTCGTCGTCATGTCGCCGATGGTCACTGGGATCTGGTCGGCTCCAGGCTTGGCCTTCATCTGTTCGACCATGTCGGGGGACAGCTCGATACCTGAGACCGATACTCCCCGAGTGCTCAGCGGCAGGGCGACGCGCCCGGTGCCAATCGCAAACTCGAGAGCGGTTCCTCCGTTTGCCAACCGCGCGAGAAAGTCGACGGCCGGGTCAAGCACTGATGGGTCGAACATCACCGCCGAGGTCGAGTCGTAGATCTTCGCAATATCTCGCCCCCAGGTATGTGCTGCCATGTCCTTGATCTTTGCATGGGGATGAGCCAGCTCACCCCGGAGAACTGGTCTGCCACCCTCCAAGCTGGCGCTACAAGTCCTTCGCCGGGATCGCCTACTCGGGCATGCTCAGGTGCACCGACAGCAATCGCATCGGCTCGCGAACCTTCTGGCGATCGCCCAATCGGACCTTCTCGCTGGAAAACGAGTCAAGAGAAGTGAGTGGCCCACGAACGACGTTGATGTCTGCCGATACCAACAGGCGGACAACGCAGCCGTTAGAGGTGGTCGAACGGCTCGGCGTAGGCGAACCGGCCCCGGACGGCGGGGTCATAGTTCTGGCCCGGGCGTACCTGGAAGTGGTGAACCCACGCTTCATCAGGCGGTTCGATTCCTACGGTGGAGGAGAGGACAAAGCCGAACCGGGCGTAGTAGGACGGATCGCCGAGCAGGACGATCATCGGCTCACCCATTTCGTCGGCCCGGGCGATCGTGGCGCGCACCAGGACCGAGCCGACGCCTTGACCCTGATGGTCGGGATGGACACCCAGCGGTCCCAGCCCGAGCACTGGCGAAGCATCGGGGCCGATGGTGGCCCGGGTGGCAATGACGTGGCCCACCACCGCGCCGTCGACCTCGGCCACCAGGTCGAGAGTGGGCAGGTAGGCGGGGCAAGCCCGCAGCTCATTGGCCAGCACCACCTCGGGCGGGCCGTCGGGGTACCCGGCCCGGGCGAAGGCCGCACCGTGTACCCAGCGGATCGATTCCGTGTCATTGGGTCCGGCCCGTCGGATGAGCACGGCGCCCGGTCTAGTCAGGTCTCGGGGCGATGGCAATGGGATGCTGGAGCGTGCACACGATCCGGAGCTTGGCCGAGGGCGATTGGGACGAGTGGCGGCCGCTGTGGCAGGGCTATCTGGAGTTCTACCGAGCGGAGCTGTCGGAGGAAACGACCACGGCCACCTTCGGCCGCCTGACCAGCCAGGCCGACGGCATGTTCGGCTTGCTGGCGGTGAGCGACTCGGGCGACGGCATCGGGCTGGCCCACTGCGTGGTCCATCCCACCACCTGGTCGGGTCAGCCCAACGGCTACCTCGAGGACCTCTTCGTGGCCCCGACCGCCCGGGGGTCGGACCTGGGCCGGGCCCTGCTGGAGGAGGCGCAGCGGGCAGCGGCCGAGCGGGGGGCCGATCACCTCTATTGGCACACCCAGGAGTACAACGGGCGGGCCCGCTCCCTATACGACCAGGTGGCCCGGCTGACCTCGTTCGTGGTCTACGAGCTCTGAGACACCCGTTGCCTAGGGTGCGCCGCATGACCCAGTTCACGACAGGTGGGATCACCCGGCGCCCGCCGGGTGCCCGGTAAGTTTGAGCATTCCCATGGCCCCACGACGTCGCACAGCGACTTCCAACTTCGGCGTCGGGCGCCGAGAGTCCCACATCGCGGACGCCTTCTACGCCCGCTTCGAGGCACCCGAGATCAGCGCCGACGAGCACGTCAACGCCTACGCGCCGGTGGTCGAGTCCTGCATCTGTGGCGACGCCCGCCGGATGGATGCGGTGGCCGACGACTCGGTGGCCCTCGTCGTCACCTCGCCCCCCTACTTCGCCGGCAAGCAGTACGAAGAGGAGCTGGACCGCGAGGGGGTGCCCGGGTCGTATCTCGAGTACCTCCAGCTGCTGCGCGAGGTATTTGCCGAGTGCAAGCGGGTGCTGGAGCCGGGAGGCCGGATCGCCGTCAATGTGGCCAACCTCGGGCGCAAGCCGTACCGCAGCCTGGCCGCCGACGTCATGTCCATCCTCCAGGACGACCTGCACCTGCTCCCCCGGGGCGAGATCGTCTGGCAGAAGGGCGACGGCGCCAGCGGATCGTGCGCCTGGGGCTCCTTCCGCTCGGCCACCAACCCGGTCCTGCGCGATGTCACCGAGCGGGTGATCGTGGCCAGCAAGGGTCGGTTCGGCCGGGCCAAGAGCCCCAAGGAGCGGGCCGAGGCCGGGCTGCCCTACGAGAGCACCATTCGAGCGGACGACTTCATGGCCCTCACCCTCGACGTGTGGGACATCCCACCCGAGCGGGCCAACCGGGTCCAGCACCCCGCCCCGTTTCCAGTGGAACTGCCGCAGCGCCTGATTGAGCTCTACACCTTCGCCGGCGACCTGGTGCTCGACCCCTTCCTCGGGTCGGGCTCCACCGTGCTGGCGGCGCGGCGCAGCGGCCGGGCCGGCATCGGCTACGACCTGGACCCGGCCTACGTGGAATTGGCCCGGGCCCGGCTGGCCGAGGAGCCCGAGACAGTGGACGGGGTTGGAACCGGGACCGGGCCGGCGAGTGGGCGGTCGGACGCCGGCAACGGCACTTCAGCCGGCGTGCTGGCCAAGGAGGCCCTGGTCGAGGCCGGCTTCGCCGACGTGCGGTCCAACCGGCGGCTGAAGGGTCTGGGTCTGATCGTGGGCTTCACCGCCGCCGACGCCACCGGGACGACCTGGTACTTCGATGTGGCCGGGGTGAACTCGGCGTACCGGGGCGGCATGTCGAAGACGGACTCGGTCTGGCGGGCCCTCGGGCGATCCCACGTCATGGCCAGCGGCAAGGTCGGGCCACTGATCATCCTGACGCCGCAGCTGCCTCGCCCAGGTAGTGAGGCCGATCGCGCCCTGCGTTCGGTCGGTCCGGCCGGGTTCTTCGACGCCATCGACCTGTTCTCGGCCGAGGCCCACGACCGGCTGACGGCATATGCCGGCGGGAAGCAGGCGGCGCCGCTCTCCGGCTTCTGGACGGCCGAGGACATCGCACCCCACAAGGGATGAGCACACTCGTCGCCTGCGCTGTGGTGCGCGACGATCCACCGCGGATCTTCGTGGCCCGGGACATGGCCACGCTCAATTGGGTGCTGGCCTGCCAGCTGGTAGCCAAGACTCCGGGCAGCGCGCTCCCGGTCGGCGAGCGCGACGCCCTGCGTGATGCCCTGCGCGAGGAGCGTTGGGGCGACGCCGTCTTCGCCTTCATCGGCCGGACGGGCATTGAAGTCGACGTCTACGAGAGCACCGACCTCTTCGGTCCGACCGACGCCGAGGTCGGCCCACTGGAACTGCAGCTCACTCCCCTCTTCAACGAATAGGCCCTCCGTGAGCCGGCCGGGCGGCAGGCCGGGGGGCGCCGGAAGGTGCTGGGCGGCGTGGAAGGATGCTGGCGTGCCCAACCTGCGCACCATGGTGACCGAGGTGGGGACGGGGTTGGGCCTGCTCGGACCGGGCGACCTCGACCAGGTCCTGGCCGAACGCTCGCCGGTGATGCGCAGCCTGTCCCCCGAAGACTGGGACAGCCTGGCCGCGGCCCGGGCCGGTGGCGCCTTCGATTCGGAGTTCCACGCCGCCTGGGAGAACGGGCGGGCCTTCCTGGCGGCGCGCGACGGCCTGCGGGGGCGATTGCCCGAAGCGGTGGAGTGGAAGGGGTCGATCCGGGGCAGCGGCGACGAGGTGGCCCCGATCGACCTGCGCATCGACCACGTCTACCTGGTGAGTTGCAAGTACCTGTCCAACATCCTGTTCAACGTGTCACCCTCCCACGTCTTCGACGACCTCCTGCTCGGTGGCCCGGGCCGGCGGGGGCGGGGCACCGGCGGCGACTGGTACGCCGAGGTGGCGCCAGAGCCGTATCAAGCGCTGTACGACACCGTCCGTCGGCTGGTGCAGGACGAGGTGGTCGAGGGTGCGGTGCTCTCCGGCGGCGGGGCCGGCGGGTTGAGCGCTCTGGCCCGGCCGATCGGGTCTCTCGTCCCGGCGCCGGCCCTCCCTGGTCTTGAAGTGGTTGATCCCGGCCAGCGACCCGACCAGGCGGCTCCCGCCGTGGCCCGCCCTGCGGCCGCCGTGCTGGGCGAGCTGCCGATGCGGGCGGTCGACCTCACGTCAGCCCAGCGCGTGGCGCTGAGTGACCGCCTCAAGTCCGGATGGCCGGGCCAAGCCAAGGCGGCCTACCGCGAGCTCTCCGACGTGGTGGCGCAGGCGTCAGCAAACCGGTGGCGAGGCTCGCTCTCGGGCGCCGGCAGCGCCGGTGCGGGGGAAGCGATGCTGTGGCGCCTCCTGCGCATGGGGAGCGCGCCCTACTTTGTGCTGGGCTCAAGCCCCACCCAGTCGCTGCGCCTGCGCATCGCCACCCCGTGGGACTGGCGGCAGCTCTTCGCTCTGGTCCGCTTCGAGGTCTTCGCCCAAGCGGGTGGTCAACCCCGAGTGGGCTGGTTGGCCACCGTGCGGGAGCGGGCCAGCGGGCAGCTGCACGAGGTGGCCGGCCACGTCGAGGTGCGCTGGAGCCACGGAAGGTTCGGTGGGCTGCCCGAGGCCAAGGGATACCTCGACACGCGCCATCAACTCGTGCCGGGCTACGTGCCACTCCGATGAGGGCGTTCGACCTCACCACCTTCGACGCCCCGCTGGAGGTGCCCGAGCTCCGCTCGGGTCCGGTGCTCCTGCGGCCGTTCAGCCTCTCCGACCTGCCCCTGGTGCGAGAAGCGGCCCGGGACCCGTACATCCCGACCATCACCTCGGTCCCGGCGGACTACAGCGACGACGAGGGGCGGGCCTTCCTAGCCCGACAGGGTGAACGGGCGACCGGAGGGCACGGCTACTCGTTCGTCCTGGCCGATGTCAGCGAGCCCGACCGGGGCCTGGGGTCCATCGGACTGTGGCTGCGTGAGATAGAGAACGGGCGGGCCACCATCGGCTACTGGCTGCTGGAGGAGGCGCGGGGCAGGAAGTTGGCCAGCTCGGCCTTGCACGCCGTGGTGGCCTTCGCCTTCGACCAACTCGCCATCCCCCGACTCAACCTCTTCATTGAGCCGTGGAACACGGCCTCCCAACGCACGGCCGAGTCGGCTGGCTTCACCCAGGAGGCGTTGTTGCGAGGGTGGGAGCACTTCGCCGATGGGCAGCACGACGCCTACGCCTACCGGTTCCTGCGGGGAGAGTGGAGCCAGGACGACGGGGGACAAGGGTGAGCGAAACCGAAGGCAAGGAGCGGGACCCCTACGAACGCGAACACCCGACCCCGCGGCTGTACGTCTGGGCCCGGCGACGCTGAGCCGGACCGCAGGAGTGCCGCGGGAACGGCCGTTGGAACGGCGTGGCCCGTTCTGCGAAACTGGCCGCATGATGCGCCATCGCCACCACCCTGAGACGGTGGCCGAGCGGATCGACGCCCTCATGGGAGCGGTCTTCAACGATGACGAAGAGGACCGCATGCGCTGCCTCAGCGAGAACCTGGCTCCCGGCTTCGTCTACATCAGTCCCAGTGCCGTGGTCGATGGGCCCGAGGGTCTCAGCGACACCTTCAGCCATTTTCGCCATGACGGGTGGCGCCAGACGTCGCTGCAGCGCACCAGCGACGTCGACATCCACCATGCCCATTTCCGCTACTCCTGGGAGCGCCGGGAGGGATCGACCATGACGATGGAGGGGTGGAGCTTCGGCTGGTTGGACGCAGACGGCAAAATCGTCACGATCGTCTCGTTCGACGGGCTGGTGCCCGGCCAGTACTCGTGAGGCGCACAATCGGGTTCCGGCCGTAAGGTCCAGGTGGCCTGGCCCGGCTTTCCTGGGCCAGTATCGCCCCGGTGAACGCTGGGGTACCGACATGAAGAGGGGACGCTGATGATCGTCGAGGTAGACGTGGCTGACCGCGTGGGCACCATCACCCTCAACCGGCCCGAAGCGCGCAACGCCCTCTCGGGCGAGGTGACGCAACTGCTCGACGAGATCATTGTGGACCTCGACGCCCGGGACGACGTCGGCGCCATGATCCTCACCGGCGCCGACCCGGCTTTCTGCGCCGGGTTCGACCTCCGTGCCCTCTCCACGGAACTTCGCTCCGTGCAACAACAGCGCCAGCAGAGCCCCCTCAAGCACCTGGGCCTCATGCCCGAGCACGACACGCCCATCATTGGCGCCATCAACGGCGCCGCGGTGACCGGGGGCTTGGAACTGGCCATGTCGTGTGATTTCCTCATCGCCTCGGACAGGGCGCGCTTCGCCGACACCCACGCCCGGGTGGGCGCCATGCCCGGTGGGGGCATGACCATCCGCCTGCCCCAGCTCATCGGAGTCGACCGGGCCCGCCGGATGACCTTCACCGGCGATTTCATTGACGCCGAGACCGCCTGCCGTTGGGGACTGGTGGTCGAGGTCGTGCCCCATGACAGCCTCCTGGACCGGGCTCGGGAGATCGCGTCGACCATCGCCTCCATCCCGGCCGAGAACGTACGCGAGGTCCGCCGCATGTACGACGAGATCGGTGCCATGGCCGGCCGGGAGGCCTGGGTGGCTGAAGCGAAGACCTCTCGGGACTGGATGGCTCAGCGGTTCGACCAGTCGCGCCTGGCCCAGGAGCGCGAGGGCATCATCGCCCGGGGCCGGGCCCAGAGCACGGGAGGGGCCGGCAGCGCGACATGAAGGTGTACGCGGGCATGGACCCCCGGCTCACCCTTCCGGCGGTGATCGCCCACGCGCAACGGGTGGAGGCGCTGGGCTACGACGGCCTTCACGTGGCCGAGACGGTGCACGACTCCTTGGCTGTGGCGCTCCTGGTGGCCGAACACACCAGCCGAATCACGGTGCGGACCAGCGTCACCCTGGCCTTCACCCGGAGCCCGACCTTGACGGCGTACGCCGCCTGGGACCTCTCGAAGTTCAGTGAGGGCCGGTTCCAGCTCGGCCTGGGCACCCAGATCCGTCAGAACATTGAGGATCGCTACGCCATGGTCTTCAGCCATGATCCGGTGGGGCAGCTACGCGATTATGTCGGAGCGGTGCGGGCGGTCTGGGCCGCCTTCGTCTCCGGCGAGCCGCCGTCCTTCGAGAGCACGCACTACCGCGTCACCCGGATGCAGCCGTACTTCAATCCCGGCCCCGACGACACCACGGTCGTCCCGCCCCTCTACCTCGGTGGCGTGCAGCGGAGAGCCTGCGCACTGGCTGGAGAGGTGGCCGACGGGTTCGTGACCCATCCGACCAACTCCAATCCCCTCTACCTGGAGACCACCTGCCGGCCCGGCCTGGCCGAGGGGGCGCAGCGGGCGGGCCGGGACCTGGTCGAGGCCGACTTCGAACTGGTCATCGGCACCCAGGTCATCACCGGCTCATCGCCCGAGGCCGTGCAAACCGAGCGG
The DNA here is from genome assembly GCA_035552095.1 of Acidimicrobiales bacterium. GTDB lineage: Bacteria > Actinomycetota > Acidimicrobiia > Acidimicrobiales > RAAP-2 > Bog-473. The sequence goes on along the minus strand of DASZMA010000096.1, from coordinate 12,906 downwards.
GAGCGCCAACGGCGCCTGCTGGCCTTCTTGTACTCCACGCCGGCCTACGCCCCTACCCTCGAGCTCTACGGCTGGGGCGATCTGGGGCCCGAGCTCCGCGCCCTGGTCCGGCACGATCGCTGGGACGATCTGTCCACGCTCCTCTCCGACGAGGTGTTGGACACCCTGGTGCCCAGCGGGACGTTCGAGGAGCTCCCGGACCTCCTCTGGCAGCGCTTCGGGGACCTGGGTCGAGGCATCGTGGCGTCGCCGCCGGCTGACCGCGCCGACGACGGTGCGTTCGGCGAAGTGATCGCCGCCTTGCAGGCCGGGAGCGGCTGAGCCGCCTCCTCGAGCGGGCGAACCGTCTAGCGCGGCATGGGGAAGATCAGCTCGTCGGCCGCCATGGCCGCCACCGCGGCGTCCCGCTCGGCTGCGCTCAGCGGCGCGAAGCTCTCGGCGGCGTCGAGCACCCGCGGCAAGAGTGCGATATCGCCCGGGGTGCAGAAACCGTGGACCCCGGGGGTGGAGAGGGCGAAGTGGACGCCGCGACGAATGTCAGCCTCGTCCGCTGCCGGTTCGTACCACGAGTCGGCCCAGCGCTCCTCGGTGGCCGGATCGCCGTCGAGGGCATCGGACAATGGGCGAAGGTCGGCCCAGGGCCGGTGGGCCACCGCTTTGATGACCATGACCCCGATGTCGCGCTCCTGGCACAGGGCGAGCAACTCCTCGGCCGGTTCGCGGTAGTCCGCCTGGCTCCACAGGGCGGGATAGACCGGGAACATGACGGTGTCGAGGTCGAAGCGGCGCAGGGCCTCCAAGAAGGCCACCGGGACCGAGAGATCGTGCCCGGTGATGCCGGCGAACCGGGTGTGGCCCTGCTCGCGCAGGGCGATGATCCGCTCCAACGCGGCCGAGCGGCGGTCCAGCTCAGCGAGCGACGTCACGGCGTGCGCCTGGTAGAGATCCATCACTTCGGCGTGCAACAACCGGCGGGTGGCGTCGAACTGGTCCTGCACGCCGTCGGGATTGGCTCGCAATGTCTTGCCGGCGACGAACAGCTCCTGCCGGTGGGTGGCCAGGTGGGGGCCGACGACCGACTCGGCCGCGCCGTACTGTGGCGCGATATCGAGGTGGTTGACCCCACGGTCGAGGGCACTCTGGAGCCACGTGCCCGCCTCGGCCGGCGTGGCGGCCCAGCAGGCGGCTCCACCGAGGATGGCCACGCTGCTCTCATGGCCCGTGCGACCCAGACGGCGGCGCTCCACGCCGGTCCCTACGCGCCGGCCGGCTTGAGCGCCAACACGTTGAAGAACGCCCCCACCGGATCCGAGAGCATGGCGAAGCGGCCGGGGTCGATGTCCATCGGGGGCATGAGGAGCGTGGCGCCCAGCTCCTGGGCCCGGGCCACCGAGGCGTCAGCATCGGCCACGGTGAAATAGACACCCCAGTAAGGGGGCATGTCAGCCGGCATGGTGTCCTGTTTGGGCAGCATGCCGCCGATGGAGTTACCGCCGAGCTTCCACTCGGTATAGGCCACCGGGCCACCCTCGGGGCCCAGATCCTCGGCCCCCCAGCCGAAGACGGCCCGGTAGAAGGCCTTGGACGCGTCGAGGTCGGGCGAGATGAGCTCACTCCAGCAGTAGGTGCCCGGCTCGTTGACGACCTGGGCCCCCAGGTGCTGGTTCGGCTGCCACAGGCCGATGACCGCCCCCAGCGAGTCGGCGAAGACGGCCATCCGGCCGGCCTCCAAGATGTCCATCGGCTCCATGAACACGGTGCCCCCGTTGGCGGCCACCTTGGCCACGGTGTCGTCGGCACTGTCCACGTTGACGTAGGTCAACCAGTTGGGTGGGGCGTCGGGGTTCATCTGCGGGCCCAGGCCGGCCACGGTCTTCCCGCCGAGGTCACAGACGGTGTAGCCACCAGCTTCGGCAGGCCCCTCCGGGCAGTTCCACCCGAAGAGGGCGCCATAGAACTCCTTGGACTTGGCCAGGTCCGGACTGCCCAGGTCGACCCAGGACGGGACTCCGTTTTCGTACCCTTCAGACTCCACCGTGCGAGCTCCTTTGTGTGATGGCCGTGCCATTCCGACGGTACCCGATCCTGGTCCGTCATGCCGGGCCGGTGGGGCGCCGTCGGAGGACGGTCACCGTGTCGACACCCCAGCCGCCGCCTCCGACGGGCGCCCCTACCATGCGGGCCATGTCATTCGTCGAAGTCGCCACCCCCCACCCCCATGTCGCCCTGATCACCCTGAACCGGCCGGAGCGGATGAACGCCATGGCCTTCGACGTGATGATCCCCCTGCGCGACACCCTCCGTGAGGTGGGCTATGACAACGATGTCCGCGTCGTCGTCCTCACCGGGGCCGGCAAGGGGTTCTGCTCGGGGGCTGATCTGGAGGACCCCGGCACCATTCCCCACATTGACGGCCTCACGTTGCCCACCATGGCCCTGCGCTCCATGGAGCTGCTCGATGAGGTGATCACCACCATCCGTCGGTTGCACCAACCGGTGATCGCCGCGGTCAACGGTCCGGCCATCGGCGGCGGATTCTGCCTGGCCCTCTCGGCTGACATCCGCATCGCCGCCGACTCGGCCTACTTCCGCGCCGCCGGCATCAACAACGGACTGACGGCCGCCGAACTCGGGATCAGCTTCCTCCTGCCCCGGGCGGTCGGTCAGTCGCGCGCCGCCGAGATCATGCTGACCGGACGTGACGTCACGGCCGCTGAGGCTGATCGCATCGGCTTGGTCTCGAACGTGGTGGCCGGGGAGACCCTCCTGGAGACGTGTTACGCCCTGGCCGATCGCATCAATGGCTGGAGCCGGGCCGGCGTCGAGCTGACCAAGCGACAGCTCTGGAACAGCCTCGACGCGTCCAGCCTGCAAACCCACATGGACGCCGAGGGCACGGCCCAGTTGTTCGTCCGCATCACCACCAAGAACTTCGAGGAGTCGGTCCGGGCCCGCCGCGAGCACCGCCCACCGGTCTTCCTGGACTGACTAGGGGGCGTTGACCAGGCTGCGGGCCGCCATGTCGAAGTACGCATTGAGCTCCTGGGCGTCCTGGTCGGACAGCCCGGTCGTCTCGACCATGTGCGCCACCGCTTCCTGCATGTGGCGGAGCCAGGCATCGCGTTCGGCCGGGCCGATCACGAACGGCACGTGCCGCATGCGAAGCCGGGGGTGGCCCCGCTCCTCGTTGTAGGTCGGGGGGCCGCCCCAGTACTGGCCGAGAAACAGCGCCAGGTGCCGGCGCGCTTCGGTCAGATCTTCGGGGTAGAGCGGACGCAACAGCGGGTCGCCCGCCACACCCAGATAGAAGTGATCGACCAGCTCGACGAAGAATGGCTCACCGTCCACCCGGTCAAATAGCGCGTCCACGGGTCCGACGGTAGACGGTTTAGACTGCTCCCCGTTTCGCGGCCGTAGTTCAATGGTAGAACCTCAGCCTTCCAAGCTGATCATGCCGGTTCGATCCCGGTCGGCCGCTCTCTGCCTCTGTAGCCATTCTGATCCGGGACCTTCCCCACGGACCTCCCCAGGAGTGTGGACTTTCCAGACTTCATCTGATTCCTCGAATCCCAACCATCCTGGCCCCGTCGTCGCTTCCGAGTCACATTCCCTGAGCCGTTGTGCGCGGCGTAACTGAACAGCCATCACGTACCGTCCTCAGGAGGCCTGGCCGCCGAGAATGTCCCCGAGAACGCCGAGGATGGACAGGGCCGCTTCGGAAATGGCTGCCGAATCGGCATTCCTGGCGAACGACTGCATTCGGACGTGTGCGTAGCGGAGGTTTGCTGTATTCGCAGTGAAATAGTGGCGGAGTTCTGCGCCAACGAATGCGGTCAATTCGGTACCACTTACCCCTACTTGGTCGGCCAGCTCATCAAGGTCGGTCCGCTCGACCAGGCGGTAGAGATCCTGGATGTCCGAGCCAGCCTTTAGCCGGAAGCGACCGTCGATCCGTTCAGGGAAGGACAAGGTCTTGAGCGCGACGAGAGCCGCCCGAGATGCCACTCGAATCGTCGCTCGGTTGATGACCTCGCCGTCGGTGTCCACGACTCCGATCGTGATCGGTGTTCCTGAGCGCATTGCGAATCGCCGAGCCACTGCAAAGGCACGTTCTCGTTCGCCGGATGGCAGATCCTTGGAATCAGTCGAGTCCATCACGTCGACTTCGACTTCTGGATCATGGAATTGGACCTTGGCCGCGCTAATCGGTTCGGCGTCGGCGAAGTCGACCAGGATCTCCACCAGACGGTCCTGGTCGGAGCTGACGGTATCGATGTCGTTCGTGGCACGGTGTGTGCGCCCGACGCGCGCATTGACGGCGAGACCACCGACCAAGATCCACGGTGGGTCATCAGGAAGCCGGAGCAGCGTCTGGACGTATGCAGTGACTCGCCCACTGTCGTCGTCCTCGAGAACAACGACATCACCCTGCTCGGAACTACCAGACACGGATGATTCCCTTCGGTGGTTCCCAACGCTCGAGGATCTCTCGACCACGCCCCTCGTCTTTGGCAATGTCGAGGGCGACCACGACGTGATTTGCCACCTTCCAGTGCTCTCCAGGGCGATCATCTCGCCACCGGCAAACGAGTGGCACCGGCGCGACGGCGACGGTACATGCCCGGTCCTCTGGCCCTTCGGCACGCCCGAGCTGTGCGACCGCACGCTGGAGAGCGATGATCGTCGGCACGTAGAAGTCGGGCGGGTAGTTGGGGCTGACGACCATGGGCATCCCCCATGCCCTCGCCCCAAGCGTGTCGGTGAGCGCCCATCCGGTTTCTTCGTGGAGCCCAAGCTGGAGGAGGGCGTTCTGGCTTGCGCGTCCTGGTTCGGGGAGGCCAGCGAGCGGTTGCGGTGCTCTTCGCCACACCGCCACTAACTCCCAAAAGAGCTCTGGGATCACGGGCTCGTTGGCGCTCGTGAGCAGACCATTGGCCCGGAGACGGTCGAGAGCAGCCGAGACCGCGCTCGGCGCTCGCCCAATGGTGCGTGCAATCGCCCTGGTGCCGTGACGAGAATCCGGCTCATCGAGAAGGACCAGCGCGACCTCTCGGACGACCTCACCTTCGAAGGCAGCCGGCGGCTGCCCGAGGGAGTCCATTGGCGGAACATCGGTGTCCACCACGACGCCAGGCAAGGCTAGGCGGAGGCGACCCCGCCCGTCGTAGTAGCCGACGCCCTCTTGCCTTAGACGCTTGCGGGCGCCGTCGGCGATGCGTCGTGACGCCACGAGCATTGGAATCGGCAGTGCCTGGGCGTATGAGACAAGCTGGTTTACCTCTCGTTCAGTAACGACGGCTTTCACCTCAACGACCACTTGTTGCCCGCTGACGGTGAACACGGCGTCGGCCCGCCGTCGTTGGCCCTCGAAATCGATGGGCTGCTCCCACTTGTCCTCGCTGACGTCGAGGCCGATGTCTCTGAGCGCCCCGAGCAGCGCCGTCAACACCTCGGACTCGAATGCTCGGATTGGCACGCCTTCCATTGTACCGGTTTGTTCTCTGTTCGTGCACGCACGATCAGAGAACACCTAGTGCACTACCGGGAAGCATTACTCGTTGGTGAGGCGCCACCAAGGCCGCCTTACGAGCGATTGAACCTCCGACTGCTTGCAACGGTCGCCCCCGCCCAGAGCAGCCCGATCAGGGCGGGCTCGTCTGGCACATGGAGCTCGGTGGGCGCACGGCTACCGAAGCTTGGCTGGCAGGGGATACCGAAGAAGTTCGCACCTTGGTGGAAGGTTGGTATGCCGCCACTCGAGCGGCCGGGCAACGAGCTCTTGCATATGACGAGCTGCTCACTGACCTTCGTCGCAAGCTGTCCGAGCTCGAATCGCAATATGGATCGGTTCGCTCGAGGGCATAGGTCCGGCGCGTGAGGGCAGTACCACTAATGCGCAGCTGAGGTGCGTTTGAAACAATGGGCGCTGCATGACTGACAGATCCGCACCCGATGTTTCATACGAGGAACTGATCTTCCAGATGCCTGAATCGCTGAAAATAGCGCTCCCACTCGCACGATGGAACATTGAACGCCTGTGGGCACTTGATCTCCCGGTTGAATCCGTTGAGGTGAGCGGGCTGATTTGGCAATTTGATCTCCCCCTCTGGCAACTTGATGGTCGCCGCTTTCAACTGAGCCCCAATGAGGCGATACGGGATCCGGTGCGGTTCTCAGCTCACATCAGACGGGCCATGCAAAGTGATCTTGAGTATCCCATCCACCTCGTTGAGCACGATGGACGGTGGGTGATCCTCGACGGCCTCCACCGACTGCTGAAGAGTGTTCTCCTCGGCAATGACTCTTTGATGGCGATGCGGCTGTCATCGGAGGATCTCGCCTCAATATCGGGCTAATCCGGCGCTTAGGGACACCCGGGTCCACCCAATGAGACGCTTGTAGTCCCGATGTTTTCAACGGAGGTGCACCGTCAAATCGGCTTTGGGGATACGGCAGCCCCGGCGCCCGATGAACACCCGGCCCGAACGTCTCTTACGAGATAGTGAATGAACCGAGCAGCGCTGAAGGGCTCACAAAACTATTGAGAGTCCCATCAAGAAGTTGGCCAGTGGTGCCGAGCTTTTGCTCCAGTGAGTAGATGGGCTTGGGCGACAGGTCAATTGTGACGGGGAAGATGTGCCCGACTAGGCCGGCGTAGGACCCAGTGGCAGACGTTACGATTCCGTTCAGGGTGTTGGTGCCCAATGCGTTGGTGGAGGTGAGATTGCCTGCACCTCCTGTTATGGAGCCACCAATTCCCGAAAGGGTGAACGCCATTGAATCGAATTCTGGCTCGTAGTATGAGTATTCAATCGACATGGTTCCGACTAGTGGCGAGGTCCCTATCGCTACTCCAGTTAGATTCCAGTCGGCGTAGTTGATCGTGCCGGAGATTGAGGGGGAGGTAATTCCTACTGCGACAAAGCTCACGTTCACTCTGGGCGTAGCCGCACCTGCAGTCGAGCCGCCCAGGGCCACCATGCCGAGCGCCGCCGCTCCAACTGCCAGGCCACTGATCAGGTTCCGCAGTCCCATATGCATCCGCCCCCCCGCTGATAGGTAATCCGGAAAGGTAGTGCAATGAGGGTTGGTGACTCAAGTTGTGCGCTCTGAGAATTATCGCCTTAGCGGACCTCCCGGCCGTTCGCTCTGTTGCTCCGTGCGTTCGCTCAGCACGATGCGTGCAGGACGGCATGTTTCGGAGCAGATAACTCAGAGCCTCCCCCTTTGGTCGGTCAGGTGGTCACCACGGCACGTCCGTGCAATCTATTTCTTGGGAGGAAGAGTGCGGGCGTAGGCCGCACCCAAGCCCGACCACTTGGCGAGTTGTCGTTTGGTTCCGAGGTGTTCGGGCGCAACCCGCAACCAACCGTCCATCGGGCGACCTCGCATCACCGCTACCTCCGCCTTGGAGGTGTCGACAATCGTGTCGGACTCGGTCGGATTGACGCGGACGAGAACCCCGCCCTGGTGACTCGCGGCGATAGCAATGTTCCCCCCGATCAGGAAGGCCAGGCCCCCGAACATTCTCTTCTCGGTAAGACGGGGCTCGCTCTCCAGCAGCTCGCGAAGTCGTTCAGCCAACTCCTCGTCATAGGCCACAGGCCAAATCGTACAGGGGTCCTTGTTGGCCAGGATGTTGGGCCGGCGACGCTTCGATCCCGGGTCGGTCCTGTTGACCAGCACGGCTGCTTTCGTGGCACTCAACAGAGAGTGTGCCGGACCGTCCGTGGTCCCCGCCACCTTCCGACACGACCTCGGTAGTGCTTGAAGTCCCTCGAAGGTAATGGGAGTGACGAGCCGGGTTTAGACGGGAGCCAGGACCCGGACAATCTCCCTAAAGGTCGCTTCCAACTCATCGTGAGTCGTCTCCAGCGCCAAGAGACTCATCAAGAGGAGTCGAGCCTTCGCCGCGGTGAGACTGCCAGCTTCCAGGACGCCCAACCCCCGCAAGGACACACCGCCACCGGTGCCGCCGTAGTGCGAACCGGTGCCACCGCTTATCGTCCGCGTGGCCAGCACAACAGGGAGGCCCCGATCCACCGCCAACCTGACGCCGTGCTCCGCCGGACCTGGGATGTTGCCGGCTCCGGTCCCCTCGAGGACAAGTCCTTGCGCCGCGGTGGCGGCCAACACGCACTCAATGAGATCCTCTTCCATACCCGTGTAGGTCTGGATCTGTGGGACAGGCGCGTTCAGCGCTGAGGGCATGGGTAGCGACACGGACTCGAGCCTGGGTAGCAACATTGTCGGCTTCTGGTCATGGAAGAGGGCAATTGGTCCTCGGTCGGGAGAGCCGAATGCGGACGGGCGAAATGAGTCCAGCTTGCGCGCCCACCGGGCCGCGTGAAGCTCGTCGTTCAAACACAGGACGACGCCCTGACCTGAGGCAAGAAGAGAAGAGGCATACGCCGCTGCATTGACCAGATTGCGGGGGCCGTCAAATGAGAGCTCTCCTCCATTGCGCAAGGATCCGCAAAACACGATGGGCTTCTTTGTGTCGACCAGAAGATCACACAAAAATGCCGTCTCCTCAATGGTGTCGGTGCCGTGCGTCACGATGACGCCATCGATCGACGGATCCGCCACCGCCGCCGCCACGCGCTCAGCCGTGGTCAGCATGAGGGCTGGCGTCATATTCCAACCATTGACCCGAGTGATTTCCTCCGCTGAGGTCACGTCGAACGCGGCCAGTTCGGGAACCGACTGCAGAAGGTCGCCGATTGAGACCACCGATCGGACAACCCCGGATTCGGGATCCGGTAGGGAGGCGATCGTCCCACCCGTGGCGACAACGTGAAGACCCATCTCAGACCCCTTGGGCGGGCTCAAAACAGCCCATGGCCCGGGAAACGACGTGGGACAGCGGGCTCTTCATGGAGATCCTTCCTGCAGCAATAGTGGGCGGCCGGCCCGATGATTGTCTATCGCCTGATAGAAAACCAGATCATGGGCCAGCCCTTCAACCGGCAGTAGCACGGTGGACCCGAACGAACTGGAGGCGATCGCCCGCTCAGCGGGCCGGCCTCGAGCCGTCCACCGCGATCTGTCGCTCAACGTTCGCGAGGAGATACTGACCGCGGCGGCCGGGCTCTTCGAGGCCAACGGCTATACCGCTACTTCCACCAGTTCCATCGCCGGCGTGGCGGGCCTCCGCCAGGCGTCCCTGTTCCACTATTTTGCTCGTAAGCAGGACATTCTCCTGGAACTGCTCGCCCGGACTGTGCGCCCGACCCTCAAGGCCGTCCGGCAAAACCGACTCGAGCAGTTCGACCCGGACGTCGCACTGTGGCAGTTGGTCCATATGGACGTGGCCAACCTCTGCCAAGGGCCGCACAACCTCGGCGCGTTGCAGTTGCTCCCCGAGGCGCGCGGACCTGAGTTCGAGTGGTACTGGCGGCGGCGGTACCAGTTGTTCAGGGTCTACTCCGATCAGGTCGCCCGAGGCTTCGTCTCTGGAGCGTTTAGCCAGGGGGACCCCCGCACAACCAGCGAGGTGGTATTTGGCCTGGTCGAGAGCGTGATCATCGCCCGCCCTCAGTTCCGCCGGCGGACGAGCACGCCGGTCGCCATTGCCGACGCCGCTCTCGGCGTCTGTGGGGTGCCGGTGGAGCAGATCCGCCGCGTGGCTGGGACGCCGGCCGCACCGGAATCCCGATAGGCACCCGCTGCTCGGCGGGTAACGGGCTGCCCTGGAGCAGCCTGTTCATATTTCCGAAACATATGTACTGGTGCCGTCAACCTCATTCTGGTCACGTTGAGAAGCTAGAGACGAGTGCAGTTCATCTGCACGAAACATTCTGGATCTTGGCCTGAAACAGAACAGGTCTTCAATCGATCGTGTTGGCCATACATCCGTGGGGGGTGGACGCAAGGAGTTGCGGTGAAAAAGACATCCCCCTCGTTCGCCCGAAGGAGCACAATGATCGGCGGCTTCACCACCGCGGCGACCAGGAGGGCTCGCCGGATCGTCGGCGCTGGCGCGCTGATCGCATTGGTGGCGGCGCCGGCCTGGTCCGTCGGTGCGACCGCGCCGGCCGGGGCGGCCTCCTCCTTCCCGACCAGCCACACGCTGAACCTGAGCTTTCTCACCGACCCCGGCCAGCCCCCCGACCCCGACGTGTACTACGCCGGCGAGGGACTGCTCTTGACGAGGAACATGTACCAGGGCCTGCTCCAGTACAAGGCAGACACCCCCAAACGGGTCCTTGAGCCTGAGCTGGCCACCAGCTGGTCCGTGTCAAAAAGCGGTCTGGTCTACACATTCCAACTCCGCCACGGAGTGACGTTCCAGGATGGGACACCCTTCACGTCGGCCGCCATCGCACCCGACTTCGCTCGACGGACTGCGGCCAACGGCGGTCCGGCCTACATGGTTTCCGACGTCGCCTCGGTGACCACTCCCGGTCCCTACACAGCGGTCGTCACGCTGAAGTCCCCCAACACTGCCTTCCTCGACTACCTGGCGTCGCCCTACGGACCGGTCATGGAGAGCCCGACGGCTCTGGCCGCCAACGCCGGAACCGACAGTGACCAGACTTATCTCCAGACCCACAGCATCGGCACCGGGCCCTACTACCTCACCAGCGCCAAAGTGGGTGTGATGTACCAGATGAAGGCCTTCCCCAAGTACTGGGGACCCAAGCCGTACTACACCACGATCAACATGCCGGTGATCGACAACCTCTCCACCGAGGAGATCGAATTCAACGGGGGTCAAATCGCCGCCATTCTGCACGACATGACCAGCTCAGTCATCGCCCAGTACACCCACAATCCGAAGGTGTCGCTCTACGATCTGCCTTCGCTGCAGTCAGAGACGGCCTACGTCAATGAGAACAAGGGCTTTCTCACCACGCCGGCCAATCGCCTGGCCCTGCTGGAGGCCATCAATCTGAAGTCCCTGGTACCCGGGATCTTCCAGGGTCGGGGAAGCGTGCCCCCTCAGGCGGGACCGGCCGGCATCATCCCGAGCCAGTACGGCAAGCAGGGCATCCCGTATGACCCGTCCAAGCTCAAGAAGCTGATCGCGACTCTGCCTGCTACGGAGAAGACCTTCACCGTGGGCTACGACACCGGGACGCCCGACGACCAGCTCCTGGCTGAGGACATCGGCGCTGAGCTGCAGGCAGACGGTCTGCCGACCAAGGTGGTCGGCTACCAGACCTCGGAGATCTTCGGGTGGGTGGGCTCAGCCGGTGCGGCAACCTCGAACGCAACGCCCAACATGCTTGTCATGTACTTCTGGCCCGACACCTACAACGCCTACACCTGGACCCATATCAACTTCGATCCCTCGGGCGGAGCGAACTACTTCAGCTGCAATGTGGCCAACGAGGCCAACCTGAACTCCGCTGCGGTGGCCACCGGCTCGTACCCCGCGTACAACAAGGCCATTGAGACCGCCGTGAAAAGCGGATGCTGGCTAAATCTGGTGGACAAAGAGGACGCCATGGTGTCCCAACCCTGGCTCAAGGGCATCCCCCAGGGACACATCGTGACCGATCCCGAAACGCTGAATCTGGCTGCCCTGCACCCGGGATGAACCGACCGACCAGCTTCGGCCCAAAGCGAAATGAGGCTCATCGATAGGTACCCCTTCACCACCTCGCGCAACTGCATCGTCTACCGGCCCGAAACGTTACCGAACGGGCCTTCACTTGATGGGAGCACATCATGGAAACAGCCTTCGAAGTAGAAGCGAAGTACACCGAGCTCGCTGCAAACCTGGCCGCCCAGGGGGTGGAGTACGTCTTCGCCTCGTTCATCGACATCGCCGGCCGGGCGAAATCCAAATGCGTGCCGATCGATCACCTACCCAACCTGATGGCGGGGCACGAGCGCTATACCCCACGTGGCATGGGCAATCTCGGCCGGATGACCCCGACCGAGGACGAGTGCGTCACCGTGCCCGATGCCGACACGCTGTGCATCCTGCCGTGGGACCGACGGTTCGCCCACATGACGGCCGACCTGTACTTCGGTGGTACTGAACCCTTCGCCCACTGCACCCGATCGGTGCTCAAGAAGCAGATCGACGCCGCGGCGGCCGCCGGCTTCGTGCTGCAACTCGGCATCGAGACTGAGCTCTACGTCGTGCAACCCTTTGTCGGAGCGCGGCCGGGGCCCTCGGACGAGTACCTGGCCCCGATCAGGCCGTCCGGTCGTCTTCGCCCGACGCCTGGCTACGACGTGGAGTCCACCTTGGACGTGATGGACTTCTTGGATCCCATGGTCAAGGCCATGAAGGAATGTGGATTCGGCGTGTTCAGCTTCGACCACGAGGGTGGCGACGGTCAGGTCGAGTTCGACTTCGACTATGCGCCCTCGCTGGTGACGGCCGACCGGGTGACCTTGCTCCGCCTGATGGCCAAGCAGATCGCCAAGCAGGTCGGCTTGATGGTCACCTTCATGCCCAAGCCCTACACCGACGGCTGGGGGTCGGGATTCCACTTCAATATGAGCCTCACCGACGCCGAGGGCGGTCAGAATCTCTTCCGCGATCCCGAGGACCTTCGGGGACGGGGCTGGAGCAAGACGGCCTACAGCTTCACGGCGGGCATCATGCGCCACGCTCCGGCTCTGGCTGCCATCTGCACGCCGACCGTCAACTCCTACAAGCGGTTGCAGCCTCGGCTTTCGGACGGCACTGTTTCGTGGGCGCCGACCTGGGCCGCCTATGGCGACAACAACCGGTCGTGCATGCTCCGCCTGCCCCGCAACCGCCCTGCCATCGAGAACCGCGCCGTGGACTCGGCGGCCAACCCTTACCTGGCGGCCGCGTTTCTCTTGGCCGCCGGATTGGAGGGTGTGGCCGAGGGGCTGGACCCGGGTGATCCCATTGAGGACCTGACCTACGACTGGGCCACCTCGGGCCCTTCCGGCGACGTCCAGGCGACACGCCTG
>DASZMA010000095.1:0-20493 GCA_035552095.1 Acidimicrobiales bacterium | reverse complement strand
ACCCACGATCGGGCGGTTGAGCGGCGTGGCGCCCTGGGAGCCGAAGTAGCCGGCGTCGCCGTGGGTGAAAATGCCGCCGTCGGAGGCCACCAGCCAGTACCCGCCGCCGTCGGGCGTGGCCGCCATACCCACGATCGGGCGGTTGAGCGGCGTGGCCCCCTGCGAGCCGAAGTAGCCGGCGTCGCCGAAGGCGAAGATGCCGCCGTCGGAGGCCACCAGCCAGTACCCGCCGCCGTCGGGCGTGGCCGCCATGCCCACGATGGGCCGGTTGAGGTGGAGCGATCCGGTCGAGCCGTGGAACTGCGCGTTCCCGAAGGCGAAGATGCCGCCGTCGGAGGCGACCAGCCAATACCCGCCGCCGTCGGGGGTCGAGGCCATGCCGACGATGGGCTGGTTGAGGTGGAGTGCCCCGGTCGAGCCCCAGAACGGGGCGCCACCGAAGGTGAAGATGCCGCCATCGGAGGCCACCTCGTCATAGCCGCCGTGGACCAGCGGGGCGGAGAGGACCAGCGTCTTGAGGGCCGCGCCGACTTGATACGCCGACACCACCGTGCAGCCCGAGGCCGCCCCGCACGAGACGGCGGCGCCCTGACCCAGCGCCACCGGTCCGGGCGCGTCGAGGGTGGGGCCCATGGTCCAGGCGGTGCCGTCCCACTGCAGGGCCTGCAGCGCGTAGGACGCGTTGCCGTCGCGGTAGCCGGCAGCCACGCACGACGACGGGGTCGAGCAGCTGACGCCCTGGAGGTAGTTGTCCACCAGCGACGTGTCGGGACTCGGGGTGATGGACCAGGACCCGCCGTCCCACGTCTCGGTCAGGTTCTGGGCCAGCAAGGCGACCGAGCCGGCCGTGCCGACGGCCACGCAGAAGGAGGCGCTGGTGCATGAGATGCCGTTGAGTTGCGGGTTCTGGTACCCCACGCTGCTCGGGCTCGGCACCATCGACCAGTCGCCGCCGTTCCACACCTCAGCCAGCGAGCGGGGCGCGTTGCCCACGTTGTAGTGGCCGATGGCCATGCAGAACCCGCCGCCGGCGCAGCTGACGCCGGACAGTTGATTGGCCTGCCCGGCCGAGGAGTCCGGACTGGGCGTGATGGTCCACCCGGCCCCGGGGCCCTGCCAGGTCTCGATCAGCGTCTGAAAGGTCGAGTTGGAGGACGCCGTGCCGACGGCGACGCACGACGTGGTCGTGGTGCACGAGATCGCCCGCAACAGGTTGGGGTCGCTGGCCGTCGTGTCGGGGCTCGAGACGATCGACCACGCCGCGCCGTCCCACTGCTCAATCAAGGTGACGTCGTGGCTGCCGTTGTAGGCGTAGCCCGACGCCATGCAGAACTGCTCGCTCAGGCAGGAGACGCCGGTGAGCTCGTCGCCCGGGCTGGCCGGCAGGTCGGGGCTGGCCGTGATGGTCCAGGCCGCCCCGTTCCACATCTCGGCCAGCGTGTCCGTGCCCGAGCCGTTGTCGGCGTCGCCCACGGCCATGCAGAACGACGCCGAGACACACGAGACGGCGGTCAGGGTGTTGTCGAGGTTCGGCGTCGCATCCGGGCTGGCGATGACCGACCAGCTCCCGGGCACGGCACTGGCCCCGGCCACCGTGACTCCCAATCCGGCGATGCCGGCACCGACGGCGCCGGCCAACCAGGCCGCGGCGACGCCACGACGAATAGATCGCCCCACGTAATTTCCCCCCCGCTCAATGTTTCCTCCGCAACCAGGGTAAGCCCGCCCGGCCGCCGATGGAAGGGCAGCGGGACCACCGCAACGCAAACGCAACCGCGCCGGCAACCGGGACCCCTACAGTGCGAAGTATGGATCTGACCACGACGCCGCAGTGGCACGCCCTGGCCGCCCACCACGAGCAGATAGGCCAGCTGCACCTGCGCCAGCTCTTCGCCGAGGAGGCCGACCGGGCCGCCCGACTCACCGTCTCGGCGGCGGAACTGGTCCTCGACTACTCCAAACACCGCATCACCGACGAGACGGTGCGCCTCCTGATGGACCTGGCTCGCGCCGCCGGGGTGGAAGCGCGCCGTGACGCCATGTTCGCCGGCGCCCACATCAACAGCACCGAGGACCGGGCCGTGCTCCACATCGCCCTGCGCCTGCCCGAGCGCGCCCGCCTCAGCGTGGACGGCCAGGACGTGGTGGGCGACGTGCACGCCGTGCTGCGCCGCATGGGCGACCTGTCCGACCGCATCCGGGACGGCTCCTGGGTCGGGGCGACGGGGGAGCGCATCCGGGCCGTGGTCAACATCGGCATCGGCGGGTCCGACCTCGGCCCGGCCATGGCCACCGAGGCGCTGGCCGACTACGCCGCGCCGGACCTGATCAGCCGCTTCGTCTCCAACGTCGACCCGGTCGACCTCTACGCCGCCACTCACGACCTCGACCCGGCCAGCACGCTGTTCGTGATCAGCTCCAAGACCTTCACCACGCTCGAGACATTGACCAACGCGGCGGCGGCCCGGGACTGGTTGCTCTCGGGCCTGGGCTCGGCCGGGGACCCGAGCGCGGTGGCCAAGCACTTCATCGCCGTCTCCACCAACGCCAAGGCGGTGGCCGAGTTCGGCATAAATACCGACAACATGCTCGAGTTCTGGGACTGGGTGGGCGGCCGCTACTCCTACGACTCGGCCATTGGGTTCTCGCTGATGGTGGCGATCGGGCGGGCGGCCTTCGGCGACATGCTGGCCGGCTTCCACGCCATGGACGAGCACTTCCGCACCACCCCCCTGGAGCAGAACGTGCCGGTCATTGCCGGCCTACTCAACGTCTGGTACAACAACTTCTTCGGCGCCCAGACCCACGCCGTGCTTCCCTACAGCCACCGCCTGGCCCGCTTCCCGGCCTACCTGCAGCAGCTGACCATGGAGTCCAACGGCAAGTCGGTGCGGCTCGACGGCAGCGCGGTGGAGGGCCAGACCGGCGAGATCTTCTGGGGCGCGCCGGGCACCAACGGCCAGCACGCCTTCTACCAACTCATCCATCAGGGCACCAAGCTGATCCCGGCCGACTTCATCGCTTTCGCCGAGTCGACCCACGACAGCGCCCTGGCCGACGGCGGCAGCCAGCAGGACCTGTTGATGGCCAACTGCCTGGCCCAGACCAAGGCGCTGGCCTTCGGCAAGACAGCCGAGGAGATCGCAGCCGAGGGCACCCCGGCCGCGCTGGTCCCGCACAAGGTGATGCCGGGCAACCGGCCCAGCTCCACCATCATGGCCCCCAAGCTCACGCCCTCGGTGCTCGGCCAATTGGTGGCGCTGTACGAGCACACCGTCTTCGTGGAGGGCGCCGTGTGGGGCATCGACTCCTTCGACCAGTGGGGGGTCGAGCTGGGCAAGGTGATGGCCAAGGAGCTGGCGCCCGTGCTCATCGCCGAGAGCGCCCCCGATCTGTCCGGCCAGGATGCCTCGACGGCTGGACTGGTGCGGCGCTACCGGTCCTGGCGGGGGCGCGCCGTCTAGCCGCCCGAGATGCTTCCCGCCGGCGGGATGAGGCCCGGCCCGGTGACCGAGCAGGCCAGGGCCGCCGGCGTGTTGCCCGGCGCGGCGAGGGTCGGCAGCGTCGGGAAGGTGGGGCTCGCCTCGGCCAGGGCCCCGAGGTCGATCATGTCGGTCAGATCGTTGGCATTGGCGTCGCGCAGGGTCAGGGCCGGCAGGTTCCACTTGCGCTGCACCAGCGCCAGCACCGAGGTGTGGTCGTAGACGACATGGCTGACGTAGTCCCGCTTGGCGTAGGGGGACACCAGCACCGCCGGCACCCGGACGCCGAAGCGCTCGAAGCCCTCGAAGGCCGACTCACCGGGCGGCACCACCGGTGCGATCAGGTCGGGGGCCAGGGCCACCGGGGGCGCCACGTGGTCGTAGTACCCGCCGTGTTCGTCGTAGGTGAAGACCAGCAGCGTCTTGTCCCAGACCGGCGAAGCGCCGAGCGCCTTGATCACCTCGGCCGCGAACGCCTCGCCGTTCACAATGTTCTGCGGGTTCTCCTGGGACTGCCAACCGAAGTTGGGCTCGACAAAACAGACCGCCGGCAGGTTCCCGTTGGCAGCGTCGGCGTAGAACTGGTTGACCGGGCGTTTGTTGAGGATGATGGGGACGGTGTCGAGCGGTGGGGCCAGCTCTCCCGTGCTGCCCAGCGGGAAGTCGTCGGTGTAGTCCCGCCAGGTGATGGCAAAGGCGGTGAGCAGATCGAAGAGGGTCGGGGTCGGGGTGGCCAGCAGCGCATCTTGCAGGAGGGTGCCGACGGACGCCTTGAGACTCAGGCTGATGTCGTCCGTCATGCCCGCTGACGTGCCGGCGATGAGGTAGCGGCGGTTGGGATCGGTCTGGCCCAGCAGGGAGCCGAACCACCGGTCGGCCACCGGGAAGACCGAGGCCAACGCGTAGGTGAAGGGCAGGTCGGCGCCGGTCCAGTAGCCCATGGCCACGCCGCCCACCTGACCGGCGATGGTCGGGCTGATGGGAGCGCTGACGAAGCCATCCATTTTGCCGCCGTTGTAGGCCAGGTAGGAGGTGCGCCACTCCTGGCTGGGCTGATGGGGCAGCTGGCAGGTGGTCGGCATGTGGAACGCGTGCTGGGTGCGGCCATCGCCGTAGGGATTGGTCGCGGTGGGCACCCCGTCGGTCCCGAGGGTGAACCCGTCGCCCCGCCCGAGCATGCCGACGAAGTTGTCGAACGAATGGTTCTCGAGCATGAGGACCACGATGTGCTCAATCCCGGGCAGGGTGTCGGTGCCGGCGGCCAGCGCGGGGTTGGGCACCGACCCGGGCAGCCGCAGCGTGGTGCGGCCCAGCGCGGCGAGGGCCTCCTGCTGAATGGCGGTGGGCTTGACCACCTTGGACAGGGTGCTGGTCACCGTGTTCAGGACCGAGGGGAGCTTCAGGGAGGCGCCGGCCGGGGAGGAGGTGGTGGCCGCCGACCCGAGCACGCCGGCCAGGGCGACCCCGGCCCCGCCCCCCAGAAAGGCGCGTCGGCTCACGCCGGTACGGCCGTTCGAACCGCCGGCGCGCGGTGGCCGCATCATGTCGGCCAGGGGACGACGGACGGCCGGCTCCGGGGGTGGTTGACCTTCCCGCCACGTCACGCACCCGAAACGTACTACCGGACGCATCCGGGCCGGCTCACCCGGGCCGGGTCGCGCCCAGGTAGAGATCGGAGCCCCAGGACGCGCCGATGACGGTGGGGAAGGTGTCCTCCCGGACATCGGCCCCGGTGTGGGGGGCGTCGACCATCACTCCGGGGGACACCACGAGCCCGACGTGCCCCACGTCGGTGGGGCTGCCGCCGAAGAACACCAGATCGCCCGGGGCGAGCGGGGCGCCGGGCGGCAGCGCCGGTCCGGCATCGAACTGATCCTGGGCCACCCGGGGCAGGGCGATCCCCGCTTCCCGGTAGGCGGCCTGCACCAGGCCGGAGCAGTCGAACCCCCCGGGGTGACCGGGGGCGGAGGGATCTTCGCCGCCCCAGACGTAGGGCGTGCCGACCTGAGCCAGGGCCCAGGTGACGGCGCGCCCCCCAGCCGGCCCCGCCGGGGTCCCGGCCACCGCGGCCGGCTGACCATAAGAAGCGGCCAGGGCCATGACCTGGGCCACGTAGGCCTGGCTGTGGTTGTAGTCGAAGACCGCCCCGGCCAGGTTGGCCCCGTTGGCGGCCCCGTTGGCGCACAGGTCACGGGCCGCGGCATAGGTGGCATCGATCGGGTCATAGGGGCTCGGCGGCGCGGCGCCTCCGGGCGGCTCCGGTTGGTCATAGGCGGCAAAGGTGGCCGGTTCGAACTGCATAGGGCCTTCCGCCCCGGCCGCGTTGGCGCCCGCATGGACCCCGGGCAGGTCGGACGTCCCGTTGCCCGACTCCACCGTGCCGATGGCGGCCAGCACCACCCAGGGCAGGCCCGGGCAGCCGGACGCCGCCTGCTGGTACAGCGTCAGCATGGCCGCCGGGATCTGGCGGGTGGCCGCCGCGCTCGGGAGGACCGCCCCACCGGGGCCGCCGAGCCCACCCGTGCCGAACGAGACGAGGGCGGCCAACCCGCCGAGCACGACCGAGCCGGTGCCCAAGAGGCCGACACACACGCCGATGAGGGGGGTTGCCATGGCAGGGAACGGTCGGCGTGGCCGCCGGCGTGGGTCGGGTTCGCTCGGCCCGCTGGGCACGAGTTCGGCCGGCTGGCCATACTTGGACCATGAAAAGCACCATGCAGGACGCACCGCTCCTGATCAGCGACATCCTCCGCTACGGGCAGGCGGTGCACGGCGACAGCACGGTCATCACGGTCGAGGCCGGCGGGCACCGCTCGGCCACCTTCAACGAGGTGGCGGCCCGGGCCGAGCAGCTGGCCGCGGCGTTGGTGCGGTTGGGAATTGAGCCGGGCGACCGGGTGGGCACCTTCTGCTGGAACAACCAGGGCCACCTGGAGGCCTACCTGGCCATCCCGTCCATGGGCGGCGTGCTCCACACGCTGAACATCCGGCTGCCGGCCGATCAGCTGGCCTACGTGATCAACCACGCCGAGGACCGCTTCATCATCGTCGACGCGTCGGTGATCCCCCTGCTGGCCGCCATTAAGGACGAGCTCAAGACGGTGGAGACCATCATCGTGGTCGGGGAGGGGGACGCGTCGGTGCTGGGGGAGACCCTCGCCTACGAGGAACTGCTGGCGGCCGAGCAGCCCGGGTTCGAGTGGCCCGTCCTGGACGAGCGGTCGGCCGCGGCCATGTGTTACACCAGCGGGACGACGGGCAGCCCCAAGGGCGTGGTCTACTCGCACCGCTCCACCTGGCTGCACACCATGGCCGAGCAGTCGGCGTCCTCGGTGGGGATGACCGAGATGGACCGGATCCTGATCATTGTGCCCATGTTCCACGCCATGGCGTGGGGCACGCCGTACGGGGCCTGGATGGCCGGGACCGACATGATCATGCCGCAGATGTTCCTCATGGGTGAGCCCCTCGGCGCCATCTTCAACGAGTTCCACCCCACCCTGGCCTGCGGGGTGCCCACCATCTGGAACGGGCTGCTGGCCCTGGACTCCAAGGTCGACTTCTCGAGCGTGCGGGCCATCACGGCCGGCGGTGCCGCCGTGCCGCAGTCGCTCATTGAGGCGTTCGAGCAGCGGTTCGGGGTGACCATCATTCAGGGCTGGGGCATGACCGAGACTTCGCCCCTGGCCGCCTTCGGGTTGCCGCCCGCCCGCAAAATCGAGGGCCACGACGACATGTATTACAAGATCAAGGCGGGCCGGGTGGTCGGCGGCGTCGAGGTGCGCGTGATGGGCGAGGACGGCCACACCGTGTTGCCGCACGACGGCGAGTCGGTCGGCGAGTTCGAGATCCGCGGCCCGTGGATCACCGGCTCGTACTACAAGGACGAGGACCCCTCGAAGTTCCACGACGGCTGGTTGCGCACGGGCGACGTCGGCACCCTGGACCATCAGGGCTACATGACGATCTCGGACCGGACCAAGGACGTGATCAAGTCGGGCGGCGAGTGGATCTCCTCGGTCGAGCTGGAGAACGCAGTGATGGCCCATCCCGACGTCTACGAGGCGGCCGTGATCGCCGTGCCGGACGCCAAGTGGTCGGAGCGGCCCTTGGTCTGTGTGGTGCCCAAGCCGGGACGGACGCCGGCCCCGTCCGATCTGGTCGACTTTTTGGTGGGGCGCGTCCCCCGGTGGTGGCTGCCCGACCTCTGGACCTTCATTGACGAGATCCCCAAGACCAGTGTGGGCAAGTTCGACAAGAAGGTCATGCGGGCGGCCTACGCGGCGGGGGACTACACGGTGCAGACGGTGGCCCTGCCCAAGTGAGCGCGGCCGACGAGTCGATGGCCGAGTTGGCCGGCCGGCTCGAAGGCGTGGTCGAGGAGTTGACCGACATGGCGCTCGATGCGCTGCGGCGGGCCACCTCAGGTGACCCCGACGCAGCCGAGGCGGGGGAGGCCCTGGCGGTGGAACGCCGGATCGTCCGGGCCCGTCGCTCGGTGGAGAAGGCGGTGGCCATCCTGGCCCCCAGTAGTGGGCCCTTCCTCGACGACGGGGCCGGCTGAAGGGCAGGGCGGCGGGCAATACCACGGGGGAGCGTGACTGATATCACTGTGCGCATCTCCGATGAGGTGGCCAAACGGCTAGTTACTGAGACGGCACATCGCGGCAAGTCGGCTGGCATGTCAGGCGGTCCCCGGAACGCCGAGTGACGGCGCGATCGGGGGTCAAAGGTCAAAGGCCTCCTGGATCAGGCCTGGTGAGCAGGCGAGGTGGGGCAGGGCTCAGCAGCTAGCTACGTGTGGGCTGGACGAGGCGGCTGGCCCGGGCCACGGCCAGATCCAGGTCAATGTTTGTCTGGCTGTGTCCATGGAAACTGACCTGGCACATCAGTCCGTCCTCCTTCCAGGTCAGGAGTTCGTGGCCCTCGTAGAGCTGGAGTTCGCCAGGCTTTGACGTGTGGGCGCACTGGTAGAGGCGGGCCCGGACACCATGCACTTTGACTGGCTTTGCGGTCCTTACGTTTGCGCAGTACTGGGGCACAGCAGGTTGGACGAAGGTCTCGCCCTTGTGTGGATAGTTCTGGTAGGTCGTGCTGAGGCTCTTCCCCTCCATCACGACGAGGTGCCCGAGCGGGCCACCGCTGGCCGATTTCTCGGGCACGACGCCAGCGTTCGAATCGAAGGTCACCCCGATGTAGCCCGTAGGAACCTTGAAGTTCGCTTGATTCAAAAAGAAGGACTGGCGGGTGATCTGGAACTGCGCCGGTCCGCAGCTCGTCTCACCGATGCCCGGCCCGCAGCCGTCGTTGACTGACTGATCGACGGTGACCGGAATCGGCACGGGCAGCAGCTCCGGACAAACCACCGGAGCCTTGATGTCGTTAGCGAACTTCTTGCAGACAGTCAGTTGGGCGCTCGTCATTGGGGCGAGCGGAACGCCGTCAATGCTCTCGGCGTGAGGCTGGCTAGTGCCGGCAGACTTTGCAGCCTCTGCGGTGGTGCTCAGGGCCAGCACGCTGACCAACAACACAAGCGGTGCACCGAGAAGATACGGACGGAGGCGGATCGGGCAAGTCTCGCGCTGAGAAGGGTAATCCCCATCGTTGTTGACACCAGGCCACTCGTGGCAGCCGCTCTCGTCAACGACCCCGACAATAAGGTCTGCACCGCCTGGTGTAACACGGTAAGTGGACCAAAGATTGTCTCTGATCTTGTCCTACCCGAGGTGTGTTGTCTGCTGGCCAAAGGAGCACAAGCTCCAGTAGGAGCCGCCTTCTTCCTCTGTAGCCTCATTTCGACAAGCCTCGGTGTCGAGCATGGGCTTGAAGCGACTAGGCCCTATCGACCACAGCAGGCTTACTGACCCCCGTTGTCTCCCGTGCCAGCCACGAAGACCAGGCCGCCCTCCGGCGAGTACGGCGCACCCGAGAGATTGACCGGGCTGACCTGGCCACTCCAGGGGTTCAGCGTCCCCAAGAAGTTGGCCGGGAAACCCGGGCCCGGGCAGGTGCCGGGGGCGTCGTTGGCGCCACACGGCGTGGCGGCCACCACCGGTTGACCGACGGTGAACGGGCCGGTCACCACGTCGACGGTGTCGTGGGTCGAGTCGGTTGAATAGAGCCTCCCGGCGGGGTCGGTCGGCCAGGCCGTGTCGTCCACCGACTGCGAGAGTGTCAGCACCGAGAGCTTGGGAGTCAAACCACCCGCCACTTCTACGTAGATCTGCTGCAGATCACCCTGGCTAGTGAGCATGAAGTAGCCGGGGAAACGGGCCGCGCTCGGGGGCACCACTTCGTTGGAATCGGGATCGGTCAAAGCCAGCTTGGTCGATTGGCCGAACCGCGGGCTCGGCTGGTTGACCACGATGGCCGTCGCCTCGTCGGAGAAGAGCGGTGTGACGGTCGCCACCTTGGTGCCCGGATTGAGGCTCACTGAGTAGACGGCCGGGTACGTGGCCTGCGGAGCGGGCGCGCCGCTCGTGCCGGGTGCGGAGGCGCTTATGAGGATGGTGCCGTCGAGGATGGAGATGGCGTCGGAGCCGCCGGCGTGGGGGAGGGGCTCGTTGTAGGCGTACCGGGTGGCACTGCCGGCCGACGATCCCGTTCCCGGGTCGATGACGTAGAGGGCCGAGTTGGCGTCCTCGTTGACGGTGGCCAGGACCGTCCTCGTCTTCGGGTCAGCCGTGACGCCGTCGGTCTTGCCCACCACATCCCACTGGGCCACCGGGTGCCCGGTCAGCGTGAACTCGACCACGGTGCTGTCCAGGTTTCCATCGGTACTGGTCTCTCCCTGAGGGCCGACGCCGTTCTGGAAGCCCACGAAGAGATCGTGGCCGAGCCGGGTGATGTCATCGGGATTGCTCAGGGAATCCGTCTTCGGGCCCGAGCCGGCCACGGTGAAGGTGTGGTGCAACGACGCCCCGGACAAAATCTGTCGCACATTGAAGCTGGCGTGGTAGGCGGCGTGCGTGACGCTCGGGGCGGCTCCGGCCGGTGGCGCGGCCGCCGCCGTGCAGAGCAGTCCGAGTGAGCCGATCCCCGCCGCGGCGAGGACGCTGCGGGCGTGGGTATGGGCATTGGCGAGGGCAGCGTGCGGGCGCATAAGGAAAACCTCCGTGAACGAGACCTGAGCGCGACCTTAGAAAGTGAAGATGAAATGAAGACGAAAGGAAGGTGGCGCGGCGGCCACCGCTACATGAACATTTCGTGACGCCCCGGCCGCTTGACGGCCGGGCAACGGACAACGGGCAACGGGCAACGGGCAAAGAGCGAAGGGCGAAATACTTTCCAGCGCAAGGTTTTGGGCAAGGTTCCGGGCAAGGTAGGGGTGGTTCCCTGGGGCCATGTCGTCTTTCCAGTGCTCGGTCCAGTCGGCGCTGCAGAGCCTGCGGACGGCTCTTGAGGAAGTGCACTCGGCTTTGGCATGCCTGCCCGACGTGCTGCCCCAAACGGCCGTAGCGGACGTGGAAGAACTGATTCACATCTTCGACGACCTGGTTCGGGCCGGGACGGCTGGCACCATCATGACGGCCCACCGGGGCGAGGAGATCGAGGCGTACGTGGCCTCGGGTCACCGTAACGCGGCCGACTGGTTGGCCCAACGCTCGGGCACGCCCTTCGCCCGGGCCCAAGACGCGCTGAAAATGGTCGAGCGGTTGCAGAAGTCGGCACCCGTGCAGGAGGCGTTCCAGCGAGGCCTGCTCTCCCTGCCGCAGGCGCTGACTGTGGCTGACGCGGTGGATGTCGTGCCGGACTGCGGGCCGCAGCTGCTGGATGCCCAGCGTGAAGGATCACACCGTGACCTGTCGCGGCAGGCCGACCGGATCAAGCAGATGGCCCGCAGCCGGGAGCAAGAGCAGAGCCGCCGGGCTCGGGCCTACCGCCGGCGCTCCCTGCGGTACACCCAGCTGCCCGAAGGGGGCGTCCGGGTGCAGCTCTACGTGACGGAGGAGGCCTGGGCTCGCTGCCTTCCGGTGATCGACCAGCGGGCCGACGTCCTCTTCCGCCGAGCGCGGTCAGCCGCGGTCCAGGCGACCCGTGACCAGCACCGGCTCGATGCGCTGGTCGACCTCGTCTCTGGCCGAGCGGCCCAGGAGGACGGCGCCGCGTCCACTCGGAGCACTGTCACCACCATCGTTCGGATCAACGTTGAGACCCTGCGGCGCGGATCGCTGGCCTCAGGCGAAGTCTGCGAAATCGCTGGGGTCGGGCCCGTGTCGGTGCAAGCGGCCGAGGAGCTCTTAGGTGCCGGCTGGTTCCGCCTGCTGGTCACCGACGGGGCTGATGTGGCCACCATCACCGGTCGTCACCGCACCGTGCCGGCCCGGGTGGAGGCGGCCCTGTTGGAGCGGGATCAGCATTGCGTTGTACCCGGATGTGAGGTGGACATCGGCCTGCAGACGCATCATTGGCGGACCGATGTCCGCGCCTTCGGCCCCACCCAATTCGACAATCTGTGCCGCATCTGCGCGATCCATCACGATCTCATCACCAACGGCGGCTGGAAATTGACCGGAGGCCCGGGCCACTGGGAGTGGATGGCACCGGACTGGCCGGTCTCATCAACCCTGCGAAAACATCGGCGACGGGTGAACGCTAGACGGGGTCGATCCGGAGCCTAAGTCGACGTAAGCCGGGTTAATTCGGACTACGTCGGGCCCTCTATCCGGTGCACTCGTTCACGGCATCGATGAGGAGGCGCAAGCGGGCGAAGTGCCACTTGTCGAAGCGGAAGGCCAGTCGCGGCAGTTCGGGGTGGTCGTTGCTCGAACGCTCGGGCGGGAAGGCATCGGTGATCCGAATGGTGCCGCGGGTGACGATGTCGGCGAAGCGACGGTTCAGGTCGGCCAGCTCGGCCCGGCTGGGTTCGCGTTGGACCCGGAGCACCAGCAGGTCCCCGACCCAGCGGATGGAGTGGTAGTTGCGGTAGAAGCCAGTGATCTCCGCCGCGGCCTCCTCGACGGTGGTGGTCACCCGGAAGAGCCCGGTGTCCTCGGGGGAGACCCAACCCGAACCGATGGCTTCCTTGTCCAGGAACTCCAGCCACCCATGCCAGTAGGTGCCGCCGGGTGTCTCCATCATGACCACCGGGGCCGGCTCGGCTTTGCCGGTTTGCAGCAGGGTGAGGAGTTCGAAGCACTCGTCCTGGGTGCCGAAGCCCCCGGGCAAGATGGCGTAGGCGTGCGATTCTTTAATGAGCATCAGCTTGCGGGTGAAGAAGTAACGCATCTCGACCAGCTTGGGATCCTGGGCGATGAACGGGTTAGCCCCCTCCTCATGCGGCAGCCGGATGTTGACGCCGAAGGAGTGCTCACGGCCGGCGCCCTCGAGACCGGCCGCCATGATCCCCGGCCCGGCGCCGGTCACCACCATCCAGTCCTCCTGGGCCAGCTTGGTGGCCAGGTCGCGGGCCAGGATGTACACCGGGTCGTCCGGCAGGGTCCGGGCTGATCCGAACATGGTCATTTTGCGGATGTTGCGGTAGGGCCGGAAGACCCGGAAGGCCTCGGTCATTTCGGCCAGGGCGGCGTTGGCGATCTTGAGATCCCCGACCGACGTCCCCTCGGTGGCCAGGTCGAAGAGTGAGTCGACCATCGCCTGCAGCTCGCGGCTCTGCGCCGGCGAGAGGGACTGGCCTTCGAGGACAGCGTCGTACGCGTGCTGGCGGCTCTCAGGGCCGGTGGGGCGGTCCTGGCTGGTGTCTCGGTTGTCCTCTGTCACATCTCCTACGCAGTACCCGCCATGGCGTACAGAGTCGAACGCCGTACCAAGGGGCGACCCAACGGAGCCACCAGGGACTCGAGCTCTTCGACCCCCATCCGCTGCCCATGCTGGGCCCCGGCCGCCCGGGAGATGTTCTCGTCCATCAGGGTCCCGCCCAGGTCGTTGGCCCCGGCCGAGAGGACCTGACGGGAGCCTTCGACGCCCATTTTGACCCAGCTCACCTGAATGTTGTCGATGTCACCGTGATACGCGATGCGGGCCACGGCATGCATGAGCAGGGTCTCGCGGAAGGTCGGTCCCCGCCGGGCCTTCTTCTGGAGGTAGATGGGGGTGGCCATGTGCACGAAGGGCAGCGGGACGAACTCGGTGAAGCCGCCCGTCTCGCGCTGGAGGGCCCGGGTGGCCAGCATGTGGCGGGCCCAGCTGACCGGGTGCTCAACCGAGCCGAACATGATGGTGATGTTGGAGCGCAGGCCGACCGAGTGGGCGGTGCGGTGCGCCTCCAGCCACTGCTCGGTGTTGATCTTGTCCGGACAGATCAGGGCGCGGATCTCGTCGTCGAGGATCTCGGCCGCCGTGCCGGGCAGGGTCTTGAGGCCGGCTTCCTTGAGCCGCACCAGGTACTCGGCCAGGGGCACCTCGGAGCGGCGGGCGCCCTCGGTCACTTCCAGCGCAGTGAAGCCATGGATGTGGATCCGCTCGGACGCGGCCCGCACCGCGCCCAGCACATGGACGTAGTAGTCGCCGTCGAAGTTGGGGTGGATGCCCCCCTGCAGGCAGACCTCGGTGGCCCCTTCGGCCTCGGCTTCGGCCACCCGCCGGGTGATCTCATCGAGCTCGAGCAGGTAGGGCGCGCCGCGCAGGTTGAGGGAGAGCGGACCCTTGGAGAAGGCGCAGAAGCGGCACTTGAAGGTGCAGACGTTGGTGTAGTTGATATTGCGGTTCTGCACGAAGGTGATGGCGTCACCCACCACCTGGCGCCGCAGGTCGTCGGCCACCTCGGCCACCATGCGCACTTCGGGGCCGCGGGCTGAGAAGAGGGTAACGATCTCGTCCAGTCCGACCTCCTGGCCCAGGGCCACCCCGTCGAGGACCTCGGCCACCGGGCCGCCCCGGCGCGAGCCGCCGCCAGAGCTGCCGCCACTGCTCCCAGTGCCGCCGGTCAGCAGCAGGGGAGGGGCCACGCCGCCACCCGAGACCCAGTCGGCGTCACGGGCCAGGCCTTCAGCGTCGGAGACGTCGAGGACGGGGAAGTGCAGCTCGGGGTCGAGCCAGGTATCGGCGGCGTGGGCGAAGGTGGGGTAGATGGTGAGGCGCGCCGCCAGGGTGTGGCCGGCGTCCTCGGTGGCCTGGCGCAGGATGTCGAGGGCGGGCCAGGCCCGCTCCGGGTTGACGTGATCAGCGGTGACGGGGGAGACGCCGCCCCAGTCATCGATGCCGGCCGCCAGCAGGGGGGCCAGGTCGTCGGAGAGATTGGGCGGTGCCTGCACGTGGATGTCGGGGGGCAGGATCAGCCGGGCGGCCGCGATGGCCCACTGCAGGTCCTCGGGCGGGCAGGGTTCGGCCCGGGCCATGGCGGTGCCCGCCTTGGGTAGGAAGTTCTGGACGATCACCTCTTGGACATGGCCGTGGCGGGCGTGGGAGTCGGCGATGGCCCGCAGCGAGGCCAGCTGGTCGGCGCGGTCGTTGCCGATGCCGACCAGGATGCCGGTGGTGAAGGGGATGTGGAGCTCGCCGGCGGCGTCGAGGGTGGCCAGGCGGCGCGCCGGCTCCTTGTCCGGTGCGCTGCGGTGCGCGTCGAGGTCGTCGGCCAGCGACTCGAGCATCATGCCCTGGCTGGCCGCCACCGGGCGCAATAGGGCCAGTTCGTCGGGGAAGAGGGCCCCGGCGTTGGCGTGGGGGAGGAGGCCGGTCTCCTCCAGGACGAGCCGGCACATGGCGGCGAGGTAAGCCACCGTCGACTCGTACCCGTGCTCGGCCAGCCAGGTCTGGGCCAGCGGGTAGCGCAGCTCGGGCCGCTCGCCCAGGGTGAAGAGCGCCTCGTAACAGCCGGCTTCCTGACCGGCCCGGGCGATGGCCAGGACCTCGTCGGGGGTGAGGTAGGGCGAGGTCAGGCGGGCCGGGGCCTTGGCGAACGTGCAGTAGCCGCAGCGGTCGCGACAGAGCATGGTCAGCGGAATGAAGACCTTGGGGGAGTAGGTGACCCGGCGCCCGAACGCCTCGTCGCGCACGGCCCGGGCCAACGAGGTCAGTTCAGCCAGCGGCGTCTGGAGGAGTTCGGCATCGAGGAGCATTGGGGCCAATCTAGGGGGCGTGGCCGAAGGCCAGGTCGTCCACTAGCCAGATGACCTTTTGGGCGGCCACCCGGGCCGCCGGCCGGTCCTCGCCGCGGCGCAGGGCAGCGACCGCTTCGTGCTTGGCCTGGCCGGTCACGGTGAAGACGGCGCAGCGGGCCGCGTTGATGGCGGGCAGGGTCAAGGTCAGGCGCGGATGGGGGTTGACACCGTTGGCGTCCTCGGTGGCCGCCACCAGCTGGTCGGGGCCGGCGTCGAGGGTGGGATCACCCGGGAAGAGGGAGGCCGTGTGGCCGTCGCCGCCGACCCCCAGGTGGATGAGGTCGATGCCCGGTCCGTCGAGCACCACTCGCATCAACTGCTGGTAGGCGGCCACGCACTCCTCCACCGGGCCGACCGTGGGCATGGGGGTGAAGGAGCCGACCGGGCCCACGTGCTCGATGAGGGTCTCGCGCACCAGGCGCTGGTTGGCGTCGGGATCATCGGGCGGCACCAGCCGCTCGTCACCCATGTAGATGTCGACCAGCGTCCAGTCGATGGCACCGATCAGGAGACCGGTGGCCGCCTCGGCCAGGGTCTCGTAACAGGCCCGGGCCGTGGGCCCGCCCGAGAGCACCAGGGTGAACCGGTGGCCGGGGCGGGCAGCGAAGGCCTCGAAGACCACATCGCTGAACGCGCTCGGGACGTTATCGACCGGCTCGTCAATGCTGAGCCCGCTCACTCGACGACCCCGTTCACTCGGCCGTGGGGGTCAGCGTCTCCATGCCCTGCTGCCCCGACTCGAGGGTCACGGCATGGCCGCCGAACTGGTTGCGCAGCGCGGCCAGGAGCTTGAGCTGGAACGAATCCTGAGCCTGGGAGGCGAAGCGGGTGAAGAGGGCCGAGGTGATGACCGGGGCCGGGACGCCGCGGCTGATGGCCTCCTCGGCCGTCCAGCGGCCCTCGCCCGAGTCCACCACCACGCCCTTGATCTCATCGAACCCGGCGTCGGAGCGCAATGAGCGCTCGGTCAGGTCCAGCAGCCAGCTGCGCACCACCGAGCCGTAGCGCCAGATGGAGGAGATCTCGTGCAGGTCCAGGTCGAACTCTTTAGCCGCCCCCATGAGCTCGAAGCCCTCGGCGTAGGCCTGCATGAGCCCGTACTCAATGCCGTTGTGCACCATTTTGACGAAGTGCCCGGCGCCCACCGGGCCCACGTGCGCGTAGCCGTCCTTGGGGGCGAGCGTCAGGAAGGCCGGCTCGACCACGGCCACCGCTTCGTCGGTACCACCGACCATGAGGCAGTAGCCCTCGGTCAGCCCCCACACCCCACCCGAGGTCCCGGCGTCAATGAAGCCGATGCCCTTCTTCTCCAGCCGGGCGGCGATCTCGATGGCCTCCTTGTAGTTGGAGTTGCCGCCGTCCACAATCACGTCGCCCGCCTCGAAGTGCGTGGCCAGCTCGTCAATGGTGCTGTTGGTCGGTTCACCGGCCGGGACCATGACCCAGGCTGCCCGGGGCTTCTCCAACTTGGCCACGAACTCGGCCAGGCTGGCCGCCGGTTCGGCACCCTTGGCCGCCACCGCGTCACGGGCCGCCGCGTGCAGGTCGAAGGCCACCACCTCGTGCCCGCCCTTGAGCAGGCGTTCGGACATGTTGGCGCCCATCTTCCCCAGACCGATCATGCCGATTTTCATGTGTGACCCTCCAAGCTCGAACTGCGGGACGGCTTCGAATCAAGCCCGATCAACCAGATCAACCAGATCAACCAGATCAAATCTGCCAGATCAGAACGTGGCCGCTTTGTCGCCCAGCGACTGCAGCAGCTCGTCGAAGGACTTGGCGAACGAGTGCACGCCCTCGTCCTCGAGGGTCTGCTCCACGTCGGCCATGTCGACGCCGACCTGGCCCAGGCGCTCGAGGACGTCGTTGGCCCCCTGCGGATCGGCGTCCACCGTCCGGGCCAGGGTGCCGTGGTCCATGAAGGCGTCAATGGTGGCCTCGGGCAACGTGTTGACCGTCGACGGCCCGATCAGCGTGTCGACGTAGAGCAGGTCGGGGTAGGCCGGGTTCTTGGTCGAGGTCGACGCCCACAGGGGCCGCTGCACCCGGGCCCCCTTGGCCTCCAGGGCCTCCCAGCGCGGGCCCGAGAAGGCGGCCCGGAAGTGCTGATAGGCCACCTGGGCTTGAGCCACCGCCGCTTTGCCCCGCACCTCAAGGATGGCGGCGTCACCGTTTTCGCCCCCGGCCAACTGCTCCAGGCGGCGGTCCACCTCGGTGTCGACCCGGCTGACGAAAAACGAGGCCACGCTGGCCACGTGGGGCAGCTCGGCCTCCCGGCCCGCCTTCACCAGGGCCTCCAGGCCGCTGATGTAGGCCTCGGCCACAGCGTCGTAGCGGTCGATCCCGAAAATCAGGGTCACGTTGATGCTCTTGCCGGCGCTGATCATGGTCTGGATGGCCGGGATGCCCTCCCGGGTGGCCGGGATCTTGACGAAGAGGTTGGGCTGCGCGATGCGCTCGTGCAGCATGGTGGCGTCGCGCACCGTGGCCTCGGTGTCGTGGGCCACGCCGGGCGACACCTCCAAGGAGACGTTGCCGTCCTCCCCGTCGCTCTCGTCGTAGGTCGGTCGCAGCATCTCGAGCGCGTGGGTCACGTCGGTGATGGCCAACTCCCAGTAGGCGCTCTCGACGGTATGGTCCTTCATGAGCGCCTTGAACTGATCGTCGTAGGTGTCCTGGCCGCTGATGGCATTGGCGAAGATGGTCGGGTTGGACGTGATGCCCCGCACGCCCATGGCGATGAGCTCGGCCAGGTGGCCGTCTTCGAGCCAGTCACGGCGCAGGTTGTCCAGCCAGGGGCTCTGGCCACCGATGTCATAGAGATCGTGCAGACGGGTCATGTCGTTTACTCCTTCTTCAGCCGATCAGTTTGTTCAGGTGCAGCGGTGTAGCGATGCAGAGGTGCAGGCGGGCGGGCTAGCGGCCCGATGCCAACAGGGCCTTTGCCCGTTCGACCACGTGGTCAACCGTGAAGCCGAGCTTCTCCATCGCCACCGCCCCCGGCGCCGAGGCGCCGAAGCGGTCCAGGCCCACCGAGGCCTCGGCGTAGCGGCTCCACCCGAAGGTCGACCCGGCCTCCACGCTGAGGGTGGGCACGCCGGGCGGGAGCACCTGGCTGCGGTAGGCCTCGTCCTGCTGCTCGAACCACTCCCAGCAGGGCATGGAGACGACGCGGGCGACCACACCCACATCGGCCGCCCCCAACGCCGCGGCCGCCCCCACGCAGAGCTGCACTTCACTGCCCGTCCCGATCAGGACCAGCTGCAACGACCCGGCCCCGCCGGCCTCGTCCACCAGCACGTAGGCCCCCTTCTCCACCCCGGCGCCGGCGCGCTCGGCCGTCCCGTCCAGCACGGGGACGTCCTGGCGGCTCAGGGCTAACCCCACCGGCCCGTCGGCCGCCACGGCCAACCGCCAGGCCTGCGCCGTCTCGTTGGCATCGGCCGGACGCACCAGGGTGAGCCCGGGCATGGCCCGCAAGGAGGCCAGGTGCTCGACCGGCTCGTGGGTCGGGCCGTCCTCGCCCACCCCGATGGAGTCGTGCGTCCACGAGTAGATGACATGGACCTGCGATAGGGCGGCCAGCCGCACCGCCGGGCGCATGTAGTCCGAGAAGATGAAGAAGGTGCCGCCGACCGGCAGCACGCCGCCGTGGGCGGCCATGCCGTTCATGGTGGCCCCCATGGCGTGCTCGCGGATGCCGTAGTGCACCTGCAGCCCGCCGGGCGTCTCGACCGACTGGATCTCCGAGCCCTTGACGGCCACCCCGTTGTTGCCGGTCAGGTCGGCCGACCCGGCCATCAAGCCCGGCAGCCCCTCGACCGTCGCATTGATGCACTGATTGATGGCGTGCCGGGTGGCCAACTTGGTTCCCGCCTCGAAGGTGGGTAGGCCGGAGTCCCAGCCCGGGATCCCCCGTCCCGCCTGCGCGGCCTCCCAAGCCACCCGGTCGCCGTCCCAGGCGGCGAAACGGGCCTCCCATTCGGCCCGGAAGGCGGCCCCACGGGCCACCTCCTGGCCGTAGAAGGCGCGCACCTCGTCGGGCACCCAGAAGGTCTCGTCCTGGGGCAGGCCCAACAGCCCCTTGGTGATGGCGATCTCATCGGCCCCGAACGGGTTGCCGTGCGCCCCCGCCGTGTCGGTCAGCTTGGGGGAGGGCCAGCCGATGTGACTGCGCAGCACCAGCAGGGTCGGGCGGGCCTCGGGGCCGTCCGCCGGGCGCTCCATCGCCTCGCGGATGGCCGCTTCCAGGCCGTCGACGTCGTTGGCCATTTCGCCCAGGTTCTCCACGTGCCAGCCGTAGGCCTTGAAGCGCTCGGGCACGTTGTCGCTGTAGGCCAGCTCGGTCGGCCCGTCAATGGTGATGTGGTTGTCGTCGTAGAACATCATGAGCCGGCCCAGGCCGAGGTGGCCGGCCAGGGACGCCGCCTCGTGCGAGATGCCCTCCATGAAGCAGCCGTCGCCGGCGATGACGTAGGTGCGGTGGTCGCAGACGTCGGCGCCGAAGCGGGCCCGCAGGAAGCGCTCGGCGATAGCCATCCCGACCGCGTTGCCGATGCCCTGGCCCAAGGGGCCGGTGGTGACCTCCACCCCGGCCGTGTGCAGCCGCTCGGGGTGGCCCGGGGTGCGGCTGCCCCACTGGCGGAACTGGCGAATGTCCTCCAGCGAGAGGTCGTAGCCGGTGAGGTGCAGGAACGAGTAGAGCAAAATGGAGGCGTGGCCGTTGGACAGTACGAAGCGGTCGCGGTCGGGCCACAGCGGTGCCCGGGGGTCGTAGCGCATGATGCGGGTCCACAGCACATGGGCCAGAGGGGCCAACGCCATGGCGGTGCCGGTGTGGCCTGAATTGGCCTTCTCGGGGGCGTCCATGGCCAGGCCGCGGACGACATTGATGCCGAGCTCGACCAGGGCGGGGTCCTGCACCACGATCGGCGGCGGACCGGAGGACGACT
>DASZMA010000094.1:0-31972 GCA_035552095.1 Acidimicrobiales bacterium | reverse complement strand
CGAAGGGGGGGCCGGGGCGGTCGTCACCCCTGACTCGGTGTTGCGCTGGCTGACCAGCGCCAACTTCGAGCGGATCGTCTTTACCCCGGGGAAACGGGCCGAGGTGAGCGTCACCGCCCGCTTCTTCTCGGGGGCCACCCGCCGGGCCATTGAGGTGAGGGACCAGGAATGCCAGCACCCGACCTGCCATGAACCGGTGGAACGCTGCCAGGTCGACCACATCGTGCCCTGGAACCTGGGCGGGCCCACCAACCAGGAGAACGCCCAACTCCTCTGCGCCTTCCACAACCGCCAGAAGGGCGGCCGGCTGCCGCCTGATCACGACCTGCCGGAGGACGACCCGCCGGACGAGCTGCAGAAGGACGACCCGCCGGACGAGCTGCAGGAGGAATAGCCAGCAGTCGTTCATCCCTCCCGATCGACCCCGTCGATCGAGCCGGACCCCCTTCACTTCAGCCTCACCCTTCAGACAACATCTCCCTCCCGTGGCGACCGTGCGCGGCCTCATGGGCGACCGGCCTTAGGCTGGACCTCTTATGTCCGGATTCGTTGACCAGGCACAACTGCACGCCCGCGCCGGTGACGGCGGCGCGGGCGCGGTGTCGTGGCGGCGGGAAGCCCACGTGGATCGGGGTGGTCCCGACGGAGGTGACGGCGGTCACGGGGGCGATGTCTGGCTCATCGCTTCGGTCAACCAGTCGTCGCTTTTGGGCTTCCGGGACCACCCGCATCGCCGGGCCACCGACGGGGTGCACGGCTCGGGCCAGAAGAAGCACGGAGCCCGGGGCAAGGACATTGAGGTGCCGGTCCCGGTGGGCACCGTGGTGCGGGACAACCAGGGGGCCGTGGTCTGCGACCTCGCCTCCGAGGGCTTCCGCTTCCTGATCGCCGAGGGCGGCCAGGGCGGGCGGGGCAATGCCCGTTTCCTCTCCAACCGGCGCCGGGCGCCCGCCTTCGCCGAGCAGGGGGAGAAGGGTCAGGAACGCTGGCTCGATATGGAGCTAAAGCTCATGGCCGATGTGGCCCTGGTCGGGTTCCCCAACGCCGGCAAGTCGACCCTCATCTCGGTCGTCTCGGCGGCCAAGCCCAAGATCGCCGACTACCCATTCACCACGCTGGAGCCCCACCTCGGGGTGGTACGGGTGGGCGGCGTACGCGACGGCACCGAATTCGTCATGGCCGACATCCCCGGCCTGGTCGAAGGCGCGGCGGAGGGCAAGGGGCTGGGCCACCGCTTCCTGCGCCACATTGAGCGGGCCCGGGTGCTGGTGGTCCTGCTCGACCTCGACCCCCTGGCGGTACACGAGCCGTCCGAGCAGCTGCGGATTCTGCTGGGCGAGTTGGGCAACTACCAGCCCGACATGCTGGAGCGCCCCCGCATCATCGTGGGCAGCAAGGACGACTTCCTGACCGAAGGCGGCGCCACCGACCCGGGCATCTGCGACCTCCTGCTCTCCTCGGCCACCGGGTCCGGCGTGCGCACCCTGGTCGATCGTTTGGCCGTCATGGTGCAGGAGGCCCGAACGGCGGCCGAGGTGGTGGCCACCAATGTGATTGTCATTCACCGCCCCGTCCCCGAGGGGGTCGATGTCCAGCGGGTCAGCCCCGGGGTGTGGCTGGTGGTGGGCCGGGTAGCCGAGCGGGCCGTGGCCTTCTCCGACCTCAACGACGACGGTGCGCTGGCCGAGGCGGTCAAGCGGCTGCGCCGGTTGGGGGTCGACCGTGCCCTCTCCCGGGCCGGCGTTCGCGAGGGCGACGAGGTCACCGTAGGGAGCATGACCTTCACCTGGGGCGAGACGTGAGCGACTGGGCCGAGCAGTGAGCGACTGGGCCCAGCAGTGAGCGAAGTGGGCGAGGAGAGTGACGTCGACGGCAGAGCCGCCGCCCGCATCGTGGTGGTCAAGGTGGGCTCCTCCTCGGTCAGCCCCGAGACCATCGACCGCCTCTGCTCCGAGATAGCCGGGCTGCGGGCGGCGGGCCACACCGTGGTGGTGGTCACCTCGGGCGCCATCGCGGCGGGCTGGACTGCGCTCGGACGGGGCGAGAAGCGGCCCGGGGACCCGGCCGTGCTCCAGGCCGTGTCCGCCGTGGGCCAGCACCGCCTCATGCGCATGTGGCAGGACGGGCTCGACCCGCACGGGATCCTCGCCGGCCAGGTGCTGCTGGCCCCCCTGGACTTCGTGCACCGGACCCAGTACCTGCACGCCCGGGGGACGTTGAGCCATCTGGTCGAGCTGGGCGTGGTGCCGGTGGTCAACGAGAACGACGCCACCTCCGACGAGGAGATCCGCTTCGGGGACAACGACCGCCTGGCCGCCCTGGTGGCCCACCTGGTCGGGGCCGACCTCCTGCTCCTGCTGACCGACGCCCCCGGCCTGCTGACCGCCGACCCCCGCCTGGTGGCCGAGGCCTCCCTGATCGAAGAGGTGGTGGAGATCGACCACCACCTCGAGCGGATGGCCGGCGGAGCCGGCACCGTGGTGGGCAGCGGCGGCATGGCCTCCAAGCTGGCCGCCGCCAAGATCGCCACCTGGTCGGGCGTCGAGACGGTCATTGCCGACGCCGGCCGGCCCGGTGTGGTGAGTGCGGCGGTGGCGGGGGAGAGCGGCGTGGGCACCGTGTTCCGGGCCCGGCCCCACCGGCTGTCCGCCCGCAAGCTGTGGATCGCCTTCGCCCTGGGCGCCTCGGGTCGCCTGGTGGTGGACGAGGGGGCCCAGGCCGCCCTGGCGAAGGGAGGCCGGTCCCTGCTGGCCGCCGGGATCGTGGCGGTCGAGGGTGTCTTCGGCCCCGAGGACGCCGTGGAGATCGCCGGCCCCGACGGCAAGGTCTTCGCCAAGGGCCTGGTCCGGCTGCGCTCGGAGCGCTCCGGGGAGTGGGTGGGCCGGCGCACCGACCAGCTGCCCGACGACCTGCCACCGGTGGCCGTGCACCGCGACGACCTGGTCCTTGTACGATAATTCGGTGACCACACCGGCATTGGAGCAGCTGGCGCGCCGCGTCCAGGCGGCGGCCCGGATGGTGGCCCGCTCCTCGGCCTCGGTCCGCGAGGACGCGCTGCGGGTGGCGGCCGACCTGCTCGATACCGAGTGGGCCACCCTGCTGGAGGCCAACCAAAGCGATCTGGCCCGGGCCGAGGCCGACGGCATGCCGGCGGCGGCCCAGGACCGGCTACGCCTGACCGAGGAACGGGTCCGCGCCATGGCGGCCGGGCTGCGCAAGGTGGCCGGGCTGGCCGACCCGGTCGGCGAGGTGGTCGACGGCTGGGTGCGGCCCAACGGGTTGCGGGTCTCCCGGGTGCGGGTACCGCTGGGCGTGGTCGGTGTCATTTACGAGAACCGGCCCAACGTGACCAGCGATGCCGCCGCGCTCTGTCTCAAGGCGGGCAACGCCGCCTTCCTGCGCGGCTCGGCCTCGGCGCTGGCCTCGAACCAGGCCATCGTCGGCCTGCTGCGGCGGGCCGCCGTCAAGGCCGGCCTGCCCGAGGATGCCGTGGCCCTGGTGGAGGACACCTCGCACGAGGTGGCCATTGAGTTCATGCGGCTGCGCGGGCTGATCGACTGCCTCATCCCGCGTGGCGGGCCGGGGCTGATCGCCTCCATGCTGGAGCACGCCACCGTGCCCTACGTGCTCGACGGCGACGGCAACTGCCACGTCTACGTGGACCGTGCGGCCGACCTCTCCATGGCCCTCGACATCGTGGTCAACGCCAAGACCCACCGCTTCGGCGTGTGCAACGCGGCCGAGACCATCCTGGTCCACGCCGCCGTGGCTGCCGACTTCCTCCCCCGTATGGCCACCGCCTTGGTCGCGGCCGGGGTGGAGCTGCGTGGCGACGAGCGGGTGCGGGCCTTGGTCGCTGCGGCTGCGGCTGCGGTTTCGGCGCCGACCACAGTGGCGGTGACCCCGGCGACGGAGCTCGACTTCGCCACCGAGTTCCTGGGGCCGACGGTGGCCGTGGCGGTGGTGGACGACCTGGACCGGGCCATCGACCACATCGCCCGCTACAGCTCGGGGCACTCCGAGGCCATCGTGACCAGCGATGTGCGGGCGGCCGACCGCTTCGTGGCCGAGGTGGACGCGGCGGCGGTGCTGGTCAATGCATCGACGAGATTTATCGACGGCGAGGAGCTCGGGCTGGGTGCCGAAGTCGGCATCTCCACCCAGAAGCTGCACGCCCGGGGACCGATGGGAGTACGGGAGTTGACCAGCGTGAAATGGATTGTGCGGGGCGACGGGCAGGTGCGCCAGTGAGTGCGCCAGCGGCAGCACCAGGGCCAGTGAGCGGGACCAAGAGTGACGCGGCGACCAGTGCGGTGGCGGCCTCGTTGGGTCTGCCCGATGCCGGGCCACCCCGCTTCGAGTCACTCGATGCGGTACGGGGCGGCCTGGCCCAGGTGGGCTACCTGGCCGACGACTCCATCAGCGGGGTCGTGTTCCTGGCCGACCGGCTGGCCAAGCCGGTGCTGGTCGAGGGGCCGGCCGGGACCGGCAAGACCCAGCTGGCCAAGTCGGTGGCCGAGCTGACCGGGGCCCGGCTCATCCGCCTGCAGTGTTACGAGGGGCTCGATGAGTCGAAGGCACTGTACGAGTGGAACTACCGCAAGCAGCTGCTGCGCATTCAGGCCGGCGAGCACGGCCAGCAGGAGCAGGAGGGCCCGTCGTGGAAGGAGCTGGAGGAGGACATCTTCTCCGAGGACTTCCTGCTGGCCCGTCCGCTGCTCGAGGCCATCCGGGCCACCGAGCCCGTCGTCCTGCTGGTCGACGAGGTGGACCGGGTCGAGCTGGAGACCGAGGCGCTGCTGCTCGAGATCCTCTCCGAGTACCAGGTGTCCATCCCCGAGCTCGGCACGGTGAAGGCCACCCAGCTGCCCATGGTGTTCCTGACGTCGAACAACACCCGCGAGCTGTCCGAGGCCCTCAAGCGCCGCTGCCTCTACCTCCACATCGACTACCCGGACCTCGACCGTGAGCGCGAGATCGTGCGCACCCGGGTGCCCGGCATCACCGAGGAGTTGGCCGACCAGGTGGCCCGCATTGTGCGCTCGCTCCGCACCTTGGAGCTCCGCAAGGCCCCGTCGGTCTCCGAGACCTTGGACTGGGCGCGCACCCTGGTCATCCTCGGCGTCGAAACCATTGACGCGGCGGGGGCGAGGGACACCTTGCACATCTTGTTGAAGTATCAAGCTGACATT
Organism: Acidimicrobiales bacterium; assembly: GCA_035552095.1. GTDB lineage: Bacteria > Actinomycetota > Acidimicrobiia > Acidimicrobiales > RAAP-2 > Bog-473. The sequence goes on along the minus strand of DASZMA010000094.1, from coordinate 26,780 downwards.
GAGCGGGCGGCCAAGGAGCTGCTCTCGGCACCGGCCAAGTAGGCGGGCCCGTCCCGTGCTCGATCTCCTGTCCGGCTTCGTCACCGAGCTGCGCAAGGCCGGGCTGCCGGTCTCCTTGACCGAGCATCTCGATGCCGCCGAGGCCATCGGCCACATCCCCCTGGAGGACCGCGACGGCTTGAAGTACGCCCTCGCCGCCACCCTGGTCAAGTCCTCCTCGCACTGGCGTGCCTTCGAGACGGCCTTCGAGGTCTTCTTCGCCGTGCGCACCGGCGGCCCCGGTTCGGGCGGGCTGGGCGACGACATGGGTGAGGACGAGGACGGGTCGGGGGACCGCGAGGGCGCCGCCGGCACCGGCGAGGGCGGCCAGCGGGGCCAGGGGCGCTCGTGGAACGGCTCGGGGGGTGGCGAGGGCATGACCCCCGAGGAGCTGGCCGAGCTGCTCTTCAAGTCGCTCCTCTCGGCCGACGCCGCCCTCATGAACGTGGTGGCCCGCAACGCGGTGGACCGCTACGCCGGCATGGAGCCGGGGCGCCCGGTCGGCGGCACCTACTACCTCTACCGGACGCTGCGGAACCTCGACCTCGACGCCGTGCTGAAGAAGCTGATGGGCCAGGCCCAGGGTGCTGCGGCGGGCGGCGACGGCATGACCGACCTGGAGGAGCGGCTGGCCGCCGATGAGTACAAGGCCCGCATTGAGAAGTTCCGCCGGGCTGTCGAGACCGAGATCCGGCGCCGGCTGGTCGAGGACCGGGGCGCCGAGGCGCTGGCCCGCTCGGTGCGCAAGCCCCTGCCCGAGGACATTGACGTCATGCACGCCACCCGGGAGGAGCTGGCCGTGCTGCACCGCACCCTGCAGCCGCTGTCGCGGAAATTGGCCGTGCGGCTGGCCCGCAAGCGCCGCCACGGTCGCAAGGGCCCGCTCGACTTCCGGGCCACCATGCGCCGGTCGCTCTCGACCGGCGGGGTGCCCATCGACCCCCGTTACCGCCACCCCCGCCCGGCCAAGCCGGAGATCTTCGTCATCGCCGACATCTCGGGCTCGGTGGCCTCGTTCGCCCGCTTCACCCTGCACCTGGTCTACGCCATCAGCGCCCAGTTCTCCAAGGTGCGCAGTTTCGTCTTCGTGGACGGGATTGACGAGGTGACCCGCTTCTTCGAGGGGGTGGTCGACCCGGCCGATGCGGTGGCCCGCATCAACCTGGAGGCCGACGTGATCTGGGTCGACGGCCACTCCGACTACGGCCACGCCCTGACCGAGTTCCACCGGCGCTGGGGCGACCAGGTCACCTCGCGCTCGAGTGTCCTGCTGCTCGGCGACGCCCGCAACAACTATCACGCCTCCGCGTCGTGGGTGGTCGAGGACCTGCAGCGCAAGGCGCGGCGCGTCTACTGGCTCAACCCCGAGCCGCGCGATTACTGGGGCTCGGGCGACTCCATCGTCGGCGAGTACGCCGTCTACTGCGACGATGTGGTCGAGTGCCGGACCCTGCGCCAGCTTGAGCACTTCGTCGGCAACCTGGCGTGAGTAGCGGCAGCAGCGACGAAGAGAGTGCGGTCGCCACGTCGTTCGGTGTACCCGAGGGGGTGCGCCGGGTCTTCGAGCGTCCGGACGGCGCCACCCGGATCGTCCTGATCCGCCACGGCGAGGCGGTGTGCAACACCCAGGGGGTGGTGGGCGGGGTCACCGGGTGCCACGGGCTGACCGATCTGGGCCGGCGCCAGGTGGCCGCGTTGGCGGCCCGGTTGGCCGAGACGGGCGAGCTGGCCGACGTCGACGCCCTCTACGCCTCCGTGCTGCCCCGGGCCGTCGAGACCGCCGGGATTCTCCAACCGGTGCTGGGGGACGGCGCCTCGGCCGTGGTGGAGCAATGCGACCTCTGTGAGCTCCATCCGGGCCAGGCCGACGCCATGAGCTGGCAGGAGGTCATCGACAATTTCGGGGTGCCCGAGTGGGACAGCGATCCCGGCCGGGTGATCGCCCCGGGCGGCGAGAGCTGGACCGGGTTCGTCGAGCGGGCGTCGGGCGCGGTGCGGGCGCTGGTCGAGCGCCACCCGGGTCAGCTGCTGGTGGCGGCCGTGCACGCCGGCGTGATCGAGGCCACCATGATCGCCTTCCTGTCCATCCCCCCGGCCGCGTCGCGGCGGGGTTGGGCCCGCATTGTGCACGCGTCGATGACCGAGTGGGATTGGTCGCCGACCCGGGCCCAATGGGTCCTCATCCGCTTCAACGACGCCTGCGGGATACCGACGGCCTGAGCGCGGTCCCCGGGCCCGTGCTTCGGAGTCTCGGCCTCAGGCGGGCGCGGCGGATGCGTCTCGTTCAGCCAGCACCGCATCGAGTTGGGGCATGGCGGCGCGGAGCCCCTCTTCCATGCCGGGGACGGTTTGTTCCATCGCTTCGAGGCTGGAAAAACGGGTGACGCTGGTCATCCGCGATCCGGTCGACGTGGTGTCGAAGGTGAACGTCATTGACGACGGCATGTTCTCGTCGTCGGCGTTGTCGTCGCCGTCGTTCGCCTCGAACGAGCTGATCGGATTCACCGCGGTGAACCTCCAGGAGCCGCTCCACTTCTCTCCGTCCGGCCCGGTCAGGAAGTACTCGGCACGACCGCCAACGGTGAAATCATGATGCGTGAAGGTGGCGGGCGCGAAGGGCGGTCCCCAGAACCGCTCGAGTTGCCGCGGGTCGGCCCACGCGTCCCAAAGGCGTTGTTGCGGAACTGGAAAGTCGGCCACGACGGTGAGGGTGAGCGTTTCGGGGTCTTTGACAACTGAGCTAATCGGCATCGTCATTTTCCTTTCGGTAGGAGAACATCGTCGAGTTGCGCCACGCGCTGGCGCCAGATGGACTCGAAGGAGTCCAGGAGTTCGCCGGCGCGCTGGAGCCGGGCCCGGTTGGTGGAGATCAGCTGCTCGCGGCCCTTGGCGCGCTTGTCAATGAGACCGGCGCGCTCGAGCACGGCGACGTGCTTCTGCACGGCGGCGAAGCTCATCTCGTAGCGCCCGGCCAGGTCGGACACTGACGGCGCCTCCGCGAGCGACCGCGCCAGGATGTCGCGGCGTGTCCCATCGGCCAAGGCGCGGAAGAGCCGGTTGAGCGATTCCTGGCTCTCTTCTTGAAGCACAACCATGTGGTTGTACGTTAGTACGCTCCGATCACCCCTGCAACGCAATCCTGAAGCGGCTGACCCCTAACAGGCGCCCCTAACAGGCGTAGTCGCCGTCGGCGCCGTTGATGTTGTCGCCGTACTGGACCAGGTTGACCGGGCCGGTCGGCAGCTGGTGCTTGGCCCGCTGGTTGGCCACGTCGCCGCAGGTCCCGGGCCCGCTGGGTGTGTTGAGCCAATCGGCCATCCAGTAGGGGGCGGAGGGCTGGTAGTTCCCGACGATGCTGTTCCAGACGCCCGGGCTGGCGTAGATCCCCACGTCGGCCACCCCGTCGGTGTTGTGCAGCGCCGCCATGGCGCCCAGGATGGTTTGCACGTTGTTGGCCGTGCTGGAGGTCCAATAGAGGCCGGACCCCTCCACATCGAGCCACCAGGCCACGTTGGTGTTGACCCCGGCCGCCTGGGCGTCCTGGAAGGCGTGCTGGCCGGCGTTGAAGCCGGTGGTGAAGCAGGAGGTCGGGTCCGAGCAGAGCGCGGAGCCCATCACGTTGTCGAGGAAGGTGTAGAGGTTGAGCCCGGCTCCGGCCCACCCGGCCTCGGCGGCCAGGCAGGGGTTGGCGGCGCCCGAGGACTCACCGTCGACCTCGACCACGCCGATGTCGTGCACGCCCGAGGGCAGCCCCGAGGAGCAGGAGCTGTTCATGTTGAACTTGCTGACGTCGTAGCCGAAGGATCCCGACGGGTAGGCCGCCCCGACGAAGGCCCCGGTGCCCGGTGCCTCGGCCATGCCCACGATGGGCCGGTTGAGCGGGGTGGGGGCCGAGCCGTAATAGCTGGCTTGGCCGAAGGCCGACACGCTGCCGGCCACGTCGCTGAACCAGTAGCCCGAGTCACCCGGTGTGGCCGCTGCCGTCACAATGGGGTTCTTCAACGGGATGCCACCCAGCGACCCGAAGAAGGGCGCCGTGCCGAAGCTGAAGGTCCCGCCGTCCGAGGCCACCAGGATGTACCCGGCCCCGTTGGGGGCCGACATCATGCCGATGATCGGCTTGTTGAGGGCGATGCTGCCGGTCGAGCCCCAGAACTTGGCATCGCCGAAGCTGAAGATGCCGCCGTCGGAGGCCACCAGCCAGTACCCGCCGCCGTCGGGCGTGGCCGCCATGCCGACGATGGGCTTGTTGAGCTTGAGGCTGCCGGTCGAGCCCCAGAACTTGGCATCGCCGAAGCTGAAGATCCCGCCGTCGGAGGCGACCAGCCAGTACCCGCCGCCGTCGGGGGTGGCCGCCATGCCGACGATGGGCTTGTTCAGCTTGATACTGCCGGTGGACCCGTGGAAGATGCCGTCGCCGAAGCTGAAGATCCCGCCGTCGGAGGCCACCAGCCAGTAGCCCCCGCTGTCGGGCGTGGCCGCCATGCCGACGATCGGCTTGTTGAGCGCGACGGCGCCGGTGGAGCCGTAGTACGGCGCCCCACCGAAGCTGAAGATGCCCCCGTCCGAAGCGACCAGCCAGTAGGCCGGCACGGGGGAGGAGCCGATGCTCTGGGCCGTCGCCGCCGCGGCCGGGGTGACGCGGGCCGGCGCCACGGAGACCACCGAGACCAGCGCCGCCACCGCCAGCAGCGCAGCGGAAACGAGGGCGACCTGGTGCCGCCGGGGCGTCAGGCCCATCAGGTGCGCAGGAATTCAGCCACGCGGAAGGCGAGGTCAAGAGACTGGCGGGCGTTCAGGCGGGGGTCGCAGGTGGTGGTGTAGCGGGCACCCAGGTCGCCTTCGAAGATCTCCTCGGCGCCGCCCAGGCATTCGGTGACGTCGTCCCCGGTCAGCTCGACATGGACGCCGCCGGGCCAGGTGCCGACCTCGCGGTGCACGGCGAAGAAGGAGCGCAGCTCGGAGAGGATGACGTCGAAGCGGCGGGTCTTGCGGCCGCCCTCGCTGACGAAGGTGTTGCCGTGCATGGGATCGCAGGCCCACACCACCGGGTGCTCCGCCGCGGTGACGGCGCGCAGCAGGGGCGGCAGGCGCTCCTCGACCCGGTCGGCCCCGAAGCGGGTGATCAGGGTCAGGCGTCCGGGCACGCGGTCGGGGTTCAGCCGCTCGCAGAGCGCCAGCACGTCGGCCGGGGTGCTGCTGGGCCCCACCTTGATACCCAGCGGGTTGCCCACGCCCGAGAGGAATTCCACGTGGGCCCCGTCGAGCTGGCGGGTGCGGTCACCGATCCACAGCATGTGGGCCGAGCAGTCGAACCAGTCGCCGGTGAGCGAGTCCATCCGGGTCAGGCACTCCTCGTAGGGGAGGATGAGCGCCTCGTGGCTGGTCCAGAAGTCCACCTGGTGCAGGCCGGCCTCGGCCCCCAGGTCGATGCCGCAGGCCGCCATGAACCGCAGGGCCCGGTCGATCTCCGAGGCGACGCGCTCGTAGCGTTGGCCCTCGGTCGAAGAGGCTACGAACTGCTGGTTCCACAGGTGGACCTGCGACAGGTCGGCGAAACCGCCCTTGGTGAAGGCGCGCAGCAGGTTCAGGGTCGAGGCCGACTGCTGGTAGGCCGCCACCAGTCGGGCCGGATCGGGACGCCGGGCGTCCTCCTCGAAGGCCTCGTCGTTGACCATGTGGCCCCGGAAGACGTCGAGCTCAATGTCGCCGATCCGCTCGGTGGGAGCCGTGCGCGGTTTGGCGAACTGGCCGGCGATGCGTCCGACCTTGACCACGGGCACCCCGGCGGCGTAGGTCAGGGCCACCGCCATCTGCAGAACGATCTTCAACTTGTCGCGGATGGAGTCGGCCGAGAAGTCGGCGAACGACTCGGCGCAGTCGCCGGCCTGCAACAGGAAGGCCTGCCCGTTGGCCACGTCGGCCAGCTGCGACGTCAAGCGGCGGGCCTCACCGGCGAACACCAACGGTGGCAAAGTGGCCAGCTGGGCCTCGGCCTGCTTGAGGGCGTCGGCGTCGGGCCAGACCGGTTGCTGGGCCGCCCGGAACTGCCGCCATGACGCGGCGCTCCACGTAGAGGTACCGGGTGGGCTCGCCATCGCACCAGGTTAACGCCGTAGGATCCAAAGTTATGGCGCCCTTCCGATTTGCCCTCCAGGTGTCCCAGGCCGCATCCCCCGCTGCTTGGAAGGCGTTGGCCCGCAAGACCGAGGATCTGGGCTACGCCACCCTCTACATCCCTGACCACCTGGACGACCAGTGGGCCCCGATGATCGCCTTGGCCGTGGCGGCCGAGGCCACCACTACCTTGAAGGTGGGCACGCTGGTACTGGACAACGACTTCCGCCACCCGGTCATCCTGGCCAAGGAGGCCGCCACCCTCGATGTGGTCACCGGAGGGCGGTTCGAGCTCGGCATGGGTGCGGGCTGGATGACCACCGACTACAAGCAGTCGGGCATCCCGATGGATCCGGCCGCGGTGCGCATCGCCCGACTGGCCGAGAGCCTCGAGATCATGCGCTCCATGTGGACGACCGGACGGGCCACCTTCGAGGGCGAGTACTACCAGGTGCACGAAGCGCTGGGGACGCCGAGCCCCGTCACCCCCGGCGGCCCGCCTCTGGTCATCGGTGGTGGCAGCCAGCGCATCCTGACCTTGGCCGGCCGGTACGCCGATGTGGTCAGCGTCGTGCCCAGCCTGGCCGCGGGCTTCATCGGCGCCGAGGTGGCCGCCGAGTCCATCGTGGAGAAGTACAGCGACCGGGTCGAGTGGGCCCGGGCCGCCGCCGGGGAACGGGCGGCGCAGCTCGAGTTCCAGTGCTGGACGGCGGCGGTGCAGGTCGTGCCCAACGCGGCCGAGCTCTTCGAGTCGATGGCGCCACTGTTCGGGCTCTCGCCGGAGCAGTTGCGGGCGGCTCCCGTCGCCCTGATCGGTACCACCGGCGAGATCGTCGAGACACTCCAGAAACGTCGGGCCGAGTTGAGCTTCAGCTACATCGTGGTGCACGAAGCCGAAATGGAAGCGCTGGCACCGGTGATCGCCGAGCTTGCCGGAACCTGATCTGACCGCGGGCCCCGAGCGCATCGGGCTTCTCGGCGGCACGTTCGATCCGCCCCACGTCGGCCACGCCGCGGCGGCCCGCGCCGTGCAGGGCGCGCTGGCCTTGGACCGGTTGTTGCTGGTCGTGGCCAACGACCCTTGGCAGAAGTCGCCCACCCGGGTCATCACGCCGGCTGAGGACCGCTTCGCCATGACCCAGGCCCTGGCCGAGGACCTGCCCGTGGTCGAGGCCAGCCGGCTGGAGATCGACCGCGGCGGGCCGAGCTACACGGTGATGACGGTCGAGGCCATCCGGGCCGAAGCCGAGCGGGCCGGCCGGGTCCCGCCCGAGATCTTCCTGGTGGTCGGGGCCGACCTGGTGCCCGATCTGGGCACCTGGGAGAGGGTGGCGGATCTGCAGGGCCTGGTCACCCTGGCCGTCGTCTCGCGCCCGACCACGCCCACCCCCGAGGTCCCGCCGGGGTGGCGGGTGCAGTGGGTGAGCGGACCCCAGGTCGATGTGTCCAGCTCAGCGGTGCGGTCGGTCCTGGCCCAGGGCGGATCGGTCGAAGATCTCGTCCCCGCCGGGGTGGTCCGTTGCATTCGCCGCCGCAATCTGTACGCTGTCGGCAGATGAGCGCCATGCCGGCCAGGATCACCGAGCGCCCCCAGGGGACCGTTCCGACCCGCCTGCCGGCGCCGCGGACCGAGCGTCGGGCTGACCGTCGGGCGGCCCAAATGGAGGCGCGGCGGGAACGTCGGCGCTGGTCCATCTTCAGTTGCGCCGTGCTGGCCGGCGCCTTCGCCCTCACCGTGGGAATCCTGGACGTGCTCCATTGAGCCCAGGGTTGGACGTGCACGTCCAGATCCCGCCGGCCGCGGCCACCGCCGCCCGCTCGGCTGACGACAAGCTGGGGCAGGAGACAGTGGTGTTGGCCATGACCGAGTTGTTCGGTGTGGTCGACGCGTTCGTGATCACCAGTGCGCCGAACACGCGCCACGTGCGGACCCTGGTCGATGAGATTGAGCGCAACGTCAAGGAACTGCATCAGCAATCGCCGGTGCGCATTGAGGGGTTGTCCGATGCCACCTGGGTGCTCATGGACTACGGCGACTTCATCGTCCACATCTTCTTGCAGGAGACGCGCGACTACTACGACCTCGAGCACCTGTGGTCAGGCGCGCCGCGGGTGTCGTGGCGAAGCGCCGTCGAGAACGCCGGCTAAGGCGCCGCCGTCAACCTTTGCGGCGGCTACGGCCGCTACGGGATGAACTGCAACAGGTAGACCGGCCCCGGCACCTGGGCCCCGCTGGCGATGGGGACGCTGGTCCGCTGGCCGCTGATCTCGAAGATGACCCCGGTGCCCAGCCCGACCTGGGTGGCCACCGTGGCCACCACCTGGGAGACCGCCTGCTCGGCGGCGGTGCCGGTGATCAGCCCGAAGGCGTCGTTGAAGTTCACCGTGACCACGCCCTGGGCCGACGGGGTGGCCGAGAGCACGGTCACGTTGTTGGGGATGGCGGTTGACATGTGGTTGTCGACTTCGGAGCTGGAGGGTCCGGCCAGCAGGGCGGTAATCACCGAGGCCAGCGGCGCCGGGGACTGCACGACGCGGTCGACCCCGGTCAGCTGACCGCTGGAGGCCAGCAGGTAGATCTTCACCGGCACCAGCGAGGAGGCGCGGGGCTGCGTCGTGGTCGTCGTCGGCAGGACGGGGCTGAGCAGATTGAAGGGCACGTGGCTGGGGGCGATGCCGCTCGGGCCGCTCTCAGTCGGGATGGCGCACCCGGCCGTCACCAGGCCGAGCAGCGCCAATGAGACGACCGGCCCGAGGACGCGCCTTCGGCCGCGCCGACGACGACTCACCACGCCTCCACCCCTTCCTCCTCCTCATCGCCGGCCAGCACCGGCAGCACCGGGAGCGCGACCACGAAGCGGGCGCCGCCCGAGGGCGAGGACTCGACCCAGGCCCGACCCTCCATGAGGCGCACGTGTTCGGCCACCAGGGCCAGGCCGAGACCGGACCCGGTGCCGGTGCCCCGGCGGCCCGACGCCGAGCCCCGGTAGAAGCGCTCGAAGACCTTGGCCCGCTCCATCGGGTTGACGCCCGGCCCGGCGTCCTCCACCGCGATCTCAACGTTCCCCCCGCCCCCAGCGGCCACCACCGAGATGACGGTGGCCCCGCCCCCGTAGTGGGCGGCGTTCTCCAGCAGGTTGGTCATGACCCGCTCGAAGCGCCGCTTGTCGACGCCGACGTGGAGCGTGCGCACCTCGGGGGCCAGCACCACCTCGGGGGTCGCCGCGCCGGCGCCCTCGCCCAGGCTGCGCAGGCCGGCGTCGACCGCCCGCTGCACCAACTCGCTCACGTTGACCTCCTCGAGGAAGACGTCGACCGACCCGGCGTCGACCCGGGACATCTCGAGCAGGTCGCCCACCATGCGCTGGAACCGGCGCAGGTCGGCCCCGAGCAGCAGCAGGGCCCGCTGGGCCCTGGGCGGCAGGTTGTCGGCGTCGGCCTCGAGCACCTCGAGCGAGGCCGAGAGGGTGGTGAGGGGGGAGCGCAGCTCGTGGCTGACGTCGGAGTTGAAGCGGGCCTCACGCTCAATGCGGACCTGGAGCTGATCGACCATCGCGTTGAACGAGTCGGTCAACCCGGACAGGTCGGGGTCGGCCGCGTCGGGTTCCAGGCGGGTGTCGAGCTGCCCACCGGCGATGGCCACGGCGGCCCGGGAGACCCCGGCCAGGGGCCGCAGCGAGCGGTCGCTGGCGAAGCGGCCCAGGGCGGTCCCGAGCAGGGTGGTGATGGCCCCGGCGCCGATGAGGGTGAGGCCGAGCACCCGCAGGGTGTGATCCAGGTCGGAGAGGGAGAACACCTCGAAGTAGACGGCGTGCACGGAGGGGATGGGCACCCCCACCACGATCTCGGCCACCCCCTGCGCCCCCTCGCGGTAGGTCTGGGTGGCGGCCGATCCGCCCAGGACCTCGGCCCGCAGCCGGGCCGGGATCGACGAGGCGCTCAAGGACAACGAGGACGAGTAGGCCTTGGCGTTGTGGACCAGCAGGGAGTGCGAATCGGACCCGGCATCGAAGGAGGACAGCAGCGTGACGTACTGGGTGTTGCCCGTCTCCAGCGAGCTGCGCACCAGGGTGGCATTGGCGAATGCTTGATGCTGGGCCGCCGACTCCCGCTCGGCCACCAGGAAGTGCCGGGTGGTGAAGTACGACAGGCCGCCCATGGAGAACGAGAGGAGGAGGGCCCCCAGGCCGAAGATGGCGGTGATGCGGGCCCCGATGCCCAGGCGGCGGCCGGCGGCCACCTCAGGGCACCAGCTTGTAGCCCATGCCCCTCACCGTCAGTATGTGCTGGGGCAGCGCCGGGTCGACCTCGACCTTGGTGCGCAGGCGCCGGATGTGCACGTCGACCAGGCGGCCATCGCCGAAGTAGTCGTAGCCCCAGACCCGGTCCAGCAGCTGCTCGCGGCTGAGCACCTTGTTCGGGCTGGCCGCCAGCTCGCACAGGAGCCGGAACTCGGTCCGGGTGCAGTGCACCTCGGTGCCGTCGATCTGGCGCAGCACCCCCTGCTCGGGCAGCAGTTGCAGCGAGCCGAAGGTCAGGGCGCCCGGATCCTCCTCGGGCGGGCGGGCCCGCCGCAACAGGGCCCGGATGCGGGCGGCCAACTCCTTGGCCACGAACGGCTTGGTGACGTAGTCGTCGGCCCCGGCTTCGAGCCCGGCCACCACGTCGTGGGTGTCGGCCCGGGCGGTGACGATGATGATGGGCACGGCGCTCTGGCGGCGCAGCGCCCGGCAGCACTCGAACCCGTCCATGCCGGGCAGCATGAGGTCGATCAGGGCCACGTCGGTCGGCGCGTCGGCGAACAGGTCCAGCCCTTCCTCGCCGCTGGCCGCGTCCTTTACCTCGTAGCCCTCACCCTCCAGGGCCAGCCGCATGGAGGACCGAATGCGCTCGTCGTCCTCGACGACCAGAATGCGTCCGCTCATGCAGGGTCAGCTCCGCTCTACCCGGCTCAGCTGATCCAGATCTGGGTCGGCCAGATGGAGCCGCCGATGAGGCCGAAGGCGGGGGCGCCGGTCGGCGTGGTGGGATTGTTCCAGTTCTGCACCTTGGGCGCGCTGACCACGGCCCAGGTGGCCCGGTCCTGCCACAGGTACGGCAGGTCGATGGCCAGGCGCTGGTTGACCGCCTTGTAGGCCTTGGCCCGCACCGCCGGGTCGGTGCTGGCCCGCCCGAGCTGGAGGGCGAACTCCACCTTGGGGTCGCTGTTGCGGGCCATGTTGATGGAGAGGCTGCCCGAGCTCGATGTGGTCGAGCTCCAGAAGATGTAGTTGAGGTCCGGGTCGACCGCGCCGAACTGGCGCCAGTTCAAGGCCTGGAACGTCCCGGCCAGGGCGTCGTTGATCAGGTCGTTCTGCTCGACCACGGTGTTGGTGACCTTGAACCCCACCTGATTCAGCGCCTGCTGGACGTACTGCTGGGACCGCACGGAGGCCGGTCCGGTGGTGGAGCCGAACTTGAAGGCGGCGGCCTGCGACCCGCCGGCCTTGACCGCGGCCTTGACCAGCTTGGTGGCTTCGCTCGGGTTGTACGTGGGATAGGCCGTCTTGGAGTAGTACGGCGACCCCGGCACGAAGAGGCCGTTGCTGACCTGGTTCACGCCGTCGTCAATCACCTTGGCGTACTGGTTGCGGTTGATGGCCAAGGCGGCGGCCCGGCGCAGGTTCGGGTCGCTGAACGGCGCCTTGTCGCAGTTGAGCAGGACGCAGTTCATGTCGGGCTCGCCGGCCACGTGGACGCTGTCGTCGACGTAGGCGAACTTCTTGTTGCCCCGGAACTGGGTGATGATCTGCGGGGTGTCGGTGATCATCAGGTCGATGGTGCCGGACTGGAGCGCCTCGGCCCGGGCCTGCTCGTTGGGGATGGGCTTGAAGGTGATCTGGTCGAGGTAGGGCAGGCCGGGTCGCCAGTAGTTCGGGTTGGCGGTGGCGGTGAAGTGGCTGTTGGGCACCCACTCCTTGAAGACGAACGGCCCGGTGCCCACCGGGTGGCTGGTCCCGTTCTTGTTGGCCAGCATGGAGGGCGCCACCACGTAGGCGATCTGCCCGCCGATGCCGCCGGCCAGGTAGAAGGGGAACGGGGCCCAGGGCGTCTTGAAGTTGAGGGTGCAGGCCAGCGGCCCGCTCTGGACGATCGGGTTGGTGGCGGCCAGGATCGGGCCGACGACGATGCCGGTGAGCAGCGAGGCCTTCTGGGCCAGCAGGTTGGTCAGCAGGGCGGCCCCGTTGCAGGGCGTGCCGTCGTGGAAGGTCACCCCGCTGCGCAAGGTGATGGTCCACGAGGTGTAGGTGGCGTTGGGCACGACCGACTCGGCCAGGTAGGGGGCCCAGCCGCCCTTGGCCGTCACGATGGTGAGAGGGTCGAAGACGGTGCGGGCGTACATGACGCCAACCTCGTCGAAACGGGCCTGGGTGGGGTCGAAGCCCGACTCCTCGGCGTCGACGCCGAAGACCAGGGAACCGCCCTTCTTGGCCTTCTTGGTCGTGCTGCCGTTGAGGCCCGGCCCGTTGGTGCTGGCCGCCCCGGCGATGCCCTCCCAGCCCAGCGCCGATGCGCCTGCCATACCGGCGGCCGCCGCTGCACTCCCGGCGAGCAGCGTCCGTCGATCGAATGTCAGGCCCATCAGGCCTCCCTTCCTTGCATCCCCAGCGGACCCCCCGTGGTTCGTGTGGCGACGTTAGTGCCCCTGCTCGCACCTGTGTGGCCGTTAGCCTGCAAAGAGTGGATTGGGATCTGGCCGGGTTCGACGACTGGTTGAGCGGCCGGTCGGTGGCCACCCGCACGGCCTACGGCGCCGACCTGCGGGCCTTCGCCGAGTGGGTGGAGCGCAGTGGGTCCGGCGGTCCGGGCGGGGTCGACCGCCTGCAACTCCGTCGTTACCTGGCCTCGCTCGGCACGCGGCGCCTGGCCCGCGCCACCATCGCCCGCAAGGCGGCGGCACTGCGCTGCTACTTCGCCTGGTCGCTCCGGCAGGGACGCATCGGCTCCGATCCGGCTAAATCCCTGCGGGCCCCTTCCGGGGGTGGTCGCCTGCCCCGGGTGCTCTCGCACGGCGAGGTGGGCGCGCTGCTGGACCAGCCGGCGGCCACCGCCATCGACCAGCGCGATCTGGCCGTCCTCGAGCTGCTCTACGCCGCCGGGCTGCGGGTCTCCGAGCTGTGCGGGCTGGACCGGGTCGGGGTGGACCGGCCGGGCCGCACGGTGACCGTTCTGGGCAAGGGCGGGAAGCAACGCCGGGTGCCGATTCATGACCGGGCCGTGGCCGCCCTGGGCGAGTGGCTGGAGGGCGGTCGAGCCGAGATGGCCGGACCGCCCGACGCGGTGTTCGTCAACCAGCGGGGTGGGCGGCTGGGTCCCCGGGACGTCCGCCGCATCCTGGACCGACGGGCCGCCTCGCCCACCCACCCCCACGCCCTGCGCCACACCTACGCCACCCATCTCCTCGACGGCGGGGCCGACCTCCGGGTGGTCCAGGAGCTGCTCGGACACGCCAGCCTGGCCACCACCCAGATCTACACGCACGTGAGCAAGGAGCGGTTGCGCGCCGTCTACGAGGGGACCCACCCGAGGGCCTGAGGTCGGGAACCCGCTAACATGGCGTGGCCCATCGAACGGTGGGCAGCACCACCGACCAACACGCACCTGCGCGCGATCCACGGTCGCCTCTCATCCTGAGCGGCGCGGCGCCAGGGGAGCAACCGACTGGAGGAGTATCTATATGGCCGTCGTTTCCATGCGACAGCTGCTGGAAGCCGGGGTTCACTTCGGCCACCAGACGCGCCGATGGAACCCGAAGATGAAGCGCTTCATTCTGGGCGAGCGCAACGGGATCTATCTCATCGACCTTCGTAAGACCCTGACCGGGGTGGAGTCCGCCTACTCCTATGTACGCGACCTGGTGGCCGACGGGGGCACCATCCTCTTTGTCGGGACCAAGAAGCAGACCCAGGGCCCGGTGGCCGAGTACGCCGAGGCCTGCGGCATGCCCTTCGTCAACCAGCGTTGGCTGGGCGGCATGCTGACCAATTTCTCGACCGTGTCGGGCCGGGTCAAGCGCATGCAGGAACTGCGCACCATGCAGGCCGCCGGTGACTTCGAGGGCATGCCCAAGCGGGAGGCCCTCTCGCACACCCGTGAGCTGGAGAAGCTGAGCCGCAACCTGAGCGGCATCGCCAACCTGGACCGCCTGCCCAACGCCGTCTTCGTGATCGACACCAAGAAGGAGCACATCGCCGTCACCGAGGCCCGCAAGCTCGGCCTGCCCGTGGTGGCCGTGGTGGACACCAACTGCGACCCTGACATCATCGACTACGTGATCCCGGGCAATGACGACGCCATCCGCTCGGGCTCGCTCATGTGCCGGGTCCTGGCCGATGCGGTGGTCGAGGGCCGGTTCATCGCCGAGCACCGACGCAAGAACGCCCCGGCGCCGACGGCCGAAGAGACGTCAGGTCCCTCGCCCCGGCGCGGCCGTGTCCCGGCCCCCCCGGCCCCCCCGGCCGCGGCCCCGGTCGCCGAAGCACCGGCCCCGGTCGCCGAAGCACCGGCCGAAGCACCCGCGCCTGACGCGGTGGTCGCCGACGCGGCAATCCCCGCCCCCGCGCCCGTTCCGGCCGCCGCGCCCGAGCCCATCGCCCAGTCCTACGTCGCACCCGTCGCCGAGGCGGTTGCCGTGGTGGCGGACGCCTGAGCATGGCCAACTTCACCGCCAAAGACGTACAGCGACTGCGCCAGGTCTCCGGGGCCGGCATGCTCGATGCCAAGAAGGCGCTCGAGGAGACCGACGGCGACTTCGACGAGGCGTTGCAGTATCTGCGGGTGCACGGCCAGGCCGGCGCAGCCAAGCGGGAAGAGCGCGAGGCGTCGCAGGGCGCCGTGACCGCGGTGCGGGCGGATAACGCCGCCGCCGTGGTCGAGCTGCGCTGCGAGACCGACTTCGTGGCCAAGGCCGACGAGTTCGTGGCCCTGACCGACGAGCTGGGCGCCCTGGTGGCGGCCAAGGGCGAGGAAGCGGTGAGCGAGCTCGACGACGAGATCGACCGCCTGCGCATCTCGCTCAAGGAGAACATCTCGGTCGGGCAGGTCCGCCGGCTGGTGGCCGAGTCCGGCCAGGTGGTCGACACCTACCTGCACCGCCAGGCCGACCGCGGCGTCAACGCCGTGGCCGTGGTCATCGAGGGCGGCACCGAGGAGCTGGCCCACGACATCGCCGTGCACATCGCGTTCACCAAGCCGGCCTATCTGAGCCGGGACGACGTGCCCGAGGCCGACATCGCCGCCGAGCGCAAGACGGTGGAGGAGATCAGCCGCAACGAGGGCAAGCCCGAGGCGGCGCTGCCCAAGATCGTCGACGGCCGCATGACCGGGTGGTTCAAGGATCGGGTCCTGCTGGACCAGGCCTACGTCCGGGACGAGAAGCAGACGATCACCGGCATGCTGGGCTCCGCCCGCATCGTGGCCTTCGCCCAGGCCGTCATCGGCGCCTGAGGCGCCCGATCACATAACGGTGGCACAACCGCGACGCATCGTTCTCAAGATGTCCGGCGAGGCCCTGGCTTCGGCCGCGTCGGATGAGACGATCGACGCCGCCACCGTCGAGCGCATCTGCAAGGAGATGGTCCGCGCCATGGAGGGTGGCGGGTTGGAACTGGCCGTCGTGGTCGGGGGCGGCAACATCTGGCGCGGCACCACCGGCGAGAGCGGCGGCATGGACCGGGCCACCTCGCACACCATGGGCATGCTCGGCACCGTCATCAACGCGCTGGCCCTGCAGGACGCGCTGGAGCAGCAGAACCAGCCGACCCGGGTGCTCAGCGCCCTCTCCATGGCCGAGGTGGCCGAGCCCTACATCCGGCGCCGGGCTATCCGGCACCTGGAGAAGGGGCGCATCGTCATCTTCGCCGCCGGCATGGGCAACCCGTTCTTCACCACCGACACCCCGGCCGCCCTGCGGGCGGCCGAAATAGGCGCTGAGCTGCTGTGCAAGGGCACCCACTCGGGGGTGGACGGGGTGTACTCGGCCGACCCCAAGCTGGACCCCACCGCCACCCGTTACGACGAGATCTCCTTCAAGGAGGTCATCAACCGGGATCTGCGGGTGATGGACCTGACCGCCATCACCTTCTGCAAGGACAACAACCTCCCCATCAGGGTCTTCAACCTGATGATCCCGGGCAATATCCCCCGTGCGCTCAGCGGCGAGCCGATCGGTACGCTGGTCCGCTAGTGGACAACGACGACCTGGCCGGCCTGGTGAAGGAAGACACCAGGGAGAAGATGCTCAAGGCCATCGACCACGTCCGGGCTGAGATGGCCAACGTGCGCACCGGGCGGGCCTCCTCGGCCCTGCTCGAGCCGCTCACGGTGGACTACTACGGGACCCCGACCGTGCTGCGGCAGCTGGCCGGGTTCAGCGTGCCCGACGCCATGCTCCTGGTTATCACCCCCTATGACAAGGGCTCGCTGGGCGCCATTGAGAAGGCGATCCAGGGGTCCGATCTGGGTATCAACCCGACCAACGACGGCAACGTCATCCGCCTGGCCTTCCCCCCGCTGACCGAGGAGCGGCGCAAGGAACTGGTCAAGGTGGTGCGCCACAAGGCCGAGGAGGGCAAGGTGGCCATCCGCAACCTGCGCCGGGCCGGGCGCCACGATCTCGATGCCTTGCAGAAGGATGGCGAGCTCTCGACCGACGAAGTCGAACGGGTCGAGAAGGAAATCGAGAAGATCACCCAGGAACAGGTCACCGCCATCGACCAGTTGCTGTCCCAAAAAGAGCACGATCTTCTGCAGGTTTGAGGGAACCCAGGACATGACCGACTACACAGACGACGAGGACGGCACCGAAGGCATCGGCCGCAGTGACGGCACTGGCGGCTCGGGCGGCATCGACGAGGACCCGCCGAGTTACCGCTCCGGGCGCGTCCGCATCATCGGCGCCGAACCCGCCGGCAACGCCATGCGCGAAGTGACCGGGCCGGTGGTCGAGGACATCCCCGACATGCCGCACTGGAACGACGCCCCCACCGGCCAGGTGCCGGCCATCCTCGACCGGGGCACCGGCGAGGAGCAGGCCCTGGCTCCCCCCACCTGGCGCGAAGAGGACACCGACTGGGCCGCCCACGAGGAGCTGTTCGAGCCCTCCATGCTCTCCGACGACCAGCCGGCCGTGGGCTCGCTGGTCAACGACAACAACGAGCAGGTCGACATGGAGCGCCAGCCGTGGCACTTCGAGCCCGACCCGCCCCGGAACCAGCCCGGCGACGACGAGACGCTCATTTACGAGCCCGGGCGCGAGCGGGAGCCCGAGTACGAGCCGCTCCCACCCCTCAAGCCGGCCGTGCCCGAACCGTTCGCTCCAGCCGCTCCCTCCGCCGCCGCGGACGACCACGTCTCGGCCACCCCCCGGGGCGCCACCCGGGTCTCCTCTTCGTCAGGTTCGTTGGGCGGGCCGGCCGCCGCCGCGCGCCTGGTGCCCCCGGCCCCGCCGCAGGCCCGCGTCCGCACGCCCCGGGCCAGCCGCCTGCGCGAGGACGCCCGCAACAGCAACGGCGGGGGTACCGCCGGACGCGACATGCGGGTGGCCATCGGCTCCGGGGTGCTGCTCGGCCTGGTGGCGCTGGCCTGTTTCAAGGCCGGGACGCTGGCCTCCATGGTCATCGTGAGCGCGGTGGTGCTCCTCGCCGTAGCCGAGGCGTTCGCCGCCTTCCGCAAGGCGCAGTACCACCCGGCCACCCTGCTCGGCCTGGTGGCCACCCTCTCGCTGATGATCGAGACCTATAACAAGGGCTTCTCGGCCCTGCCCCTGGTCATGGTCATGCTGGTGGCGGCCACCTTCGTCTGGTTCCTGGCCCGGGTCGAACCGGCGGCCGAGCCGGTCAACGGCCTGGCCTCCACCGTCTTCGTCTTCACCTGGGTCGGCGGGCTGGGCTCCTTCGCCGCCCTCCTCCTCAGCCCGTCGCTCTTCCCGCACCGCCACGGCATCGCCTTCCTGCTGGCCGCCGTCCTGACCACGGTGGCGGCCGATGTGGCCGCCCTCCTGGTGGGCTCGGCCATGGGTCGCCACCCGATGGCCCCGTCCATTAGCCCCAACAAGAGCTGGGAGGGCTTCTTCGGCGGCGCCCTGGCTTCGGTGCTCATGGCGGTGGTGGTGGTCCACTTCATCCACCCCTGGACCATCGGCAAGGCGCTCGTCC
Organism: Acidimicrobiales bacterium; assembly: GCA_035552095.1. GTDB lineage: Bacteria > Actinomycetota > Acidimicrobiia > Acidimicrobiales > RAAP-2 > Bog-473. Next base: position 8,430 of record DASZMA010000094.1, on the reverse strand, counting down.
TGGGCCTGGTGGTGGCCGTAGTGGCCCCGCTGGGCGACCTGAGCCAGTCGATGATCAAGCGCCACCTCGGCGTCAAGGACATGGGCCGGCTGATGCCCGGGCACGGGGGCATCCTGGACCGGGTCGACGGCCTGCTGTTCGTCCTGCCGGCCACCTATTTCGTCGTCAAAGCCCTCCACCTCGGCTGAGTTGATGCGCTCCGTCAGCCTGCTGGGCTCGACCGGCTCCATCGGCACCCAGGCGGTCGACGTCCTGCTCGGCGCGCCGGAGCGCTTCGCGGTGGCCGCGCTGACGGCGCAGCGGTCGACCGACATCCTGCTGGCCCAGGCCGCCGCCCTGCGCCCCGCCCTGGTGGTCATCGGGGAGGAGTCGCTCTACCCGGTGGTGCGCGACGGCGTGCCGCCCGGCACCGAGGTCATGGTCGGCGCCGAGGGGATGCTGGCCGCCGCCACCAGTGCCGACGTCGTGCTGAACGCGGTGGTCGGGTTCGCCGGCCTGCCGGTGACCATGGCCGCACTCGAAGCGGGCAAGCGGTTGGCCCTGGCCAACAAGGAGTCGCTCATCGCCGGCGCCCCGGTGGTGCAGAAGGCCCGGCGCACGCCCGGGGCCGAGATCGTCCCGGTGGACTCCGAGCACTGCGCCGTCCACCAGTGCCTGGCCGCCGTCGACGGCCCGAGCTCGGTGGCCCGCCTCCTGCTCACCGCCTCGGGCGGCCCCTTCCGGGGCTGGACGGCCGAGCAGCTCGAGTCGGCCACCATTGACGACGCCCTGGCCCACCCCACCTGGTCGATGGGCCCCAAGATCACGATCGATTCGTCCACCCTGATGAACAAGGGGCTGGAGGTCATTGAGGCCCACGAGCTCTTCGGCATCACCTACGACCACATCGACATCGTGGTGCACCCCCAGTCGATCGTGCACTCCATGGTGGAGCTGCGCGACGGCTCCACCCTGGCCCAGCTGTCCCAGCCCGACATGCGGCTGCCCATCGGCTACGCCCTCGGCTGGCCCGACCGCTCCACCGTGCCCTTCGGCGCGTTGGACTGGGCCAATCCGACCTCGTTGACCTTTGAGCCGCCCGACCGGGCCACCTTCCGTTGCATCGACCTGGCGTACCGGGCCGGGGCCAGCGGGGGATCGGCGCCGGCCTGGCTCAGCGCGGCCAACGAGGTGGCGGTCGAGGCGTTCCTGGGCGGCGGCCTCACCTGGCACGGCATCGCCGAGGTGGTGGCCGAGACCCTGGACGGCTGGCCGGACGAGCCCGTCGACGACGTGGGCAGTGTCCTGGCGGCCGACGAGGAGGCCCGCTCCCGGGCCCGGGTCGCCATCGCCCGCCGTGGCAGCCGCGGCACTTGAAGAGGGGCCGACGGGTAGCGTTGACCCCGGGATGACCCTGATCGCGAAGGAGCCAGGAGCGGCGATTCCTCCCGCGGCAGCGCCGCCGGGATCCGCCCCGCCCACCCCCACGCCGACCAGCGGCAGCCTGGCTCAGGTGGTGCGGCTGCTGGTCGTCCTGGCCATTGTCACCGCCATCTTCCTGGCCGCCGGACTGGGCGACCTCCTGCTCTTCATCGCCATCCTCATCGTCATCGTCATGCTGCACGAGCTGGGCCATTTCGCCACGGCCAAGTGGTCGGGCATGAAGGTCACCGAATACTTCGTCGGCTTCGGCCCCCGCCTGTGGTCGGTGAGGCGCGGGGAGACCGAGTACGGGGTCAAGGCCATCCCGGCCGGCGGCTACGTCCGTATCACCGGCTTCACCGTGCTGGAGGAGGTGGCCGAGGAGGACGAGCCCCGCACCTACCGCCAGCAGCCGTTCTGGAAGCGGCTCATCGTGGGCTCGGCCGGATCGGCCATGCACTTCATCATCGCCCTGGTGCTGGCCTTCATCGTGGTGCTCTCCTTCGGGGTGTCGTCGAACAACGTGCAGGTGGCCCAGCTGGACCACTGGCAGGGTGTGGCCCGCACCCCGGCCCAGGTGGCCGGCTTGCGCAGCGGCGACGTCATCACCTCGGTCAACGGCAAGGCGCTGAACGGTATCGACAACCTGACCAAGGCCATCGCCGGCTCGGCCGGCACCCCCATCACCATCGGCTTTGAACGCGACGGCCAGGCCCACCAGGTCACGGTGACTCCGCAGAAGGGGCAGGGCATCACCCTCAGCGGCGCCGGGGGCCAGAAGCTCTCACCCAACAAGGGCTACATCGGCATCGCCCTGGAACCAGCGACCGCCTCGGAGAACCCGTTGCGGGCCGTCGGCACCGCCTTCGCCAACGTGGGCAGCTACACCAGCCAGGAGGTGGGCGGCATCGTCAAGACCTTCTCGGCCAGCGGGATCGAGTCGGTCTACCACCAGGTCACCAACTCCAAGGACGCCGCCAAGGCGGCCAAGAACCCCAACAACGCCCGGCCCGTCTCCCTGGTCGGCATCGCCAGCCTGGGTGTGCAGGCGCAGCAGGCCGGCCTAGTCGACCTGTTGAACCTGCTCATCCTGATCAACATCATCTTCGGGCTGATCAACATGCTGCCGATGATCCCGCTCGATGGTGGGCACGTCGCCGTGGCGGCCTACGAGTGGATCAGGACCAGGAAGGGCCAGCCCTACTACCGGGCTGACATCACCAAGCTGTTCCCGGTGGTCTTCGTGTTCGTGGCCGTGCTGCTGGTGCTGGTCTTCTCCGGGGTCTTCCTCGACATCACCCACCCCATCAAGCTCCCCTGATCGGATCGTCCCGTATGGATCTCTCCTCCGCCCTCATCACGCCCCGCCGGCCCACCCGGCGCATCACGCTGGGCGGTGTGCCCATCGGCGACGGCGCGCCGGTCACCGTGCAGTCCATGACGACCACCAAGACGGCGGACGTCGACGGGACGCTGGCCCAGATTTACGCGCTGGCCGCCGCCGGGGCCGACATCGTGCGCTGCACCTGCAACGAGGAAGCGGCCGCGGTCGGGCTGGCCCAGATTGTGCCCCGCTCGCCGGTGCCCATCGTGGCCGACATCCACTTCCACCACGAGATGGCCCTGGCCGCGCTGGAAGCGGGCGTGCAGGGGCTGCGCCTCAATCCGGGCAACCTGCGCAAGGAGGCCGAGATCAAGCAGGTGGCGGCCGAGGCCCGTGACCGTGGTGTGCCCATCCGCATCGGGGTCAACGCCGGTTCGCTCCACCCCGACATCTACAAGAAGTACGGCGGGGCCACCCCCGAGGCGCTGGTCGAGTCGGCCCGCAACGAATTGCACTACTTCGAGGAGGTCGACTTCACCGACGTCAAGATCTCGGTCAAGGCCTCCTCGGTGGCGCTGATGATCGCGGCCTATCGCCTGGCCTCGGAGACCTTCGACCACCCGCTGCATCTCGGCGTGACCGAGGCCGGCCCGCCGCCGGGCGGCCTGGTCAAGGGGACGGCCGGCATCGCCACCCTGCTGGCCGAGGGCATCGGCGACACCATCCGCTTCTCGCTCACCGCTGACCCGGTGGAGGAGGCCCGGGCCGGGCGCCAGCTGCTCGAGTCGCTCGGCCTGCGAGAGCGCAAGGGCCTCGACCTCATCGCCTGCCCGTCGTGCGGGCGGGCCCAGGTCGACGTCATCGCCGTGGCCAAGGAGGCCCAGGAGGCGCTGGAGAAGTTGCACCTGCCCATTCAGGTGGCCGTGATGGGCTGCGTGGTCAACGGCCCCGGCGAGGCCCGGGAGGCCGACATCGGCATCGCCGCCGGCAAGGCCAAGGGCCATCTGTTCATCCGGGGCAAGATCGTGCGCGTCGTCCCCGAGGCCGAAATGGTGCAGGCGTTGGTCGAGGAGGCCGAACGCTTGGTGGCCGAAGGCGTCGAAGCCCGACTGGCCGCGGCCGACAGCTCCGCCGAAGCGGAAGCCGAAGCCGACCGTCAAGAACTGCTGCAGACCGGTGGGGAAGACCCCAACCACACGGCGCAGAAGATCGAAATCATCCGTCGACACCACGACGACGGGTGAGGCCGGCCCGGGCGGGCTCGGGCTGATTCCGGCGCCGAGTGTGCCCACTACCCTTGCCGGATGGCCAAGGGCGCAATTGTCACACGGGAAGAGGACTTTCCCAAGTGGTACCAGGAGGTAATCGCCGGCGCCGAGCTGGCCGAGAACGGCCCTGTGCGCGGCACCATGGTCATTCGACCCTGGGGCTACGGGATTTGGGAATTACTCCAGGCTGAATTGGACCGCCGCATTAAGGAAGCCGGCGCCGAGAACGCCTACTTCCCGCTCTTCATCCCCGAGTCCTACCTGAAGCTCGAGGCCGAGCACGTGGAGGGGTTCGCCCCCGAACTGGCCGTGGTCACCCACGGCGGTGGCAAGCAGCTGGAAGAGCCGGTCGTGGTTCGCCCCACCAGTGAGACGGTGATCAACAGCTTCTTCTCCAAGTGGATCCAGAGTTACCGGGACCTCCCCTTGCTCATCAACCAGTGGGCCAACGTGGTGCGCTGGGAACTACGGCCCCGCCTGTTCCTCCGGACCAGTGAGTTCCTGTGGCAGGAAGGCCACACGGCCCACGCCAGCGACCGCGAAGCGCGGGACTATGCGCTGCAGATCCTGCGCGACGTCTACGTCGACACCATGGTCAACGTGGCCGCGCTGCCGGTGCTGACCGGGCACAAGACGGACCGCGAGCGGTTCGCCGGCGCCACCCGGACCTGGACCTGTGAAGGGATGATGGGCGACGGCAAGGCCCTGCAGATGGGGACCAGCCATGAGCTGGGCCAGAACTTCGCCCGGGCCTTCGACATCACCTACGCCAGCAAGGAAGGCGGGCTGGAGCACGTCTGGCAGACCTCGTGGGGGGCCTCGACCCGGCTCATCGGCGCGCTGGTCATGGGACACGGCGACGATTTCGGCCTGCGCCTGCCCCCGGCGCTGGCCCCCACCCAGGTCGTGGTGATCATGATCAAGGAGGACGAGGCCACCCGGGCCGCCGCCGAGGCGCTGGTGGCCGAGCTGCGGGTCGACGGGCATCGGGCCCGCCTCGACGACCGCACCGACACCAGCTTCGGCCGGCGCACGGTTGACTGGGAGATCAAGGGGGTGCCGGTGCGGGTGGAGATCGGCCCCCGGGACCTGGCCGAGGGCAACGTGACCGTGGTCACCCGCCACCGCCGGGAGAAGCAGAACCTGCCCCTGGGCGCGACGGCGGCCGAGGTCGGGGCCATCCTGGCCCGGGTCGGACCCGAATTGCTGGCCGAGGCCACGGCGGCCCGGGAGGCCCGCCTGGTCGAGGTGGCGACGCTGGAAGAGGCCACCGAGGCCGGGGCCACCGGCTTCGCCCGCATTCCGATGCGCGCCCTCGGGCCCGACGGCGAAGGCCGGCTGGCCACCAGCGCCCTCTCCATCCGCTGCCTGCAGCGGCCCGACGGCAGCTTGGCCGAGGACGGTGACGACGAGGCCGATCTGGTAGCCATCGTCGGCCGTTCGTACTGACCCGTCCGAGCGGCGTTCGAGATGGCGCTCAAATTGCTATAATCCCTGGGCTGTCCAGTTTGAGTATCAGTACCTCGGTGGAGCGTGGGCTGCGGCCCACGCTTTCGTTTTCCGGGGACTCTTGCCTATGGCGGCAGAAGGTGGTGCGTACGGTCGAGAGGAGGTGACAGAGATGGCGAGGAGCACAACTGACCTTGTCAACGCGCTGTCACCCCTGTTGGAGGACCGGGGCCTGGACCTGATCGACGTCGAACTGCACGGTGCCGAGCTCACCGTCTTCGTCGACCGTCCCGGTGGCATCGACCTCGAAGCCCTGAGTGAGGCCTCCCGAGCCGTCTCCAACGCGCTCGATGAGATCGACCCCCTGCCGGGGCGCTACACCCTGTCGGTATCGAGCCCGGGGCTGGAGCGGCGTCTCCGCACGCCGGCTCACTTCGCCCGGGCCATCGGCGAGGCCGTCACCATCCGGATCCACGCCGGCACGGCCGACGTGCGCCGGGTGAGCGGGACGCTTGAAGCAGCAGACGAGTCCGGGTGCACGCTGGTGGGACCCGACCTGCCCGAGGGCTCGCTGCGCGTCGCCTACGACGAGATCGAGCGCGCCCGGACCGTTTTTCTATGGGGTCCCCAGAGCAAGAGTGAGAGGGTGAAGCGGTCATGAGCAAGACCAATTTCGAATTCCTGGACGCATTGGGCCAGATCGCCCGTGACAAGGGGATCTCGGTGGAAACCCTGCTCGATGCCTTGGCCAACGCCCTGGTGGCTGCCTACAAGCGGATGCCCGACGCGGCCGAAGAGGCCGTGGTGACCATCGACCCCGACTCGGGGGAGATCCGCGTCTACGGGCAGGAGCTGGACGAGGACGGCGAGGTCATCCGCGAGTGGGACGACACACCGGACGACTTCGGCCGCATCGCGGCCCAGACGGCCAAGCAGGTGATCCTGCAGCGCATCCGCGAGGTCGAGCGGGACATGAAGTACGAGGAGTACGCCGGCCGTGAGGGTGACATCGTCACCGGGATTGTGCAGCAGACCGACAACCGGTACACGCTGCTGGACCTGGGCAAGGTCGAGGCCCTGCTGCCCCAGGCCGAGCAGGTCTCCTACGAGCGCTACGAGCACGGCACCCGTCTCAAGGCGTACATCGTCGAGGTACGCAAGACCACCAAGGGCCCTCAGATCGTGGTGAGCCGCACCCACCCCGGCCTGATCAAGCGGCTCTTCGAGCTCGAGGTGCCCGAGATCTCTTCGGGCGTGGTCGAGATCAAGGCGGCCGCCCGCGAGCCGGGGCACCGCACCAAGATCGCCGTGTGGTCCAACGACCCCAACGTCGACCCGGTCGGGGCCTGCGTGGGCGCCCGCGGCTCCCGCGTGCGCATGGTGACCAACGAGCTGCGCGGTGAGCGCGTCGACGTGGTGCCGTTCTCCGACGACCCGGTCGAGCTGATCCAGAACGCCCTGGCCCCGGCCCGGGTGCGCGAAGTGCGCCTGGACGAGGAGACCGGCACGGCCACCGTGGTCGTGAGCGACTTCCAGCTGTCCCTGGCTATCGGCAAGGAAGGGCAGAACGCCCGTCTGGCCGCCCGTCTCACCGGTTGGCGTATCGACATCAAGAGCGAGACCCAGCTGGCCGAGGAAGAGGCCGGCTACGCCGACCAGGAGTGGGCCGAGGGCGAGTGGGTGGAGGACGAGTCGGGCGAGATGATCTGGAAGCCAGCCGAAGGTGGCGAGGCCATGTCAGCCGAGGAGTGGACCCACCAGGCCGAGGACGGCCCGGCCGAGACCGCCCCAGCGCCCGAAGCCGAGCCGGTGGTGGTCGACGCTGCGGCCGAAGCGACCCCGGAGGCTGAGGCATAACGCCGACCCGGACCTGCGTCGGCTGCCGAAGAGCCCTGCCCGCCGACGCCTTGATCCGAGTAGTGCGGCGGGCCGACGGCGACCTGGTGGTCGACCGGAACGGCCCGGGACGGGGAGCCTGGCTCTGCCGGGAATCGACGGACTGCTTCGAGTTGGCAGTTCGTCGCCACGCCTTTGACAAGGCATTTGGCACTCGGGTTGAGGTCACCACGCTGGACCATCTGGGCACGGGCCTGGGTGGCGCGTAGGAGCGGCCAGCACCTGATGTGCGAGGATAGAGGGCTGCGGGTCACCCCGGGGCCCCAACAGTACGAAGGACATTGAGAACCACTTGCCGAAGAAGATCCGCGTCTATGAGCTGGCCAAAGAGCTAGGCCTCAGTAACAAGGAAGGGCTTGAGCTGGCCCTTTCCCTTGGTATCGGGGTCAAGAGCCACTCGTCCTCCATTGAGGACGCCCAGGCGGACCGCGTCCGCCGCAAGGCCGACGCCGAAGGTCTGCGCCGTGAAGTCCAGCCCGAGGAGGCACCACCGGCGCCCGCCCCGGCCCCCGATCGAGCCACCGCCGCCCGCAAGTCGGCTGGCCGCACGGTCACCTCCAGCGCCCCTCGGTTGATCAGCAGCCGTCCCACCGCCGCCCCGGCCCCAGCCGCTCCGGCCCCGCCAGCTGCACCGGCCGCGCCGTCAGCTCCGGCCCCGGCGTCCGTTCGGGCCACCCCGCCGCCGGCAGCGCCGACCAGGGCACCCGCTCCGGCCCCGGCCCCCGCTGCGCCAGCGCCCACTCCGGTGGCGCCAGCCGCCGCCGCACCGGCTGCCGCACCCGCTGCTGCCGCACCGGCACCCACTGCACCGGCTCCGCCCAAGGCCCCGGTCGACGCCCCCGCGGCGGCCGCACCGGCATCAGCCCCGGCATCGGCCGCACCGGCCGCCGCCGCCGCACCTTCGGCGCCGCCCCGCGCCCCGTTGAGCCCGAGCGGCAAGCCCGTACCTCCGCCGCCTCCGCCCCGCCCGCCCATTGGGCCGAGCGGTCGGCCCATCCCGCCGCCGCCCGGAATGGGTGGCCGTAAAGCAGCACCTCCGACCGGTCGACCCGGCGGCGGTGCCTACCCGGCTCGTACCGGAGGACGCCCCGC
>DASZMA010000093.1:0-12972 GCA_035552095.1 Acidimicrobiales bacterium | reverse complement strand
TCTGCGACCTGGGTCTCGGATCCGGCGCCGCCGCTGTGCTGGGCACCGACCTGGGCTACGGCTACATCGACGAGAACCGGACCACGTCGTGACGGCGACGGAGAAGGTGGGCCGCAACGCCCGGGCCCAGAGGGCGGCTGCACTCAACACCGCCTCGGTGCTGGTGGAGGCGCTGCCTTACATCACCCGCTTCCTGGGCAAGATCGTGGTGGTCAAGTACGGCGGCAACGCGCTGAACGGATCGGCCGCCGGGACGGACGACGCCCTGGCCTCGTTCGCCCAGGATGTGGTGCTCATGCGCGCCGTGGGCATGCTGCCCGTGGTGGTGCACGGAGGCGGGCCCCAGATCGGCGCGCTCATGGCGCGCCTGGGCAAGGAGACCGAGTTCCGTCACGGACTGCGGGTGACCGATGCCGAGACGCTCGACATCGCCCGCATGGTGCTGGTGGGCAAGGTCAACCGCGACATCGTCTCGGCCATAAATGTGCACGGGCCCCTGGCCGTGGGTATGTCGGGCGAGGACGCCAACCTGATCACGGCGGCCCAGAGCCACGTCGACCTCGGCTTCGTCGGCAGCGTCTCGGTGGTCGACCCCACCATGCTGCAACGGCTGACCGCCGAGGGGATCATCCCGGTGGTGGCCACCATCGGCGCCGACGAGGCGGGGCAGGCTTACAACATCAACGCGGACACGGTGGCCGGTGCCCTGGCCGAAGCGCTGGCCGCGGAGAAGCTGATCTTCCTGACCGACATTGAGGGGTTGCGGGTGGTGCCCGACGATCCCGCCACCGTGGTCCACGAGGCCAACCTCGACCTCATTGACGAGATTCTGCGTAGCGGTGGGGCCGAAGGGGGCATGCGGCCCAAGATCGAGGCCTGTGCCGCCGCCGTGCGGGCCGGGGTGTCCCGGGCCCACATCCTCGACGGCCGGGTCCCGCACGCCCTGCTGCTCGAACTGTTCACCGACTCCGGTGTCGGCACCATGGTGCTGCCGTGACCACCGACGCCACGACCGCCGACGCCACTACGGCCCCGCTGGCCGTCGATCGCCGCGCCCTCATGCGCACCTACGCCGAACCCCCGGTCACCTTCGTGCGCGGCGAGGGCACCATGCTCTTCGACGCTCAGGACAAGGGCTACCTGGACTTCATCACCGGGCTGGCCGTGGTCTCGCTCGGTCACGCCCACCCGGTGGTGGCCGAGGCCGTGGCCACTCAGGCCCGCACGCTGAGCCATGTGTCGAATCTCTACGGGAACACACTCGGCCCCGAGGTGGCCCTCACCATCGACCGTCTCATCAACGGCGGCACCGGCCAGGCCGGGGGACAGGTCTTCTTCTCCAACTCGGGCGCCGAGGCCAACGAGTGCGCGCTGAAGTTGGCCCGGCGCTGGGCTGGCGGCGGGCGCCACGTGGTGATCAGCGCCGACAACTCGTTCCACGGCCGGACCCTGGCCACCCTGACCGCCACCGGTCAGCCCGAGAAGCACACGCCGTTCCTGCCGTTGCCCGAAGGGTTCGTCCACGTGCCCTACGACGACGTGCACGCGCTGAGTGAGGCCTTCGACGGCGAGACGGTGGCGGCCGTGCTGCTCGAGCCCCTCCAGGGTGAGGGCGGGGTCATGGTGCCTAGCTCGGACTACCTGGGGGCGGTGCGCGCCCTGTGCACCGAGCGGGGTGCCCTGCTCATGCTCGACGAGGTGCAGACCGGTCTCGGGCGCACCGGCCACTGGTTCGCCTTCCAGGCCCAGGGGTTGTCACCCGACGTGGTGACCATGGCCAAGGCGTTGGGCAACGGCATGCCGGTCGGCGCCTGCTGGGCCCGGGCCGAGGTGGCCGCCGCCTTCGGGCCGGGCGACCACGGCTCGACCTTCGGGGGCCAGCCGCTGGCCCTGGCCGCAGCCCGCGCCACCCTGGCCGTCATGGAGGCCGAGGATGTCTGCGGGCGGGCCCAACGACAAGGCGCCCGTTTGGGCGCCGGCCTGGCCGCGCTGCCCGGCGTGGTCGCCGTGCGCGGGGCCGGCTTGCTCCTGGCCGCGCAGCTGGGTGCTCCGGTGGCGGCCGCCGTCTCCGCCGGCGCGCTGGCGGCGGGGCTGCTGGTCAATCCGGTGCGGCCCGACGCCATACGGGTCGCCCCACCGCTGCTGGTCAGCGACGCCGAGGTCGACGACGCCCTCGCCATTCTGCACACCGTCATGGCCGGACTGCCCGAGTTGGCCGAGACGGCCACCCCGGCCGGGGAATCCTGACCACCGTGGCCGACCTCTTCGACATCGACGACCTGTGGCCCTTCGGGTACGACCGCGTGCTGGAGTTGGCCACCAGCACCACGGTGGGCGAGGTGCTCAAGGGTCAAGGGGTGGCGCTGCTCTTCGAGAAACCCTCGGCCCGCACCCGCAACTCCACCGAGATGGCCGTGGTCAGCCTGGGCGGCCACCCGGTCTACATCCAGGGCACTGAGGTCGGGCTCGATGTGCGGGAGTCGGCCGAGGACGTGGCCCGCACCCTGGGCTGCTACCACCGGATCCTGTGCGCCCGCGTCTTCGACCACGACGTCCTGCCCCGTATGGCCGTCGCCCTGGAGGGCAGCAACTTCGACGTGCCGGTGATCAACCTGCTCTCCGACCAGGCCCATCCCTGCCAGGCCATCGCCGACGTGCTGACGCTGCGCGACACCCTCGGCCCGCTGCACGGCGAGGTGCTGGCCTACATCGGCGACTCCAACAACATGTGCCGCTCGCTGGTCAAGGCCGCCCTGATGGAGGGCATGGACGTGCGGGTGGCCTCGCCCGAGGCCTACTCGTTTTCGGCCGAGGAGGTGGCCCGCCTCGAGGCGTTCTCGGCCCGGGTCGGGCGGGGCGGGATCCTGCGGGCCACGCACGACCCGATTGAGGCCGCCGGCGGCGCCGACGCGCTGTACACCGACGTCTGGACCAGCATGGGCCAGGAGGACGAGCGGGCCGCCCGCCTCGAGGCGTTCCGCGGCTTCACCGTGGACGACGCCCTGCTCGATGTGGCCGAGCCCGACGCCGCCGTACTGCACTGCTTGCCGGCGCACCGGGGCGAGGAGATCTCGGCGGACGTCTTCGAGGGGATGCACTCGGTGGTGTGGAAGCAGGCGGCCCACCGCCAGACGGCCATGCACGGCATCCTGGCCTGGGCCATTGAGGAACAGGAGGCGCCGTGACCACGCCCGCCGTCACCCGGCTGACCAAGAACCAACGCCAGCACCGCATCACCAAACTGCTCGAGGCCCAGGCCGTGACCAGCCAGGGCCAGCTGGTGGCGCTGCTGGCCGAGCAGGGGGTCGAGGCCACCCAGACCACCGTCTCGCGCGACCTGGAGGACCTGGGAGCGGTCAAGGTGCGGCTGCCCGGGGGCGACACCGCCTACGCCCTGCCCGAGTTGCCGGTGCACCAGATCGCGCCGGAGGACCACCTGCGCCGGGTGTTGGGGGAGTGGGTGGTGGAGCTGGCCCACTCGGGCAACCTGGTCGTCCTGCGCACCCCGCCCGGTTCGGCCCATGTCGTAGGCTCGGCGCTCGATCGGAGCGGCATGGACTCGGTCATCGGCACCGTGGCCGGGGACGACACCGTGCTGGTGATCGTCGACGAAGAAGTGGGGGGGTTGGCCATGGCCATGCGCCTGAGCGACATTGCCGGGATCTCCACGCAGAATGATTCGAAGGACCCTGAAACCTCCAATGGGAAGGACTGACAATGGCTGAGCGAGTGGTGTTGGCCTACAGCGGTGGCCTCGATACGTCGGTGGCCGTGCGGTGGCTGATTGAGAACGAGGGCGTCGAGGTGATCGCGGTGGCGGTCAACGTGGGCCAGGCTGCCGACAAGGGGGGCGAGGACTGGGATGCCATCCGCCACCGGGCCCTGGCCGCCGGCGCCGTCGAGGCTGTGGTGGTCGACGCCCGGGCCGAGATGGCGGAGGAGTTCTGCATGCCCGCCCTGGCCGCCAACGCCCGCTACGAGGGCAAGTACCCGTTGGTCTCCGCGCTGAGCCGACCGGTGATCGTGCGCCACCTGGTGGCCGAGGCCCGCCGGCACGGGGCCACCGCGGTGGCCCACGGGTGCACGGGCAAGGGGAACGACCAGGTGCGCTTCGAGGTGGGCACGCGCTCGCTGGCCCCCGACCTCAACATCTACGCGCCGGCCCGGGTGTGGGGGCTGACCCGCGAGGACTGTGTCGAGCTGGCCGAGAAGTGGGAGATCCCCATCACGGTGACCAAGGACAAGCTGTACTCCATTGACGACAACCTGTGGGGCAAGGCCATTGAGTGCGGGGCCATTGAGGACCCATGGGCCCCGGCGCCCGACGACGTCTACACCTTGACCCGGGTCAGCGAGACCGAGCCGGTGGAGGTCATCATCGGCTTCGAGGCCGGTGTGCCCAACTCGCTCGACGGCGAGTCGCTCGACCCCGAGCAGCTGATCGCCCGCATGGGCGCGGTGGCCGGCAGCCGGGGCTTCGGCCGCCTCGACATGGTGGAGAACCGGCGGGTCGGCATCAAGAGCCGCGAGGTGTACGAATGCCCGGCCGCGCTGGCCTTGATCATGGCCCACGCTGATCTGGAGGACCTGACCCTCGAGCGCGACCTGCACCACGAGAAGGCCCGGCTGGAGCCGCGCTGGTCCGAGCTGGTCTACGACGGCCTCTGGTTCTCGCCGCTCAAGGCGGCGTTGGATGCGTTCATCGCCGAGTCGCAGCGCCACGTCACGGGTGAGGTGCGCTTGCGCTTCGCCGCCCCCGGGACCTGCACCGTGGTCGGGCGGCGCAGCCCGGTCGCCCTCTACGACCACAACCTGGCCACCTACGACGCCACCGACACCTTCCGGCACCAGGACGCCGAAGGGTTCGTGCGGCTGTGGGGCCTCGGGGTGGCCACCTGGTCGGCCCGGCAGGGCCCCGGCTCCCCGCAGTGGGTGCCGGCGCGAAGCAGCGGGTCATGACCCTGTGGAAGGGCCGCATCTCGACCGGCATGGCCGATGCGGTGGCCGCCTTCACCATCAGCCTCCCCTTCGACCAGGCGCTGGCCTACGACGACCTGGTCGGGTCGCGGGCCCACGTCAAGGGACTGGGCAAGGTCGGGATTCTGAGCGACAGTGAGGTGAGCGAACTACTGGACGCGCTCGACGTGGTGGCCGAGGAGTTCGAGACCGGCGCCTTCGTCTACGCGCCCGGCGACGAGGACGTGCACACCGCGGTGGAGCGGCGGGTGACCGAGCTGGCCGGCGACGTCGGCGCCAAACTGCACACCGGGCGCAGCCGCAACGACCAGGTGGCCACCGACCTGCGCCTGTGGTGCCGCCGCTCCCTCACCCAGGTCGCCGGCGAGATCATGGCGCTCCAGGACGTGCTGGCCCAGCGGGCCAAGGATGCCGCGGACACCTACCTGCCCGGCTACACCCACATGCAGCGGGCCCAACCGGTCCTGCTGGCCCACCACCTGTTGGCGCACGGCTGGGCCCTGGCCCGCGACGTGGACCGGCTGCTGACCACGGTGGACCGACTCAACACGTCCCCGTTGGGGGCCGGCGCGCTGGCCGGCTCGTCGCTCCCGCTCGACCCCGACTACGTGGCGGCCGAGTTGGGCTTCCATGGCCGCTTCGAGAACTCGCTCGATGCGGTCTCGGACCGCGACTTCGTGGCCGAGGCGCTCTTCGACCTGGCCCTCCTGGGCGTGCACATGTCGCGCCTGGGCGAGGAGCTCGTGCTGTGGTCGACCGAGGAGTTCGGTTTCTGCACCCTCGACGATGCCTACGCCACCGGCAGCTCCATGCTGCCGCAGAAGAAGAACCCCGACGTGGCCGAGCTGGCCCGGGGCAAGGCCGGTCGCCTGATCGGACACCTCAACGCGGTGCTCATCACCCTCAAGGGACTGCCGCTGGCCTACAACCGCGACCTGCAGGAGGACAAAGAGCCGCTCTTCGACGCCGTGCTGCAGGTGACCCGGGCGCTCATCGCGCTGCGCGGGGTCTACAGCACTGTGGTGTGGAACGAGGAGCGGATGCAGTCGGCCGCCGACGGCCCGGCCGCCGCCGCCGTCGATCTGGCCGAGCTCCTGGTCGAGCAGGGCATGCCCTTCCGATCGGCCCACGCGCTGGTCGGCGGCCTGGTGCGCGAGTCACTGGAGCGTCACGTGCCGCTGGCCGAGCTGGTGGCGGCGCATCCGGATCTGGGGGAGGCCGCCGTTGAACTCCTCGAGCCCGGTGTGGCGGTGACCCGTCGGCGCACCCCCGGCGGCGCCGGCCCCGGCCCGGTGGCCGAGCAGACGGAGCGCTTCGACCGCCGGCGCGAGGTGGACCGCACCCGCCTGGCCCACTGGTCGCCGGCGTAGGTGGACCACGGGGCGCCGGCCGTGCGGAAGGTGGTCGTTCCCGCCGGCGAGGGCCGCGCCGTCCGCGTCGCCTCGGGGGAGCGGTTCCGCATCATTGACGTCGTAGGCGGTCAGGTCGGCGACCTGTTCGTCTTCGTGGACGGCGTAGTCGATGGCGCCGGTGACAGTGCCGAGTGGATGAGCGCCGAGCACACCCGGCCCAGCACCCGCCACGTGGTGCCCCGTCCCGGCGATGTGGTGCTCAGCAACCGCCGCCGGGAAATGGCGCGCTTCGAAGCCGATGACTCGCCGGGCTGGCACGACACCCTCTACGCCGCCTGCGATCCGGCCCGCTACGCGCTGCTCGGGGTGGCCGGAGCGCACCGGTCGTGCGCCACCAACCTGGTGGAGGCCATGGCACTCCTGGGCCAACCGGTCAGCGTCATTCCGCAGCCGTTCAACCTCTTCATGCAGGTGCCGGTGGAGCCCGACGGTTCGATCAGCGTGGTACCGGCCACCTCCCGAGCGGGGGACGCCGTCATCTTCGTCGCCCTGATGGACATCATCGTCGCCGTATCGAGCTGCCCGATGGACGTGGTGCCGATCAGCGCGGGCGGTATCACCGCTCTGGCCATTGGGGTGGGGTGACGGCCTACATGCGTTTGGGCGTCAGGGCGTCACGTTCTTGGTGACGCATCGCCCGTGTCACTTTACGAGCGGGTGAACGCAAGATGAAGATCGCCCCAGACGGTTGAATCGGGGCGACAAGGGGAGTACATGTAGAGGTGGAGCACGACAGCGTCCCTACTCCTCTCGTCACCAGAGGGACGAGGATCTTGGAAAGTAGGGTCTGCAGGGTCGCCGTGTGCTTGGCGCGAGTCAATCGACTCGTCACCAATATGCGGAGCTGAGTCCATGCAGCGAATGAACGGCATCGACCCCATGTTCATCTACTCCGAGACGCCGGAGACCCCGATGGAGGTGGCCTATGCCTGCGTGTTCGATCCGTCGTCCGCTCCGGACGGCTACTCGTTCGACGCGGTGCGCGCCCTCCTGGCCGAGCGGGTGCCCACACTGCCGCCCTTCCGGCGCCGGCTCATGGCGGTGCCCCTCGGATTGGACCACCCGCGCTGGGTGGATGATCCGCACTTCAATCTGGACAACCACCTCCACCGGGCCGCGCTCCCGGCTCCGGGCGGGGAGACTGAGCTGACCGCGATGGTGGCCGAGGTGATGGGCCGCCCGCTCGATACTGATCAGCCCCCCTGGGAGATGCACGTCATTGAAGGCCTGCAGGGTGGACGGGTCGGCCTCATCGCCAAGGTGCACCACGCGGTGATCGACGGCGTGGCCGGTGCGCAGCTGATGGCCCAGCTGCTCGATCTCAGCCCCGAAGGGCGCCCCATCACCGAGTTCTGCCCGCCCTGGCTGCCGCCGGCGCTGCCCTCGAGCACCCAGCTGCTCTCCGACGCCTTCCCCAACTTCTTCACCAGCCCCATCCGCGGGATCAGGGCGGCCCGGGAGATCGGGCGCACGGCGCTGCGCCTGCTGCGACGGGCGGCCGACAGCGCCACCGGGCCACTCTCCATCCCGCTCGGGGCACCCAGCATCTTCGAGACGCGGGTGGGAGCCAGCCGGGCCGTGTCCTTCGCCGAGCTCCGCCTGACTCAGGTACAGAAGGTGCGCGACCGCTTCGGGGTCACCATCAACGACGTGGTGCTGGCCGCCTGCTCGGGGGCCTTACGCGCCCACCTGGCCGAGCACGATCAGGAGACGGATGAGTCGTTGGTGGCCGTGGTCCCGGTCTCGGTGAAAGGGCAGCCTCAAGACGGCGCGGTGGGCAACCGGCTCTCGGCCATGTTCATCCCGCTGCACAACGACCTGGCCCATCCGGTGAAGCGCCTGGAGGCGATTGTGGCCGCCAGCGTGGCCACCAAGGCCCAGGAGCGCGCCGTGGGCTACGGCCCCATGGCGTCCGCCGTGGCCGACGCCGTCCCGCCCGCTCTGGCCCGGCCGTTCGTCCGGGCCGGCGTCCAACTCGGTGCCCTGCGCCGACTGCGGGCGGGCAACCTGGTCATCTCGAACGTCCCGGGGCCGGACTTTCCGCTCTACTTCGCCGGCATGCGGATGGAGGCGGTCCACCCGCTTGGCCCGGTGGTGGACGGTGTGGCGCTGAACATCACGGTGCAGAGCTACCGCGACTCGCTCTTCGTAGGGATCAACGCCTGCGCCTCCGCCGTCCCCGCGCTGCCGGCCCTGGCCCGGGCCATCGCCTCCGAGCTCGACCGCCTGGCCCGAGCCGCCGGGGCCGCCGGGCCGCCGGGACGGCCGGCCGTGAAGCGAGCTCGTCCGGCGGCGGCCGTCCCCCGCACCAACACGCCGAGCCCCATCGGACGGGTCCCGGCGGCGACGCACCGGCGGATGCCGGCGACGTCACCCATCGGCCCGGCCCGGGAGCGCCAGCTCACCTCGTAACTGGCGCCGGTGTAACTGGCACCGGCGTAACTGGCGCCAGCGGCGCCGATTGGGAAGGGTGGGCCCGTGAAACGGGCCGACTTCTCGGGCGATCCGCTGGCCATCGCGCCCTGGCTGCTCAACAAGGTGCTGGTCCGGGGCGGGCGGGCGGGCCGGATCGTCGAGGTCGAGGCCTACAAGGGCCAGGAGGACCCGGCCTCGCACGCCTTCCGGGGCCAGACGCCGCGCACGGCGGTCATGTTCGGGCGGCCGGGCTTTCTCTACGTGTACTTCACCTACGGCATGCACTGGTGCGCCAACGTGGTCTGCCAGCCCGACGGCGAGGCGGGGGCGGTCCTCATCCGGGCCCTGGCTCCATTGGAGGGACTGGTCGAGATGCACCAGGTCCGGCTGGCGGCCCGGCGCGACCGCGATCTTTGCAACGGTCCGGCCAAGCTCTGCCAGGCCCTGGGCATCACCGGCGTCGACAACGGGACCGACCTGCTGGTCCGGAACCGCCCAACTGGGGAGGCCGCCGCCGTCCGGCTGGTCGACGACGGGACGCCGCCACCGAAACGTCCGGGTCAAGGGGTGCGGATCGGCATACGCGTGGCCCAGGAGCAGCCGTGGCGCTGGTGGGTGGCGGGCGATCCCAACGTCTCGGTCGAGCGGCCCCCGGTGGTGGCCCCTTGACACATTTGTGAGTAGTCACTAACATAGTGGGCATGGTCCCGATCCGACAGTCCGCCGACGTGCGCCGCAGCTCCATCCTGCGGGCAGCCATCGTGGAGTTCGGCCGCTCGGGCTACGCCGGCACCTCGACCGAAGCCATCGCCAAGCGGGCCGGTATCTCGCAGCCGTACATCTTCCGGCTCTTCGGGACCAAGAAGGAACTGTTCGTCGCCACCTACGACGTGGTGACCGCCCGTATTGAGCAGGCGTTCGAGGTGGCGCGGGAGGGCCTGGAGGGGGAGGAGGCCATGACCGCCATGGCGATGGCCTACCTCGAGCTGCTCGAGGACCCTGATCTGTTGCAGGTCCAGCTGCACGGCTTCGCTGCCGCCGCAGCGGACGAGGACATCGCCCGGGCCTGCCAGGAGACGTTCCGGCGCCTGTGGCGACTGGTCAACGAGTCGGTCGACGTGACGCCCGAGCGCCTGCGCGAGTTCTTCGCCCAGGGCATGTTGTGCAGCGTCATCGCCGCCATCGACCTGCGTTCGGTGGACGAGGGCTGGGCCCAGTCGTTCTTCTTGGAGGACCCGGCCAAGTGCCTGCCGGGCGCCGAAGCCGCGGCCGTGGCCGGCTCCCAACACCTCGCCCCCTCGGCTTAGGCGGCCCCATTCATGCGTACCTCGATCGACCCCTCATGCCCATCGAAGTTAGTAACTAGTCACAACCTGCGGAAGCACCGAGCCGTCAGCGTCTGTTTCACCGTCGTTCCGTAACGAAGACACCCGCGAAGAGAGGAAATGCCATGACCACCACCATGACCACGCCGCACCCGGCCGAGGCGACATCCGACCGGTCATCGCGCCGCCGCGCCGGTGGTCCGGTCTGGGCCATCGTCATCACCGGCCTGGCGCTCTTCATGGCGTCACTCGACAACCTGGTGGTCTCCACCGCCCTGCCGGTCATCCGGGTCCACCTGCACGCCGGCCTGTCCGGTCTGGAGTGGACGGTCAACGCGTACACCCTGACCTTCGCCGTCCTCCTGTTGAGCGCGGCCGCCGTCGGCGAACGGCTGGGCCGGCGCCGGGTCTTCATCGCCGGCATCGCCCTCTTCACCCTGGCCTCGGCGGCCGCCGCGCTGGCCCCGAACATTCAGGTGCTGGTGGCGGCCCGCGCCATTCAGGGTGCCGGCGGCGCCATGATCATGCCGTTGTCGCTGACCCTGCTCAGCGAGGCCGTGCGCCCGGAGCGCCGGGCCGCCGCGCTCGGTTTCTGGGGCGCCATCGGCGGGGTGGCCGTGGCCATCGGCCCGTTGGTGGGCGGGGCCGTGACGACCGGATGGGCCTGGCAGTACATCTTCTGGCTCAACGTGCCGGTGGGCCTGGTCCTGATCCCGTTGGCCTGGTGGAAACTGTCCGACTCGCGTGGACGCAGCAGCTCGCTGGACCTGGTCGGGGTGGGCCTGGTCAGCGCCGGCCTCTTCGGGGTGGTCTACGGCCTGGTGCAGGGCAACTCGCACGGCTGGACCAGCACCGGGGTGCTGACGTCGTTCGCCGTCGGCCTGGTGGGCCTGGCCGCGTTCATCTGGTGGGAGCTGCGGGTGGCCGAGCCCATGCTGCCGCTGCGCCTGTTCAAGAACAGGGCCTTCGCCGCCGTCAACGTGACCGCCATGCTGTTCAGCTTCGGCATGTTCGGCTCCATCTTCTTCCTGTCCCAGTTCCTCCAGACCGTCCAGGGCTACTCGCCCCTGAGCGCCGGCCTGCGGGTGCTGCCCTGGACGGGCATGACCATGTTGCTGGCCCCGGTGGTCGGCGCCCTGGCCGGACGGTGGGGAGGACGGCGGTTGGTGGTGGCGGGCCTGTTCCTGCAGGCGGTCGGGCTGCTCTGGCTCGGCCTCCTGCTCAGCCCGGGCACGCCGTACGTCGACATGATCCCGGCCTTCGTGCTGGCCGGCATGGGCATGACGCTTTTCTTCGTCCCGCTGGCCTCGCTGGTGCTCGGCTCGGTGCCGACGGCGCTCGAGGGAGTGGCCTCGGGCACCAACAGCGCCTTCCGCGAGCTGGGGGGTGTCCTGGGCATCGCCGTCCTGGGCGCCGTCTTCTCGTCATCGGGCAGCTACGGGTCGGGCCAGGACTACGTGCGCGGTCTGACCCCGGCCATCCTGGTCGGGGCGAGCGTGGTGCTGCTGGGCATGATCACTGCGCTGACGATCCCCGCCGTCCGCCGTTCCCGCCAGGCCAGGGCGCACGGCGAGGCGGCGGCGGCTGAGGCGCTGGCGCTGGGGTCGGTGGGGGAGCAAGCGGCCTGAATGGCGAGGGAAGGCCCACGTGCCGGACGCCCCCGGCCCGGTTGCAACAGATCTGTAAGGTCCGTGCAACGTGAGCGGTTCACACTGACTCCAAGTTCGACAACAGGAACGCATCCTGTGGTCGAACAGGGTGCCCCAACCCCGCGGGGCACCCGCCATCGAGGAGATCAGTGGGCAGAGCACGTTTCGAGTAGTTCCCCTCAGGCGGTGGATCGAAGCGGAAAGTCTCATTGAGTCTCGAGCACCTGGTGGCATGCGGGCGGATCTCTCGTCCGCTCGCATGCCGCCGGATGGTGTCAGATCTTTTATTCCTCCTTATTCGGCGCGATCAGGCGGTCGCCGGGTTGGATTGACCGATGCCAGGGGAGGCCGACGGTGGCCACCACGAGGATGCGAGTGGGGCCCGGCGTGGTGTCCCCGGAGCTGGCTGATCCGGACCTCGGGTGAGGGGACCCGGCGGCGCGTGAGACGGCGGGGCGCGGTGTTCTCCCTGGTCATCCGGCCGGCCGGCCTGAGCGGTGGCGGGCGAGTGCGTCGAGGGTGCGCCGGATCGGGCGGGGTGGTGAGGGCGCAACGGAGTATCCACGAATGGGCGGGAGGCCGGCGATACGGTGGGGAGCGCGCACCGACCTGGGCACGACCCAGGCACCGTTCGCCTCGTGCGAGTGCGTTGACGGTACAGCGCGCACCTGGTACAGTAATCCTCCCGTCGGAAAGCCCTCCCAAGGGCCTCCGGCAGCCGAAGGAGACTTTCCAGCAGAGCGATCTGTCCGGAACAGTCCTTCGGAGCACCCGGCACCAACACCGGCAGTAGTGGTGTGTGCCCGGTCGCTCCTTGAAAACGGAATAGTGAGAGCCAAAAGCCAGTGCGGGCAATTCATTCGTGCTTCGGTACGTCTGGGTTGTACGTCAATTAGCAGTAAAACAGGCCTCGTTGGACCTAGGGATCGTGTTCTTTATTGGACATAGTTCTTAGTGACAAGACGGTCTGTTGTTTCCATGAAACAGAGTCATATACATGGGAACTCTCTGATTTTCGGAAGGTCCTTTCCTTGTTTAGGAAATGGCTGACCTTAAGTCTCGATGGAGAGTTTGATCCTGGCTCAGGATGAACGCTGGCGGCGTGCCTAACACATGCAAGTCGAACGCGCTCCATTCGGTAGCAATACTGATGAAGAGCGAGTGGCGAACGGGTGAGTAACACATGAGCAACCT
>DASZMA010000092.1:0-4785 GCA_035552095.1 Acidimicrobiales bacterium | reverse complement strand
GTGTTTGGAGACGTTGGGGTCGGTGCGGGTGGCCAGCCAGATGTAGTCGGCGTCGCCGGCCAGGCTGGTGAAGATCTTCGAGCCGTTGATGATGTACTCGTCGCCGTCGCGCACGGCCTTGGTGGTGAGCGAGGCCAGGTCGGTGCCCGAGTTGGGCTCGGTGTAGCCGATGCAGAAGTGGATCTCGCCGGCCAGGATCTTCGGGAGGAAGAACTCCTTCTGCTCCTGGGTGCCGAAATTCATGATGGTGGGACCGACTGTATTAATAGTCAGCATCGGCACCGGGGCACCGCTGCGCATGGACTCATCGAAGAAGATGAACTGCTCAATGGCGGATCGGCCCTGGCCACCCCACTCCTTGGGCCACCCGATGCCGAGCCAACCGTCGGTACCCATCTGCTTGACCACCTTGCGCACCGTCGGCCCGATGCCGTGCGACTGCGAAAGTTCCTGCTCCAGCTCGGGGGTGAGCAGGTTGTCGTAGTAGGCGCGCAGCTCCTGCTTCAGCGCCTGCTGCTCCTCGGTGTACGAGATCTCCATGGTGTCCCTCCCGGGGCAGCGCCGCGGCACCGCCCCACGTCATACCGGCATCGTGACCGGCCGGGATCCGGCCTGATGCTCAGTAGAACACGTTACAGTCCGACTCCGTCGAACGGCCAATGGGCCGGCCGCCGGCACCATTGACACCAGCCAGTAACCTGCTGACGGCCTCGGGCGAGACCCGGGCCCCCAGATCGAACCGAGGAGCCTGTCACCATGCCTGAAGCCGTCATAGTCGCCACCGGCCGCACCCCCATCGGCCGGGCCAACAAGGGCTCGCTGGTCGAGTGCCGGCCCGACGACCTCACCGCCCTGGTGCTGCGCGCCGTGATGGAGAAGGTGCCCCAGCTCAAAGCCTCCGACATTGAGGACGTCCTCCTCGGCTGCGGGCAGCCGGCCGGCGAGGCGGGCTACAACATCGCCCGGGTGGCTGCCATCCTGGCCGGGCTGGACGACGTGCCCGGCGTCACGGTCAACCGTTACTGCTCCTCATCGCTGCAGACGATCCGCATGGCGGCGCACGCCATCCGGGCCGGCGAGGGCGACGTCTTCATCGCCGCCGGCGTGGAGACGGTGAGCCGCTACATGTACGGCGCCTCGGACACTGGGCCCCACAACACGGCCTTCGCCACCGCCGAGGAGCGCACCACCACCCGCACCCCGGCCGTCGGAGAGCCCTGGACGCCGCTGGCCGGCAGCCTGCCCGACGTCTACATCGCCATGGGCCAGACGGCCGAGAACGTGGCCGAGTTCGAGAAGGTGACCCGGGGCGAAATGGACGAGTTCGCCGTGCTCTCCCAGACCCGGGCGGTGGAGAACCAGGAGAACGGCTTCTTTGAGCGCGAGATCATCCCGGTGACCCTGGCCGACGGCACCGTGGTCACCAAGGACGACGGCCCCCGGGCCGGCACCACGCTGGAGGGCCTGGCCGGTCTCAAGCCGGTCTTCCGGGAGGGCGGCACCGTCACGGCCGGCAACGCCTGCCCGCTCAACGACGGCGCGGCCGCCGTCATTGTGATGAGCGACACCAAGGCCAAGGCGCTCGGCATCACCCCCCTGGCCCGCATCGTGGCCAGCGGGGTGACCGGCCTCAACCCCGAGATCATGGGGCTGGGCCCGGTGGACGCCTGCCGCCAGGTGCTGGCCCGGGCCAACATGACCATCGACGACATCGACCTGGTCGAGATCAACGAGGCCTTCGCGGCGCAGGTCATCCCGTCGGCCAAGCACTTGGGCATCAGCTGGGACAAGTTGAACGTCAAGGGTGGGGCCATCGCGCTCGGCCACCCGTTCGGCCAGACCGGCGCCCGCATCATGACCACGCTGCTCAACGCGCTGGAGGACACCGGCAAGACCTTCGGGCTGGAGTCCATGTGCGTCGGCGGCGGCCAGGGCATGGCCAT
Organism: Acidimicrobiales bacterium; assembly: GCA_035552095.1. Classification (GTDB taxonomy): domain Bacteria; phylum Actinomycetota; class Acidimicrobiia; order Acidimicrobiales; family RAAP-2; genus Bog-473. The sequence continues at coordinate 2,842 of DASZMA010000092.1, read as the reverse complement.
GATCGTCGAGCGCCTGAGCTAAAGCTCCAGCTGGGGGCCGGTCCAGTAGGCCTCGGGGGCGATGGGCAGGCAGGTCCGGCAGAAGTCCTCGCCGAAAGGCGTGAGGTGGATGCTGCGACGCACGACCTTGGCCATCCGCCCCGCCTGCTTAATGGCGGCGGCGACATCGGGCTGCACCTCCACCACCTGATAGCGCTCGGGGTCGACCTCCTCCCGGGAGAACCAGATCAGGCCCAGGCGGAAGAGGTTGTTCTGGTAAGCGCTGGCCCGGCCCATGTCGCGCACCCCCGAGCGCAGGCCGATCATCGACAGTCCCCCGGCGATGAGCTCGGAGCCGATGCCCAGAGGGCGCCCCGTCCGGACATCAATGGCCGGCTGCGGGCCGTCCGTGGCCAGGAAGCGCAGGATGCGCGCCTCGTCGGGCGCCATCTCGCCCAGGATCCGCTCATAGGCCGGGTGCACGTCCTCGGTGAACCACACGTCGGCTGAGCGGTAGAGCAGCTCGGCGCCGCGCGCCCGCAACTCCTCGGCCGTCAGCCCGACGGGCCGCAGATGCACCGGGACCAGCGGCTGTTCACTGTCGTCGGTCAGGCCGAGTGCCTGGCGTCCCACCTGGCGTAGGTCGACGGCGATGCCGCGGAACGTCTCGATGGGGAGGTTGCCCGAGGCCAGCGACTGGACCACCTCGCGGCCGGTGTCGACCGACGCCTTGAACGACCATTCGAAGAGGTGCCAGCTCGAGGTGGCCGCCAACCGGACGAGGCCGGGCGCGGCCCGGACCAGCCGCCCACCCAGGTTGGCCGGGGTCAGGGGCTCGGCCCCATTGGGCTCGGGCGGGAGTGGCGGGGCCGGCGGCGGGACCGGAAGGGCCGGCAGATTCGGCGGCACGAGATCGGTCATCTCACACCCCGAAGATGGCCAGATGGAGGAGCCCGGCGCCGAACCCCAGCACCGCGCCGTGGAGGAAGAGCAGCCATTCGTCCTGCTTGATGGCTGAGCGCAGCAGCTCGTTGAAGTCATCGGAGGGCAGCTTGCGCATCTGCTTGGCCACGAAGTCGTAAATCTTCTTGGACTGCTCCCGGCCGAACTCCTCGTCGTCAAAGGCCGACGCGAAATCGGCTGCTTCGAGCGCCACCGAGGCGCGGATCCGGTCGTACTCGCTGCTCCCGATGGCGACGCGCAGGGCGCCCTGGGCCGGCCCGATCGCCTTGTCGACGGCGGGTCGGATGGTGTCCTCGAGCATCTGGCGGGTCCGGTCCGAGCGCGGGCCGTACAGCAGCTCGTTACCCACGTTGTGCAGGTTGATGACCTGGTCGGCGATCAGCCGGGCGAAGACGTCACTCACCTCGGGTTGGCGTTTGAGAAAGAGGCCCTGCATGGTCCAGGGGCCGACCTGGCGCGGGAAGATGGGCTCGAAAATCATGGTGATGCCCACGTAATTGACCACGTAGCCGATGATGACGCCGCCCAGGGGCAGGACCCACCAGTCGGGGAACTGCTGCACCACGAACACCATGACGATGCCCAGCGGCACGCCCAGGTAGAAGCCGAAGTTCTGCATGAACTTGAGCTCCTTCTTCCCCACCTCCTGCAGCATCTGGTTCATCATCTCGGGGTGTTGCTCGAAGTAGCTGATCACCATCAACTTGGCGTCGATGAGTTGGTCGATGTGATCACCGATCTCCTGGGTGATGCCGCGCACGATGGTGGGGAGTTCCTGCTGCACCCGGGCGTGCACCGCCTCCTTCAGGGAGGGCGGGAGGTCGTTCCACAGTTGCGGGTGCTCGCGGGCGATGATGCGGTCCACCACCTCGCGCATTTCGCTCTGCGCGGTGGCCACCAAATGGTCGGCGATCTTGTCCGGCTCCAGCTGTTGGTAGAAGTCCGAGATGCTGCCCACTTTGGACAGGGCCTTGTCGACCGAGATGCTGGCCATTTTGTCCACCCGCGACGGGACGATGCCCTGCCACCCGAACCGGCCCTCCTTGGAGATGGCCGGGATGACCTGCACCCGCCGCGGCAGGTAGGGGTAGAGGAACTTCAGCCCGGGAATGCGGGTGCCGTGGAAACGGATCGGCCTGAACAGCATGAGCACGCCGGACCAGTTGGTGATGTAGCCGATGACGCCGGTGAAGATGGGAATGGAGATCAGGGCCACCCAGAAGTGGTGGTTGAACGAGAGGGCCAGCATGGACCGGCTCATCCCCCCGACGAGCGTGACGGAGAAGCGGTGGTGGTCAGTCGGCGTGAGGTCATGATCGGGAGATGCCGCGGCCAACGCGGGCAACGGACAGTAGCCCAGAAGCCCGAAAACTGCCCCGGGCGCGGCCAGTGGGCGGTCCGGCGCGATGCTGTCTCATGGCTGGCTACAGCGGGACGCCACTGCCGGCGAAACTTGGCATCGTTGCGGGATCCAGCCTGATCCTCTGGAGTACCCCGCCCGAGGTGTACATCGACCTGCCGCCGGCGGTCACGGTCAAGCGTCAGGCTCGGGGCCACGCCGACGTCGTGGTCGCCTTCTTCACCCGGCGAGCCCAATTGGAACAGCGGGTGGCCGCCCTGGGGCAGCTCGTCTTCCCGGCCGGCGGGCTGTGGATCGCCTGGCCGAAGCGGTCGTCCGGCCAGGCGACCGACCTCACCGATCACGTCGTCCGGGCGGTGGCGCTTCCCCTGGGCCTGGTTGACAACAAGGTGTGCGCCATTGACGCCACCTGGACCGGCCTGCGGCTGGTCTGGCGCACGGAGCGCCGGGGCTGAACCCGCTCTAGCCTCGTCAGGCGCCCAGCGGCCGCTCGCCCACGACGTCGTAGACGGTGACGGTGACTGCTTTCGGCACCACGAC
>DASZMA010000091.1:0-25430 GCA_035552095.1 Acidimicrobiales bacterium | reverse complement strand
CCGGTACCGGCACAGTGAATGTTCCCTCCGTCGTTGACCGACCCAAGCGAGGCGGTAGCGGTCGGAACGCCCGTGGCCGAACCTGAACCAGCGGTGATGGTTAGCGCCGGTGTACCAGCGAAACCAATCTCATCTGGGTCTGCCAAGGTGTTGCAGTTTTTCTTGGAATGGTCAGCGACAACGATATGAACCTGGTCTCCAGCAGAGATGACCGTGGTGCCGGCGCCGCCGAGATTGTCGAGGAACAGATTCCAGTTACCAGCAGTTTGACCATTGCCACCGATTGCGAGGCCGGGAGTCGTGACTGCCTTGAGAGTAACCGTTGCCACACCCGCCGCGTTGTTGATGATTGCGTTGGTCGTACCGTCGCCTGCACCCGAGTTCAGGTTGGCTGGTGGAGTCGGCGCAATAACGAGTCCTGCGTCAGGACCTGCTGTCACAAGTGCGGTGTTGAAGTCGGGACCCGGGTCCGTGCCACCAGGAACATCAAGGTGGATCGTCGAGAGAGTGATTGACTCGCCGTTCAGCAACGACACCGGGAAGGCGCCAGAAGCGGACGTGATCAAGAAGGTCAGGACGTTGCCGGCGATGGACGGCGGAGTACCAACCGCAGTACATCCGGGACCACTTGCCTGGCCCTCGACGCAAAGCTGCTGGCTCCCGACCGGGGCCGCGACGGTGAAGGTCGGCACGACGTCCCAGTTGAGGGGCTGGCCCGAGTTGCTCTCGGCCGTCACCTGGATGGTGTCAACGGCTGTGACGGTACTCGTCACGCCGCCCGCCAGCGAGATGACGAGATTGCCAGCAGTCTGGTTGTTCGTGGCCACGGCCCTCGAAATGATTGTCGGCGTCGAGACGCCTGACAGTGAGGCGCCGGGGATAGCAGCGCCTGCGCTGCCTCCCGAGGCCAAAATGACTCCGGTACTGAGCAGTGTGGTGGCCGCAATGGCCGTCACTACCCAGCTTCGAAGTCGGTGGAGTGTGGTGTTCACTCGCCCTCCTTGTGGGGTTTGTTTAGGGAACGGGTACTGGTCTTCCCGCCTGCTTCGCCAACCGGTACGGAGGGCAACGTAAAACGAGAGTGGTTTTTAGCCACGACGTATTTAACTGCATCCGGCGCCCCCTGTGACAGTTTTCCCAGAAATTACTTCCGACCTGGTGGAAAGAGGGAGTGCAATGGGTATGTAGCCCTGCCTGGAGCGGCTCCGCCCTCTGGACACGTTCAGGTCAGGCGTCCAGACATTCGGCAGGCACCCCACCAGGAATTTTGTCTCCCCGGGATCGTCGACGGGGCTGCCATTCCTCAAATCCGACGGATTGGACCGAAATCGGGCCCAGGAGTCAACGGCGGTTGGTGCGAGGGATTCTCGAATCCCTGGTGGAGAGGGTCGAATGTGGAATTTCGCCCGGCCCCGCTGTTCCACTTTTCGTGCCCCGGCGTGGCTAGTATTCGCCCGGGAGCTTGCGAGGAGTCTGTGATCCCAAACGTCGCGAGGTGGCGTGACCGGGGGCGGGCGGAGATACAGCAACGCGAAAGAACAGGTCAGGACTCCATTGGCGATCGACACAAGCTCGTTGGAAGGTGCGACGGACGAAGCTCTCGTCGTCGCGTTCCAAGACGGCGACTGCGATGCTTTTACCCAGATCGTCCAGACCTATCACGGTGTCCTGTTTGCCCGAGCGCGGCGGCAGTTGCGTTCAGCCGATGATGCTCAGGACGCGGTGCAGGAGACATTGCTTCGGGCGTACCGCTATCTCCCGAACTTCGCCGGGCAGTACCACCTCGCCGCGTGGTTGAACCGAATCCTGAGCAACGTCATCGCCGACGCCAAACGCCAACACGGAGTCGAGGTCCGCTTGAACGCCCGGCTGGCCGGCGTGCGAGACGTGGAGCGCGTGCCCGAGGAGTTCATCACTGAGAGCCCGGTTAACCGTGAGGTAAGCGCCACCGTGCAGAGCGCCATCGCATCGCTCTCCTCGGCGCACCGTGATGCCTTCATGCTCCGGGCCGTAGAGGACCAGACCTACGCCGAGATCGCCGAAGTGTTGGACATAAGCGAAGTGAACGCACGGGCACGAGTGCACCGAGCCCGGACCAACTTGCAGCGCACATTACGCACCACCCAAGGCAGCATGGGTCTGGCCCTCATCTCGTTCCGCGGGCACGTGGCCCAGCTCTTCAGCCGGACGTTCGGCCGGGGTTCGTCAACTGCATCGACCTCAAGCCAACTCGGGGTGGCCAGTTCTGTCTCTGCTCCCAGCATCGGGGTGTCACAGACCGTCACTCAGGTGCTCAGCAGTCCGACCGGCCAGGCGCTCACCACCATCGTTTCGGAGTCCAGCCGCTCCATCCTGCCCGTCAGCGGCACGTTCGCCACCCTCATCACCAGTGCGGCCGTAGCCGTGGTTGCTCCGGCCACCGTGCTGTTGGCGCCGGTGGCCGCCAATCAGATGCCGGCCGCGGCGGCGTCTCACATCGCCATGGCACGCTCGGTCATCCCGGCCGGCGCTCTCGCCGCGGCGGCGGCAAGCTCGACCACCACGAGCAGCAGCGCGGTTGCGCCAGCCACATCGACGACCAGCACCACTCCGGCCGCCGACACCAGCACGCCCCAGAGTGGTGCTCCCAAGCCCACCGCCACGACCCCATGGTCCTGGGTCGGCGCCACGAGTTCGGCGGGTGCTCCCACCACGGCGGGTTCGACCATCGGGCCGGCTGTGGCCGGCCCGCCGTTGGCCGCGTGCCCGTACCTGCAGTCTTTTCCGGACGCCACGCCGAGCCAGGTATCACTGCCGCCGGCCCAGTCCAGCGGACCGGCTGCCACCGACTATCTGAGTTCGGGCACGGTAACCCTGCCCAGCGTCGGCCCCTCCTTTGACGTGACGAGTTTGGGCACCCTCTCGAGCGGCTCGCAGACTTCGGCCATGCACGTTCTCTTCGGTGCGTGTCTGCCCACCACGTCAACCCCGGCCCTGGTGGCCAACGTGACCAACAACAACTCACCCAACGCAGGAGAGTTGCAGTTGCGGGGCGCGCTGGCTTCCTCCACCACGAATGGCGGCGAGACCGACACCTACTACCGCGGCACGGCCGTGTGGCTCAGTGGTCCCGAACTGGGCTCCGCACCGGTTGTCTTCGTGGCCGATGTCGCCTCCGAGATCCCCAATAACACGGTCAATCTCCATGTCGCCTTCTTCGGCTCGGTGAGTTCCCTGCTCGATTCCTCTCAACCGGGGTGTGCCGCATCGAACGACGCAGCCGGTGGTACATCGACTGACATGTCACCCACATCGAACAACCCAGTCGACGCTTCGGCGACTGACCCGAGTGCCACATCACCGGCTACCGACCCGAATGCCGCCTCTGACTGCCCGACCCCGGCAGGTTCACCCGGTAGCTAGTGCCGCGCCGCTGATTGTGCGCGCTCCCAGTGGTGATAACGCATGAGAAGATGCCGCATGGACCTACACGATGTAGTGGACCGGGCCGACCACGTCCGAAGTCATAGTGCGCTGCGACACGCTGCCATGGTGGGCGTGACCCTCCTGTTGGGAGCCGGCGTACTCGCTGGGTGCTCCAGCAGCCCCAACAAGAACGCCAACTCAACCACCACCAAACCCTCCGCCCCTCCCGCCGGCACGGCCACCGTTCCAAAGGGGTCGATACCGAAGAACACCACGACCACGCTCCCCAAGCCAGGCGAAGCGACCGGGGCGGCGTGCCAGAAGGACCAACTCTCCGTGACACAGGCCAGCTCCGGGCTTAGCGGAGGGAACAACGTCGCGGTCTTCGCCATCAGCAATGACTCCGGCACGCGCTGCACGTTGACCGGCTATCCGGTTCTCGGCGTCTTCGGGTCACTCGGCCCATTGACCATCCATCTCACCGACGGCAGCGTGGCCGGTGGACCCAATCTCGTTCAGACCGTGGTCTCACTGGCGCCCCACGGTGGGCAGGCCTCATTTGGTGCCTCCTGGAACTCGACGTCTACCACCGTGGCCTGCCCGGCCGGGATGGGAGCGGTGATCACGCTCCCGGGAATAGCCGCTGGCTTCACTCTGAAGGACACCTTCATCACGGCATGCGGGGGGGCGGTCAACGTGTCGCCCATACAGCCCAACGTGGTGACCCTTTAACCCGGTCCGATCGGCACGGGGTGGACCACCTCGCCGTAGAGGGCGACCAGATCGTCGACCTCCTCGCTTACTGACCGGATGGTCGTGGCGAGGGCCCCCGCGGTAATCCGGGCCAGCAATTCGGGCTCGTCCAAGCACGCCAGGACAGCCCGGAGGAGCGACCCCGGTTCGACGTGATCGAACAGGAGGCCGTTGTGACCGTGCTGCACGACTTCGGGTATGCCGAAGGCGGTGCTGCTCCCGATGACCGGCACCCCTGAAAGCAGGTACTCGCGGGTGACGCGGTGAAACGTCTCGAACCGTGAGGTGGAGAGGCCCACATCAATTTCGGCCAGCCGGGCCGGGAGCTCTTCGGGCTCATAGGGGCCGGTCCAGTGGACCCGAGGGTTACGGGCCAGCAGCTCAGCGATGATCGACTCGTCGCCCCCACCCAGGATCACCAACCGGTAGTCGTCGCGGCCCAAGAGGTCCGGGTGGAGAAAGGCGGCCGCCACCGCATCGAGCCCTTTGGCTCTACTCACGGTGCCGGCGCAGCCGAAGACCAACGGGGTTCCTTCTTCCTTCTTGTCGAGCTTTGCGTTTGGCTGGCTCTGGCCGGGTATCGGGTCAAGCCCGAGTGGAATGACGGCCACCCGGGCCGGATCCAACTGGGCCGAGCGCTCGAAGTAGGCCCGGAACGCCCGCGAGGAGAAGATGACCCGGGAGAAGGTCTCGGCGTACTGCGTCGTCATGCGGGCCCGCTTCCGCTCCAGCAGGTCGATCAACCGACGCCGCCCGGAGGTGTCGGGCACACCGTCCTCTGACCCGGCGCCGTCCCAATCCTCGGCGAACCGGCCAAACGAGCCTGTGCTCAACAGGCAACGGGCACAGCGTTCGGGCGTGAGCGGGGGCAGGCAGTACCCCACCGGGTCCGACATGGGAGAGACCGGTGGGATAAGACCACAGAGATCCTCGGTGCACGAGACGGTGCGCACCACCGGAATCCCCAGGGCAGCGGCGCGGTCCGGCCAGTCCAGCGGGAGATCGACGTTGTCCACGACGTGGAAGAGATCCGGTGCGACCTGGCGCAGGACCCGCTCGAAGGCCAGCGTTGCCGGCGAGGCCGGGCCCGCAATGTTCAACGGGGCGAAGAGTGGCCAGTGCTCGCCGCGCGTCGGGCTGGGCGGCACCGCCACCCGGGAGAACTCCTCGCCGGCCAGCCGGAAGGGCATCGCCTCCTCCCAGTCCTTGACGCGGTCACTGGCGTAGAGCACGGTGACGTTCCAGCCCCGGCGGGCCATCTCAATGGCGTAGCCGGCGGCGAGCAGCGGCGTGCCCGTGTCTTCCTCGGGCGGCAGTGCGTGGACCAGATAGAGGACGGTCGGCGGCAACGCCGTGTGCTCACCGTGAGTGGTATAGCTCACACTGCGTTGAGCAGATGGTTGACCAGGAAATCGACACCGGTCAGGGACTGCGTCAGCCGAGCTTCGGCCCGCACGACCTCCCGGTCGGCCCGATCAGCCAAGAGCCAGGCTGACCGAGCTTCGGTGGTCAACCGGTAGACGGCCCGGTGCGCATCCAACAGTTCGTTCGAATTACCGCTCAGGAGCAATTCACCTACGGAAGCGAACTCCTCGTGGGCCCCACTCCGGCTCTCTAACAATTCGGTCAACTCGGCGCGCCCGTCGCCCTCACTCCCTGGACTTGACGGCACGTGGCCAGCCAGTACCGACGTCAACGCGGCCCCGGCGGCGTTGTGTCCCACCCCACCGGTCTGGAGAAACGACAGAAGAGCCTCGGCGACCTCGTCGCTGCCACTCAACTGGGTGCGAGAGCAGACGAAGGTCCGCTGACCCACCGCGGCGGCCAATGCCCGCTGCAGCGCGTCCTCCCACAGTGCGGCCGCGTGCAGCGCTTTGATCCCGTGGGCCCGGAGCTCGACCACGGCATCTGAGGGAGAGTCCCATACGAGGACCAGACCGTTGAGCGGCCGGTCACGCCAGAGGTCGAGGAGAAGCGGGTGCCGCTCATCGAACCAGAGGGCGCCTTGGCCCGCGACGCCGCCGCCCTGGAGAGCCTCGGTCACCGCCTGGCGCTGCTGCCCGGCCAAGCTGACCACGGCCGGTTCGTCCATCCATTCCGTACGGAGTTCCGGTGGCGCCCACCACGTGGCCTGACCCGCCGCCAGAATCTCCTCGGCATATGAGGTGACCGGTGCTCCAACGGGAGCGCTGTCCAGGACGTGAACTCCGGCCGAGCGCAGGGCGCGGGCCAGGGACGATCCGCCCGCTCCTGGGCCAGTTACCAGGGCCACGATCGGCGCCTCACGGCTTGAATGCGGACTCGATTCCTCCGTCACGGATGGGATGTTATGTCCCCTGGCCCGGTCTCCGGCCTCCCACTGCAGGTGCAATCGCCACGTAGCATGGCCCGTCATCCGGACGCACGGAGGGGCGAGGAGGCCACATGGAACAAGGCGAGCACAATTCCCGTGACGTCCTTGAGCAGCTGACGCAGTTCCACCCTCCGCTCCAGTGGGCGCCGCTCCCTCCACTCGAATCCCTGGAGGGGTGGAGCCAGCAGCCCGTGCGGGCCGAGGAGCCCTTGGCCTACCTGCACGCCCATCGGACGCTGCCCGCCATCGGACAGATGGCAGCTGGTCGTGGACTGCGGGGCCGCTTCCTCCGACGCCTATCCCACCGGATGGAGCGGGTTCTCATGCCCCGGATGCAACAGGAACAGGATCTGCTGTCCCATCTGATCCATATGACGGAGACGTTGGCCGCCCGCTGCGATGAGCTGACCACGGCACTGGCCGCACAGCAGGTACGCGAAGCGGCCAACCAGGCCCGCCTGGCCGGCTGGCTGGATGCCGCGCTGCGCGCCGGCCAGTAGATCCACCGGTGAACGCCCCGCCCACTGCGACACCCCGCGTCTGCGTGCTCGTGCCGTCGTGGGACGGCGATGACGAGGTCACGTGGGCCCAGCAACGGGTTGCCGCCGCCCTGGCCACGTTCTCCGAGGTGCACCTGATCTACCCCGATTCGCAGATCCCGGTGGCGCTCGATCTCCCCTCGGTCACCCACCACCAGTTGGGACCTGGCCTCGATCAGCGGGCGGCGCTCCGACGTGATCTTCTGGTGGCCACCTTCTCCAGCCCGACGGTTGGCTACGCCTTCGCCCGCAGTGACCCGGAAATACAAGGCGCAGAGGCCATTGATTCCCTCCTGCCCATGAACCAAGCCCAATGGGAACAGGCGGGAGAGCTGATCGGGTCCCTCCAGCCTGACCTCATCGTCGTGTGTGACCACCGGGACGTCGGGGTCATGAAGGCGCTGAGGGCCGTCCCGGACTGCCCGGTCGCGCTGGTGCCGCTGGTGGACACCGCCGCCACCCCCGACCGCGCCCATTACGACCCGCTCTTCGCCCGGGCCGACCGCGTCATCGTCTTCAGCCAGGCGGAGCAGCACCAGGTGCGTTCCCGATCGAACAAGCCGATCGGGCGGGCTGAACTCCCGGTGGACATTGACGCAACCTTGCCGCCCCGGTCCGACGGTTCCACCGCTGACCCTCCCTACGTGATGGTGCTGGTCGCCGCGGGCGAGCGCGACCGTCTGGGGCTCCGGCCCTTCGCTGACCTGATCGGTCTGGCCAATCCCACCGTCGACGTCGTCATCGCCTCGGGCCGTAGCACCGTGCGCTGGCGAGCCGGTCACCGTGCATCATCGCCCACGCCGGTGACGGACGAGGACGTACGGCTGCTCATGGCCGGGGCCGCCGTCCTGGTCGACCTGCACCCGGGCCGCTTGGTGGCCCGACGATGCATCGAAGCACTGCGCCTGGGCACGCCGATCGTGGTCCCCTCGGGCTCGCGGGCCGCCGTCCTGTGCCACGACGCCCACGGAGGGCTCACCTACGGCAATGCCGGTGAGCTGCTGGGGGCGGTCGAGTCGCTGCTCGACCCGAAACGGGCGGAGACGCTTGCCCGCGAGGGCCGCACCTACGCCGACGAGCACCACGGTTCACCCGATCGTTTTGCCCGGCAGCTCACGGCCGCTCTCGGCCTCCCTGAGGTGGGCGCCACCCGGATAGCGTGACCCGGTGACCCTGGCTCCGGACCACCTCAACATCGACCTACTCAGTGGCGCGTTCTACGGGCGGGAACCGCTGGACGCCTACGCCTGGATGAGGGCCAACGCCCCCGTGTACTACGACGAGGCGAACGATCTGTGGGCCGTGGCCAGTTATGCCGGCGTGAAGGCGGTCTCGGTCGACACCGAGTCGTTCTCCAGCGCTCTGGGCATCCGGCCCAAGCTGCCTCAGTTGCCGATGATGATCGACTTCGACGCCCCCGAGCACGTGCGGCGCCGGCGCCTGGTCTCCGAGGGTTTCACCCCTAAGCGGGTGCGAGCCATGGAGGACAACCTGCGCACGGTGTGCGACGCCATCATCGACCGCGTGTGCGAGAAGGGAAGCTGCGACTTCGTGGCTGATGTCGCCGCCCCACTTCCCATCATCGTCATCGGCGACATGCTCGGCGTAGCCCCGACCGATCGTGACGATCTGCTGCGCTGGTCCGACGACATGCTCAAGGCGCTGGGATCGCCGGACCCCTCCCTGCTCGACGGTGCGGCCACCGCCTTCATTGAGTACACCGAGTACATCCACCCGGTCTTCGAGGATCGGCGCTCGCGCGGCTCGGCCGACGATCTGGTCGGCGTCCTCTGCCATGCCGAGATCGACGGCGACTCACTGGACGACGACTCCCTGGTGCACGAGACGCTGCTCATCCTCATCGGGGGCGACGAAACCACCCGCCATGTGATCAGCGGCGGGGTGGAGGAACTGCTGGCTCATCCCGAGCAGATGGCCCGCCTGGCCGCTGATCCGAGCCTGATGACCAACGCGGTGGAGGAGATGTTGCGCTGGGTCTCGCCCATCAAGAACATGGCCCGCACCACCACCCGGGACGTTGAGCTGGAGGGTACCGCGCTCGCCGCCGGCCAGGAGTTGATCCTTCTCTACCCATCCGCCAACCGCGACGCCGCCGTGTTCGAGAACCCGGACACCTTCGAGATCGGTCGCTCGCCCAATCCCCACATGGCCTTCGGCTTCGGTGCCCACTTCTGCCTGGGCAACCAGCTGGCCCGCCTGGAACTCAAGGTGATGGTCGAGCGCATCCTGGCCCGCCTCCCCGATCTCCACCTGACCGTCGACCGCGTCGACCTGCCCCGACGGGCGGCCAACTTCATCTCGGGCATTGAAGAGATGCCGGTCGCCTTCACCCCCACCGCCCCTCTCGGCGACGGCGCCCCGGTATGACGGCCCCGGGAGCAGCCGGGGTCAATGGCTGGTCGGTCCTGGTGACGGGCGGCGGCAGCGGCATCGGGCTGGCCACAGCCGAGCGCCTGGTGGCCGACGGCGCCCACGTGACCATCTGCGGCCGCACCGAACAGAAGCTGGTCGACGCCGCGGCGCGGCTGGCCGCGATGGCGGTGAGCGACGCCACCGCCAGCTACGTGGTGGCCGATGTCACCGTTGAGGAGCAGGTGGTCGCCGCGGTGGAGGCCACCACCAGAGCAACCGGCCGCATCGACGGGCTGTTCGCCTGCGCCGGCGGCTCCCTCCACCTCGGCCCGATACTGGAGGCCGACATAGCGTCGGTGCGCGCCACCATCGACCTCAACCTGATGGGGTCGGTCATCTGCGTAAAGCACGCCGGCGCCGCCTTCCGCGCCCAGGACACGCCGGGGTCGATCGTGCTCATGTCCTCGGGAGCCGGCCGGTTCCCCCACCCTTACCTGTGGGCCTACGGCGTGGCCAAGGCCGGTATCTGCTTCCTCTGCCAGACCGCGGCTGAGGAACTCGGCCCCCTCGGCATCCGGGTCAACGCGGTGGCTCCGGGCATCATTGATGACGAGCTCATGTCGTTCATCACGGCCGGCGGCCCCCTGTTGGACAACTACATCGAGCAGATGCCGCTGGGCCGGGTGGGCACGGTGGAAGACGTCGCCGGCGCCGTGCGCTACCTGCTCGGACCCGAGTCCTCCTTTGTCACCGGCGAGACGCTGGGGGTCGATGGCGGCCACCACCTGCGCCGGGGCGCCGACTACTCTCTGCTCTTCGGCGGCTGACCGCGAGCCGGCTCACCCGGCCAGCCGGAAGAGCCCCCCGTCGATCACCACTTCGCCGCGTTGGTTCGCCGTGCGGAAGCGGTACGTCCCCGGCGACTGATCGGCTACGTCCCACATGGAGATGGTCAAGGTGTCACCGGGCAGCGTCGGCCGGGAGAAGCGGGCCCGCATGGAGCCGAACTTGGACGGCTCCGATCCACACAGCGTGTGCAACAGGCCCCGACCGGTGAAGCCGTAGGTACACAGTCCGTGGAGGATGGGTCGCTCGAACCCGGCCCGCTTGGCGAAGGACGGGTCGGAGTGGAGCGGGTTGCGGTCGCCACTGAGACGGTAGAGGAGTGCCTGGTCGCTCCGGGTCGAGTAGCTGACCGTCTCGTCGGGCTCACGCGACGGGAGAGGCTCGGCGGCCAGCGTGCTCTCCTCGTCGCCCACGGGACCGCGGGGACCACCGAAACCTCCGGCGTCCCGGATGAAGAGGCTGCTGTGGCCGCTGAAGGCCGGCGCTCCGCTGTCGGCGTAGACCGAGTCGCTCTGCAGCACGACCAGGCCGGCTGACCCCTTGTCGTAAATGCCGGCCACGGTGGTGGTCACCAGGACCGTGCCGGCGGTGGGCAGTTCGCCGTGCAAGGTGATCGACTGCTCGCCGTGGACCAGCTTGGTGAAGTCGATCTCCCCCACCTCGGCCATCGCGCCGCCACCCTGGCCGACGATGGTGACGAACGTCGGCAGCACCTGCTGGGCGATGCCGGCCGAGTTCTCGGTAGTCAGCTCTAACTCAAAGCCGGTGGGGTCGAGCGCGCCGGCCCCCACACCCAGGGCATAGAGCAAGGCGTCTTTGGAATCCCACGACCGCTCGGACGGCTCGGACTTCGTACCCACCGCATTGGGGTTGAGTGCCACGGCGCACCTCTTTCTTTAGTGACGTTGTTCTATGTTACGTATATTTATGTCATACTTGTCAAGTGGAACTCACCATCGACCAGCTGGCGGCGCTGGGCGGGACCACCACGCGGAGCATCCGCTCCTTTCAGACGATGGGCCTGCTCGACCACCCCGAACTGCGGGGCCGCACCGGGCTCTACTCAGCCCTCCACCTGGATCGGCTCCGCTCCATTCTGCGCCTCCAGGACGAGGGATTCACCCTCCAGTCGTTGCAGGTCCTCCTGGCCGCCCACGCCCGGGGCGACTCGCTCGGGGCCGTCCTCGGCCTGGAGTCCAGCGGGCCGGCCGATGTGGCCGAGCTGTACGGCTTCGCCGAGCTGCAGGGAACCGGCGCGGGACCGCGGGGCACCCACCGCCGGGGGCGGCGTCTGCTGTCCGTGGTGCCGAGCACGCTTTGGGATCAGACCGCGGCGTCATAGGTTGAGCGGCGTGACCGTCGCCCGGGAACCGCGCCTGCGCCCCTGGTCCGGCGTGGCCGGGTTCGGCGCCGCGGTGGCCATCACCACCCGGCACGGTGGTGTCTCGGTGGGCCCCTTCGAGTCGTTGAACCTGGGCCTGCACGTAGGTGACCAGCCGGCCCGGGTCGTCGCCAACCGGGAGCGGGCGGCGGCGGCCTTCGGCGTGGACCTGGATGCGACCGTCTTCGCCGAGCAGGTCCACGGGTCCGCGGTGGCCGTGGTCGGCCCGGCCGAACGGGGACGGGGCACCCGCTCGATGGACGATGCCATCCCGGCCACCGACATCCTCCTGACCACCGACCCGGGGACGACCCTGGTCATGCTGGTGGCCGACTGCGTCCCGGTGGCCCTGATCGATCCCGCCGCGCCGGTGCTGGCCGTGGTCCATGCCGGCTGGCGCGGCACCGCGGCGCAGGCCGTGGCCCAGGCCGTCGCCGCTATGGCCCAGCACGGGGGGCGGCCAGAGCGCATGGTGGCCTACCTGGGGCCGGCCGTTCACCCCTCGCGCTACCAGGTCGACACCGAGGTCCAGCGGGCGCTGGCCCGTGCGGTGGCGCCCGACCCTCTGGCGCCTGAGGTGGCCCGGGCCGACGGTCCCGACCATTGGCGGGCCGATCTCATCGCCGCCAACCGCCAGCAGCTGGTGCGGGCCGGATTGCGGCCCGCCAACATCTATGACAGCGGGGCCTCGACGGCCGATGACGACTACTTCAGCGATCGGGCCTGCCGCCCCTGCGGCCGGTTCGCCCTGCTGGCCCGCCTGCTGGCCTGAAGAGCGCGTGGTCCCAGCCGGCGGCGCCGTACCATGTCATGGCCGCATTCTCCGTGTGACGGCCCCCGACCACTGATGCCAGCCCACGACCAGAGCGCCGCCCGCTTCCGCTACGACGGCTACTCCATCAACCCTTCCTCGGGCGAGGTCTCGTGCACCTACTCCACCGGAGGGCACTCCTTCACCGAGCGCTACGACTTCGATCCGGCCGGCGACTGGAGCAACCCGGCCGCCGAGGCCGCCGTGCGTATCCTCTTCCTGCTGGCCGGCGTCTCGTACTACAAGACGACGGCCGCCCCCCTGATCGATCTGGGCTCGACCCCAACCTCGGCCGACGAGCGGGCCTTCCTCACCCGGTTCTACGCCGGCGGCCTGGCCGAGTTCGCCTACCGCAACCACCTCGACCTGAGCGGCCTGTCGGTGGTCGGGCCCGAGAGCGAGGCGGCACCGGCCCTCGGCTACGCGCCGTCAGCGGGCCGTCCCCTGGTCCCCTTCGGCGGCGGCATCGACTCCATCGTCACGGTGGCGGGGCTCCAGGCCGAGGGCGCCGACGCCACCCTCTTCGTGGTGAGCCCACCGGGTGACCGGTTCGCCGCCATTGAGGACGTGGCCGCCGTCACCGGACTGCCCGTCGTCCATGTCAGCCGGGAGATCGATCCGTTGGTCCGCCGCTCGGCCGAGTTGGGCTTCCTCAATGGCCACGTGCCCATTACCGCCGTGATCACCGCCAGCGCGCTGGTGGCCGCCGTACTCGGTGGGCACGACGCCGTCGTGCTCTCCAACGAATGGTCGGCCTCCAAACCTACGCTGATGCACGAGGGGCGGCCGGTGAACCACCAGTGGTCCAAGAGCGCGGCGTTCGAGGAGGACTTCGGCCGGCTGGTGACGCGCACCCTGGGAGAGGGGGTAGCCGTGTTCTCGTACTTGCGCCCGCGCAGCGAGCTCTGGGTGGCCCAGCAGTTCGCCGCGCTGCGCCAGTTCCACGGCGTCTTCCGCAGCTGCAACCGCGCCTTCACCCAGGATCCGGCGCAGCGCCTGGACCACTGGTGCGGCGTCTGTGACAAGTGCTGCTTCATCGATCTCATCCTGGCCCCCTTCATGGACGCGGCCGAATTGCGAGCGGTCTTCGACGGGCGCGAACCGCTGGAGAACCCGGCGCTGGCGCCGCGCTTTGGCACGCTCCTCGGGCTGGCACCCGAGACCAAGCCGTTCGAGTGCGTCGGCGATGTCGGTGAGTGCCGGGCCGCCATTCTCCTGGCCGCGGCGCGCCCGGACCGGGCGCAGACCGAACTCCTCCAGACCCTGCGGGAGGACGTCAGCGGGACTCCCACAACTAGCCCCTCCGCCCCGGCCGAACTGCTTGTGCCTATCGGACCTCACGCCATCCCCGACCGTTATGCGCCCCCTGATCTCCTGGTCCGAGCTCACTAACGCGTCGGTCGGCCTCTGGGGCCTCGGCGTCGAGGGGGCAGCCAGCCTGCGGCGCCTGCGGTCCATGGGCACCGTACCGGTCCTGGTCGATGACGAGCCGTCGTCGCCGACCTATGAGGGGTTGGACGTGTGGCGCACCGATGCGGGCGGCCTGGCGGCCCTGCTCGGGTGTGAGGTGGTGATCAAGAGCCCCGGGATCAGCCGTTACCGGCCCGAGGTCGAGCAACTCGAACGCGCCGGCATACCGGTCCGCGGCGGGCTCGGCCTCTGGTTGGAAGAGGTACCACTCGAGCGCGTGGCCTGCATCACCGGCACCAAGGGCAAGAGCACCACGACCATGGTGGCCGGCCACCTCCTGGCCGGCCTGGGTTACGACGTCCGGGTGGGCGGCAACATCGGCCAACCGCCCTGGGACCCGAGCACCGCCCCCGAGCCCGATCTGTGGGTCATTGAGACGTCCAGCTTCCAGGTGCCCGATCTGACCACCGGCCCCCCGGTGGTGGCCGTCACCTCCCTGTCGCCCGACCACCTCGACTGGCACGGCAGCGTGGAGCGCTACTACGCCGACAAGCTCTCCCTGTGTACCAAGCCCGGGGTCCGCGTCGTCCTGGCCGGCGCCGGCGACGAGTGCCTGCGCGACCACGCCGGGCCCCTGGGCCCCCACCCCGAATGGGTGGACGTGGCGGACCCGCGGTACGGAGGCGCCTGGGTTGAAGCCCTCGGGCTGCCCGGGCAGCACAACCGGCGCAACGCCGCCATGGCGCGTGCCGTGCTCCTCGGCCTGGGCGTCACCGAGGCCGGGGACGACGACCAGATGACCCGGGCCGCCGCCGGGTTCGCCGGCTTGCCCAGCCGGTGCCACTCCCTGGGCCAGGTCGACGGCGTCGAGTTCGTCGACGACAGCCTGTCGACCAATGTGCTGCCGGCCCAGGCCGCGCTGGCCGCCTACGCCGATCGCCCGGTCGCCCTGCTGGTGGGCGGGCACGATCGCGGGCTGGACTACACACCTCTGGGCCGGACCGTGGCCGATCGCGGTTCACCCACGCTGATCGTCACCATGCCCGACAACGGGCCCCGCATCGGCCAGGCCATCCGGGCGGTGGCCCGGGACGCGGTGGAGGTGCACGATGCCGCCACCCTCGCCGACGCTGTGGCGACCGCCTTCGCCTGGTCCGAGCCGGGCGGTGTGGTCCTGCTGTCACCGGCCGCGCCCAGTTTCGGTCGCTTCAGCGACTACCGCGACCGGGCCCGCGCCTTCGCCGAGGCCGCTGCCGCCTGCGGCGCGCTCGTCCCTAGCTGATCAGCAGGACGCGCCGGCCGGGGCCAGCGCCTCGCGCTCACTCAGGAAGTCCCACCAACCCTCAGCGGCCACCCGCGCTGCGGCGCCCACGATGGCGGGGTCGGCCCCGAGGGCCGCCAGGGCCCGGGAGGACCAGTCGGCGTGCTCGGCCTCCTGCGTGGTGTGCACATCCCAGAATCGGGTGCCCTCGTCGTCCATGGCGTAGTGACGGCGCAACCCGGCCGCCTTGGAGGAAGCGATGTCGGCCGCCTGCACTTCGTAGGCCGCCACCATGGCCAGGGCGGCCACGGGATCCACCGCCGCTGCGGCGCGCACGGCCGCCAGCAGGGCGATGGTGGCTGGGCCGGCTTCGGCCTCGGGCGCCGCCCCTGCCGCGGTGGCGAAGGACTCGAAGAGCGCGACGTGCGGGGCCGGGACACCGAGCTCGTCGGCCAGATTGGCCTCCACCAGGGCGCGGGCGGCGCCCTCGGGCAGGCCGGCGGCGATGGCGGTCAGCGTCGCCGGGAGCTGGCGCTCCAGGTGCCGGTACTGCTCGGCGTACGCCGCCAGCTCGCCCTCGGCCAGCGTGCCGACCTCCCAACGAACGTAGAAGGGGTGGGTCAGCAGATGGCGCCCGGCCAGCGCGTCGGCCAGTGCCTCTTGGATCCGGTCAGTGTGCATGGGCGCACAATATCGCCTCCCTTCCACCGGAGGTGCAGGGACCGGCTTCCCCAGCAGCCACAATCTGTCCGTGCTCAGCCTCCTGTGTTTCGTCGTGGGCGGGCTGATCGGCTGGGGCGCCTCCCGCGGTGGAGCGACGATCCAGCGCTCGTGGCCCGTCGTGCTGCGGACCCAGATCGTCCTCACCTCGGCCACCCTCTCGCTGGTGGCGGCGTGGCGGCTGACCGACGCCAGCCAGCTGGTCGGTCCTCTCCTCCTGGCCGGAGGGTTGTGGGTCATGTACGCCGCCGCGCTGGTGACGCGGGGCGAGCGGAGCAGCGGCGAGGGCGCCCTCGAATCGTGGGCGGTCGGACCCAACAGCGGCTTCTGGGTCGTCCCGGCCGCCACCGCCCTGGCCGGTCCGGCCGGCGCCATGATCGCCGTGCTGGCCAACGTGGCCAATGCGGCTCAGAACGCGGTGTGCGTCCACCTCATGCGCCGCGACGCCCCGCACAAACAGCGCCGCTCCACCACCTGGATCGATCAGTCACCGCTCCTGGCCTCGGTGGTCGGGCTCCTGTTGCACCTGGCGGGCCAGGCCCCGGGGTCGACCCGGGAGATCCTGACCCTGGCCGGACCGCTGCTGGCCTTCTCCGGTGCCGCCCTCTTCGCCGGATCGGTGGCCCACCCCCACAACCTCTCGGTGCCCAGCTCCAACCACGCCCTGCGCCGATGGACCTGGCTCACCGGGCTCCGGGTGGCCTACTTCCTGGTCATCGTGGTATTCACCTCCTCCACCCCGCTGGCCGTGGTGGCCGCCCTCAGCGCCCTGAGCGCCCCGGCCTTCGCGCCGATCCAGCAGGCCGTCCTCTACGGCTACCGCTCCGGTGTGGTCACGACCGCCGTGCGCTGGGGTTGGCTCCTGGCCCCGTTCGGGCTGGGCCTGGGGGCCTTCCTCCGCTGGGGCTGATGGGTCACGCCAGCAGGGCTGTAATGTGCCACTGACCTGGACTTCCCTCTGGCGATGGGCCCACCGGGCGGCCCCGGACCGGGTGCGGTGTCCAAAAGGGGGACGGCGCTGACACCCCGGTGAAATGTCGGTGATATGTGGGGGGATCACAGTGGATCCTGAGACCAGCTGCACGCCACCGATCGACCAGGACCGTCGGGTGCAGCCGAAAGGAGCACACCATGGGAAGAAACGAGATCGGCGCCAAGGCGGCCCGCGAGCTGGCCGCCATCCCCGGATTCGCCGGGTGCACCAAGCGGCAGCTGGCCCAGGTCGACCGGTTGACCGACCGCATCGAAGCGGTGCCCGGACAGATGCTGGTGCGCGAGGGCGGGCTCGGTCGGGAGGCCTACGTCATCATCTCGGGCTCGGCCACCGTCACCCGGCGGGGCCGGCTGATCACCACGCTCGGACCGGGCGACTACTTCGGCGAGCTGGCCGCGATCGACACCGGGCGGCGCGACGCCACGCTGACCGCCATGTCCACCCTGGAGGTCCTGAGCATCGGCCCCCGCGAGTTCACCACCCTGTTGGCCGACATTCAGGCCTTCCGCGACGTCCTGTTGCGGGGCATGGCCCGGAACCTGCGGGCCGCCAATGACACCATTGAGACCATGCGGATCGTCTTCCAGGATGCCCCCATGGCGCCGGCGGGCCGCTAGGTCCTTTCGCTAACTGACGGTCGCCGCCAGACGGGCGATCCGGGTCAGCCCCATGCGGCGGGCCGACTCCTCGGCGCTGCGCAGCAGGGTGGCGATCCGTTCCTGATCCTCTTCCCGACCCCCCTGGCGCAGGGCTCGGGCCAGCTCCATCTCGGCCGCCGCGATGAAGGGGGCCGACCGCATGCGACGGGCCAGGCGCAACGCCGCCTCGAAGTGGACCTCCGCCAGCGCGATGTCGCCGCTCACCGAGGCCAGCAGGCCCAGGAAGAGGTCGGCCGGGCCGTAACAGGCCGAGGCCGGCGCCCGCACCACGATGGCCGACCCGGCGTAGGGCCGTAACCGTTCGTAAATGGCCGGGGCGTGGGTGGTGTTGCCGGCGCTGGCACAGGCCGCGGCGGTGTAGGCCAACGAGACACCTTCGGTCTGATCGTCCGACACCGTCTCCCACCCCAGGGCGGCCAGCTTGTCCAACTCCTCTGAGGCCTCCTCCAGCCGGCCCAGCTCGCTGAGGAGGAGGGACAGGGCGGCCCGCACCACCGGATAGTCGGCCGGTGACTGGTCGAGTATCTCCCGGAAGGAGTCCTCGAGCTCGGGCAGGCGGTCCTGCTGCCACCACATCCAGGCCAACAGGACCCCGTAGAAGCTCAGGGCCAACTCGTTGTAGCCCTCAGCCAGCTCAATGGCCAGGGCGCCCCGCCGCTCACCCTCCTCGAAGTCACCCTGGAGCAGGGCCAGCATGGCCTGGACGTTGCAGCTGAACGAGGAGGCCAAGGGGTCACGCAGGCCGATATCGCGGCCCTCGAACCGGGCGATCTCGTCATTGACGGCGTCGACGTCGCCCTGGGCCAGCAATTCGCGCACCCGCCACATGTGGCCATGGAGGGCCAGGACCTCGTCGCCCACCTCGTCGGCGATCTGGCCCAGCTCGGTGCCGATGGCCAGCCGTTCCGGGGCCGGCGCAATGCCCCACAGGGCGTGGACCCGGGCGTTGAGCGAGTACCCCAGGGCCACCCGGTCGCCCAGGCGCCGCGCCATGGCGATCGCCTCGGCGCTCAAGGCCAGGGCTTCGGTGAGCACCCCCCGCCCGGGGATCCCGACTTCGTAGACCATGACCAGGCTCAGACGGGCCGTCACCATCGCCCGCAGGCGGGAGTCCTCGGGGTTCAGCGTGCTGCGGGCCTCCTCGAGCAGGCGGACGTGGTCGGCGTTGGCCCCGACGATCCCGATGTAGCTCAGCGGCCCGGCGCGCAGCGCGGCGGCGGCCAGCTGCTCGGGATCACCCATGGTGCGGGCGACGGCCGCCGCCTTCTCGAAGTTGCTGTCGGCGTCGGCCTTGTCACCGGCCTTGTTCTGCGCCTCGGCCAGGGCCAACAGGGCGTCGCACTTGGCCGACATGTCGTAGTCGCCGTACAGCTCGGCCACCTCCAGGCCCCGGCTGAAATGTCCGACCGCCTCCTCGAAGGCCAGCAGGCGCAGGGCCCGGGTCCCGGCGGCGTAGGTGTACTTCACCGCCTTGTCGGCGTCGGCCAGCGCCGCCCCCATGTAGAAGTGGTGCGCTAGCTCGTTGGCGTAGGTGTCCACCGCGTCGGCGTGCGCCCGCTCGGTGGCCAGGGCGATCTTGTGGTGGTAACGGACCCGGCGGCTGCGCAGCAGTTGACCGTAAATGGCGTCGCGCACCAGGGCGTGGCTGAAGGCATAGCGCTCCCCGGTCGATCCCACCCGGTGCATGAGCCGCGACTCCACGGCCAGGTCGAGAGCGTCAATGCGCTGCTCGGCCGACAGCTCGGCGGCCATGGCCACGATGGTGGCGTCACATTCGGGCCCGGCCACGGCCGCCGCGTGCAGGAAAAGGATGACGTCCTGGGGCAGGCGGGCCACCCGTTGCGAGACCAGTTCTTTGACCGCTTCGGGGATGTCCCGGTCCGCCGTCGCCGTGGTGGTGCCGGGATCGGCAGCTGTCGTCTGGGCTTCATAGGTGAGTTGCTGGAACAGTTCGTCGAGGAAGAGCGGGTTGCCGTTGGTCAGCCCGAAGAGGCGCTCGGACAGGCCGGCGCTGCCGACCGACGAGGTGGAGACGAGCTGGTCCACCGCCGAGGCCGTGAGCCCCTGCAGGGGCACCCGCACCACCGTGCGATCGGCCCGCATTTCTGACAGCACGGTGTGCAGGGGATGGCCCACGTCGACGTCCGAATCCCGGTACAGGCCGGCGATGCCCAGGTTGGTCTGCCGCCCGTCGCGCAACAGGTGGCGCAGGAGGAGCATGGTCGGTTGGTTGGCCCAATGGAGATCGTCCAGCACCAGCAGCACCGGGCCGCGTTGGGCCGCTTCCAACAGGGTCTCGGTCACCGCACCGAAGAAACGGAAGCGGTCCTTGCCCGGATCGGTCAGGTCGACGTCGCGGCGGGAGGCGTACTCGCTCAACCGCAGGACCAGGCGCGACAGTTCGGTCAGGCGCCACTCGGGCATGACCGAGATCTCGTCGGCCGACAGCGAATGGAAGTAGCGGCCCAGTGCTTCGGCGAAGGGCTGGAAGGGGGCCACCGGATCCTCATCGCAGCGTCCCCACAGCACGACGGCCCGGCCCCCTTCGGCCCGGGCCAGTTCGGACACCAGCCGGGTCTTGCCGATGCCGGCATCGCCATTGATGAGAAGGAGCCGGGACTCGCCGCGCCGGGCCATCTCCCACCAGCGGGTGACGGCGCCGTACTCCTCGTCGCGCCCGATCAGGCGGTCGTGGTCGAAATCCGTGGGGCCGGCCGGTGCGACGAGGGGAGTGGCCGGGATGGCTTCGTCCCAACGCTCCTCGGCGCTGACCAGGACGGACGGCGGCTCGGGCCGGATCCATTCGAGCTCACGGCTCTGTTGCAGGATCGCCTGCTCCAGCCACTGGGCGTCATGCCCCGGCTCAATGCCCAGCTCGGCGATCAGGATGGTCCGCAGGTCCTGGTAGACGCGGAGGGCCTCGGCCTGGCGCCCGGACCGGTACAGCGCCAGCATGCGCTGGGACCACAGCCGCTCGCGCATGGGGTTGGCGTCGGTCAGCGACTCCAGCTCCCCCACGATCTGATCGTGCTGACCCAGGGTCATCTCGGCGTCGAAACGGGTCTCCCACGCCGTGAGGCGCAGCTCTTCGAGCCGGCGCGCCTCGGCCCGGGCGAACGGCTCGTCGCGGACATCGCTGTAGGCCGCCCCGCGCCAGAGGTCCTGCGCCTCCTGAAGCAGCTGGCTGGACTGGCGCGGGTTGCCCCGGGCCAGCTCGCTCCGGCCGGCCGCCACCAGGCGCTCGAACCGGAAGACGTCGGTCGACTCCGCACTGATGCTCAGGGCGTAGCCGAGCGCCCGGGTCTCAATGAGGTCACCCTGCACGCCGGCGTCGCGCAACCGCTTGCGCAAGCGGGACACGGTGGTGCGCAGGGCCTTCTCGGCCCCCTCGCCGTCCTGATCCGACCAGAACGCATCGAGCAGGCGGTCCACCGGGACGGTCAGATTGCGATCGATGAGCAGGCGGGCGATCAGGGCCCGGGCCCGCATGCCGCCCATGTCGATGACCCGGCCCCCCCACGACACCTCAACCGGCCCGAGCACCCGGATCTCCAACGGTGACAGGACGACGCCATCGATGACGTTCACCGTGTCGCCTTCTTCCACTTCCGCCATTAATTCCACGTCCGCCACTAGTGGTCTCCAACGGGCTATCCGCCCGCGATCCTATTTCGGATTACCAAGCGTTCGTTCGGTTAGCGGCCCCGCACCCCGGCAGACCATCCCGGCACCGCGATTTCGATCAGACGGCCTCTTGATGGAAGGCGTCGGGGTGGCGTTTGCGAAAGGCACTGACGGACAGGCCGGCGACCACCGAGTCCTCCAGCGCCAGCACCGACGCACTGCGGGGCAGGTTGAGAATGGGCCCCAGCTCACCGACGTAGTTTCCCGCTTCCACCCGGTTGAGGGGCCGGATCCCACCGTCGGCCAGTTCTCGGTAGACCCCGAGCGACCCCTTCTCCACGAAGTAGATGAGGTCCCCGGGATCCCCCTGGGAGAAGAGGACATCCCCGGCCGACAGGGTGGCCACCTCAGGCGGTCGCTCCGAAGCGGCGAGGTGGGGAGCCAGGTCGATCACCCGATCGGCCAACCGGGTCACCCGATCATCGTGGGTGGCCACCACGACGGTCCGTCCCGGTCCGGCCAATTGGCGCAGGAGGCGGAGAATGCCTTCGACGGCAATGTGATCGAGATGGGCGGTGGGCTCGTCGGCCACCAGCAGCGGTGGGTCATGCACCAGCGCCCGGGCGATGGCCACCCGCTGCTGCTGGCCCCCGGAGAGTTGGGCCGGCCGGTGGTGCGCCCGGTCGGCCAGGCCGACCACCCCGAGCAGGTCATCGGCCCGGAACCGGGCCTGGCCCCGCCCCACCCCGCCCAGGCGCAGCGGCACCACCACATTGCCCCGCGCCGTCAGGCTGGGGATGAGGTTGAACGCCTGGAACACCACCCCGACCGACTGCCGCCGGTAGGCGGCCAGGTCGGCACCCCGCAGGGCGTTGACCGCGGTGTCGCCGAAGCGCACTTCCCCCGAGGTGGGGGTGAGCAGGCCGGCCAGGCAGGAGAGCAGGGTCGTCTTGCCGCAGCCCGACGGCCCGAGCAGGACCACCATCTCCCCGTCCTCGGCCTCGAAGCTGAGGCCATCCAGCGGCTTGATCAGGTACCCGCCGGTCTCGTACTCCACCGTGAGGTCTTTGACCAGCAGTTGATGGCTCATGCGAACGCTCCGGCCGGGTCGGCCCCGGTCACCCGGCGCAGCGCGCTAAAGCTGGCCACGACCCCCACCAGGACGGCGATCACCGGCAGGGAAGCGTAGGCGGCGAAGTCCATGTCGACCGGTTGGGAGAACAGGGGGGCCAGCAGGTTCACGATCAGCTCGGCGAAGACCGTGGCCAGCAGGGTGACCACGACCGCCTCGAGCACCAGGCTGAAGAAGAGGGCCCGCGACGACGAGCCCAGCGCTTTGAGGACGGCGAAGTCACGCTTGCGCTCCAGCGCGGCGACGTAAAGCAGTGACGCCACGATGACCATGGCCACCGTCCACATCAACCACCGGGTGTTCTCAATGGTGGAGACGGCGCCCTTCAACTGGCCCAGGGTGGCGGTGACCACCTGGTCCGGCGAGCGGGCCACCAATCCGGCCGGCAGCACCCGGGGGACTCCTGCCGTCACCACCGCCGTGATGAGCGGTTGTCCACCGGTGGCCACCGCCTGGGCACTGGCCAGAGGCAGGTAGGCCATGGGCACCCCACCGACCAACGAGCGATTGGTGACGGTCCCCACCACGTGAAAGGTGCGACCGCCCAGGGTCACCGCCGTCCCCGGCGCGACGTGGAGGCGGTCGTCCACGACCATCTGGGACGGGCCGCCCAGTCGGTGGCCGGTCACGACGGCGGGGTCGCCCAGACGGCCGGTGGCCACGCCGGCCAGGTTGAGCGTCATGACCTGTCCCCCAACATGGGCCACCTGGAAGGGCAGCAGGAGCATGGGGGCGGCTTGGCGCACCCCCGGCTCGCCCTGGACCACCAGCGCCTCGAGCTCGGGAAAGGCGGCGAAGGCGGTGACCCGGCCCTGGGCCGCCCCGGACAGCACCCACGTGGTCGCTCCCACACCGTTCACCGTGCCCACCACCTCGGAGCGGAAGCCGGCGGCCAGCCCCGTCAGCAGGAGGGCCAGGGCGAGCACCAACCCCACCCCGAAGACGGCGATCAGGAACTGGCGGGCCCGGAACCTCATGTCTGCCATCGTCACCGCCAGCACTGTGCGCCCACTCCCCTCCTAGGAGGCCCGTGCGGCCTCTCAGAGAGTGTGATGTCCGGGCATTACTGCATCGTTGCAGCAACATGTCACCTCAAGGAGGGCTGGGCCGAACCTCGCTGGGCCGAACCTCGCTGGGCCGGGCGCCGGGATCGACTCGCTGCGGAATGGCCAGGCCGGCCATGGCGCCGGCGAGGAGGGCCAGCACGGGCAGATGCCAGTCGAAGTCGAAGAGGCCACCGACGGCGAACGCCACCAGAGCGGCCACAGCGGCGGAAGAGAGATCGTCCCTGCGCCGCACCCGCGACGCCAGGGCCAGCGCGGCAGCCAGCAGCAGCCCGGCCCCGATGAGACCGCCGTCCGCCAACACTTGTAGGTACTCGTTGTGGGCGAAGTGGGCGTAGGTGCCGTCGGCGGTGTGGAAGGTGAGAAGCCGGTCGGGACCGACGCCGGTCCAGGGGGAAGAGAGGAACTGGTGGGCGGCGGCGGACCATTCCACCGCCCGATCGTGGTCGCTCGGGGCGAAGGCACGGAGGCCGATGTCGCTGCGCAATACCAGGGCCGAGCCGGCGACCAGGACCAGCAGCACCAGGGCCCCGGTGAACGTCGGACGCCAGCGGAGCAATGATTGGCGGCGGCGAGTGAGACGGGGCGTCCACCAGACGGCGACCAGTCCGCAGAGGACGATGGCTCCGGCCACGGCCGGTTTGGGCGTGCGGTGGGCTGACGTGGCCACGGTGATGACGCCGGCGACCAGCCCGGCCGCCAGAGGCACCGCCATCCGCCGGTAGCGCGACCACGGCACCAGGAACATCCCGGCCACCAGAGCCAGGGCGGCGCCCCGGCTCTGAGTCGCCATCGCGCCGGCCAGGCAGACGAACACCACCACCCGCCACAGCCAATAGGACTCGTCCAGGCCGAGCACCAGCAGGAGCGCCAGCACGAGAAGCAGGCCGGCCGCGTCGGCGTAGGTCAGCACCGTGGAAAGTCGCCACAACCCCTGGGCCGGGATGGCCATGGGGCGCCAGCGGAAGGTGACCCCGGCCAGGCCGATGGTGGCGGCGGCCCCGCCGAGGAGACCGACCGCCATGGCGGCGTAGCGCCGGCCGGCCGCTGGGAGGGGTTGCACCACGACCAACGCCGCCGCGAAGCCCAGCAGGGACGCGCCGAGTGGGAGGAACGTTTTCACGTGGCCAGCCAGGCCGGCCCGAGCCAGCCACCAGGCTGCCAAGGTCAGCAGGGAGGCCAGTGCCCAGACCAACGAGCGCGGCACCTGCCCCCGGACCATCTGCCCGACGATGAGCGCCAGCGCGACCAGGGCCACCGTCAGCGCGTCAGCCGGCCAGAAGCCGCCTTGGCGGATGCCCTCCAATGCGGCCAGGCCGATGAGGACGGCCAGGGGGAGCCACCAAACGATTCGATCGGCTTGCCGTCCGTCCGTCCCGGCCCTCGGTGTCCGATCCGAGGTGATCCGCTGGACCCCATTCGGTGTCATCTGCCTCACGCCGCACAGTCTGTCGGAACGTCTGATCGCAGTCGCCGCGCTGGTCACCGGCGAATGAATCGGCAACGCCCACAGAGGAGCTGCCCGAACCACTCATTCGTCGTGCAAGGCAGGGCGGTACGCAGTGAGACACCACGGGCGGCACACCGCTAGTCGGAGTTGAGAGCCAGCACGCCTCGGCGGAACGGATCGGGACCCAATTGGGCTGTTGCCTGGCGGCGAGGGGATTCAGGTCGTGGCGGTGTTTCCCGCAAGCGACCCGACAAGGGCGTTGGCGTGACCGTGTCCCATCTTGTACTCCGACTTCAGGTAGCCAACGATCGCCACGTGTTTTTCGAGTCCACAGCCGGCGATGATCTTCTGCCATTCGCCGATAGAGCGGCCGTACTTGGTCTCAATAGAAGGGAAGTACGACGCAGGTCCTTGCTTGGGCCACGGTGCAGCTTGATACGTCACGATGTGTTCTTTCAGCTCGCCGAGATGTTGACCTGCCACCCGATGCCGAACCGGTCGATGAGGGCACCGAAGATGTCGCCCCAGAACATCTTCTCCAGCTGAGCCTTGATGGTCCCTCCGTCACTCAGGGCGTCGAAGATCCTTCGCAGATCGTCCTCTTCGCTCCCGTTGACGGTCAACGCGCGTCGACCTCACAGCCGATGACGTACCC
>DASZMA010000090.1:0-36037 GCA_035552095.1 Acidimicrobiales bacterium | reverse complement strand
GAGCGGCGGTGGGTCGACCGTGGCCAACGGGTCCCGGTTCTGGTCGAGCGTGCGCATCCCGGGCAGCAGGAGCAGGGCGGCGACCAGGACGAAGAACGGCAAGCCGGGCAGAACGGCCGAGAAGAGAAGGCCCCCGGTGGGGAGGTAGCCCTGGCAGACCGTGCTGACCACCCCGATGAGCACCGCCACCCCGGTGGCGATCGGTATGGACCGCATGAGTCCCCAGGCCGCCGCCGCGATGGCCGCCACCATGAGCGTCGCGTAGTTCTGGGACTGGATCGCTCCGTAAATGGGGGCCAGGAGCACGCCGGCCAGGCCGGCCATGAAGCTGGAGATGACCCACGCCCCGGCGACCACGCCCTCGGCATTCACCCCGTCGAGCTGCACCAGCCGGGGGCTCTCCACCGCTCCCCGCATCTGGAGGCCCAGGTTGGTGTAGCGCAGCAGCGCCGTCAACGCCACCAGCACCACCACGGTGACAGAAATGGTGGAGAGGTAGATGCCGTTGATCGGAGTCTGGAAGATGGTCCAGTAGACGACGTTGGGGTTGAAGAACGGGAAGATGGTGGCGGTGGCGTCGAGGTTCAGCGACCCGAAGATCACCGTCATGAGCGACGGCAGCCCGACGAGCAGACTGAGCCCGCACACCACCTTGGCGGTCGAGTTGGAATTGGGGATGAAGCGGAAGAGCAGCCGGTCAAAGGCCAGCCCGACCAAGGGTGACATCACCACTACCGAGACCAGGAAGGCCGGGAAGCCCGACCAGTGCTCGTTCTGGGTCAATACCGTGAAGACGAACGCCGCCGCGTAGGCCTGGGCCCCGAAGGCAAAGTTGAAGACACCGGTGGCCTGGTAGGTCAGGACAAGGCCGACCGCCACGATGGCATAGGTGCAGCCGTAAGGGATGCCGGGGAGGGCGAACCCGAGGAAGTGCTCCATTCCTGACTATGCGTCGTCGCGTCTCGGCCGGCTGGGGATCAGGCCGGGGCCGGCGTATTCGGCGGCAGCGGGAAGACTGGGCCCTTCTTGGCGTCGATCGACTCGAAGCAGTTGTAGACGTTCTTGCCGGTGTTCAACGCCGGCACGTACTTGCTGCCCTTGACCTGTATGTAGGCCGAGCAGTACGGCGGCTTGTGGCCGGAATGTCCCGCCGATTTCCAGTTGACCGGTGACGTCAACCCGTTAGCGGTGAACGCGGTCAGCGTGTTGGTCTGCGCGATGACGTTGGCCTGGGTCAGGTTGTTCCCTGCCATTTTGACACCCTGGACGAAGAGGGCGGCCGACTCCCACCCTTGCATGGCCACCTCGTCATAGACGTACTTGGGCTCGTACTTCTTCATCTGGGTCAGGTACAGCTTGAGCCCCGGGAAGGCCGTGGTGGAGGCGGTGAAGGGCACGTGTTGAATGTCGAAGTAGATGCCCTGCATCAAGCTCTTGTTCGCATCCAGGGTCGACTGGTCGTTGCCGTTCAACCAGAGCTGGCCGATCTTGAGCCCGTACTGCTGAATGGCCCGGGCCAGGTTGATGTTGCCCAGCACGTCCATGCAGCTCAGGACCAGTTGCGCGCCGGATGACTTAATCCGTTGCACGTCGGTGGCCACGGTCGAGCCGGGGTAGCCGATGTTGAGATCGGAGTAGCTCACCTTGTAGCCGGCGGCGGCCAGACCGAAGGCGGCCGCTTGGCAGGCGCTGGCCGACGCGGCGATGCCGTAGGCCAGGACGGCGACCGAGGTGGCATGGATCTTCTTCATGACGAACGCCACTTGGGGCGGTTCGGCCGGGTAGTAGATGACCGACCCGCCGGCGGCGAACAGGTTGGGCGCGCCGGACCAGTTGTTGGTCACGTCATAGCCGTAGGTCGGGATCTTCGCCTCGACGAAGTAGTTGGGGGCGAAGGACGCGGTGGCCACGCCGGGGATGGCGAAAACGTGGTCCTGGTTGATCAGGGTGCTGGCCAGCTGGTTGAACGTGGTCGTGTTCCCGCCGTCATCGAGCGCGTACTTGTAGTCGATCTTGCGGCCGTTCACCCCGCCCTGGGCGTTGATGTAGTCGAAGTAGGCCTTCTCGCCGTAGATCAGCGAGGAGAAGTTGGAGGCGATGGGCCCACTCTGGGTGGAGATGGTGCCCACCGTGATGGAGTTCGCCGTCACGCCCGGGGCGCTGCTGGCCGCCGCGCCGGCCGACCCGCCGATGGTGGTGATGACACCGGCGGACAGTACCGCCCCGGCCATGGCACCCTTGAGCAAAACCCTGATGTGTCTCATGTGCTTGCCGTCCCCATTCTGTTGGCTCGTCGCATCTCCCCCGAGATGCCGGTCACTGTAGCGGTCCGCCTTACGAATCACTTTTCGTCCCTTCCCCACTTCGCTCATGTTTCGGTCTCAGTTCAAGAACAGTCGTTGACGGTCGAATTCACGCAGCGCGGTGACCTCACCCACCGCGACCGGCGCCAACTCCTCCACCGTGCGGGCCACCTCGGGCGCGTACCCGCAGGACTCAACCAGAGCCCGCGTCCGTTCGGCCACCGTCCCGTCACCCGCCGGTACCGCCGCCACCCGCAGCGTCCCGTCCTGGCGGCGCAGCACCCCGCGATCGGTGACCACGCTGACCACTTTGTGACCGGGCGACGTCACGTAGGCCACCGTCTCGGGCAGCCGTTCGGGCCGGGCCAGGGTGACGACCACGCAGGCGTTGGCCCGGCTGGCCACGTCGTTGGCGCCCCCCGAACCGACCAGGAACCGGCCCCCGGCCAGCTCGGTCGAGTTGAGGCAACCGGTGCGGTCGACTTCGGCGGCGCCGAGACAGCCCACCGACTTGGTCCCGGGGCCACCGATCACCATGCCCAGGACGGCCGAGGCGTCGGAGAGGTAAGGCGTGTCGGGGAAGACCCGGTGATTGAAGATGTAGGGATCGGCCGGCGTCGGCTCGTACCCCCACAGGCCGAGCTCCGCGGTGAGGGTGACCCGACTCCCAGCCGCCCGGGCCCGGGCCACGGCCACCCAGGCCGACAGGTTGGCCACGCCGGCACCGGCCAGGACGGCGTCCGCCCCGACTTCGGCCACCACTTGCTCCACTTCCCGGGCCCCGAAGACGGCCGCCTGCTCCCACTTGGTGACGGCGGGGTCGTCGGGCACCGGCTGCGCCGCGGCGTCCGCCCGCCAGGAGGTGGGATCGGAACGCCCCTCCAGCCAGGTCAGATGATCGGCGCCCAGGCGGGCCAAGTAGTCCTCGTGGGTGGCCGGCCCCAGGACCCACTCCTGGGCGAAGTCGTCGAAGGTGTCCTTGGCCGCGGCCTCGGCGGCCAGGCTCCAGAACGCGATGTCCTCCCCGTAGCTGCTGACGGGCAGACCCGGCGCGTAACACCCCCCCGGATGGGCCCCGTAGGGAGCCTCCACGACGGCCAGTACCCGGTGGGCCGGGATGCGCACCCGGTGCCCCAGGCCGTGCAGGTTGTCGACCACCTTCTCCACCGTGGCCACCACGCCCCGACGGGCCGCCCAGGCGCCCCACACCCCTTCCAGCAAGGGCTCGGAGAGGGCGAGGTTCCCTTCGCGGTCCGCCACGGCGGCATGGAGGAGGGCGATGTCGGGGGCCAGCGGAGAGAGGAGGCCGAGCGGCCCGAAGGGCGAGTCGATGACGGCGAAACCGTCGTTGGCGGCCATGGACGACCCGGCCAGGGAGCCGGTCACGGTGGCGGGCAGGCCGCGGGCGGCCGCTTCCATCCGCTGGGCCAAGGTGAGGATGGACCAGTGCTCGACCTCCACCTGGCCCGACTCGTAGGCCTGGCGGAAGATCGGATTGGGCTGGTAGGTGGGGAAGCTGTTCCCCGAGTACGCCGTCACCACCTTCTTGACCAGGCCGCCCCGGAAGAAGAGGGCGCCCAGGGCGCCCAGGCTGGTCATCACCAGGGTGAAACCCGGATCCTGGCCCCAGAATTGGCGGGCCAACTCGCGGGCGCCGGCGGTCCAACGGCTGTGGCCCAACATGACGTGGACCGAGTCGCCGGGGCGCACGTTCTGGGCGATTGCTTCCCCGAGCGAACCGAATGTCGGCCCGGCTGCAATGGAGGTTGGATTGGTCATCTTCCTCGAGGCTCGACGTGGCCAATGGGGAAAACTCCCTGTTCCAGCCTCATTTTGGATTCCGCCCAAACCTGACCACCGTGTCAGGTTAGCCATTTCGACCAGCCTGGGCACTACGATGCCCAGGACATGGCGTCGCCTCGAGTCCAACGTGACGTAGCGGCCACGCCGACACGGGCCAAGACCACGGCCACGCGCAAGAAGTCGCCCGCCGGCGCCGCCAAATCAGCCGGCGGTCAGGCCAACGGCCTGCCCTTCGGGGATGCCGACGCCGTAGGGGCACCGGCGAGCAAGCGGGTGTTGCGCAGCCAGGGCCGGCGCACCATGCGCAAGCTCCTCGACGCCGCCATGGAGGCCTTCGACAAGCGCGGCTACCACGCCACCCGGGTCAACGACGTGGTGGAGATCGCCCAGACGTCCCACGGCACCTTCTACCTCTACTTCTCCAACAAGGAGGACCTTCTCCGGGCCCTGGTGACCGAGGCGGCCACGGAGGCCCAGCACCTCTACGACGCGCTGAACCGCTCCCCCGAGTCAGGCGGCGCCCCCCAGTGGGAGGACGTCCGGGGTTGGATCAGCGCCTACTCGGACCTGTGGATCCGTTACGCCCCCCTGTTCCGGGTCTGGACGGACCTGGCCACGATCGACCCCGAGCTGATTGACGTGATCCGCCAGACCTACACCGTCATGGCCCAGGCCCTGGCCCAGCAGATCGGGCCGGACGCCTCGGGCCACATCATGGACTCCCAGGCCGCCGGCATGGCTGTCCTGGCCATGTTGGACCGCTTCCACTACTTGCGGGAGTTCGTGGGGCAGCCGATGGACGACGTGGCCATCGACACGGTCACGACCATGGTCTACCGGGCCCTCTTCGACGGGAGCCCCTGACGGGAGCCCCTGAAGGGAGCCCGGCTCAGTCCCGGGCGTGCGGGCCGAAGACCTTCTCGAAAATGCCGTCGACCCCCGACCCGTGCAAGGTCAGCCCACCGTCGACCACGATGTTCTGGCCGGTGACGAAGCGGGCCAGGTCCGAACAGAGGAAGACCACCACATCGGCGATGTCCTCGGGCTCCCCCACCCGCCCGGCCGGCGTGCCGCGTTCGAAGCGCTCGACCTGATCGGGGAACACCTCGAACATGGGCGCTGTCATGGTGGTGCGGATCATGCCGGGCGACACCGCGTTGACCCTGATCGACGGGGCGTACTCCAGCGCGGCCGACGCGGTCAGGGCGGCCACCGCGGCCTTCGAGGCAGCGTAAGGGCCCTCACCGGCGGCCGGCCGCGTCCCGCTGATCGAGGCGGTGCTGACGATGGAGCCACCACCGCCCGCCCGCATATGAGGAATGGCGGCCCGGAAGCCGGCGTAGACCCCGGTCAGGTTGACCCGCAGCACCCGGTCCCACTCGGCTGGCTCTATCTCATGTAAGTGGTTGAAGGCGGCCGTCCCGGCGTTGTTGTAGAGGATGGTCAGCCCACCGAGCGAGGCCACGGCGGCGTCGACCACCCGGCGCAGGCCGTCGGGATCGGCCACGTCGGCGGCGTAGCCCACCCCGCCGATCTCCTTGGCCACGATGGAGGCCGAATCGCCGTCGAGGTCAAGCACGGCGACCCGGGCCCCCTCTTCGGCCATGCGGCGGCAGGTGGCCCGGCCGATGCCCGAGCCACCACCGGTCACGATTGCTTTCTGACCCTCAAGCAGCCCCATCGGTCTCCCCCTCTTCGTCCCCTTCGACCAGCCGGCGCCGTTCCCGCTCCAGCCAGGGCGGCGCCTCGAAGGTGATCGGCACCTCCAGCTTCCGGATCAACAGCTCCTGGGCCATGCTCAAGTGCAGTGACCCGTCCTCACCGTGCATGGTGGCCCTGATGGTGGCCCGACCGCCGGCGTTGACCAGCGCCTGCAGGTCGAAGATGTTCCACTCGTCGGCCCGGGCCGGGCGGTGGAACCACAAGGCATGGTCCAGGCTGGCGTCGGTATGGGTGCCCCAGGTCCCGAGGCTGTGGGGCCGGAACGAAGCCCCGGTCATATCGGAGAGGTACGCCAGCACGCAGGCGTGCAGGGCAGGGTCGTCGGGCAACGTCTCACGGGTACGGAACCAGCAGCGCCGCGTGGACAGATAGCTGCCGTCCTCCCGCCGGGTGGTGGCCCCGAGCTCCCGGATGTCAAAAGGGAACGGGGCCTCGAATCCGGGGACGGCGCTGGGTCCCGGGATGTCAGTCGCCATCGGGAGCTGGTACTCGTCACCGGGTTCGGGGACGTGGAACGAGCAGGTCATGCGGAAGACGGTCTTGCCCTCCACCTCGGTGATGACCTCCCGGGTGGTGAAGGACCGTCCGTCGCGCACCCTTTCCACCCGGTGGGTCGACGGGATCCCCGGCTGCGATGGCCGCAGGAAGTACCCATGCAGGGAGTGGACGTCCAGGCCGGGCGGCACGGTGCGGGTGGCCGCATGCAGCGCTTGGGCCACCACCATCCCGCCGAAGGTGCGCTCGCCCGGCCACCAGTCGGGGCTCGTGGTCACGAAGGTCTCGCGCCCGTCCGGCCCCGGCTCAGCCGGCTGGGCCGTGATGGCCTGCACCAGCTCACCGACGGTGCCCGACATGAACTCGGTCTCGTCAATCTCCACCGGTCGACCCCACTACGAGAGCACCACGTCGATGTCCAACCCCTGGGCCACCAGGTCCACGCAGGCGTTGTCCTCGGCGTAGCGGAGACCCTGCACGTTGAAGAGGCGCACTTCGTCGGCTTCGACCGGGAAAGGACCCCAGTGCCACGTGCCCCGGTGCAGGACGAGGGGCTCAAGCGGCTCCAGGCGGAAGACCCGGATGGCGTCACCATCGGCCGGGGCGGTGAAGGTCACATCGGCCGGGGCCACCGCGATGACGGCCGGCACATTGAGCGACATGATCGTCTGGGTGTGGCTGTCGTGGCGGAAGAGCATCTGGCAGCGCAGGCCGTCAGCGGTGGTGGGCACCTCGGACCGGGCGTGCCCGATGACGTTGACGTGGGCGTCGTCCCAGGCGAAGGTCAGCCGTTGCTCGCCATCGCGGGGGTCGGTGTCGGCCACGGGGAGCCAACCGAACGGGGCCCACCCGGCCTCCGACAACGGCTCGGGGCCGACTTTGCGTCGCTCTGGCGTCACACCCATCCTTCCCATCGTCGGCTGGCCCATGGTTGGCCCGGCCGCTCTGCCGTCGGTCGATCGAGGACCCATCGTGCACCGTGTGATCGCCGGTGTCTAACCTGACGCCAGAGTCAGCTTAGAGAATCAGAGAGAGGGCATCGAAATGGACGTGCGCAGCATTGAGGCCAAAGCCCCGGTCGTCGAGCACAACGGCACCGTCCCGGTGTGGTGGATGATCGAGTCCCGCGAGTTCAAGGACATCACCGACGGCGGCTACCTGGAACTGGTCAACGAGTTCGAGGTGCCCGGGGGCGGCCTGGTCGACCCCCACTCGCACCCCACCCACGAGTTCTATTACGTCATGAACGGCAAGGGTGTCATGACGATCGACGGGGAGGACCGGGACATCACCCAGGGTGACCTGGTTTACATTCCGCCGGACAAGGTGCACTCCCTGCGCCCGATCAGTGACCACGCCCCCATCCACTGCTTCTGCTTCGCCATCGGTGTGAAGGGCGCGGGCGAGATCAACTACACCACCCACTAGGTGGCCCGCGTCCTGGTCACCCGCCACCTGACCGCCGGCGGGACGGACCCACTGCTCAACGCGGGCCACGAGATCGTGGCCACCGACGACGACGTGGTGCTCACGCCGGAACAGCTGCGGGCCGGCGCCGCCGATTGCGACGGCATCGTGTGCCTCCTCACCGATCGCATCGACGCCGCCGTGCTCCAGGCCGGCCAGGCCGGTCGCTTGCGGGTGGTGGCCAACGCTGCTGTGGGTTACGACAACATCGACGTGGACGGCGCCCATGCGCTGGGCATCGCCATCTGCAACACCCCGGGCGTGCTCGATGCGACCACGGCCGACCTGGCCTTCCTGCTCATCCTGACGGCCACCCGCGACACCACCCAGGCCGAGGACGATCTGCGCCACGGGCGCTGGACCGGCTGGGGGTTCAACACCCACCTGGCCCGCGATGTCAACGGGGCCACCCTCGGCCTGGTGGGGTACGGGCGCATCGCCCGCGCCGTGGCGGCGCGGGCGGCCGGCTTCGACATGGAGGTGCTGCACACCACGCGGACCGACACCAGCCTCCCCGGCTACGTGGCCAGCCTGGCCGAACTGCTGGCTCGCGCCGACATCGTCAGCCTGCACGTCCCGTTGACCGAGTCGACCCACCATCTCATCGGCGCGGCGGAACTGGCTCTCATGAAACCGACCGCCGTCCTGGTCAACACGGCCCGGGGACCGGTCGTTGACGAGGACGCACTGGTCGACGCGTTGGAAGCAGGCGCCCTGCACGCCGCCGGCCTCGATGTCTTCGAGGGTGAGCCCTCCGTTAACCCCCGGCTGCTCACCGCCCCTCGGATCACCCTGCTACCCCACATCGGCAGCGCCACGGTCGAGACCCGGACCCGCATGGCCCGGCTGGCCTGCCAGGGCGTGGTTGACGTGCTGGCCGGGCGGACGCCACCCAACCTGGTCTGAGCGCGCCGGCCGGGCCGGGGCCTAGCCGACCAACCAGTCACACCAGGCCGCGACGCCTTCGCCGGTGCGGGCACTGGCCAGGATCACCTCAGCTGCCGGGTTCACGGACTTGAGGTTGGCCAGGAACAGGTCCAGGTCGAAGTCGAGGTGCGGGAGCAGGTCGATCTTGTTCACCACCACCACCTGGGCGGCCCGGAACATGACCGGATACTTGAACGGCTTCTCCTCGCCCTCGGTGATGGCATAGACCATGGCCTTGGCGTGCTCCCCCACCCGGAACTCGGCCGGGCAGACCAGGTTGCCCACGTTCTCAATGACGAGCAGCTCGAGGTCGGCCAGCGGCAGCCTGGTCAGGCCCGAGCGCACCATCACCGCGTCGAGATGGCACTCGCCCCCGAAGCCGGCGCTGGTGTTGACCACCGAGATGGCGGTGGCTCCGGCCCCCTCCAACTCGTCGGCGTCGAGGCTGGTGGCGATATCGCCCTCCAGGATGCCGATGCGCACCGAGCTCCCCATCTGCTGCAGCGTCCGCTTGAGCAGCGTGGTCTTGCCGGCTCCCGGTGACGACATCAGGTTGACGGCGCGCACCCCGGCTGCGGCCAGATCCACCGCGTTGGCGTCGGCCACCCGATCGTTCTCGGAAAGCAGGTTCTCCAGGATGTCGACCCGCTGCGTCCCAGTCTCGACGTAGCCCGTATGGTCGCCCACGTCGTGGCGGTGGTCGCCCTCGCCGCCCCCGTGGTCGTGCTCGTGGTCGTGCTCGTGGTCATGCTCGTGGAGGTGGCTGGTGCCGTCGGCGTGGAGATGAAAGCGACCCATGCCTACGTCACCGCTTCCGCCAGGTCCATGGACACGATCAGAAATTCCTCGCCGCTAAGGAGCTTCACCTCGAAGCTGCCGCACGACCCGCAGCACAGGATCGGCATGTCCAGGGTGGACTCGGCGCCGCACTCCTGGCAGGCCACGGTGGCCGGCACCTGTTCGATGACCAGCGCGCAACCCTTGAGGTCGGTGCTGTCCGTCAGGATCTCCCAACCGAACTGCAGGGCATCGGGGACCACCTGGCGTAGGTGCCCGATGCGCACGGTCACCTGGGTCACCGGGCGGCCGTGGGCGTGCTTCATCGTCGTGCCGACGATGGCATCGCATACGGAGAGCTCATGCACCGGGTGCCATTCCAAAAACGAGCATACCGAGGCAGCGCCGGCTCGTCACCGGGTCAGCTTGAGATCGCCTCTGGGGCCCGCTCGGGCGCCATTTTGGAATCCCACTTCTCCTCGACGTGACCCAGATGCCAGTAGAGCAGTGCCCCGGCCCAGGTGACCACGAACAAGCCCACGATGACGAAGCCGGCGGTGTTGATGTTGAAACGCTGGAAGAAGTTCCAGAAGGGCGTGTTGAGGTTGGCTTCCTGGCCGATGAGGGCCAGGAGTTCGATGGTGCCGATGAAGAACGCCACGAACACGGAGAGCCCGGTGATGGTGAGGTTGTAGAACACCTTGCGGATCGGCTTGGAAAAGGCCCAGTCGTAGGCGAAATTCATGAAGCAGCCGTCCAGCGTGTCGAAAAGCGTCATGCCGGCCGCGAAGAGGATGGGCAGCGAGAGAATGGCGTAGAAGGGCAACCCGCCCACCACCGCCGTGCCGGCCAGGACGAGGAGCGCCACCTCGGTAGCCGTGTCGAAGCCCAGCCCGAAGAGCACGCCAACCGGATAGATCTTCCAGGGCGTCTCGATCCGCCTGGAGTAGCCACCCAGGAACCGGTTCATGAACCCGCGCCTGTTCAGCTGGTTTTCCAGCTCGTCGGCGTCGAAGCGGCCCGCCTTCATCTCGCGGTACACCCCGATGATCGAGATGAGCACGACCAGATTGAGGAAAGCGATGAGGTACAAGAAGGTGCCCGAGACCGAGGTGCCGATGACGTTGGTGGCCCGATGGAGACCGGAGGAGCTCTGACTGACCTGGGAGTCCAGGGCACGAATGCCGAAGTTCAAGAAGACGGCCAGGACGAAGACCACCGTGGAGTGCCCGAGTGAGAAGAAGAAACCCACGCTGAGGGGACGCTTGCCATCATTGACCAGCTTGCGGGTGGTGTTGTCGATGGCCGCGATGTGGTCGGCGTCAAAGGCGTGGCGCATGCCGAGCGTGTAGGCCAGCACGCCGGTGCCCACCCCGAAGAGCTTGTTCCCGCTCAGGTGGTAGTGGTGTCCGACCGCATGGGCCAGGAGGCCCCACCCGACCACGTTCAGGGCGATGATGGCCAGCGCCATGCCGCCGACCCGCGACCATTCTTGAGGAGTCAGGCTGCGACGGATCCGTTCGAACCGAGTCGGATACTCCCCCGGACCTATTGAGATATCGGCCAACAGTCCTGCCTCCAGGCGGCGGTCACGTGGTCGTCATGGTAAGACAGATACGAAGAGCTTGCAATAAGGAACTGGGTGCGTTTGACCCCGAGGGCCGACCTGGCTGACCCGGCCCGCCGGCCCGGCCACGCCCGATTTTGCGGGTAGGGAGGAATAGAATGCCAGGGTGAGCAAACCCTTGGGCCCCGTCGTCGTCGACGCCGCCGATGACGCCACCACGGTCGAAGGGGTACTGGACCTGGTGCGCA
Organism: Acidimicrobiales bacterium; assembly: GCA_035552095.1. Taxonomy (GTDB): domain Bacteria; phylum Actinomycetota; class Acidimicrobiia; order Acidimicrobiales; family RAAP-2; genus Bog-473. Next base: position 24,728 of record DASZMA010000090.1, on the reverse strand, counting down.
AACAGGGGGGTCGGGTCACCTCGTCGCGCCGCCTACTGCTCCGGGCCCTGTTCGACTCCCAGGCCCACCACACGGCGGAGGGGCTGGCGGCGCAGGTGCAGGAGAAAGCGCCCGACATCCACCTCTCCACCATCTATCGAAACCTGGAGGAACTGGAACGACTCGGTGTGGTCGTCCACGCCCACCTCGGGCACGGTCCGGCCACCTACCACCTCGCCGCCGCGGCCCACGGCCACTTTGTCTGCGAGGAGTGCGGAAAGATGATCGAGGCTCCTGACACCCTCTTCCGCGGGCTGGCCAAATCAGCCAAGGCGCAGTTCGGGTTCACCATCGACCCCCACCACTTCGCCATGTTGGGTCGCTGCGCCGCCTGCTCGGCGGAGCCGGCCCTTTCGCGCTGAGGTTGCGTTCTACTCCAAACCGCCACTCAGAGGGTCGGTCGAGCTGACACCGCCGTTGATAGTTCCCAAGCGTCGCCGACCGCGGGCCTCTACCATGGTGGCTACAGCGTGACGGGACCACCGCGCGCTGCCCTTAGGGGATGACGGGACCAGGTTTAGACATGGTTGCAACTGGCAATTCACATAGAGCGGTGAACGCCAACGGTGTTGCTTCCGAGGTCCTGCTCAACGCGGTCGTCGAAATGTCCGATGACGCCATCTTCACGTGCGACGCCAAGGGGAACATCACCAGCTGGAGCGCCACGGCCGAGCGGCTCTTCGGTCGCCCGAGCGATGAGGTGCTCGACGGTCCACTTGATGTCCTCTTCGTGCACCATCTGTGCGACGAGGTCCAGGCCGTTATCGCCGCCGTGCTGGCCGGCGATCGCATCCGGCAATTCGAGACCGAGATGTTGCGGCCCGACGGAATGCCCCTCCCGGTGTCCCTGTCACTGTGCTCCGTGCTCGACGGGTTTGGCGAGCCGGTCGGGTCTGTCGTCATCGCCCGCGACGTGACCGAGCAACGCCTGGCCCAGGCCACCTTGGCCGAGGTGGATGCCCGCCTGAGGGAGGGCGAGGCGTTGGCGCACATCGGGAGCTGGCTATGGGACCTACGGACAGGAGCGGTGCAGTGGAGCACCGAGTTCCACCAGATCCACCAGGTCGACCCGCTGGAGTTCGACGGCACCTTCGAGTCGTATCTCGGGCTGATCCACCCTTCGGACCGCGCGGACGTCCGCACGGCCATGGTGGAATCGGTGCGGTCGGGGCGACCCTTCGAATTCGAATACCGGGTGAACACTCCCGACGATCAGGTCCGCACGGTGCAGGTCAGGGCGCAACCAACCTTCGGGTCGGACGGGACGGCGGTCGGGCTGCGCGGCATCGGCCAGGATCCTGCGCGGAGCATCACCGCCACCGTCAATCGATAAGCGAACTGACTAATCGGTGGCGACCAGGCTCCTGACCCGCGCCACCAGGTCGCCCCCCACCTCGCTCAGATGCCGGTCGCCGTCGACCATGGAGGCCAACTCACGCAAGGTGCTGCCCACCTGGGCCCGGGCCGAGGTCACAACGTCGACGAACTCGTCGGTCCCCAAGAGCGCGGTGATCGACTCACCCAACTGCTCAAGTTCCTTGCCACCTGTCTTGGCGCCGATCACGTAACCCACCACCAGCGCGAGGAATACGTTCTTCATCCGACCTCCTCCAATTCGGCTTCGGCATGCAGGCGGACCCGCACGTCAGGGTAGATACGCAGCATGAGGACTGTGGGCGACGGAATGGCGAACTCCCGGATGTCAAACACCTGCTCGCCGGTGATAACCAGACGGCGCTGGGAGATGGCCTCCACGTTGACGCTGCCCTCGGCCGGGCGGGTGACCCCGTGGAACGTCAGCTCCCCGGCCAGGCGGTAACGGCTCCCGGAGCCGCTGGCCGAACACTGCCGTAGTTCGACTTTGGCCGTCGGGAAACGGCGGGCATCAATGCGGCGCAGGAGCTCGGCGTCGTAAAGCTTGTTGCCCGAGTTGAGGCCCGACACGTCGATGGTGAGGCATCCGGTGGGCGCCACGCCGGTCTGCAGTATCCCGTCCGCCAGGGCCGCTTGGATGGAGCCGGTGATACCGATGGTCCCGAAGCTCAGGGGACCGACGGTTGAGCGCACCTCAATCAGCACGGCTGACCGATCCGGCACCAGGCGGAACTGTCCCAGTCGCAACGGGTTGTCACCGACGGGACCGAGCGGCCCGCCCGGTTCAGCGGGGTCGGCCTCGACCGGCATCAGGCGGCGCCGGCCCGCCGACGTGGACGAGACGGGCGACCACCCGGCGCCGAGGGCGGACGACCAGCCACCCTCGACTTCGGCCAGGACGGCGTCGCTGGTCCCGGTGGCCTGGTAGCGGCGCAGCGCCTGGCCCAGGTAGTCGTGCTCCTCCTTGATGACGCCCATCCACACCCGCAGGACACGCTCACCCAACGGGGTGACGGCGTAGACCCGGCGGGCCGTGCCCGCGGTGGGGCTCTGCGAGGAGGCCTCGACCAGCCCGTCCTGCTCAAGCTGGGAAAGCGCCCGGTACACGGCCGGCCGGTCGACGTGGCCGAAGTGGAATTCCCTGAGGCGGGGCACCAGGCCGTAGCCGTAGCCGGGGTGCTCGGACAGCAGCAAAAGGATGGCGGGCAGGATGAACCGCCGAGGCGGCGCCAGTTCGAACCGCGACGCCCCTTCACCGGCGGCGGCGGTTGGCGTGCTGTTGTCCATGGCCGAAATTCATCCTTGCCTGGGCCTTAGGGGGTGTCAATCGCGTTTGGGATGGGTAGCAACCCTTGAGGGTGCAAAAGACACTCATTTACACACCCACGTAGCAGCGGTATCACTACAAGGGCCGCACAACTCGGCGCGGCCCTTTCATGGGGGGAGGGTTCCTTGACGGTAACCGAAGCTCCAGCTGACGAAGCTGTCGTCCATGTCCTTTGGATCAACGCCGGTCTGAGCTGCGACGGTGACTCGGTCGCCCTGACCGCGGCGACCCAACCGAGCATTGAGGAGATCGCGCTAGGTGCCCTGCCGGGGCTCCCGAAGATCGCGGTGCACTGGCCGTTGATCGACTTCGAGTGCGGACCCAACGGGGGCCAGGACGACTTCCTCGAGTGGTTCTTCAAGGCCGACCGGGGTGAGCTCGAGCCGTTCGTCTTGGTGGTGGAGGGGTCGATCCCCAACGAGGCGATAAAGAAAGAGGGCTACTGGTGCGGCTTCGGGAACAACCCCGACACCGACCAGCCCATGACCACCAGCGAGTGGCTGGACCGACTGGCCCCCAAAGCGCTGGTCGTGCTGTGCGCCGGCACCTGCGCCTGCTACGGCGGGATCCACGCCATGGCCGGCAACCCGACGGGCGCCATGGGCGTCCCCGACTACCTGGGCTGGAACTGGAAGTCCAAGGCGGGCATCCCCATCGTGTGCGTGCCCGGCTGCCCCACCCACCCCGACAACCTGTCCGAGACCATCCTCTACCTGCTCTACCAGGCCACCGGGCAGGCTCCCATGATCCCCCTCGACGACGCGCTGCGGCCGCAGTGGCTCTTCGGGGCCACGGTGCACGAAGGGTGCGACCGGGCGGGTTACTACGAGCAGGGTGACTTCGCCACCGAGTACGGATCGCCCAAGTGCATCGTCAAACTCGGCTGCTGGGGGCCGGTCGTCAAATGCAACGTGCCCAAGCGGGGGTGGATTAACGGCGTCGGCGGTTGCCCCAACGTCGGCGGCATCTGCATCGGCTGCACCATGCCCGGCTTCCCGGACAAGTTCATGCCGTTCATGGACGAGCCACCCGGCGCCCGGGTCTCGACCATGGCCAGCGGCCTGTACGGCGGGGCCATCAGAGGGCTCCGCAAAATAACGGCCCACACGCTCGATGACGAGCCGAAGTGGCGCACCCCGGGCAGCGACCTGTCCACCGGCTACAAGAAGATCTGGAGGTAGGACCATGCCCACCAAGAAGTTCACCGATGACGAAAACGGCCTGGTGGAGATGGCCTGGGACCCGATCACCCGGATCGTGGGCAGCCTGGGCATCTACACCAAGATCGACTTCGGCAAGGGCAAGGTGGCCGAGTGCCACAGCACCTCGTCCATCTTCCGGGGGTACAGCATCTTCATGAAGGGCAAGGACCCCCGCGACGCCCACTTCATCACCAGCCGGATCTGCGGAATCTGCGGCGACAACCACGCCACGTGTTCGTGCTACGCCCAGAACATGGCCTACGGGGTCAAGCCGCCGGCGCTCGGCGAGCAGATCGTCAACCTGGGCGAGGCGGCCGAGTACATGTTCGACCACAACATCTTCCAGGAGAACCTGGTCGGCGTGGACTTCTGCGAGAAGATGGTGGCCGAGACCAACCCGGGTGTGCTGGAGCAGGCCAACCGCACCGAGGCCCCGCACGCGGCGGAGCACGGGTACAAGACGATCGGCGACATCATGCGGGCGCTCAACCCGTTCTCGGGCGACTTCTACCGCGAGGCACTCCAGGTCAGCCGCTACACCCGGGAGATGTTCTGCCTGATGGAGGGTCGCCACGTGCACCCCTCCACGCTCTACCCCGGCGGCGTCGGCACGACGGCCACCATCCAGCTCTTCACCGACTACTACACCCGGCTCATGCGCTACGTGGAGTTCATGAAGCGGGTGGTGCCGTTGCACGACGACCTCTTCGACTTCTGGTACCAGGCGCTGCCCGGGTACGAAGAGGTGGGCCGGCGCCGCATCCTGCTCAACTGCTGGGGCGCCTTCCAGGACCCCGACGTGTGCAACTTCGAGTACAAGGACATGACCAAGTGGGGCCGGGCCATGGGCGTCACCCCGGGCATCGTGGTCGACGGCAAGCTGGTCACCAACGACCTGGTGGAGATCAACCTGGGCATCCGGATCCTGCTGGGCCACTCGTTCTACGACGACTGGGAAGACCAGGAGATGTTCGTCACCAAGGACCCCCTGGGCAATCCGGTCGACCGCCGGCACCCCTGGAACCAGCACACCAACCCCCAGCCCCAGAAGCGGGACTTCGACGGCAACTACAGCTGGGTCATGTCGCCACGCTGGTTCGACGGCAAGGACCACCTGGCCCTCGACACCGGCGGCGGCCCCATCGCCCGCTTGTGGTCGACCGCCCTGTCGGGACTGGTCAACACCGACCACCTGCAGGCCACCGGGACCAGCGTGAAGATCCACCTGCCCAAGACGGCGCTCAAGGGCCCGGTGGACTTCGAGTGGAAGGTGCCCCAGTGGTCCAACGCCATTGAGCGGGACCGGGCCCGGACCTACTTCCAGGCCTACGCCGCCGCGGCCGCCCTCGACTTCATTGAGCTGGCGCTCAAGGACGTCCGAGCGGGCAAGACCAAGACGTGGGAGCCTTTCAACGTGCCTGACGAAGGTATCGGCTGCGGCTTCACCGAAGCGGTGCGCGGTGTGCTGTCCCACCACATGGTGATCAAGGGCGGCAAGATCGCCAACTACCACCCCTACCCACCGACCCCGTGGAACGCCAACCCGCGGGACTCCTTCGGGACGCCCGGCCCCTACGAGGACGCCGTGCAGAACACGCCGATCTTCGAGGAGAACTCCCGGGAGAACTTCAAGGGCATCGACATCATGCGGGCGGTGCGCAGCTTCGACCCGTGCCTGCCCTGCGGGGTGCACATGTACCTCGGTAAGGGCAAGGTGCTCAAGAAGATGCACTCACCCTCACAGGTGGCCAATCCCGACGACCTGGCCTTCTGAGCACCGGGGAGAGATGCCTGAGCCACAGAACCTCCGGGCGACCGGCGATCGGATTGAGCAGGCACTAGAAGAGCTGCATTCGACCGCCGATCCGCGCACCATCAACCTGGCCGAGGAGCTGCTGCGCCTGGTGTCAGAGCTCTACGGAGCGGGCTTCGCCCGGGCCGTGGAACTGGCCCAGGAGCACGCGCCCGGCCTGATTGCGGCCTTCGTCGAAGACGAGCTGGTGGCCAGCCTCCTGCTGGTCCAGGGCCTCCACCCCGAATCACTGGACAACCGGATTGAGTCGGCCCTGGTCTCGGTGCGGCCGTTCCTGGCCCAGCACGGCGGGGACGTCGAGCTGCTCGGGATCGATGAGGCGCTGGGCGCGGTCAAGCTGCGCCTGCTGGGCAGCTGCGACGGCTGTCCCTCCTCGGCCAGCACCTTGGCCGGCGCGGTCGAGGTGGCCATTGTGGAGGCGGCACCCGAGATCACCCGGATCGTGGTGGAGGAGCCGACCAAGCCGGCGGTGAGCGTGCCGGTATCGCTCAGCACCAAGCCGATGTACGAGGAGTGCCCGGCGGAGGTGGCCGGAGGGTGAGCGATCCGCTCGCCGTGCTGCAGCGGATACGGGAGACCCGACCCCGCGACATCCCGCGGGCCGGCGAGGTCTGTGAGCTGTGCGCCGAGCCGATCGCCGATGAGCACGGGCACCTGGTCGACCTGGAGGCGCGCAACCTCATGTGCGCCTGCCGGGGCTGCTACCTCCTCTTCGTGTCCGAGGGCGCGGGCGGGGCCCACTTCAGGTCCGTTCCGGAGCGCTACCTGGCCTTCCCCGACTTCGAGCTGTCGCCCGAGCAGTGGGACAACCTGCAGATACCGGTCAGCGTGGCCTTCTTCTTCCTCAACTCCTCGCTGGGCCGGGTGGCCGCCTTCTACCCGGGACCGGCGGGGGCCACCGAATCCGAGCTGCCTCTCGACACCTGGGCCGAGGTGACGCAGGCCAACCCGCAACTGGCCGGCCTGCAACCCGACGTGGAGGCCTTCCTGGTCCGGGCCAAGCCCAAGGGCGGCGGCACGGAGTGCTACATCGTGCCCATTGACGCCTGTTACGAGCTGGTGGGCCACCTGCGCCGGCTCTGGCGCGGCTTCGACGGCGGCCGGGAGGCCAACGCCAAGCTGGACTCCTTCTTCGAGGGCGTGCGAACGAGGGCACAATGACCAACCTCGCCTTCGAGGTCGTCGGGTCACGGCCGGAGCCCCACGCCGCCGTGCCCACCCTCATGGTGCGCATCCGGGCCGAGGAGGCTGACGGGTTCAGCATCCATGCGCTGGCCCTGCGCTGCCAGATCCGGATCGAGCCCCAGAAGCGCCGCTACTCGGCCGAGGAGGAGGAGCGCCTCTACGAGATGTTCGGCGACACGCCGCAGTGGGGTGACTCGCTGCGCCCGTTCCTGTGGACGCACGTGTCGACCACCATCGGCAAGTTCGACGGCAGCACCGAGTTCGACCTCCCGGTCGAGTGCACCTACGACTTCGATGTGGCCGGGGCGAAGTACCTGCACGCGTTGGGCGACGGCGAGATCCCACTGATCCTGCTCTTCTCGGGCACCGTCTACACCCGGGGCGAGACGGGGTTCTCGGCCGAGCCGCTCTCGTGGTCGGCCGAGGCGTCCTACAAGCTGCCGGTGTCGGTGTGGCGCGGCATGATGGACCTCTACTACCCCAACAGCGGCTGGATCCGGGTGCAGCGCGACACCCTGGACTCGCTGCAGCGCTTCCGGGCCTACCGCGGCCTGCCCACCTGGGACCAGGCCTTCGAGCAGCTGCTCAAGGAAGCCGGTGAGGACGGACCGTGAGCGACGTGACTCCGTTGGCTGACCGCTTCGAGACGGCACGAGCCGTGGCCGACGCCGTCCTCTACGAGGGTTACGTGCTCTACCCCTACCGGGCGTCGTCGCGGAAGAACCAGGTCCGCTTCCAGTGGGGGGTGCTAACCCCGCGGCTCTTCAGCGAGGCCGAGGGCTCCGAGCGCTGGTCGATGCGCACCGAGTGCCTGGTCGACCCCGGCGCCGCTCCCCGGCTCTCCGTGCGCATCCGCTGCCTGCAAGCCCAGCACCGCAGCATCGAGGGCCCCGTCGAAGGCGGCGGCTTTGCCCCGCTGGAGTACCTCGAGATCGACGGCACCCTCCACGTCGACTGGGACGAGGCAGTGGAGCGGGTCATCGACCTGGCGCCGCGGTCGCTACGCGCCACTGGCGGGCCAGGCGGGGCCGACGACAGCGAACCCTTCACCATGGCCGGGGGCACCGAGACCGAGCCGATCCGATCCGCTGACGGCTCGGTGGTGGGCCGCTTCGTGCGCCAACGCCAGCCCGTCCAAGGGGTGGTCCGGGTCGGCTGCCGGCGCCCCGATGCGGCGCTGCCCTACCTGTTGGTCACGGTCGCGGTGGAGAACACCACAACCTGGTCGGGCGGCGGGACGCACCGCGACGACGCCATGGGGCAGAGCCTGATCGCCGTGCACACCATGCTGGCCGTCGACGACGGGACATTCGTCTCCTTACTGGACCCGCCCGACGCAGCCGCGTCGGTGGTCGGTGCCTGCCACAGCGACGGGGCCTACCCGGTGCTCATCGGCGGCGACGACGTCGTGCTGGCCTCGCCCATCATCCTCTACGACCACCCCGAGGTGGCCCAGCAGAGCCCGGGTGACCTTTACGACTCCCTGGAGATCGACGAGATCCTGGCCCTGCGGGTGATGACCCTGACCGACCAGGAGAAGTCCGAGGCTCGCGGCACGGACCCCCGAGCGGCGGCCATCATCGACCGCTGCGACGACATGACGGCCGAGACGCTGAGCCAGCTGCACGGGCAGATGCGGCCGGTCGAGCCCTCCAGCGGCGCGGCGGTTCCCACGGTCCCCACGTTGCCCAGCTTCACGGTCCCCACGTTCGGCGACGGGGTCGACCCGGCCGACGAGCCCAACGTCGCTCCCTGGTGGGACCCCGAAGTCGACGCCTCGTTCGACCCCTGGACCGAGTCGGTGTGGGTGTCCGGGGTGGAGATCACCAAAGGCAGCGCGGTGCGCCTGCAGCCGTCACACCGGGCGGACGCCCACGACATCTTCCTGGTCGGCATGGCCGCCACCGTGGCCGGCGTCTTCACCGATGTCGACGGTGACCAGCACGTCGCCGTCACCGTCGACGACGATCCGGCCACGGAGGAACTCATGTGGCAGGGCCGCTACCTCTTCTTCCATCCCGACGAGGTGCAGCCACTGGTGGAACAGGATCAGGCCAGATGAGCCGGGGCGTGCTGGTGGCCGGTATCGGCAATATCTTCCAGACCGACGACGCCTTCGGCGTCGAGGTGGCCCAGCGCCTGGCCGGGCGGATACTCCCCCCCGGGGTGCGGGTGGAGGACTTCGGCATCCGGGGACTCCACCTGGCCTACGAACTCCTGGAGGGCTACGACGGGCTGCTCCTCATTGACGCCGTGCCCATGGGTGAGCCGGCCGGCACCCTGGCCCTGATTGAACCCGAGCGGCCCGAGGGAACGGGCGGCAACCAGATGGCTCCGGTGGTTGACGCCCACACCATGAGTCCCGACGTGGTGCTGGCCACCCTGGCCAACCTGGGCGGGTCGGTCGAGAAGGTCCTCATCGTCGGCTGCCAGCCGGCCGACCTCCAAGATGGCATGGGCCTCACCCCGGCCGTGGCGGCGGCCGTCGATGACGCGGTGGAGCTGTGCTGCCAGGTCGTATCCGAAATCATCCAACCCGCAGGAAAGGGGTCCCGTTCATGATCCGTCGTTTCGTCGCCTCACTCGTTCTTGCCGCCATTGCCGGCCTGGTCATCAAGTCACTTCCCGACATTGCGCGGTACCTAAAGATGAGGGAGATGTAGATGAACATTGTTGGCTTCGTATTCCTGGGGATCATTGCGCTCGGGATCCTGATCGGCCTGGTGCTGACCATCAGCTCCCTGCCCGACATCGCGCGCTACCTCAGGATGAGGAAGATGTAGCGGTGTGTCCCGTTACGTAATCGCGCCCGAGCGTTCGCATGTGTGGATCGACGCCCGCTCAAACGTCCATCCCATCCACTCCACCACCGATGGGCTGGAGGGCTACGTCGACCTGGACCTTTCCGGTGAGGGGGGCGTGGACCTCTCCGCGCTCACGTCGGGGCAGCTCACCCTGTCGGTCGACCGGCTCAAGTCCGGCAACCGCATGGAGGACCGGGAGCTGGCCAAGCGCATTGACGCCCGGCGCTTCCCCACCATCACCGGGGTGTTGGGCACGATTGAGAAGTCCGACGAAGTGGGAACGTACAAGGTGGCCGGCGACATCACGTTCCGCGGCGTCACCTGCCCTCATGAGGACCTGATGAACATCAGCAGTGTCGACGACCAGACGATCCAGCTGGGTGGGCAGTCCCGCTTCGACATCCGGAAGTTCGGCATGGAGCCACCGCGCATGCTGATGCTGAAGGTGGAGCCCGAGGTGGACATACGGGTCGAGATATTCGCGGTACGAGAGTCCGGAGCGTAATCAACATGTGTCTAGGGATACCGGGACAGGTCAAGGAGTTCTCCGACGTACACGAGCACCTGGCTCGGGTTGACGTATCGGGTGTGACCCGGATCATCAACATCGGCTTGCTGGAGGACGAGAACCTCGAAGTAGGCGATTGGGTGCTCATCCACGTCGGCTTCGCCATGTCGAAGATCGACGAGGAAGAGGCGGCCCTGGCTCTGGCCTCGTTGCAGTTGATGGGCCAGGCCTATGACGATGAGCTCGAGGCGTTCTGGTCGACGAGAATTTCGAGTGAGAGCAATACCCAGGACAGCAGTAGGTAGCAGTAGGTAAGGAGGATGAGATGGGAGTAGTCATCGGAGTGATGGTCGGCTACGCCCTGGGTAGTCGGGCCGGAGCAGACGCCTGGCCCGAGCTCGAGGAGGCCTGGAAGACCATTGTGGCTTCGGAAGAGGTGAGAGATCTCGTCTCGGGTGGCTTGTCACTCGCCCGGGACCTCCTGGGCCGACGGGGCGAGCTCATCGCCGGCGTCCTCGGGATCAGCGACCAGCACGACAAGCTCGAGTCAGCGGCATAAGGGGGCACATGCGATTCGTCGACGAGTACAGGGACCCGACGGCGGCCCGCGCCCTGGTGGCGCAGATCACGGCTTTGGCCGGGGACGATGCATTCAAGTTCATGGAGGTGTGCGGCGGGCACACCCACACCATCTACCGGCACGGCATTGAGCACGTCCTACCGGCCTCCGTGGAGTTGGTGCACGGGCCCGGCTGCCCGGTCTGCGTCATCCCGATGGGGCGGGTGGACGACGCCATCGCCGTGGCCAAAGTGCCCGGGGTCATCTTCACCTCATTCGGCGACATGATGCGGGTGCCGGGCAGCGACGGCAACCTGCTCAAGGCCAAGGCGGAGGGGGCTGATGTCCGCTTCGTCTACTCACCACTCGACGCCCTAAAGATCGCGGTGGACAACCCGGAGCGCCGGGTGGTGTTCTTCGCCGTGGGCTTCGAGACCACCGCGCCGTCGACCGCGCTGACCCTGCTGGCGGCCCAGGCCAAAGGGGTCAGCAACTTCAGCGTGTTCTCCAACCACGTGACCATCGTGCCGCCGCTCAAAGCCATCCTCGAATCGCCCGACCTGCGCCTGAACGGCTTTCTCGGGCCGGGCCATGTCTCCACCGTGGTGGGCCAGCGGCCCTACCGGTTCGTCCCGGCCGAGTACGGCCTGCCCCTGGTCACAGCCGGCTTCGAACCACTCGACATCCTGCACGCCATCGCCATGCTGCTGACCCAGATCCGGGAAGGCCGCTGCGAAGTCGAGAACCAGTACGCGCGGGTCGTCCGCGAGGACGGGAACCCCCGGGCCCTGCAGGTCCTGGGCCAGGTCTTCGAGCTGCGGCCCCATTTCGAGTGGCGCGGCCTCGGCTTCATTTCCCAGAGCGGTCTCAAGCTGCGGCCGGAGTTCGCTGAATTTGACGCCGAGCTGATTTACGAGATTCCCGGGGTGCGGGTGGCGGATCCCAAGGCCTGTCAGTGCGGTGAGGTACTCAAGGGGGTCATCAAGCCCTGGGAGTGCAAAGTGTTCGGCACCGCCTGCACGCCCGAAACCCCCATCGGAACCTGCATGGTCTCCTCGGAAGGAGCCTGCGCGGCGTACTACAACTTCGGGCGGATGCACCGCGAAGCCGCGGTGACCCTGGGACGGCGCAGCAAGCAGAGCGCGTGACCACGCTGACCACCTCGGCTGCGGTGCGGCGACACCGGATCCGGGTGGTCGGCGTCGTCCAGGGTGTCGGCTTCCGGCCCTTCGTGCAGCGGCTGGCCACCGAACTCAGCCTGGCCGGGCACGTGGGCAACGACAGCGAGGGTGTGTTCATGGAGGTCGAAGGGGTTCGTCCGGTCGTCGAGTTGTTCGAGACCCGCTTGGTGCGCGACGCACCGCCACTGGCCCGGATCTTCAACGTTCGCAGCCGCGGGGCCGCGGTCCAGCACGAGCAGGGCTTCCACATCGTTGAGAGCCGCGCCGCCGGCCCGGTCGGGACGTTCGTCTCCCCCGACGTGGCGGTGTGCGGGGACTGTCTGGCCGAGATGTTCGATCCGGGCGATCGCCGTGCCCGCTACCCCTTCATCAACTGCACCAACTGCGGTCCCCGGTTCACCATCACCATTCGCCTCCCCTACGACCGCCCCAACACGACCATGGCCGGGTTCGCCCTCTGCCCGGCGTGCCGGGCCGAGTACGACGACCCGGCCGACCGCCGGTTCCACGCCCAGCCGGTGGCCTGCGCCCACTGCGGCCCCCGGGTGTGGTTCGAGGGGGCGACGGGCGCGGTCGCCGGCGGCACCGACAACGCCATGGCGGCGGCCCAGCAGGCGCTCGCCCGGGGCGAGGTCGTGGCCATCAAGGGGCTGGGTGGCTACCACCTGGCCTGTGACGCCACCTCGGACCAGGCCGTGGCCACCCTGCGCTCGCGTAAGCAGCGGGTGGACAAGCCGTTGGCCGTCATGGTGCGCGACCTGGGCGTGGCCCACACCGTGGCCGAGATCGACGCCCGGGAAGCGGCGCTCCTGTCCGGCCCGGCCCGGCCCATCGTCCTGCTGGGCCGGCGCCGCGGCGGACCGTTGGCCGACCAGGTGGCGCCGGGCCACCCCCAGATCGGGCTGCTCCTGCCCTACACCCCGCTGCACCATCTGCTGTTCCATCCCGTCCCGGGCGCCGCCGGACCGGCGCCCAGCCTGCTGGTGATGACCAGCGGCAACCTGACCGATGAGCCCATCTGTTACGACGATGCCGACGCCCGGGAGCGCCTGGGCCGGATCGCTGATGCGTGGCTGGTCCACGACCGCCCCATTCACGTGCCGTGCGATGACTCCGTGGTCCGGGTGGACGACGGCGAGGAGATACCCATCCGCCGCTCCCGGGGCTACGCGCCGTTACCGGTCCGGCTGCCCGTGGCGGTCAGGCCCACGCTGGCCATGGGCGGAGAGCTCAAGAACACCTTCTGCCTGGCCAAGGGTCACGATGCCTGGATGAGCCAGCACATCGGCGACATGGGCAGCCTGGAGACGTTGACGGCGTTCGCCCGCTCGACCGTCCAGTTCGACCAGATGTACCAGGTCCATCCTCGCCGGGTCGCGGCCGACGCCCATCCGGGCTATCAGACCCGGCGCTGGGCGGACGAGCGTTCGGGCCGTCCGGTCGACCTGGTGCAGCATCATCACGCCCACATTGCCGCCGTCATGGCCGAACACGAGGTGCCGGCCGGAGCGCGGGTGATCGGCTTCGCCTTCGACGGCACCGGGTACGGCACCGACGGCGCCATCTGGGGGGGCGAGGTCCTCCTGGCCGGCTACCAGGGGTTCGAGCGGTCGGCCCACCTGCGCTACGTCCCGCTGCCCGGCGGCGATGCCACCATCCGCAAGCCCTACCGCGCAGCGCTGGCCCACCTGTTCGCCGCCGGGATCGAGTGGGGCAGCGACCTGGCGCCCGTCCGGGCGACCCCGACGGCCGAGTTGGCGGTGCTGCGGCGCCAGCTCGAGCGCGAGGTCCACTGCGTGCCCACCTCGAGCATGGGTCGTCTCTTCGACGCCGTGAGTTCACTGCTCGGCGTGCGCCACCTCACCTCGTACGAGGCGCAGGCCGCCATTGAGCTGGAATGGATCGCCGCCGCCCACCTGTCCCAGGCTCGGCCGTACCGGTTCGGCCTCGACGGCGACCAGATCGACCCGGCCCCGGTCCTGTCGGCCATGATCGAGGACCTCCGCCGGGACTGCCCGGTGGGCGCGGTGGCGGCCGGGTTCCACGTCGCGGTGGCCGACCTGGTGGCCCGGTGCGCCGATCTGGTGCGTCAAGCAACGGCGGTCAACCAGGTGGCCCTGAGCGGCGGGGTCTTCCAGAATGCGCTGCTGGTGCGACTGGCCCGGGCTGCGCTGTCGGCCCGCGGCTTCGGCGTGCTGACCCATCGCCTGGTGCCGACCAACGACGGCGGGTTGGCGCTCGGGCAAGCGGTCGTGGCCGGCGCCGGCGGCGCCCGTGGCGGAGCGGCATGATGGCGGTGGTGGACACCCCCCGCACGCTCGAAGGTGGGCCGGCCGAGGATCTGGCCACGGCCGCCCTCACGTTGGCCCGTCGCTTCGCCGCCGGTGCGACCATGTGGTGCGTGGCCGCCGAGTGGCCGGCGCACGGCCGTCACGTGGCCGTCGAGTTCGTCCACCCTGTGATCGTGGGCAAGAAGGCGTTGCCGGCGGTCAACGTCGAAGGGGTCGACATCGTCACCGCCGTGCGGCTGCTGGCCCGCCCGGGCGACGTGCTGCTGGCCGTGAGCTCGGCCGACGATCCGGCCACGACCGACCTGTTGGGTCGGGCCGAAGCGTGGGGATTGACCCGGGTCTGGCTCGGCGCCGGCCCCCGGCCGGCCAGTGGGCGGGCTGAACACGTCGTATGGCTGGAGGGAGCCGGGCCGGCGCTGGCGGCGCGCTCGGGCGACATGGTGCTGCTGTACCACCTGCTGTGGGAGTTGACCCACGTGGTGTTCGAGCATCCCGGCCTCCTCGAGGCGGAGCCGGTGTGCACCGACGAGGTCTGCATCACCTGTTCGGATGAGGGACGGGTGGCCGAGGTGCGGGCGGTGCACGACGACGGGCTGGTGGAGGTGACGGTGAACGGGGGGCGCCAGACCATCGACGCCACCCTGGTGGCGCCAGTGGCCCCGGGCGATCTCCTCCTGGTCCATGCCGGTGTCGCCCTGACCTCGCTGGCGGACCTGCACTGATGAGCCGCGCCCGTGAGTAGCGAGCCCACCAGCTTCCTCTACCCCTTCATTGAGTCCGAGGAGCGGGACAGCTCCCGTCTGCTGGCCGATCTGGCCCGGTCAGCCCAGGAGAAGATCGCGCAGAGCCGGGCCCTGCGTACATCCACCCTGGAGCACTGCGGTGGCCAACTGGGGCGGGCGAGTGCCGCCATGGCGGATCGCTTCAACGCGGGCGGGCGGCTCTTCGCCTTTGGCAACGGCGGCAGCGCCACCGACGCCGAAGGCGCAGTGGATCTCTTCCGCCGGCCGCCCCGCGGCAAGCCGCTGCCGGCCATGTCCCTGGTCGACGACCGGGCCGTGCTCACCGCCCTAGCCAACGACGTCGGCTTCGACCTGGTCTTCTCCCGGCAGATCATCGCCCACGCCCAGCGCGGTGACATCGCCGTCGGGTTCTCGACCAGCGGTGATTCGCGCAACGTGCTGCAGGGACTTGAGGAAGCGTCGCGCCGCGGGCTCCTCACCGTGGGCTTCAGCGGGTACGACGGGGGGGCGATGGCCGCCAGCGCGGCGACATCGCACTGCCTGGTGGTGCGCTCGGAAAGTGTGCATCGCATACAAGAGGCCCAGAACGCGCTGATGCTGCGGCTCTGGTCGCTGGTGCAGGAAGGCCTGGACGAAGGGGGGATGTTGTGACCGACACCGCGCAGGAGACCGGCTCGGCTGGTGCGGCGGGTGCGGCGGGACGGGAAGCCGTCGTCTTCGAGCGGATTGAGGCCTTCCGGCGCCGTCGCCCCCGCCTGCTCGATGAGGTGGTCACGCTGGCCCACGGCGCCGGCGGGAAGGCCTCGGCCGCCCTGTTGGATGCGGTGTTCCTCCCCGCCTTCGCCGCTGACACCACGGCGGCGCAGACCGACGCCGCCGTGGTGACGTTGCCCTCGGGCGAGCGACTGGCCTTCAGCACCGACTCCTACGTGGTGAAGCCCCTGCGCTTCCCGGGCGGGTCCGCCGGCCACCTGGCCGTGCACGGCACGGTCAACGACCTGGCCATGATGGGCGCCCGCCCCCTGGCCCTCTCGGCCGCTTTCGTCATTGAAGAGGGCTTCTCCATCGACACCCTGCGCGAGATCGTGGCCGACATGGCCGAAGCGGCGGCGGCGGCCGGCGTGTCCATCGTGACCGGTGACACCAAAGTGGTCGATCGGGGCGCCGCCGACGGCGTGTACATCTCGACCGCCGGCGTCGGGCTGATCCCGGCCGGCCGACTGCTCTCGGCGGACCTGGTGCGCGACGGCGACGTCGTGCTCTCCTCGGGCACCATTGGGGACCACGGCACGGCGGTGATGCTGGCCCGGGGCGACCTGGCCCTGGAAGCCGACATCGAATCGGACACCGCGCCGTTGCACGACCTGATGGAGTCCCTCCTGGCTGCCGCACCGTCCACCCGGTGGCTGCGCGACGCCACCCGGGGCGGGGTGGGCACGGTGTGCAACGAGCTGGCCCGCGACAGCAACCTGACCGTGGTGCTCGACGAGCCCGCCCTCCCGGTGCGTCCGGCGGTGGCGGCGGCCTGCGAGCTGCTGGGCATCGACCCGCTCTACGTGGCCAACGAGGGAAAACTGGTGGCGGTGGTCGCTCCGGCGGAGGCCGAGCAGGCCCTGGCTGCCCTGCGGGCGCACCCACGGGGGCACGACTCCGTGCAGATCGGGGAGATCCGTTCCGAACCGCCCGGCATTGTGGTTCTCCTCACCACGCTCGGTGGAACCCGCATCGTCGACATGCTGGTCGGCGATCCGCTGCCCCGCATCTGCTGAGCGGGCGCGGCTGAAGACCTCTGGTCGACCGGGTCAGGCGCCCAACGCGGCCAGCGGATGCAAGGTGATGAGCGTGGTGATCCCATCGGGATCCTCGACCTCGATCGCCGTCGACCCTTCCGTGGCCGCGCTGGCCACCGCGATGCGACGGGGCTGCTCAATCACATGGCGCAGGACGACGGGGAACCGGCCATCCCGGCCGCCCACCCCCACGCTGGCAGCATCGTCATGGGGGTCGTACTCGACGTAGGCCAGCGGCAGCTTCTCGGCTTCGGACTGGTCGCCGAGCTCGAGCGAGATCACCTCAATAGTGACGACGTCGCCCTCATGCTCCTTGGTCAGCAATTCCAGCGCGTCCTTCCAGCCGGACTTGGGTAGCTCTTCAGTGGCCTGTGCCATGCACTCTCCTTAGGTACGGTCCGACTCCCAACTGACAACGGCAAACTTCCGAACAACAAATTCCGATGGATGATCTCGACGCGCTACGCCGGTTCGTCTGCGTGCTCGGGCCCGTCCTCGGTCAGGTCCCGCTCGTCCTCTCCCGACCACGTGGAGGGTGGATCGCTGGCCGGGAAGGACTCCTCGCTGGTGTCGTCGACCAGCCGGTCGGCCGCCATTAACCAGCTGGGCTGCTCGACCTGGCCATTCAGGTTCTCCGTCGTCGCTCGCTCCTCAATCTCTCAAGAATCCAACGAACTTCGCTCTGTCCTCACCCTATTGACTCCGGCCGGCCCGCCAGTCAGCTGACCCCAATTCTGTGGCCCCGCTCCCCGATTTACAAGCCGAATCTCGACTTCCCGCCAAATGGAGTCACGTCGTTCAGCAACCGGAGTTGGACTATTGGCCCCGGCAACCCAGCCAATTCGGGCCCCGCCCCTGGACCTGGCGCTACGACCGGTCGCTCCCCGAGATCAAGGAGGCGTCGAGCCCGAGCAATCCCACCGTGGTCTGCCCCGCCCGCAGCGCGGTGAAGTAGCCCGCCTCCTTGGCCTCCCGGTCGCGGCCGGCCGCCAGCACGTCCTGAAGGAGCGCGGCGGGCACCACCGTGACACCATCCACGTCGCCCACCACCCAGTCGCCCTGGGCCACCACCACCCCACCGACCCGGACGGGGGTCCCCACCGTGCCCCGCTGGTCCTTGGTGGCGCCGGTCAGGGCGATGGTCGAGGAGAACACCGGGAAGCCGTGGGCCGCCAGCGCGGCCACGTCCCGCACGCCGCCGTCAATGACCAGCCCGGCCAGACCGGCCGCCTCGGCCCCGGTCGTCAGCACCTCGCCCCAGTACCCCCGGTCGGGCACCTGGCCCACGTCGACCACCAGCACGCTGCCCGCCGGGGCGGTGGTCACAGCCACGTGGACGGCCAGGTTGTCCCCGGGCGTGCACCCGACGGGATAGGCCGGGGCGGCCACGACGGCCCCGGGCCAGACCGGCTTCAGACGTCGGTCGGTGGCCCTCCCACCGGACTCACCCAAGGTGGCCGACCCCAGCGCCTGGAGTGCCGCTGCTATCTCCTGCTGACTCTCGCCGCCCACTAGGGCCTCCTCTTTCTCTGCCAGATGTTTCGTGCATTGGACCATCCAACGGCGCCCGCGCACCAGCCGTACACTCGGCGCCGTGCCCGCGCCGATGCTGATCGTGACCCAGGTGGCTCCCTACGCCGACGGCCCGGCAGGGGTGCACGGGGTGCTGGCCCAGGCCGCCACCGCCCTGGGCCAGCTGGCCGAATCAGCCGGCCTCTCCCCCCTTTTGGTGCACGACGTGCGCGACCTCTCGCCCCAGCAGCTGGGCTCGGCCGCCGTGCTGGCCCTCTTCACCATTGGAGAGACGCCCTTCAGCGAGGCACAGCGAGCCGCCCTGGTGGCCTCGTGGCGCGGCGGAGGCCTCGGTGTGCTGGGCGTGCACTCGGCCACCGATGCCTGTCACACCTGGCCCGGCTACGGATCCGTGATCGGGGCCCGCTTCGACGGCCACCCCTGGACGCAGGAGTTCGCCATCGACGTGGTCGACCCCGACCACCCGGCCACCGCCCACCTCGGCCAACAGTGGCAGTGGCGCGACGAGATCTACCTCTTCGGCTCGTTGCGGCCCGATGCTCGGGTCCTGCTCCGGTTGGCCGAGGACCAGGTCGACCTCACCGTGCCCGGCGGGCGGGTGCCCGACTGC
Source organism: Acidimicrobiales bacterium (assembly GCA_035552095.1). Lineage (GTDB taxonomy): Bacteria > Actinomycetota > Acidimicrobiia > Acidimicrobiales > RAAP-2 > Bog-473. The sequence goes on along the minus strand of DASZMA010000090.1, from coordinate 5,769 downwards.
GGCTTCCCGCTGGCCTGGTGTCACACCGAGGAGGAGGGCCGCACCTTCTACAGCGCCCTGGGCCACTTCCCCGGTGCCTGGGAGACCCCGGCCTACCTACAACATCTGGCCGGGGGCCTCGCATGGCTCCAGGCGCGCGCCTAACGTGACACCCGTGTCAGGTTCAACGCAGTCCCCGTCGCCCGACCCGCTCCCCACCACCATGTCGGCGGCGGTGTACCAGTCGCCCGGCGTCATCACGGTCGAAGAGCGCCCGGTGCCCCGCCCGGGACCGGACCAGGTGGTGGTGCGGGTGCATCACTGCGGTATCTGCGGCTCCGACATTCACCAGCTGCGCGACGGCTGGGGCTTCAAGCCGGGCGTGGTGGCCGGGCACGAGTGGACCGGGACCATTGCGGCCGTGGGCGACGCCGTCACCGGCTGGGCCGTCGGTGAACGGGTGGTCGGCGGTTCGTCCCCCAAGTGCGGCAGCTGCCGCCGCTGCCAGGAGGGCAAGCCGTCGCAGTGCGAGAACCGCTCCAGCCCCATCACCGACAACGGGGACGGCGCCTTCGCCGAGTACATCCTGGTGCGGGCGGGTGGCGTGCTCCGGCTGCCCGACACACTCTCCGCCCGTCACGCCGCACTGGCCGAACCGCTGGCCGTCGCCCTGCACGGCATCACCCGTTCGGGCATTGTGGCCGGCGACACCGCCATGGTCTTCGGCGCTGGGCCGATCGGTGCCCTCACCATCGCCGCGTTGCGGGCCATGGGGATCGACCAGATCACCGTGGTGGAGCCGTCAGAGGGTCGCCAGAAGCTGGCCCGGGCTGTCGGGGCCTCGGAGGTCGTTGACCCGGCCGATCTCGAGCTGTTCCCCTCGTGGGAGCCCGAGAAGCTGTCATCGCGGGCCGTGCACGTGGTGCTGGAATGTTCGGGGCACAAGGCGGCCATCGAGGCCGGCTTCCACCAGCTGCTGCGGGGCGGCGTGCTGGTCATGGTCGGGGCCGGCATAGAGCACCCCACCTTCGACCCGAACCGCATGATCCTCAACGAGCTGACGGTCTGCGGCTCGTTCGTCTACGACCTGGGTGGCTTCGAACGGGCGCTGGAGCTGCTGGCTTCGGGTGCCATCCCGAACGACCTTCTGATCGACCCGGTCGACGTCCCCCTCAACGGGGTGGGCGCGGCTCTGGAAGCACTGGCCACCGGTCGCATCGCCGGCAAGGTCATGGTCGTCCCCGAGGTGCGGGCCTGATGCCACACCCCTTCTACCCAACCGGCAACCCGCGCTTCAATCACGTGGCCATGTCCATGCCGGCCGATCTGCTGGGCCAGGAGAGCCGGGGCGACATCTGCCGCTTCTTCGGCGAGGTGCTGGGCTTCGAGGAGATGCCCACCATGACCGAGGACAGGCGGCGCCTCATCCTCTCGTGCGTGCACTGGGACCAGTTCATCTTCCTCATCGCCGAGGACAATCCCATGGCGTGCCCCCGCATGGATCACTTCGGCCTGGCCGTGGGCTCGCTGGAGGAGCTGGCCGGCATTCAGGAGCGGGCCGAGGCCTTCCGTCGGACCGACGACCGCCTCGACCTGATCGACCTGCATATGGACGACCAGCAGATGGTCAAGATCCACTCGCTCTACGTGAAGTACATCCTGCCCATGATGTGCGAGTTCCAGTATTGGGAGTTCACACCGGCTTGAGCAGGGTTTCGGTTCGGCTGAGTTCGCCTACCCCGAATCCCGGCGCCGCCGCCGGCCTGTCACCGGCCGGTCAGACTGGACCAGTAGATCCATGGTGCGAGACCTCGCGCTCGATCACAACTAAGGGGGCACGAATATGACCGTGACGCTGGTCACCGGAGCCAACAAGGGCCTCGGTCACGAGACCGCCCGCCAGCTGATTTCGCTGGGACACACCGTGTACATCGGCGCACGCAGTGTCGAGCGCGGCCAGGCGGCGGCGACCGAACTGGGCGCTTCGTTTGTGCCGCTCGACGTGACGGACGACGCATCTGTCTCGACCGCCTTGGATGTCATCGCCGGCCGGGAGGGCCACCTCGACGTGCTCGTCAACAACGCCGGCATCAGCACCACGGCGGACGTCAACGGCCAGGTCGCTCAGGAGGTATTCGATACCAACGTCATCGGTGTCATCCGGGTCACCCAGGCCGCACTCCCTTTGCTGGAGAAGTCCGAGAACCCGGTGGTGGTCAACGTCTCCAGCGCACTCGGGTCGTTCTGGGCCGTCACCAATCCGGAGCGGCGCCAATTTCACTTCCCGAGCATCGTCTACGGCTCAAGCAAGGCCGCCGTGTCGATGCTCACCGTTCAGTACGCCAAGACCTTTCCCGGCATCAAGTTCAATGCGGTCGAGCCCGGTTTCACGGCGACCGAACTGACGCCGTTCAGCGGCGCCGGCCAGCCGGTGGAGAAGGGCGCGGAGGTAATCGTGCGCATGGCCACCATCGGCAGCGACGGACCTACCGGCACCTTCTGGGAGGGCGAGGACGAACTCGGCTGGTGACGCTGGCGGCAGTTGGGCGATTCCGACTCCCCCGAGCCGTGCGCCGTCACGGGGACCTTGGGACGCCCAGGGCGGTACGTGGTCCAGCCTTCCGCCAATGGCGTCAGGGCCGGCCCGCGATGGGACAATGGGGCTATGAAAAAGGCGGACATTACGCCCGAAGTGGTGCGCCTCTTGCTCCAGGAGCAGTTCCCACATTGGGCCGGACTGCCGGTTGAGCCGGTCGAGCTGGACGGTTGGGACAACACGACCTTCAGGTTGGGGGCTGACATGTCCGTCCGACTACCGAGCGCCGACATGTACGTCCCCCAGATTGACAAGGAGCACCGTTGGCTCCCCGTTCTCGCCTCCAGTCTCCCGCTTGAGATTCCGAAGCCCTTGGCCAAGGGGAGGCCGGGCCGCGGATTTCCGAGGCCCTGGTCGGTGTACCGATGGTTGGAGGGATCGCACGCGAGGATCGACCGCATCGGCAACCTGACTCAGTTCGCCATCACGTTGGCTGACTTTCTGACCGCCCTCTACGCCATCGATGGCACGGATGGTCCGGCCGCTGGACCACACAGCTTCTCTCGTGGTGGACCGGTCGCCGCCTGGGACGCCGATACCCGAGCCACCATCGCCTCGTTGGGCGACCAGATTGATCCGGCGGCGACAACCGAGGTCTGGGATGCCGCCCTGGCCTCGACTTGGACCTCCCCGCCGGTATGGGCCCATGGCGACGTCACCCCGTCGAATCTCCTGTTCGCGAAGGCCGGCTTAGCGCCGTGATCGATTTCGGATGCATGGCGGTAGGAGACCCAGCCTGTGACCTCACTATCGCCTGGACCCTCTTCGACGGCGACAGTCGCCGCGCCTTCCAGGACGGGCTCGACCTCGACGGAGACACCTGGACACGAGCGCGGGGATGGGCCCTGTGGAAGGCCCTCAAGACCTATGAAGTCGATCTGCGGGTGTACCCCGACCGCGACCGATCTACCGGTCGACGCTTTGGATGGCGCACCAATGCGCCGGAGCTGATCAGCCAGATTATCGATGACCGCCGTGGGTCACCCGGCCAGTAGCGAGCGCGAGCTGATTCGCGGCATTATGCGGGTACTCCACCACCGAGAAGGAAGAGGTACACCATGCTGCTAGCAACCAGCTATCCGGTACTCAACATCTTTTGGACCATGTTGGAGTTCTTCCTTTTCTTCATTTGGATATGGCTCGCCATCTCGGTGTTCGCCGATATCTTCCGCAGCCATGACATTGGAGGTGGGACAAAGGCACTGTGGGTCATCTTCATCGTTCTGATCCCGTACCTGGGAGTGTTCGCCTATCTCCTCTTTCGCGGAGGCGCTATGCACGAACGCGCCGCCGCTCAGGCGGCACTGCAGCACACGATGCTCAACCAATACTTCCAGCACCTCGGAATCGCGTCGACGCCGGCCGACCAACTGCACAAGCTCGCAGACCTGAAGGAAAAGGGCTTCATTACCGATGCGGAGTTCCAAGCCGAGAAAGCGAAGATTCTGACCCCGTCAGGCTGAAACGAGCCTGGTCACGAAATCCGGCAACGGAGTTGAATGACATTCCCATCGGGGTCAAGTACGTCGCGCCAGGTCAGGCCGCCCAAACTGAACCCTCGGCTGAGACCACGCCTCCCCCCGCTTCTACGCCAACGAGGGCACCCTCAAGTGAGGCGACCTCGAACACGGGCTTGAGGGCAGCGTCTTCGCGGGATGCTGGTGGAGAAGCGATCTCAATGTTCTTGGCGATCTTCTTTGGTATTTAGTGGACCAGAACTTCATCTCGTTCGTTGGTGAGCCGAATGTCGCCCGACGACTCACTGAGAGGCTCTAGGCCGAGAACGATCTCGTAAAACCTGGCGAGGCGTGGGACATCGATCGAAAAGACAACGAGTGAACTCATTTCGAGACTGTACCCATCCATCCCGAAACCCAGTTGAGGAAGTCACGCCGCACACAGCGAGCACCTCCGGCCCTTTACGATGCCTGCCGGTCCGCCTCAGCGGGCCCCGGCGTCGACGCGCGATGCTGATCGGACCGAACCGCTCAAGGGTGGCCAATACAGCCCACTCACGTCCCAGAGGAGTCCCAGATGCCCGACACCACCTTCCTGCCCGACCGAATCGAGGTGACCCGGCCCATCCCGGCGCCGCCTGCCGCCATCTTCGACATCCTGCGCAGTCCGGCCGGCCATGTGGCCGTCGACGCCTCTGGGATGCTGCAGAGCTTCACCGGCGACCCGGCAGAGAAGGTGGGCGATACGTTCGTCATCCACATGGACCGCGAGTCGCTCAATGACATCCCGCTCGGCAAGTACGACGTGACGGTGCACATCATCCTTTTTGAGCGCGACAAGGAGATCGCATGGGATCTCGGGCCCGATATTCCGGTCCCGCATTTCTACGGCTACCGCCTCGACCCCGGCGAGGATGGCATCACCAATGTGACGACCTACTACGACTGGTCGAAGGTGAGCGGCGAGCTCAAGGAGCGCTTCCCGATCGTGCCCGAGTCGGCCCTGCGCGCCACGCTGGGAATCTTGGAGCGAACGGTAAGACAGGGCATATGACTGCCCGCCCAACGCTGAATGATGGGCGGGGAATTGAATGATGAATCTGAAATACCGAGACTTCGTGAGCGGATTCACATCCTCGACGGAATTTTGGATGCCCTTGGCCGGATGGAAGAGATCAGCCACTTGGTGAGTCTGAGCAAAGATCGAATCCAGGCCCGGGACGGCCTCCTGGATCAACCATTTTGCTACTCCGAGGTTGTGGCCATGCATGTCCTCGACATCACAGTCGGCAGGCAGACGGCGGCTGGAATCGAGGACCTTCGGCGGGAACGGAATCAAGCCGGTGAACGATTAGAGGAGCTCGCTTAAGACCACATTCGGAGCCAGGTCGTAGATGCACCGATGATTTTTTTCATGATGTGTCGTCTCTATTGATGATGAACTCGGAATTTTGGCGCGGGAAAGGACCACTCCATGTCTAAATCGGTGCTCTATATGTCAATGTCGCTTGACGGGTACATCGCTGGTCCCAACGACAACCCGGGAAATCCCGGTGGCGACGACTTCATGCGTCTGCACGAGTGGTATGGCTTTGCCTCGGGCGCCGGGCCGTCCGCCGAGACTACTGACACAGCGAGTATCGGCCAGCTGTTTCTGGACGAAATCAATGAGACCGGTGCGGTCCTCTCCGGTCGTAACACCGTGGAGCAGGTCGATTACTGGGGCGGCGACCACCA
>DASZMA010000089.1:0-29016 GCA_035552095.1 Acidimicrobiales bacterium | reverse complement strand
CGGCTTGTCCACACCAACCGCGATCGCCACATCGACCAATCCGGCGGCGACCTCAAAGCACGCCTGTCGGAACGCTGATGATCCAGATGCCGAGGCGTTCTCGACTTGAGCCATGGGTATTCCGGTCGATCCGAGATGGCGGTACATCAGGCGGGAGATTCCCATGGCTGTCGTGGCCGTCCCGGTATAGGCCGATTCGACGTCGGACCACGCCAACCCAGCATCAACCAGGGCGGCTCGGATGGCGTGCACCCCGAGAGCCGTATACGGAGCGTCGCTTGACCGCTGGTACGGGTGTAACCCGACCCCAACGACGCTGACGGGGCGAAGATCTCCGAGGCGGAGAGCCATCACACGCCTCCGACGAAGACCGGCTCGACGACTTCGTCACCGTACTCATCGGTCCTGGCCACGTGCCAGATGGCGTGCACCGTTTCCCCAATGCTGAGTTCTGGTTCCACCGAAGCCATCGTCACCCTGATCAACGGGCCGGCGTCGAGCTGGACCTCGCCAATGGTGAACGGCGGCTCGAGATCGCCGTGGTGGAGGAACACCGTGGCAAATGAATAGAGCGTTCCCGAGGACCCAAGGGCAGCGGATTCCAATGTGGACTCCTCCGCACCGCATTGGTCACATCCAATGGTGATGGCCGGAAAGGCGACGCGCCCACAAGCCGAGCAACGTGACCCGGTGAGGGAAGGTGCATCGGTGGTCGGGTCGTAAAGACCGGGGTTGGCAGCGATCCGCACGTTGACTACCTTTCATTTACTTGCCATGCATCAAGCAAGTTAGTACCCTGACCGCATGCCGTCCACTACGAACGCACCGGTCCGCCGCACTCAGCGAGAACGGCGGAGTGAGGCTGAGGCGGCGCTGCTCAAGGCCGCCACCCGACTCTTTGCCGCACGGGGCATCGATGGCACGTCGTTGGCCGACATCGGCGAAGAAGCGGGTTTCAGCCGTGGGCTGGTCAATCACCACTTCGGCACCAAGGCGGTGCTCGTCGAGCGTTTGGCCGCGTTGTCTCAGCAACGGCTTGTCGACAGCCTGTCCCCCTCCGTCGACGGGAATGCCATCGACTCTCTGATTGCCATCGTCGATTCGTACCTGAATGTGGTACGGAGCGCGACCGACGGGGTCCGGGCCTTCTTCGTCATGTGGGGTGCGGCGCTCCCCAACGACGCCGCCCTACGGCCGGTTTTCATTGACGATGACCGGCGTTTTCGTCACGGCATCGAGAAGATCATCGCGGCGGGTCAACAAAGAGGCACCATCACAGGCAGGGTCAACGCCAGCGGTACTGCGGTTGCTCTCGTTGCCGTGTTGCGTGGAGCGGGTGCCCAGTTTCTGATCGATCCACAGGACGTCGACCTTGAAGTCGCTCGGGACACCATCGAGGAGTTTCTCCGGGTCACACTGATCCCGACATCAGCACAGCAATGACCGAACCTGAGCAGGGAACCCCCGAATACTGGGCCGCGCTTCGACCCGAAGCTCCAGCCGTGATGCAGGGCGAGCGCGTCTTGACCTACGCCGAGTGGAATACCGCTGCGGATCGGGTGGCCGAGGGGCTCGCTCAGATGGGCCTGCAGTCTGGTGACCGTCTCGGAATGCGATTCCGGCTGGGTTTCGAGTGGTTCGTCATCCAGCGGGCGCTGCAGAAGTTGGGAGTCGCCCAAGTCGCCGTCAACTGGAAGCTCACTGCTGACGAAGCTGCCTACATCATCCGCGACAGCGGAGCTCGGGGGTTGGCCTGCAACGACGCCGAACCGAGCGGATGGGCGGCCCAGGCACTCGAGCTGCTTGTGACGGTCGGCCAACCTGTAGGGAGTGCGGGGTTCCGTTACGAGGACCTGGCGCAAACAGAATGCCCTACCGTCCGCTTTGGTGCCCGGAGTCCGGCCATGATTCTCTACACTTCGGGGACGACTGGAGCGCCCCGGGGCGTTCCTCCGATCGACCCCTCATCGGCCGACATCGGACGACTCCTGCGCTACGGCGCTTCGATTGGTCGAGTGCCACCCCACCCAAACGACTCGGTGTGTCTCCTCACTCTTCCGACCCACCACGGTGCGGGACCACGCGCAGCCACTGGCGCCTGCGCCAAGGGGGGCATTGTTGTCCTGCTCGATCCCTTTGACCCCGAAGAGTCTCTGCGCCTCATCGAGCGCCACCGGGTGCAGGTCTGGACCGCCGTCCCCACCATGTTGTTGCGCATCCAGAATCTTCCCCGGGAAGTCTTTTCGAGCTATGACCTCTCCTCCTTGATCGCGCTCAACACGGGGGCGGCGCCGGTCCCCCAATCACTCAAGGAATGGATCGTCAAGGAATTCGGCGATCATGTCCTCTGGGAAACCTACGGCGCCAGTGAGGCGGGAATGATCTCCTACACCTCGCCCGAGCATCAACTGTCCAAGCCCGGCACAAGTGGCGTTCCCTACGACGAGGTGGACATCGCCATCGTCGACGATGAGTGGAACTGTTTGCTAGCGGGCGAGACGGGCGAGATCGCCGTCAAGACTCCGGTCGTCATCGACCACTACCTCGGTCGGGATCCACTCGGCGACGACACACTGCGCGATGGCTACTACCGCACCGGTGACGTCGGACACCTCGATGAGGATGGCTTCCTCTTCATCACCGACCGCATCAAGGACATGATCGTGGCCGGCGGTGTGAACATCTACCCAGCCGAGATCGAAAAGGCCTTGATCGCACACCCTGGGATCATTGACGCCGCCGTCATCGGTATCCCCCAAGCGGACTTTGGCGAGCAGCCTTTGGCCTTCATCGTGGCTGACCGCTCCGGACGGCCGAGCGCTTCGGACCTCGTCTCCTTTCTCCAGGGTCGCCTCGCTTCTTACAAGCACCCACGGCAATTCGAGTTCGTCGACGACCTCCCGCGTAACTCCATGGGAAAGGTCCTCAAAACCGAGCTACGGGCGCCTTACTGGGCCGGAAGGGATCGGCATGTCTGACGCCATTGTCTCCGAGCAACTCAGCGAGCACCTTCTGCTCATCCGTATCGATCGACCGCACCGCCGCAATGCTTTCGATGGCGCCACTGCTCAGGCCATGGAGGCAGCCATCGACGAATACGAGGCTGACGAACAACTCCGCTGCGCCATTGTTACCGGATCGGATGTGGTGTTCTCCTCCGGGCAGGACCTCATCGCCGCCGCCTCGGGTGACATGGGTCGAACGAAGCGCCGGGGTGGATTCGGGGTCATGGCACAGCCGCCGACGAAGCCCTTGATCGCGGCCGTCGAGGGCCACGCACTTGCCGGTGGTCTCGAACTCTGCTTGGCCTGCGACCTCATCGTCGCGTCCCGGACGGCCATGATGGGCATTCCTGAGGCGGCGCGTTCGCTGGTGGCGGTCGGCGGGGGCTGTTTTCGGCTTCCCAAGCGGATCCCCTATCACTTGGCAATGGAGTTGGCGCTCACGGGAAAACCGTGGCCGGCCACCCGGTTTGCCGAGCTAGGGCTGGTCAACCGATTGACCGAGCCCGGCCGAGCCCTCCAGGGCGCAGTCGACCTGGCCGCTGACGTCCTCGCCGCTGGCCCCCTGGCCGTGCGGGCTAGCAAACAGATCGTGCAACATTCCTACGACTGGGCCGACGCCGACGGATGGACCAACCAAATGGAGTTCGCCGGGCCCGTCTTTCGCTCCGACGATCGACGAGAAGGGCTCCGGGCTTTCGCCGAGAAGCGCCCCGCTGTCTGGACGGGTCGCTGATGCTGATCGAACCCACCCTTCGCTCCGCTTTGCTGGCCGGCCAGGTGGCCATCGTGACCGGTGGCGCCCGGGGTATCGGCGGAGCCGTGGCAACCGCATTGGCCGCCAATGGCGCTCGGGTCGTCATCGCCGAAGTCGACGAGCAGAAGTCCACCGAAATGGTGAAGGTGCTCAACGAGGAGTTCGGGAGCGGCACGGCGTCGGCCCACGTGGGCGATCTAGTCGCACCCGGTGCCTGCGATGCCCTGGTGTCCGACACCATCGAGAGGTGCGGCGGACTCGACGTCGTGGTGAACAACGCCGGGTACGCCTGGGACGGTGGGGTCCACAGCCTCAGCGACGAGCAGTTTCAGGCCATGCTGGACATCCATCTGGTCGTGCCGTTTCGCATCGCCCGGGCGTGTGCACCTCACTTCCGCGCTGCCGCCCAGGCCGACGATGAGCAGGGTCGCTGCCGGCACCGAAAGACCGTCATGGTGTCTTCGATGGCGGGCAGTTGGGGTCTGGCCGGCGCAGCCAACTACGCGGCGGCCAAGTCGGGCATGTTCGGCCTCATGCGCACGCTGGCAGTGGAGTGGGGGTCACTCCACGTCAATGTCAATGCAGTCGCCTTTGGGGTCATACAGACCAGATTCGGTCTCCCCCAGTCTGATCATGAGGTGATCGAGACCGGCGGTCGAACCATCCATGTCGGCATGCCGGCCAAACAGGCGCAGCGCCGCGGGGTGGCCGTCGACCCGACACGAGTGGTCAGCGACGTTGAGATGTACGAACCCAAGCCCTTCCCCGGCGCCGTGCTGGGGCGGACAGGCTCGATCCGTGAGGCAGCCGACGCCATCTTCTGGCTCTGTTCACCAATGTCTGACTATGTGACGGGTCAAACCGTCAATGTCAACGGAGGGGCCCGGGGTGGAATGAGCTGATGAGGAGGACGCATGCCAACGCTCCAACGTGAAGATCTCGGGCTTCACTTCGAGGAATCCCGACCGGGGATACCGATCCTCCTGACCCATAGCTTCGGCCACATCGGCGATGTTTACGGTCACCGCCCGCGCCTTGGGACTTCCAACACCGAGTAGGGCACTGCGCACGGCAGGCGTAGGGCAACACGAATTTCGCTCTGGGTGTACGCAATACAGTGGCTGCAAACCACCAGCTCAACCGCACGTTTACCAGGCTGCAGCCTTTGCGTACGCTGCGTGCGCAAAGTTGATAGGCACCCGAGATATTCACCCGATAAACCTGTGGATAACTTCGTGGAAAGGCACCGAAACAGCATGAAAACCCACGAAATTCGGAGGTAGAGGCGCGAAGCCCCAGACGTAATAGTGGCGGGGGTGGGATTTGAACCCACGACCTTCGGGTTATGAGCCCGACGAGCTACCAGACTGCTCCACCCCGCGGCGAAGGAATGCCATTGTACACGGCTCCTCGGTGCCCGACCACGCCGGCGCCCGACCAGGGCGGCGGCCTAAATCGTCTGCGCAGTGGGCGGCGGTGGGGGTGGGCTGGTCGGGTCGGCTGCCGCCGGCGGGGGCGGGGGTGGGCTGGCCGGGTCGGCCGCCGAGGGGGGTGGGGCGCTCGGGGCAGCCGTCGGGGCCGCTGCCGCTGACTCGGGGGCCAGGGTGAGCGAGCCGTGCTGGGTCTCGTGGGCCCCGAGGGCAGCCACCAGCCGCGTGATGTCGGCTTCAGTGGTGGGGGTGGAGCGTCCGGTCTTGGTGGCGTAGAAGGCGGCGCCCAGGTCGCGCAGCATGCCGTCGGCCCCCTTCTTGGACTGGACCTCGTCCAGCTTGGCCTGCCCCTTCTGGGCCGCGTCCTTGGCCAGCTCCGTGGCCGCTGTCGCCTGCGCCCTTACCTTGTCCAGCAGTCCCATCGGGTCGTCCTTTCGCCTGTGTTGCTCTCCTCAGAGCATTCCATGTGCGGCCGGCGGCTGCTCAGCCGGTTCCTGCCGCCCCCGCCGCCGCGGCCAGCGTCGTTGAGGTAGTGGTCGTGCCCTTGGGCTCCGTACTGGTGGGCGTGCCCGACTTCGAGGTGGACTTCGTCTTCTTGGCCGCCGCCGGCGTGGTGGTGGTCGTGGTGGTCGGCGCCGTGCCGGCCGTGGTCAGCGCCTTCTGGGCGTTGGTGATCTGCTGTTCCATGGCGTCAATGTCGCTCTGGTAGGTGCCCAGATCCCCCGCCTTGAGCGCGACCAACGCCTGGGCATACAGGGACTGGGCCGCCGTAAGGTCCTGCTGCACGACCGGGGGCAAGGTACCCGAGGTCGTGCTGCCCCCCGTGCTGCCGCCACTGCTGGTCGGCCCGCCGGCCCCGGTGGTGACCGTGGTCTTAAGTAGGGCGGTCAGGGTCTGCGACAACGACGAGTTGATGACCACGTGCTGCCCGATGACGCCGATCACATAGGTCAGCTGGGGCAGTGGGTTGGTGGACGAAGCCACGTACATCGGGCGCAGGTAGATGAGCGACTGCCCGATGGGCACCATGAGCGTGTTGCCCAGCAGGACCTCTGACCCCTTCTGGTCCAGCAGCGTGATGTCCTTGGACACCGCCGCGTTCTCCTGAATGTACGAGTCGGCGTTGGCCGGGCCCGGGGTGCTCTGCGGGGTCTTGTAGACCGTGAGGTCGCCGTAGTGGCCCGGATCGGAGTTACCGATCATGTAGGCGGTCAGGTTCAGGTTGCCCGCCCCCGATGAGTTCGATTGGGAAGCCGGCACGTAGGCATCGGAAATGGTGAAGGCCTGGTTTGAGGTGCCCGGGAGGGCCATCACCTGGTAGAGCGGCGCCATGCGGGCGGGATTGCTGCTGATCAACTGGCCCTGCGAGTTAAACGTATTGGTCACGGCCAGCGACTGCGACTGCGGACCGGCCCCCGCCGTCGGGGAGAGCTGCCAGGAGTCGCTGGCCGCGTAGAACTGGGACGGCGAGGTCAGGTGGTAGCGGCCGTAAATGGCGGACTGAATAGAGAAGACGTCCTCGGGGTAGCGCAGGTGGGCCTGCAGATCGGCACTCATATCCTTCAGCGGAGTGAACATGTGTGGGAAGGCCGCCTCGTAGGCCTTCAGGATGGGGTCGCCCGGGTCCACGGCATAAAAGGTCATCTGACCCGTGTAGGCGTCAATCACCACCTTGACCGAGTTGCGCACATAGTTATAGCTGCCGGGCAGGCCACTCCCGGTGGCCACCTGCTGGGTGTCGGCGTTCTGCGAGTAGGGGTACTGGTTGGTCGTCGTGTAGGCATCGACGACCCAGTCGATGTGCCCTTGCTTGTTGACCACGGCATAGGGGTCGTGGTCGAAGGTCAGGAACGGCGCCGCCTTCTGCGCCATCTGCACCGGGTCGCGCACGAACATGATGCGGGAGTCATCGGTGATCTGGTCGGAGATGAGCAGGTTGAAGTCGCCCAGGCGCAAGGCGAAGGCGGCCCGCTTGAGGAACGAGGTCATCTGCACGCCCCCCGACCCGGCGTAGTGGCTTTCTTTGTTGCCGTTGGCCTTCTGGTAGTCGACCTCGAGCTGCTTGGTGTCGGACACCACGTAGCCGCTGTCACCCAGGGCGAAGTAGACGTTCGGTTGGGTGATCTTGGGCAGCCCGTTGCTCGACTTGGGCGGCACGTCCTTGATCCCGTACACCGCGTTGCCGTTCGACGAGTTGGCCTGGTTGGCCAACGCCACCACCGCCCCGTTGCCGTGGGTGAACTGCAGGTGGGTGTTGACCCACGACGAGGAGGGCAGGTTGGCCCCGGAAATCTGGCGGACACCCACCAGGACGGGGGTCAGCTGTCCGTCGACGGTGTAGCGGTCCACGCCCAGGGTGGAGAAGGTGTAGTACGAGCGGATGTCCTGCTGACGCTCAAAGGTCTGCAGGGTGATGGAGTTGGCCGGGTCCCACAAACGGATGTTGTTGAGGGTGGCGCTCGAGTCCTGCACCGTCGAGGCCGGAACGTTGGTGGTGGCCGAAAAATTCTTCACCGTGACGTGCTTGAGGTTGTAGGCCGCCCGGGTGGCTTCAATATTGCGCTGAATGTACGGCGCCTCCAGCGAGCTCTGGGCCGGGGTGACCTTGAGCGCCTGCAGCAGCGCCGGGTAGATGACCCCGACCACCAGGGCCACGAAGGCCCAGATGCCCACGGCCAGGATGGGCAGTGTCCACCCCTGTCGCCGGATGTTGTAGAGCAGGATGGCGGCGGCGAAGACCGACACCAGAATGAGCAGCAGCTGGGCCGGCAGCCGGGCGTGCACGTCGGTGTAGCCAGCGCCGTTGACGTAGCCGTCCTGGGCATTGACCAGGGACCAGCGCTGCAGAATGTAGCCGGCCGCTTTGGTCAGGGCGATCAGGGCCAGCAGCACCGACAGGTGGGCCTTGACGGCCGGGCGCACCCGCGGCACCCCTCGTTGGGGCTGGATCCCACCGTTGAAGTAGTGGAACACCACGGCCACGAAGAAAGTGACGATGAGGATGGCCAACGTCCAGTCGACCACGAAGGTGAGGAACGGCAACTTGAAGACGTAGAACCCCACGTCCTTATGGAACTGGGGATCCTTAATCCCGAAGTTGCCCCCGTGGCGGAAGAGGATCCAGTTCTGCCATTCGCCAATGGTGCCCGACGCGGCAATCAGGGCGAGCACGAAGGCCAGGGCGATGTAGATCCGCCCGGCGTAGGGCCGCACAATTTGCTGGTAGCGGCGCACCAGTTCATCGTCCTGCACCGCCGCGATGTCGTGGCCGGCCAGCCGATCGCAGACGACCAGGTTGACCCACAGCACCACGAAGAAGATGGCCCCGAAGACCCCGAACAGCCCCAGCTTGATCAGCAACAGGGTGGAGAAGACGTCGTGGAAGTGCACCGAGGAGAACCAGAGGCCGTCGGTGTAGATGCTGGCCAGCGAGCGCAATGAGGCCAGGAGGATGACCAGGAGGACGACCGCCCCGATCAGCCACCAGCGGGCCCGCCACCGCCGCGCGCGGGGCGGGCGGGGGACGGACAGGTCACGGGGGGATCGCACGGGGCGAGCCTAATGTCCGCCGTCGAAAGATCCAGCTCAGGCGGGTGCGAGCACCACCAGGCAGCGACAGCCCGAATGGGCCGGTGGGTAGGGATGGCCGGTCGGGAACCCTTCGCTGGCCGCCACCGCCCCCGCCAAGGCGTTGTCATCGCAGTCCGAGCAGCCGCCCGGCGTCGTGAGCACCCAGCGCACCAATGCCCCCGCCGGTGTGGCCGCCGCCACCCCGGCTGAGAAGGCCTGCACCGCGAAGTCGCCCACCAACCGCTCAATGCGCTCACCGCGCCACTCCCGGAACGCCGCCCCCACCCGGTCCGCCACCTCTTCACCGGCATCCGTGCCGTCTTCAATCCGCCGGCGCAACATGGTGACCACCGTGCGGGCCAAGCCGGCCGAGGACTGCTCCACCGCGGCATCCCTCGCCGCCGATGGCGCCGAGCCGGCCGTGCCCCCGGTGAACTCGACACCGGCGGCGAACGCGTCAGCCATGTGGCCCTGGGCCGCCGACACGAACGTGGCCAGATGCACGTCCTCGGGACCCAACAATGCCGCACCGGAGGCGGCGGGCGAGTTGCGCAGGAGCTCCAGCAGGCGGTTCTGGTCGTCCCCCAGCGCCCGCTTTATGTGACGGGCCAGCTGCGAGGTGACCGGCGTGAGCAGTTCGTTCCGACGGTCGATGAGCGGCTGGTCGGGACCGGCTGCCACCACCGCCGCCGTCTCCGGCGCCGCGGCGCCATCCGCCGAAGGGACCGATGCCACTCCCTCCGCCGGCGTGACCGCCACCGCCTGCGTCGGAGCTGAAGCCGACGGTCCGACGCCGGTCGGCGCACCCGTCTCGTCGGTACCCGCCCTGATACGGGCGAACAGCTCGTCCACCGAGGGAGCGGGCCCCTCATGGGCCGGGTCGTCTCCGGCCGTGCCTTCCGGACTCACCGGACTCACCGGACTCACCGAACTCACCACGCTCGTCACATTCTCGACGATCTTCACCGCCGGCGCCGGCGCCGGCACCGCTGCCACCGGCCCGACCGGCTCCTCGGGCCCCTCCGAACTGATCGGCCCCATCGGCCCCTCGGGCCCGTCCGCCGCGCCGTGGAGCCGGGCCTGGTCCCCGGCCGCCAGGGCGGCCGACCGCGCGTCCTCGTCGCTCCGCGACAGGTTGACCAGAATGCCGTCGACCGCGTCGCGCACCCCGGAGATGGACGCCGCCATCTCGTCACGGGCGGCCCGCAGCTGCTCAATCTGGATCGACAGGGCGCGGCGGCGGGTGGCCAGGTCGCCCAGCACGCGCTTGCGCGCCTCTTGGACCTGCTCGAGCAGGGCCCGGCCCTCGTCCTTGGCCCGGGCGATCACCGCGTCCCCTTCGGCGTGGGCGTTGCCCCGGATTCGCTCCCCCTCGGCCCGCGCCTCTTGCTCCGCTGTGGCCACCATCAGCTCGGCTTCGGCCACCCGCTCGGCCGACGCGCCCTCGCTGTGGGCCTGGATCTCGTTGGCCTGGTTCTGCGCCTCGCGCAGCAGGGTCGAGGCCCCTTCCTGGGCCTGGACGACGATCCGGGCCGCCTCGTCGTGGGCGTGGCGCAGGATCTGGGCGCTGTGCTGGCCCAGGGAGGCGGTCAGGGTCGCTTCGTCAATGACCGGGTGAGCGGCCCGCTCGTTGGCCGCCTCCACCGCGGCCTGCAGCTCCTGTTCCTGTTGCTCCAGTGCCTCGATGCTGCGGGCCACCTGCTGCAGGTAGGCCTTGACCTCGTCCTCGTCGAAGCCCCGGCGGACGATGGCGAAGGAGTGACGGGCGATGTCGCCGGTGGAGACGCGGGAGGAGGAGATGGACGTGCGGCCTTCTGGCATGGTCAAAGCCTACGGCGCCGCCTGGGCCGGCAGGTGACTGTCCGTCATGGTGCCTCCCAGCCGCTTCAGGATCTTGAGCGCCTGGTCAAGGGTGGAGACGGCGTAGACGTGCAGCTGCGGTGTGTCTTTGGAGCGGGCGGCCGCCAGCTCCTGGGGCGGCACGAAGAAGACCGTGGCCCCGGCCCGCTCGACGGCGATCGTCTTCTCGGCCACCCCGCCCACGTCCCCCACGTCGCCCTGGGGGTCGATGGTGCCGGTGGCGGCGACCGTGTGGCCCCCGGTCAGGTGCCCACCCGACAGCTTGTCGATGATGGCCAGGGTCATGGAGAGCCCGGCCGACGGCCCGCCGATGTCGGCCGTCCGCACCTGCACCTTGACCGGGAAGGACCAGGCGTACTGGGTCTGGGGCATGATCCCGAGGAACGCGGTGGGCGCCCGGGTCGGCTCGCCGCACCCGCTGTCGCGCAGCCCCTTGGGCGGGGTGCCCAGCCGCACCGTCTTGGCCACCACCGGGCCCGCCTCGAAGACCCCGCTCGGGCTGATCGTGGACTGTTCCACCTTGAGGGTGGCCGTCGACCCCGGCGCCAACCCGTACAGCGCGTTGTCCAGCGCGCAGATGGTCGGGGTGGCGGTGGCGTTGACCGCCGTGATGACCTGGGCCACCTTGAGCACCCCGGCGGCCGGGGCCCCGGTGCTGATGCCGTAGACCAGCGCGCCGACCGCCTGGGGCCGCACGGTGTAGCCCAGATGGGTCAGGGCGGCAGCGGCGGCGAACGACTGGGCCTGGGTCATCTGCAGGTAGCCCTGCGCCACGAACTGGTCGGCCGGGGTCGACGGGCCGACCAGCTCGGCCGTCGGGATGACCTCGGCGTCCGAGGAGAGGTAGCGCTCCTGGAGGTAGGTCAGTACGTTCAACTGCGTCACGAAGACGTCGGTCAGCAGGATGCTCCCGTGCAGGGGGTGATCGAACTGCGCCGGCACCGTGATGAACGGCGCCACCGGCTGGGCGTCGCCCGGGGTGATGGCGTAGTAGTTGACGGACCAGCGGATGAGGATGAACCAGGCCGCGCCCACCAGCAGCACCAGGATGATGATGACGACGGGCCAGCGCCGGGGACGGGAGCGTCCGGGCGCGCTGAAGCCGCTCGGTGGGAGGGAATGGTGCGCTTCCCCGGCGGAGGTGGTGGTGTCGAAGTCGGCCATACTCAATTCGGTGACCGACGATCCTGCCATGGAACCGTCACCGCCGAGCCGCGCCGCCGCCGAGCGGCGCCGCCGGGTCATCGCCGCCGGCCACCGCGGCCAGGTCGCCCCGGCCCGCCGGGCTCTGGGGGACCCCGATCCCGAGGTACAGGCGGCCGCGTTGAGTGCGCTGGCCCGCCTGGGCGCCCTCGGGGTGGACGACATCGCCGCTGCCCTGGCCTCGGGCTCCGTCCGGCTGCGCCGGCGGGCGGCCGATGCCGCCCTCACCGTACGCGGCGCCGGTTCGCGCTCCACCCTCTACGGCCTGATCGTGGCCGCCCTGGCCGACCCCGATCCGCTGGTCACCGTCAGCGCCGCCTGGTTCCTGGCCGAGCGCCGGGCCGCCACCGCCGTCCCGGCTCTGGCCGTCCTGGCCGGATCGCACGAGGACCAGCGCGTCCGGGAGGCCGCCGTGGCCGCCCTCGGCGCCATCGGCCACCCCGATGGGCTGCCGGCCGTGCTGGCCGCCCTCGACGACAAACCGACGGTGCGCCGCCGGGCCACCGTGGCACTGGCCGGGTTCGACGACCCCCGGGTCGAGCCGGCCTGGCGCTTGGCGGCGGCCGACCGGGACTGGCAGGTCCGCCAGGCGGCCGAGGAGCTCCTGGCCGGCGACGCCTGAGCCCCCGAACGGCCAGCCGCCTCTAGGTCAGTCGTCCTCGGTGAAGAGCCGCTTGAGCCGGTCGAAGGATTCGAGGCACACGCCCGCCCCCTGCACCACGCACTCGAGCGGCGTGTCCACCAGGTGGACCGGCACCGCCGTGGCGTCGGCGATGCGCTGGGTCACGCCCCGCAGCAGCGCGCCGCCGCCGGTCAGGTGGATGCCCTGGAACATGATGTCCTGGGCCAGCTCGGGTGGTGCCTCGCCGAGACAGGTGGCGGCCGCCGTGACGACCGACGTCACGTTGTCCTCCAGGGCCCGCCTGATCTCCTCGGGCGAGAGGATCACCGTCTTGGGCCGACCCGTTGCCACCTCGCGTCCCCTGATCTCAGCCTGCTGCTCGCCGGCGTAGGGGTAGGCCGATCCGATGGCGTGCTTGAGCGCCTCGGCCGTGCGCTCACCAATGGCCACGCCGTGCTCGTGGCGGATGTAGGCCTGAATGGAGGCGTCGAAGTCGAAACCGCCGCAGCGGATGGCCCGCACCGCCACCACGCCCCCGAGCGAGATCACCGCCATCTCCGAGGTGCCGCCGCCGATGTCGACCACCATGTTGCCCACCGGCTCGTGAATGGCCAGGCCGGCGCCGATGGCGGCCGCCATCGGTTGCTCAATGAGGAAGCTGGCCGAGGCGCCGGCCCGCCGGGCCGCCTCCTTGACGGCGCGGCGCTCGACCGCGGTGATGGCCGAGGGGACGCAAATGAGGACCTTGGGCCGGTTCAAGCGGCTCACGCCGACCCGGTGCAACAACACGCTGAGCATGCGCTCGGTCACCTCGAAGTCGGTGATGGCGCCGCCCCGCAGCGGGCGTTCGGCCACGATGTAGCCCGGCGTGCGCCCGATCATCTGCCAAGCGTCGGTGCCGATGGCCAGCACCTCGCGGGTGCGCGAATCCAGCGCCACCACGGTCGGCTCGTTGAGGACCAGGCCCTTGCCCTTGGCGTAGACCAGGGTGTTGGCCGTCCCTAAATCTATGGCCAGGTCGCGTGACATCGGGCCTCATGGTACGGCCGGGGCGGGGCGCGACCGCATTTTGGGCATATCGGTCGGTAGCCTCACCACGTGACCCCCACACCCGAGGAGCCAGCCGACGGGGGACCGGACGACGAGCGGCCCGACAGTGCCGGTGACGAGGCCGACGCCCCGCTGCGGGGCTGGATCGACCCGGACGACCGCCTGTGGCGCCACCCGAGCGAGGTGGCCCGCGGCTCCGCGGCCGCCCTGGCGGCACCCCGGGCCGGCACCTCCCATCATCCCCGAGTCCCGCTCCTGATCGGTGCCGCCGCCGTCCTGGCTGCCGTGGCCTGGGGCATCATTTTGCTCTCCCCCGCCTCCGATCGCCCCAGCCCGAACCAGAACCCGGGCGCCCAGACCGACTCCCCGGACTCCATCCTCACCGGCCAGGACAACGCCATCCCCACCACCGCCGATGCCGCCGGCCGCTCCATGGTGCAACTGCGGGCCTCCACCAGCCACGGCAGTATCGACATGGTCGGGGTGGCGGTGGCCGAGGGCGGGCTGGTGGCCACGACGGCCGATGGCCTGGTCGGGTTGCGCAGCCTCTCCATGGTGGGCGCCAACGGGCGTCTCCAGCGCGCCTCGGTGGTGGCCATCGACCGCGGCTCCGACCTGGCCCTGGTCAACGTGCCCGACGACCTCCCGGTGGCCCCGTTCTCCGACGACGACGCGCTGGCCAGCGGGAGCAACGTGATGACGCTCAGCATGGTGGCGCCGAGCAGCAGCTCCACCACCCTGGTGTGCACGCCCGGATCGGTCACCGCGCTGGGCGGCGCCATCGACCGCGGGCCCGCCGCCGGCATGCCCGGCATCGTCTCGAGCGCGGCGGGTGTGGCCACCGAGGCCGGCGACCCCCTCTTGAACTCGGCCGGGTCCGTGATCGGCATCCTCTACGACGACGATGACAGCGCCACCACCGCCGACGACGATGCAGCCCCGACCTACCTCCCGACCCAGCTGGTGCTCGGGGTGGCCGACGATCTGCGCAGCAGCGGGCGGGTGGCCCACGGCTGGCTCGGGGTCCAGGGCTCCGAGGCGGCCGCCAGCGGCGGGGCCGTGGTGGCCGACGTGATGACGGGCAGCCCGGCCGTCGGGCGCCTGCAGCCCGGCGAGGTCATTGTCAGTATGGGGTCGCTGCCCATCCGCAGCATGGCCGAACTGCGGTCACGCCTCTACGTGCTGCCGCCGGCAACCACGGTGAAGCTCTCGGTGCTCAGCGGCGGGACGACCCGCGTCGTCGACGTGACCCTGAGCGCCTCCCCGTAGCATGCAGGGGTGAGCATGTTCGGTTCCAACGACCCCAACAACCCCATGGGCGGGCTCCTGGGCGACCTGCTGAAAGTGATCGGTGCCGCCCCCGGCGGCGGGGACGCCTGGTTCGACGCCGCCCACACCCTGGCCCACGGCGTCGCCACCGACGGCGCGCCCGACGACAACGCCGACCCGCTGGTGCGCATCGCCTTCGAGGAGCTGGCCCGGGTGGCCGAGCTGCACGTGGCCGACGCCACCGGGATCTCGCTCACCAGCGGCGGGTCAAGCATCTCCTTCGACGCCGTCGGGCCGGGCCAGTGGTCCTTCCGGGTCCTGGAGGCCTACCGCCCCACCTTCCAGCTCATGGTGGAGGCGCAGCAGCAGGGGGCCGCCGCCATGCCGCCCGCCGCTGACCTCAGCCCATTGGACGATCCGTCCGGCGGCTTGAGCGGCCTGCTCGGCCAGTTCGCCGTCACCCTGGGCCCCGTCCTGTTGGGCATGCAGATCGGATCGGCCGCCGGCCACCTGGCCCGGCGGGCCTTCGGGCAGTACGCCCTGCCGCTGCCGTGGCCCGAGTCCAGCGCGCTGCTGCTGGTGCCGAGCAACGTGGCCCAGTTCGCCGATGACTGGAGCCTGCCGCTGCAGGAGGTCCAGCTCTGGGTGTGCCTGCGCGAGCTGACCATGCACGCCGTGATGACCCGGCCCGGGGTGCGCTCCACGATCACGAGGCTGCTCGGGGACGCCTCCGCCCACGCCGCCGCGTCGCAGCGGTCAATGGTGGAGCGCCTGGGCGACGGCCTGGGCGACCCCGAGACGCTCGAAGGGGTGCTCGGTGATCCCGAAGCGCTGCTGGCCGACCTCATCAGCCCCGAGCAGCGCCACATCTCCAATGCACTCACCGCGCTGACCACGGCCATCGGGGCCTACGTCGACCACGTCACCGCCGGTATCGCCGCCACGCTCACCTCGTCGCCGGCCGCCCTACGCGAGGCCTGGTACCGCCACCGGGTCGAGGAGGGCAAGGGCGAGCAGGCCTTCGCCGGCCTCTTCGGGCTGGATGTGGGGCAGGACGAGGTGGACCGTGGCACCGCCTTCATCGACGGGGTGGTCGAGCGGGCCGGCGAGGAAGCACTGGCCCGGCTCTGGGGCGACGAGCTGGACCTACCCACCCCGGCCGAGGTGGATGCCCCCGGGCTCTGGCTGGCCCGCATCGGGCTGCTGGACTGACCTACTCAGCCGCCTCTTCCAGGAACCCGAGGTCCCATTCGAGGGCCAGGTTCTCCCGCTCGGCGTCACGGACGACCCGCTCACGGTTGCGGCGGAACTGGGGATCGTGGGGCGGCAGGAGGACCAGGCGGGCCAGCACCCGCTCCCGGAAGGCGTCAACGACCTCGGGCGGCCCGAAGTCGGATTGGACGTCCCAGTGGGGGGCGATGGGCCCGAGGTAGACCACGCGGACATGGCCGATCGGGTCGATCGGCTCCGCGGTTTCGGTTGCGTCCTCCTCAATATCCGGGGACATGGCACCTCCTGGCACGTACGGCAATGGGCGGGCGCTCAGCGTACCGGAGCCTTGGTGGGTGGGATTCCCCGTGCCTGGAGGGGCACATTCTTACGAAGTTCATATGGGCCAGATCTTCTTATGAGCGCCCCTCTTCCCGTAGAATGGTGCGTGAAAAGGGAGCTGATACGTGAATACCGACTGGATGGCCCGGGGTAAGTGCAAAGAAGTTGCACCGGACATCTTTTTTCCAAGCGACGGAATGGGCGTGCTAGCGGCCCAGAAGATCTGTGCCGAGTGCCCGGTGGCTGAAGCCTGCCTGGAGTACGCGCTGGCCAACCACATCGACCACGGTGTGTGGGGCGGCGCCTCCGAGCGCGAGCGCCGTCGCATCTTGCGCCGTCGCCGCATCTCCCGCGCCGTCTCGGTCGGCTGACCCCCGGGGCCGCCGGCCCGACCCCTCGCTTCCAACCGCAGTGCCTCAGCGGCCGCGGCGCTGGCGCCCGTGGCGCCGCCACACCCTCCACCGCCTCCGGTGACCCGCCCGCTCATGTGATGCTGGCTCGGTGATCATCGAGTGCGTGGTCAACCTCAGCGAAGGCCGGGACGAGACCGTGCTGGCCCCGCTGGCCGCTGCCGCCGGCCCCACGCTGCTGGACCTCCACCGCGACCCGGACCACCACCGCTCCGTCCTCACCCTGGCCGGGCCGCCCGACGACGTCGTCGACGGCGTGCGATCGCTGGCCACCGCCGCCGTGGCCGCGCTCGACCTGACCGGACACGTCGGGGCCCATCCGCGCCTGGGCGTGCTCGACGTGGTGCCCTTCGTCCCCTACGACCCGGGCCGGCCACCTCCCACCGACCTCGGCGCGGTGACCGCGCGGCGCGACGAGTTCGCCCGCTGGTTGGCCGAGACCTTGGGGGTGCCGAGCTTCCTCTACGGACCCCTTACCGGCGGCCAGACCCGCACCTTGCCCCAGGTCAGAAGGGGTGCCTTCACCGAGATCCCGCCCGACTTCGGTCCCGGCCGGGCGCACCCCAGCGCCGGGGCGACCGCCGTCGGAGCCCGGCCGGTCCTGGTCGCCTACAACCTCTGGGTCTCCTCGGACGCGGTGGCCCGGTTGGTGGCCCCGCTGGTGCGCGGCCCGCTGGTGCGCGCCCTCGGGCTGACCGTCGGGGCGGGGTCGCAGGTGTCCTGCAACCTGATCGACCCGGCCCAGTTGGGCCCGGCCCAGCTCTACGACGCGGTGGCCGTCGAGGTCGAGCGGGCCGGCGGCGCCGTGCTCGGGGCCGAGCTGGTGGGCCTGATCCCCGAGTCCGTGCTGGACCCCATTGCGCCGGGACGTTGGCCCGAACTCGGGCTCAACGCCGAGTCGACCGTCGAGGCCACCCTGGACCGGCAACGCCGCTGACCGGCAGGCCGCTGACCGGCACCCCCCGGGGCCAGCTGGCGACAATGCCGGTTCGTTCTACGCGCTGACGATGTCCCGCCGCGAGAGGGCGCGGGCCCGGCGCAAGCGGCGGCGCTCCCGTTCACTCATGCCGCCCCAGATGCCGAACTTCTCACCGTTGGCCAAGGCGTACTCGAGGCAGTCCTCGCGCACGACACAGCCCCGGCAGACTTCCTTGGCCTCGCGGGTCGATGCTCCCCTCTCGGGGAAGAACAGGTCCGGGTCGACGCCCATGCAGTTCGCTTGTACCTGCCAGCTCTTTTCCTGGCGACCGTAGAGCGTGGTCACTATGTCCACTGGGTACGCCTCCCCTCGCCACTAGGTGGCATTCGTGTAGTTACAACGATGTCATCTTTCACCACACCGTCACAGAACGCAAGGGGAAGTTAGGAACGTTCGTGCCTAGCTGCAATAAGAGTTGCAAATACGCAGGCCAGGGCCCGTGGGCGCCCGAGGGGCCTTTCTGGGGGCCGGCGGCGCAGCTCAGGCCGGCGGTGGCCCGGGGCTCAGCTGGCCGGGCGGATGACCCGGCGGTGGGCCAGGAAGTCGACCAGCACGTAGCCGCCCAGGGCGTCGGGCGTGGTGTAGAAGGTGCGGCCGCCATTGACCCGGGCGATCTGCTCCACGAAGGGGTAGTGCGTGCGCTGCAGGTCGAGGGCGAAGCAGTTGATCACGATGTTGGCCCGGGTGCAGCGGATCACCTCGGCCATGGTGCGCCGCAGCGTCTCGGGTTCGGGCGGGTAGGCGAACCGGGGCTCGCCGTAGTCGTCAATGTGGGCGGTCGGCTCGCCGTCGGTCACCACAATGATCTGCTTGGTGCCGTGCTGGTGGGCCAGCATGCGCCGGCCCAGCGCCAGCGCGTGCTGCAGGTTGGTGCCGTAGACGTAATCCCACATGGCGGTGGGCAGCTCGTCGGGCCGGATCTCCCGGGCCACCTCGGAGAAGCCGACGATGCCCAGGTAGTCCCGGGGGAACTTGCTGGAAATGAGCGTCTGCAGCGCCATGGCCATCCGCTTGGCCGGCACGAAGTTGTCCCGCATGGGCATCGACATCGACAGGTCGACCAGCAGCACCGTGGCCGAGCGGGCCAGGGCCTCGGTCTCGACCACCTCGAAGTCGTCGGGGGTGAGGCGCACCGGGATGCCCGAGCCGCCCCGGCGCACCGCGTTGTGCACCGTGGTCGAGAGGTGCAGGTTGAGCGGGTCGCCGAACTCGTAGGCCTTGGTCGTCTCTTCCCGGTCGTGGCCCGAACCGGTGGAGACCGTGCTGTGGTCACCGATGCGGTCCTTGTTGATTTGGCCGAAGAGGTCGCTCAGCGCCTTCTGCCCCAACCGGCGCACGCCGCGCGGGGTGAGCTCGGTGCGCCCGCCGTGCTGCTCAATCAGGCCGGCGTCGGCCAGCGACTTGGTCAGCTTGGCCAGGCGGTCGAGGGAGCGCGCCGCGTCCTCGCCCATGTGCGCCCGCACCTGGTCCAGGTCGATCTCGCTCAGCGCGGTGGGCGACGAGGCCGACTGCAGCAGGTCCTCCATGCTGTCCAGCTGCCCCAGCTGGGTAGCCAGGTCGGTGGCCCGCGAGATGCTCATCGGGCCCTGGCCCTCGAACTCGTAGGACTTGCCCCAGCCGGCGTCGGGCACGGCGTTCTGCAGGTTGCGGGCCAGGCGGTCCACCTGCCAGCGCAGGTCCATGTCCTCGAGCACCGCTTCCATCAGGCCGCGCAGCTGCGCCTGCTGCTCGGGCGAGAGCGAGTTCCACACCGCCTGGGCCGCCGCCATGCGCTCGGCCAGCTGGGCCAGGAGCTCATCGAGCGTGGACGGGTTGCCCGGGAACATGTCGCCGTACTGGGCCATGAACTCCTCGAAGCTGGGGTCGAGTTCGTCGCCCCGCTCGCGCTGCTCGAGCATCTGGTTCAGCGCGTCGTAGGCGTCGCGCATGCGGGCCATCTGCTCGGGGCTCATGGAGGAGAGGGCGTCGGAGGCGCCCTCGAAGAAGGTGTCGGCCATCTCGCGGCGCAGCTCGTCCACCAACTCCTCGAAGCGCTCCCGGGCCTCGGAGGAGACGAAGTCGTAGTGCTGCAGTGACGAGATGCGTCCGGCCGGGTCGTCGGGTTGGAGGTCGAGCGCCATGCGCCGCTCGGTGGCCACGTCGGCCGTCACCTCGGACCGCCGCTCGTCCCCCGAGGTCCGGGCCTCCTCCTCCAGCTCGTCAATGGCGGCCCGCTCGTCGGCTTCAATCTCGTCGAGCTGCTCGGTCAGCTGGGCCATGCGGCCGTCGGGGTCGCCCTCGGCCAGCATTTCGGCCCGGCGCCGGCGCAGTTGCTCGAGCAGGTCGCGCAGCCCGGGGATCTGCTCGCCGTCGGCCGTGCGCATCCCCGAGCGCAGCAGGCGGCGCAGCGCGTCGTCCAGGTCGCCGCCGGCCAGGAGGTCCTCGGTCAGCCCGGCCAGCAGGTCATCGACGTCGAGGTCGGTGAACTCCTGGGTGCCGTCCCACTCCGAGTAGTCGTATCGGGCGCTCACAGACGGCCTACTTGCGCCCCCGGTACAGGGCGCGGGCGCCCGAGGAGTCCTTGTTCAGCCGCTTGGTCAGGTGCAACCCTTCGAGCAGGAACTCCAGGGCGCTGGCCATCAGGGCGGGCGACTCGTTGGCCGGGGCCCCGGCCAGGGCCCGGGTGGGCGGCTCCAGCTCGGGAATGTCGGCCAGCACGGCCAGGTAGGCCGCCGATGGCAGGTCGTCGCCCGCGTGGACCACCACCTGCTCGGTGAAGGCGGCCACGATCTCGCCCGGGTCCTCCAGCGTGACCCGGCGCCGGAAGACTGAGAGGGTGGCGGCGGCCACCAGCTGGGCCACCACCTCGTCCTCGTGGCCCTCCTCCATGGCCTCCACCTCGATCTTGCCCTGAGTGGACGGGACCAGCGAGGCCAGGTCGCTGATGCGGGGGACGGCCACCGGCTCGCCGGTGCGCAGGGCCCGGCGGACCGAGTTGGCCACCAGGGTCTCGTAGTTGGCGATGGAGAGGCGGACCGAGACCCCGCTGCGTTGATTCAAGTGGGAGCTACGGCGGGCCAGCTGCGAGACCTCGGCCACCACTTCCTTGAGGTAACTGGGCACGGTCACCGGGATGCCGGCCGTGGGCAGTTCGGCCTCGGACTCCATGATCTTGACCTCGGTCATGGTGTCGAAGGGGTAGTGGGTGCGGATCTGGGCGCCGAAACGGTCCTTGAGCGGCGTGATGATGCGGCCCCGGTTGGTGTAGTCCTCCGGGTTGGCCGTGGCCACCAGCGTGATATCGAGCGGCAACCGGATGCGGTGACCGCGGATCTGCACGTCGCGCTCCTCGAGCACGTTGAGCAGGCCCACCTGGATCCGCTCGGACAGGTCGGGCAACTCGTTGATGGCGAAGATGCCCCGGTTGACCCGCGGGATGAGCCCGTAGTGCAGGGCCAGCTCGTCGCTCAGGTAGCGGCCCTCGGCGATCTTGATCGGGTCGACCTCGCCGATCAGGTCGGCAATCGAGGTGTCGGGGGTGGCCAGCTTCTCGCCGTAACGGGCCGAGCGGTGGACCCAGGTGATGGGGGCGTTGTCCCCCTCCTCCTCAACCAGGTTGATGGCGCCCCGGGAGACCGGGTTGTAGGGGTCGTCGTTGATCTCCGAGCCGGCCACGATGGGCAGCCACTCGTCCAGCAGGCCGACCATGGAGCGGATGACCCGGGTCTTGGCCTGACCGCGCTCGCCGAGCAGGATGATGTCGTGGCCGGCCAGGATGGCGTTCTCCATCTGGGGGATCACGGTGTCGTCGAAGCCGAGCACGCCCGGGACCAGCGTCTCGCCGGCGGCGATGCGGGCCGCCGTGTTGCGGCGCATCTCCTCGGCCACCGGCACCGAGCGCCAGCCTGACGCCCGCAGGTCGCCGAGCGTGGCGGCCAGTTCGGCCGGGGGCCGGAGCGTCCCGGGCCCCGGTCTGGATGGGTCAATGTGCGTGGGGCCGTCCATGGGCGAAGCCTAAACCGTTACACCGGGTGGTCATTCGGCGCCTGGTGCAGGCGGGCCAGCTGTTGGACCAGGGCCCGGGCCGGGCGGGGCAGGGGCCGGTCGTTGCGATGGGCCAGGGCGACGGTGCGGCTCAACCCGGGGTGACGGAACGGGATGGCGGCCAGGGTGTGGTCCGACGGCAGGGCGATGGCCGGCACCACGGCCGCCCCCAGCCCGGCCGCCACCAGGGCGAGCACGCCATCCATTTCTCCACCCTGACTGACCAGGTGCGGCTCGACGCCGGCCTCGTGGCAAGCGGCCAGGGTGACGGCGCGCAGGTCGTAGCCCTCCCGGAACATGACCAGGGGGACGCCGGCCAGGTCGGCCACGGCCACCTGCGGCTGGGCGGCCAGCGCGTGCCCGGGGGCGACAGCCAGCACCAGCGGGTCGTCGAAGAGCGGCACCGTGGCCACCAGCGGGTCGGTCACCGGCAGGACGACCAGGGCCAGGTCGACCTCGCCGCTGGCCAACTGCGGCACCAGCTGGTGCGACCCCGCTTCGACCACCAGCAGGTCGATCCCGGGGTGGGTGGTGTGGAACTCGACCAGGGCCGGGGCCAGCACCCGGGTGATCAGGCTCGGCGTGGCCCCGATGGCCAGGCGACCCCGGGCCATCCCCGACAGCGCCCGGGCCTCGGCGCCGGTGGACTCGACGTCGGCCACCACCCGGCGCACGAAGGGGAGCAGCGCCTCGCCGTCGGAGGTCAGGGTGACCAGGCCCTGGCCCGGGCCCCGGTTGAACAGCTGGACCCCCAACTCCCGCTCCAGCAGGCGCACCTGGCGGCTCAGCGAGGGCTGGGCCAGATGGAGCCGCGCTGCCGCCCGGGTGAAGTTCTGCTCCTCGGCCACGGCCAGGACGTAGGTCAACTGGTGCAGCTGCACGAATCAGAGCGTATCGCTCTCATAGCCATGTGAACTATGTCTTAGACGCGCTGAGTGCGGTTGCGTAAGGTGAGAGGCGGGGCCACTGTGGCGCTGGCCCCGGGCGGGTGCCCAGCCTGCGTCACGGATCGCCCGTTCTGGAATGATTGGCCCGCCGCGCCCCGCCCGGCGCGGGCACTGAGGAGGTCGGAGTGACGACGACGGTCGAGAGCGCACCGGGGACCCCGGTCGCCATCGCAGGGGCCCGGGGCGGTCCCGACAAGCCCACCCTCCGCGCCGACCGCTGGTGGCTCGAGCCGCTGGTCACGGTGACCGTGCTCACGGCGTTCGTCATCTATTCGACGTGGGCCGCCTTCATCAACAAGGACTACTACGTCGGCGCGCTGGCCCACCGCAACCTGATCTCGCCCTTCTACTCCCCCTGCCTGACCGGCAGCTGCGTGACCGGGAGCCACCCCTTCGGCGTGCTGATCGAGGCCTGGCACATCTCCCCCGCGCTGCTCATTCTCATCTTCCCGCTCGGCTTCCGGCTCACCTGCTACTACTACCGCAAGGCCTACTACCGCTCCTTCTGGTGGTCGCCGCCGGCCTGCGCCGTGGCCGACGCCCACGGCAGCTACAGCGGGGAGACGCGCATTCCGCTCATCCTGCAGAACGTGCACCGCTACTTCTTCTTCCTGCTCCTCATCTTCAACACCATCCTGACCATCGATGCGGTGGAGGCCTTCAAGCAGCCCGGCAATCCCTCGGGGTGGGGGGTCAGCGTCGGCGCCCTCATCCTGACCACCAACGCGGTCTTCCTGTGGCTCTACAGCCTGTCCTGCCACGCCTGCCGCCACTTCTGCGGGGGGCAGGTCAAGTCGTTCGCCAAACACCCGATCCGCCACAAGATGTGGAAGATCGTCAGCCCGCTCAACGCGCAGCACATGCGCATCGCCTGGATCAGCCTCTTCGGCGTGGCCATCTGCGACATCTACGTCCGCCTGGTGGCCAGCGGCGCCTTCCACGACCCCGGCTTCCACTTCTAAATGCCGGTCCCCACTTCTAAAGGACTCTGCGATGGCTGACTACGAAACCCACGACTACGACGTCATCATCATCGGCGCGGGCGGCTCCGGCCTGCGCGCCGCCATTGAGGCCAAGGAGCGCGGCCTGCGGGTGGCGCTCGTCTGCAAGTCGCTGCTGGGCAAGGCCCACACCGTGATGGCCGAGGGCGGCATGGCCGCCGCCATGGGCCACGTCTGGCCCGAGGACAACTGGAAGGTCCACTTCCGCGACACCATGCGCGGCGGCAAAATGCTCAACAACTGGCGCATGGCGCAGATCCACGCCATGGAGGCGCCCGACCGGGTCTTCGAGCTCGAGCGTTGGGGGGCCCTCTTCGACCGCACCGCCGACGGCCGCATCACCCAGCGCGACTTCGGCGGCCACCGCTACGCCCGCCTGGCCCACGTGGGCGACCGCACCGGGCTGGAACTGATCCGCACGCTGCAACAGAAGGTGGTCTCCATGGGGACCGACGTCTTCATGGAGTGCAAGATCCTGCGCCTGCTGCCCGACGCCGAGGGGCGCATCTCGGGCGCCGTGGGCTACATGCGCCCAACCGGCGAGATGGTGCTCTTCACCGCCAAGTCCTTCATTCTGGCCACCGGGTCCATCGGCAAGTCGTGGAAGTACACCTCGAACTCGTGGGAGTCGGTGGGCGACGGCCACGCCATGGCCATCTGGGCCGGGGCCGACGTCATCGACATGGAGTGCGTGCAGTTCCACCCGACCGGCATGGTGTGGCCGCTCAGCGTGCGCGGCATCCTGGTCACCGAGGGCGTGCGCGGCGACGGCGGGGTGCTGCGAAACTCCGAGGGCAAACGCTTCATGTTCGACTACGTGGCCGAGATGTTCCAGGCCGAGACGGCGAAGACCGAGGAGGAGGCGGACCGCTGGTACGAGGACCACATCAACAACGGCCGCACCCCCGACCTGCTCCCCCGCGATGAGGTGGCCCGGGCCATCAACTCCGAGGTCAAGGCCGGGCGGGGCACGCCCCACGGCGGCGTCTACCTCGACATCGCCAGCCGGCGCACACCCGAGTACATCAAGCGCCGGCTCCCGTCGATGTACCACCAGTTCATGGAGCTGGCCGGGGTCGACATCACCGCCGGCCCGATGGAAGTGGGCCCGACCTGTCACTACATGATGGGCGGGGTACGGGTCGATGCCGAGACGCAGGCGGCCACCGTGGCCGGGCTCTTCGCCATCGGCGAGGTGTCAGGCGGCATGCACGGGGCCAACCGCCTCGGCGGCAACTCGCTCTCGGACCTCATCGTCTTCGGCCGCCGGGCCGGTATCGGTGCGGCCGACTTCGCCGAGGGCCGCGCCGGCTCGCCCAGCGTCGACCCGGCGGAGGTCGACTCGGTGATCGACGAAGCCTTCGCCCCCTTTGGCCGGGAAGGCGGGGACAACCCCTACGACGTCCACGAGGAGCTGCAGGAGACGATGCAGCGGCTGGTCGGGATCATCCGGACCGGCCCCGAGCTCGAGGAGGCCCTGGCCAAGTTGGAGGAGCTGAAGGGCCGGGTGGCCAAGCTCAGCGTCAAGGGGGGCAAGGCCTATAACCCGGGCTGGAACCTGGCCACCGACCTGCCGTCGATGATCACCACCTCCATCGCCGTGGCCCAGGGTGCGCTCAACCGCAAGGAGTCCCGCGGCGGGCACACCCGGGAGGACTACCCGGGGCCGGACCCCGAGATGGGCAAGGTCAACTTCGTGCAACGCCAGACGGCGGAGCACGGCTACCGGGCGCCCATCACCATCGATCCAGAGCCGCTGCCGGTGATGCCGGCCGAGCTGCAGGCCCTGTTTGAGGAGGCACACTGATGGCCGATGACGTGAAGACAGACCCCACCACGGGCGAAGTGACCATGCGGCTGTGGCGCGGCGATCCCGAAGGCGGTGAGTTCACCGACTACGTGATGCCCGCCGTGGAGGGCGAGGTCGTGCTGGACGTCATCCACCGGATCCAGGCCGGTCCGGCGCCCGACCTGGCCTGCCGTTGGAACTGCAAGGCCGGCAAGTGCGGCTCGTGCTCGGCCGAGATCAACGGCCTGCCCCGCCTGATGTGCATGACCCGCATGGACACCCTGCCCGAAGGGGCGGCGGTGACGGTGGCACCCATGAAGACGTTCCCCATTATCCGCGACCTGGTGACCGACGTCAGTTTCAACTACGAGGTGGCCAAGACCATTCCCGCCTTCAAGCCGGGCCCCGAGCCCGAGGGTGGCTACCGCATGCAGCAGATGGACGTGGAGCGCGGCCAGGAGTTCCGCAAGTGCATCGAGTGCTTCATGTGCCAGGACGTCTGCCACGTGATCCGCGACCACGAAGAGAACAAGCCCAAGTACTCCGGGCCCCGCTTCTTCATCCGTTTCGCCGAGCTGGAGATGCACCCGCTCGACGTGAACGACCGCCGCGAGCTGGCCCGGGAACAGGGCTTGGGCATGTGCAACATCACCAAGTGCTGCACCGAGGTGTGCCCCGAGCACATCAAGATCACCGACAACGCCATCATCCCGATGAAGGAACGCGTGGTCGATGCCCACTACGACCCGGTGGCCTGGCTCGGCCGCAAGATCACCAAGCGCACCAAGAAGTCGGCCCAGGAAGCGTCCGCCGGCTGAGCCGGCGGACCGGGCCACCATGGCGCGCTACCTCACGCCCGAATGGGTGCAAGCGTTCGACCGCGCCCTGGCCGGGCTGGACCTGACCGAGGCCATCGCCGCCGCCGGAGCAGCCTCGTTGACAGCCAGCTTGGGTGCCTTCGCCGTGGCCCAGGTGGTCACCGGGGTGCCCGGTGAGGCCGAGCCCGACGCCGTCGGGGACACGGTGCGCACCGTACTCACCGTCGGGGAGGGCCGGGTGAGCCTGGTGTCCGATCCCGACGGCACCCGGCCGGCCAACGTGACCATCGTCCTGGCCTACCCGGACGCGCTGGCCATGGCGGCGGGTGAGCTCGACCCGGCCGACGCGCTGGCCAACGGGCGGGTGCGGGTGCGCGGCGAGTTGGCCGTGCTGGTGGCCGGGCAGTCCGTGCTGGCTGCCGCGGCTCGGCAACTCGGCCCGGACCTGGCTGCCCTGTCGGAATGACCGGCGGCGGGCCGCGGTCGGGCCGACGGCCGCCGACCTATGGCGGTCGTTACGCCGGACAGGTGGCCGTGGTCACCGGCGCTTCGGCCGGGCTGGGCGCCCAACTCTGCCGCGATCTGGCCCGGGCCGGAGCGGTGGTGGTGGGCCTGGCCCGCAACGCCGAACGGCTCAACACGCTGGCCACCGAGCTGGCTGCCGTCTCCACCGGCTCGCGCACCGCGGTCTGCGACGTGGCCGACACCGATGCGCTGCGCGCCGTGCTGGCCGACACCTCCGACACTCTGGGGCCCGTCGACATCCTGATCAACAACGCGGCGCAGGACCCGGGCGTGCGGCTGGTCGACCTCACCGAGGACGTGGTCCGCCACACCTTCAACGTGAACTACTTCGCCCCGGTGGCGGCCACCTTGGCCGTCCTGCCCGCCATGGTGGCGCGGGGGCGGGGCATCATCATCAACGTCTCCTCCGACGGTGGCCGGCTGCCCTCACCCGGACCGGGCGCCTACCCATCGTCGAAGGCCGCGTTGTCGGCCTTCAGCGAGTCGACCTCGTTCCGCCTGTCACCCAAAGGGGTGCACGTGCACGTGGTCTACCCGGCCTTCATGGCCACCGAGCTGGGCCTGGGTGCGCTCGAGCGCGGGCTGCGCCGGCCACCCCGTTTGACCGTTCGTACCGTGGAGACGGTCTCACGCAAAATTCTGAGCTGGGCCGGCGGGCCCTCGCTTGAGATCAGCGCCTCACGCCTGATTGACGCCGCCATGGTGGCCCGGTACCTGGCACCCCGGGCCTATCACCGGGCTCGCCGCAACTGGTAGCCGGCCCTACGCTCCCGCAGGCGGTTCGGTTCGACGGATCACCACGATGGCCACATCGTCTGACACACCCTCGTCAAGCATCGCCGTCGTGAGTCGGCGGCAGACCGCCTCGGCACTGCCGGCACCGAGGATGTTGCGGAGCCGTTCCATGCCGCGATCGAGACTTTCGTGCCGTCGCTCCACCAGCCCATCGGTGTACAGCACCATCAGCGCTTGTTCCGGCAGCGCCACGGCCGTCGACGCACGGCCGATCCCGGTGGTGACGCCGAGCGGTGGCCCGATCCGTAGTTCGACGAAATAGCCCGGCCCGTCCACCGGCACCACGAGCGGCGGGGGATGTCCCGCCGTGGCAATCCGAAACTCGTGATAGGGGAACGAAGCGGTCGCGCACACGGCCGTCACCATGGTCCCCATCTCGAAGTGCTCGACTTTGCGACTGGTGAGCTCAAGCACCTCCGCCGGATCGCTGCTGAGCAGTGTGTAGGCGCGCAACGCGCTGCGCACCCGCCCCATCACCACCGCAGCGTGCAGGCCGTGGCCGGCCACGTCACCGGTCACCACCCACAGGTCACCGGAAGGAACCGTGAAGACGTCGTACCAGTCGCCGCCGACCGGCTCTTCGGGGGTGAGGTAGCGGGTGGCGAATTCCAATCCCGCGCACTCGGGGAGCCGGGCGGGCAGCAAGCTACGTTCGAGGAGCGTGGTGGCGACCCGCTCCACCGCCAGTTGACGGGCCTGCACAGCCCCGGCGACTCTCTCGGCGACCACCTGGAGGAGTTCGGCGTCGGTCGGGGTGAACGGATGGGACTCAAGCCGACCAACGTGGAGTACACCGATGACCACGTCGCTCACCAAGAGGGGCACGCCGAGCATGGCCCGAATGCCCTTCTCCCAGAGAATCGGGTTGGCCACGGTCGTGGCGTCGACCCGATCGAGGAGGACGGGCTCCTTCAGACGGGCGATACGACCGGCGAAGCCGACCCCGACCGGCACCCGCACCCCTTGACGGACCTCCTCCTCAATGCCGCAGGCCGCCCGGGCCACCAGGTCACCGGATTCCTCGTCCAGCAGGAGCACCGCCGCGGTATCAGCCTCGAGGATGCTGCGCACCCGATCCAAGAGTTCAGTGAGCAGATCCTCGACATCCAGGCGGACCAGGGTGGTGTCGGTGACCGCCCGGAAGTTGGCCAATTGCGCTTCGGCGCCGAGATCCTCCCCGCGGTCCACGAACCGATCGTACCGTCCCTTTTTGCAATGGGAGATGCGTTGAAGACCCGTAAAACGCCTATTGAAAACCCATGGTGCAGTACATATTCTGGCCCAAGGCCGAGTCAAAAAGTGGCTCGATGAGATCTGGTGACCCTCATGGATCTCTACCACCGCGGTGCCAAGGTAAGGGAAAGGCAAAGGCCATGTCGCTTCTCGTCGCTTGCAACGGTCCGGCGCTTGAGACT
>DASZMA010000088.1:0-8092 GCA_035552095.1 Acidimicrobiales bacterium | reverse complement strand
GGTGAGCTTGGCATCGATGCTCTCGAGCGTCTTCGCCACGCCCGCGGTATCCACCGACTTGCGAATGACCGGCACGATGTAGTCCGCGCCCTCGAGGTGCTTGTTGTCGGTCAGGGCCACGAAGTTGTTGTTGACCACGTTGCCGTCGCTGGAGAACAGTTCGACCACCTGGACCTGACCGTTCTTCAGGTCGGCCACGCTGATCGGTCCCGCCTCGTCGGTTGCCGTGAAGCTGGCGAACTTCAAGCCGTAGGTCTTCTCCAGGCCGGGCAGGCAGCCAGCGTTGGTCGGGCACTCGGACGGCCCGCCCAGCACCATTTTGGAGGCGTACTTCTTCAAGCTGGAGATGGTGGTCAGGTGGTCCTTCTGGGCCGTGGCCTTGGTCACCACGAAGACGTTGGTGTCGAGCGCCGGGGCCGGCGTGAGCACGGTGACCCCGAACTTGCCCAGCGACGACTTGAGGCTCGGCACGGCCGTGGCCACGCTGTTGGCCGCGGGCGTCGAGACGCCGTTGTTCAAGAAGTTGACCAGCGAGCCGGCGTAGTCGGCCTCCAGGTCGATCTGGCCCCTCTCCAGTGCCGGCACCACAATCGCTCTGGTCCCCAGCGCGGGTTCCACCTTGACCGGGTAGCCGGCGTGCTGGAGCACGTCGCCGTAGAGGTTGGCCACGATGGCCTGCTCCTCGAAGTTGGTCGAGCCGATGATGATGGTCGGCTTGGCGGCGGCGGATGCCGTCGCCGCCGTGGTCAGCGAACCCAGCAGGGCCAGCGCAGCGCCCCCCATGAGTAACCGTGTGAGACGCATGTAATTGGTCCTTTGCTGTCGGAGGGTGAGAGTTGCCGCCGATACCCGAAGCCCGCTGCCTCGGATGTCCGTCGTAACGATAAGACGAAATGCTGTCACCCGTTCGTCACAGGGCTTAAATCTTGAGTAATTCCCTCAATAATGTCAAGTTACCGGCCCGGGTGGGCGGGCCGTGCAGGGGTCAGACCGAGGCGGCCCGCGGGCCCACCACCGAGAGCAGGGGACCCCTCCGCTTGACCTTCTTCAGGGCCGGCGGGGTGACCAGACGGAGGACCCCGGCCAGGCCGATGGCGACCACGGCGGCCAGCAGGCCGACCAGGACCGAGCCGCAGAAGGCCTCCACGATGACGTTGCTGTTCAGACCGGCGATGACCGGGGTGCCCAGGTCGTTGTAGCCAACGTAGGCGGCCAGGGTGGAGGTGGCGATCACCTCAATGGCGGCGGTGCGGATGCCGGCCAGGATGAAGGGGAGGGCCAGCGGCAGCTCCACCCGCCCCAGCACCTGGCGGCCGGTGAGTCCCATGGCCCGGGCGGCGTCGGTGACGTCGGCGTCGACCTCCCGGATGCCCACGTAGGTGTTGGTCAGGATGGGCGGGATGGCCAGCACGGCCAGGGCGATGAACGAGGCCAGGAACCCGCCGTAGCGGGTCGAGATGTTGGGCTGAATGGCCAGCAGCGTGAGCAGCGCCAGCGTGGGCACGGCCCGGAACGAGTTGGCCGAGTTGACGGCCACCAGCGCCCCTCGGCCCGTGTGGCCGAGGATGAGGCCGAGCCCGCCACCGAGAAGGGTGGCGCCCACCACGACGACCAGCGAGAGTACGAACTGGCGCCAGACCAGCTCGGGGATGCCGCCCGAACCGGTCCAGTGCGAGGTGTCGGTGAACCAGCTGAACACCTGGCTCAGGAAGTGCACGTCAGACCCCCGCCGCCGCTCGCCGGGACGATCGGCTCCACGGGATGGCGATGCGCTCGACCCCGACCCAGGCCAGGTCGCAGATCGCGGCCAGCAAGATGGAGAAGGCCAGGGCCACGATGATCGGCGTGTAGTACTGCGTGTTGAAGCCGTAGGTGATGAGCTGCCCCAGACCGCCCAACCCGATCAGGACGGTCACGCTGACCAACCCGATCACGGTGGAGGTGGCCACCCGCAGCCCGGCGAAGATGTACGGCAGGGCCAACGGCAACTCGACCCGGACCAGGGTGGCGGTGCGGGTGTAGCCCAGCGCCGTGGCCGCCTCCCGCGCTTCGGCCGGCACGGCGGCGAACCCGGCCAGGGTGTTCCAGATCAGGACGAGCAGCGTGTAGCCCACCAGCGCGATCTCCGCCGTGCGGTAGGAGGCCACCAGCCCGGTGTAGGCGCCGACGATGACGAAGAGGGCCAGGGAGGGGATGACGTAGAGCGCGCTGGCCGCCCCGACCAGCGGGCCCCGGGTGATCGGGTAGCGCCAGGCCACGATGGCCAGCGGCACCGAAATGAGCAGCCCGACCCCCACCGCGATGAACGTGAGGGCGATGTGTTGGAGGAGATCAGCCTGGATTTCGGACCAGTTCTGGCTGATGAAGCTCCACTGGATCACCTGCCCCAGCTGCATCCCAGGACGCTACCGGCCCGGCGGCCCCGGGCGCGCGAGCGTCACGCCAGGGGCAATCCTCGTTAGGCTTGTTCTGCATGATCTCGCTCAGTGCGGTGACCAAGCGCTACGACTCCGGCAACATTGCCGTCGACGCCCTCTCCCTGGAGGTGGTCGATGGGGAGATCTGTGTCCTGGTCGGGCCCTCGGGCTGTGGCAAGACCACCACCCTGCGCATGATCAACCGGCTCATTGAGCCGTCCGACGGGCACATCTTCATTGACGGGCGCGACGTGCTGGGCATGAACGCGGTCGAGCTGCGCCGGGGCATCGGGTACGTCATTCAGCAGGGTGGCCTGTTCCCCCACCGCCGGGTGGAGGACAACGTGGCCGTGGTGCCCCGCCTGCTCGGGTGGGACAAGCAACGGACCAAGGCCCGGGTGGCCGAACTGCTCGACCTGGTCGGGCTCCCGGCGGCGGACTACGCCCGCCGCTACCCGCACGAGCTGTCGGGCGGCGAGCGCCAGCGGGTCGGGGTGGCCCGGGCGCTGGGCGCCGACCCCCCGGTGCTCCTGATGGACGAGCCCTTCGGCGCGGTCGACCCGATCACCCGCCTGCGCCTGCAGAACCTCCTGCTCGGCCTGCAGAAGGCGATCAAGAAGACCATCGTCATGGTGACCCACGACATTGATGAGGCGGCCAAACTGGGCGACCGCATCGCCGTGCTGTCCAAGGGCGGGCACCTGGAGCAGCTGGCCACCCCGCCCGAGATCCTGGGCCGGCCGGCCACCCCCTTCGTGGCCGAGTTCGTGGGCGACGACCGGGGCGTCAAGCGCCTGGCCGTGGTCGACGTCAAGGAGGACGACCTGATCGATCCACCGGCCTGCCTGCGCAGCCAGTCCATGGCCGATGTGGCCGCACTGGTCCACGGCTCGGCGCTGCCCTGGGCGGTGGTGGTCGACGACGGCGTGGTCCAGGGTTGGGTCAAGCCCGAGCCGCCCTTCACCGGCACGGTGGGTGAACACCTACGACCGTTCCCCTCGCGGATTCCGCTGGGGACCTCCCTACACACCGCGCTGGCCGAGCTGCTGCAGCACGATGCGCCGGCCGTCCCCGTCTTCAACGGCAACCGTTACCTGGGCGTGCTCACCTTTGAGAACCTGCACGTCGCCATGAGGAGATCACTGCCCGACGAGTGAGGCGCCTCAGGCCGGAGGTTCGCCACCGCTGCTGCCCACACCGTCGTCGGCACCCTCGCAGGCCGGTTGGAGCGGCGCCCCGTCCACGGCGCAGTAGTAGCCGCGCAGGTTCCTCTCCGAGCGGGTCCGGTGGGGATGGGACGGGTTGCGGATGGTCAGCACGGCCAGGAGGCCGCCGGCGGCGGCGGTGGCCCCGGCGATGATCACCGCGGTGCGGAAGCCGGCGGCGAAGTGGCTCGGGTGCAAGGCGGCGCCGCCGGTGATGCCGGCCAGGAGC
The DNA here is from genome assembly GCA_035552095.1 of Acidimicrobiales bacterium. Classification (GTDB taxonomy): domain Bacteria; phylum Actinomycetota; class Acidimicrobiia; order Acidimicrobiales; family RAAP-2; genus Bog-473. The sequence continues at coordinate 4,241 of DASZMA010000088.1, read as the reverse complement.
GGCAGCACCGCCACCGCCAGCAGTCCGGCCGCCCGGGCCACCACGTTGTTCACGGCCGAAGCCACGCCGGAGTGCTCGGCCGGCGCCGCGCTCATGGCGGTGGAGGTCAAAGGGGCCACAGTGATGGCCAGGCCGATGCCGAAGAGCGCGACGGCCGGCAGGACGTGGGTCAGGTACGTCCCGTTGTGGGTCGAGCCGGCCAGGAGCGCCAGCCCGGCCCCGACCACCACCGGCCCCACTGACATCTGCAGCCGGGGGCCGATGCGGGCTGCCAGCTGACCCGAGCGGGCTGAGAAGATCAGCATGATGAAGGTGATCGGCAGCAGGGCCAGACCCGAGTCCAATGGGCTGTACTTCGACACCACCTGGAGCTCAATGGGCAGCAGGAAGAGCGCCCCGCCCAGCGCGCCATAGACGACGAAGGTGACCGCGTTGGCCCCGGTGAACTGGAGCGAGCGGAAGACGCCGAGCGGGAGCATGGGGTGGGCCCGCCGGTGCTCGGTGATGAGGAAGGCCGGCCCGGTCAGCGCGGCCACAATCAGGCTGGCCAGCACCACCGGGCTCGTCCAGCCGTGACCGGGTCCCTCAATCAGCCCGTAGGTGAGACCGCCCAGGAACAGCACGGCCAGCGCGGCGCCGGCGCCGTCGACCCGGCCGGCGCTGGTCGGGTCGCGGCTCTCGGGGACGTGGCGGGCGGTGAGCAGGAGCACGACGATGGCCACCGGGACATTGATGAAGAAGACGTAGCGCCACGACCCGGCGGCGATGAGGTAGCCCCCGACCAAGGGTCCGGCGGCCGTTGCCACACCGCCCAGTCCCGACCAGGCCCCGATGGCTCGCGAGCGATCCTCGGGCCGGAACGACGCCTGCAGGATGGCCAGGCTGGCCGGAGTGAGCAGGGCGCCGCCAATACCCTGGAGCACCCGGGCCCCGATGAGTATGCCGGCATTGGGCGCCAGGCCGCAGCACACCGAGGCCAGGGCGAACCACACGATCCCGATGGAGAAGACCCGCTTGCGCCCCAGCCGGTCGCCCAGGGATCCGCCGAGCAGGAGAAAGGCGGCCAGGGTCAGGGCGTACCCGGTGACCACCCACTGCAACGTCCCCACCCCGCCGCCGAAGCTGCGGCCGATGGTGGGCAGGGCGATGCCCACGACCGTTGCATCGAGCGAGGCGATGCCCGAACCGAGGACAGTGGCCGCGATGACCCAGCGTCCCCGGCTGGTGCCGAAGGAGAGCTCGTCGTCGGTCACCGCTGACGTCACGCTGCGCAGTTCACCACGTCCGGCACCGGGTTGGCACGGACCGGGGCGCGGACCGTGGTCGGGCTGTGGTTGACCGTGGTGGGGGTGGCTACACCGGTGAGGTGGGGTCGGCCAGGTAGCAGCTCACTTCGCCGGTGGGCAGGGTGGCCGGCGCCAATTTCGGCGGCGCCTCGAAGGCGGGGCGGCTGAAGTCGACCGAGTCGAGCAGGTTGCTGGCGTTGGCATCGCGGGCGGTCAGCGACGGCAGGTTCCACTTGGTCTCAATGAGGCGCAGGAAGGAGGTGTGGTCGTGCGCGACGTGGGAGACGTAGTCCGGCTTGGCGTAGGGCGAAATGATGACGCCCGGTACCCGGAAGCCCGACCAGTTGAACGTGTCGCCGTACATCTGGGCCGTCGTCAGGTCCGGCGGAATGTCATCCGGCGGCGCCATGGGCACGGGCGGCACGTGGTCGTAGTAGCCGCCGTGCTCGTCGTAGGTGAACAACATGAGCGTCTTGTCCCAGCCCCGCCCCTTGAGGACCGCATTGATCACCAGCTCGGAGAAGAGCTCACCCGTCTGGATGTCCTGCGGGTTCTCCTCCGAGCCCTGCCATCCGTCGGGATCGACGAAGCTGACCGAGGGCAGCGTGCCCAACTCGGCGTCGACCAGGAACTCGGCGATGGACGCCAGCCGGAGCGGGTTCTCCTCGGCCACGTAGGGGAAGAGGCCGGTCGAGGTGGGCAGGTCGACGAAGTAGTCCTTCCAGCTGATGCCGTACCGGTTCAGGAGATCGAAGATGGTGCCGTTGGGTGGGCGTTCGGGCTTGAGCAGGAGACCCTCAATGGAGGTGTCGTTGACCTGGCCGGCCGACGTGGCGGCGATCATGAAGCGGCGATTCGGATCGGTCTGGCCCATGAGGGAGCAGAAGTACCGGTCGCAGATCGGGAACGACTGCGCCAGTGAGTAGTAGAAGGGAATGTCGCTGGCGTCGAAGTAGGACAGCGCGTCAGTCACGTCGGTCTCGGCCAGGAAGCCGTCGTTGCGGCCCTGATCCCAGGCCAGGTGGCTGCGCTCCCAGTCCTGGCCGATGTTGTAGTGCGCCGTGCAGGGCGACGCGGCGTGGTACGCCCGCACATCCCCGCCCTTCCAGGACGGGTTGGCATTGAGGGGGTGCCCGTTCTGGTCGAGGGTGAAGCCGTCGCCCCGGCCGAGCATGCCGAAGTAGTTGTCGAAGGAGTGGTTCTCCATCATGAAGTAAATGAGGTGCTCAATCTCGGGCAGCGTCTCGGTGCCCGCGGCCAGGTTGGGGAAGGGGCGAGTGCCGGCCGGCAGGTAGGGCATGGATGCCGACGCGGAGAACGAACCCAGCACCGGGCGGGCCAGCGCGGCCACGGTGGCCCCGGCCAGTCCCTTGAGCACCGTTCGCCGCGAGAGCGCTGCCATGACGCTCAATCTACCGATTTGCTCCGTGATCATTCGGTGACCAAACCCCGCCCTGACCGCCCGCTCCCGGCTAGCCCGTCTCCCGATCTATCGGTTGACAGTATATCGGTGAACGAAGTAATGTCCCCCGGCATGGAGCCAACATTGGTGAGGGATGATCTGGCCGCGCCGTCCGAACGCCCGAGCCGGATGCGCCGGTACCGCTGGGACGGCTGGCTGGGTTGGATCCTGCTCGGGGCCGTCCCGCTGGCCGTACTGGGGCTCATCCTCTTCGCATCCTTGGGCTTCTCGGCCGGGGCGGCCGGGGGCTGCGGCGGCGGGTGACGAAGATCACCGGGCGACCGCCGGCCGGAGCGACGATGTGGCTGTGGGCGTCCGCTGGGCTCACCCTCGGGGCCTTGTTCTGCGGCGCCCTCCTGGCTCCATCGGCGTCACTCCCGCCGGTGCGCGGCTTGACCCTGCTGCTGCTCATCGGCTCTTCCTTCCACGTCGCCGCCACCGGCTACCTGTTCACCGTCGGCGAAGTACGGGCCCACGCTTGGGCCAACCGGCGTCGTTACCTCCACATCCCGGTCCTCCTCGTCGCCGGGGCAGCGGTCGTGGCCGCCCTCAGCAGCCAGGCGGAACTCGGGTGGCTCCTACTCGTCTACTTCGGTTGGCAGTTCTTCCACTTTCAGAAGCAGAACATCGGGCTGGTCGCCTTGGCGGCGAGTGGGCACAACCATGCGCCGCTGACCCGGGCGGAGCGGAACCTTTCCCTCCTGGCGAGCGTGGCCGGCATCGCCGCCCTGCTGGCCCACCCCGGCCTCCTGCAGCTCAGGGTGGATACCCATCTGAGCGCCCTCTTTCCTCTCGCCGGGCTCACCTACGTCATCACGGTCGGTCTGGGTGTTCGTGCCCTGCTCCAGCGGACTCGGCGGGACAGAGGAGCGGGATTCACCGTGGTCTCCCTCACTTCGCTGCTGTTCTTCGCCCCGGTGTTCATTTTTGGCGATCCCTACGCCGCGGTGGCCGGCATGACCATTGCCCACGGACTGCAGTACCTCCTCTTGGTGGGTCTGGTGTCGCTCGGTGACCGGCGTGGCCCGGCTCGGTGGTTCGGTCCGGCCGTCCTGATCAACGTCGCGGTGGTGGGAGGGCTCGCCCTGTCCGCCGCGTCGCATCTGCACACCGGGCCGGCGGTCGCACGTCTCGTCTTCGGCGCCTACCTCGGCGTGGTGATGTCGCACTTCGTGGTCGACACCGGCTTGTGGCGGCTGCGCCACACCTTCCCCCGAGCCTTCCTGTCTTCGCGGCTGCCGTATCTCCTCCCCATTCCGCCCGCTCCGCTGACGCTGATGGTCAATAGTTCGGAAGCCGATATACCATGACCACCGTGGCCGGCCGCAAGGGCAAGGAAAAGACCGACGAGCCGGACGCACCGGAGGCTCCGCTGGGCACGTTCGGTCGCTATGCCGGCCCCGCCACCCTGATCCTCTCCAGCTTGGCCGACAGCGCCAAGCACGGCTACGCCCTGACCAAGGACATTGAGAAGTTCGCCGGTGTGCGGCTGG
>DASZMA010000087.1:0-28110 GCA_035552095.1 Acidimicrobiales bacterium | reverse complement strand
CCTTCAGCCGCATCGGCGGCAAGCAGGCCGCGGTGAGCCACAACTTCTACGACCACACCTCGGTTCTCAAGATGATCGAATGGCGCTGGGGCCTGGACCCCATGACACAGCGGGACGCCTCGAACTCGCCCAGCGATCCGGGCAACCTGGCCACCCTGCTCAATTTCACCCACCCGGTGACCAAGATCCCGAAGCTTCCCAACCTGCCCGCCTTCACGCCGACCGCCTGCGCCGCCTCGCCCACGACGACGACGGAGCCTCCGGGCATCAACCCCGCCGACGCTACCGGCGGGGCCCACGTCGGCCTCGCCCTGGAAACCACCGGCACCACCGGCACCACCTGGGCCAGACTGGCCGCGTCGCCCCTGGCCGACGGCTGGACCTCGGGCTGGACCTGACGGCTGGACCCGACGGACCCGACTGACTCACGAGCCCAAAAGGGGGCATGAGGCCTGCCCGCCCCCACCCCAGGGCTAGGGTGAACGAGGTGAGCAACACCACGGACCCCAACGATCTCACCGCCCAGGCCGAGGCCCTGCGGGCTGAGCTGGCGGACGCCGAAGATGAGATCCACGCGCTCCGCCGCCGCCTCCAGGAAAGCCCCGGCCGGGTGCAGGCCCTGGAGGAGCGCCTCCTCGACAGCAAGGGCCTGCTGGCCCACGCCACCTCGCAGAACGAGAAGCTGACCTTCACGCTCCAGCAGGCCAAGGAGCAACTCGCCGCGCTCCGGGAAGAAGTCGAGAAGCTGACCCAGCCCCCGGCCGCCTACGGCACCTTCCTCGGCGTCAACGAGGACGGCACGGTCGACGTCTTCTCCAGCGGCCGCAAAATGCGGGTCAGCCTCCACCCCGACATCGACCCCGGCATCATCCGCAAGGGCAACGAGGTCGTGCTGAACGAGTCACTCAACGTGGTCCTCGTCCGGGACGGGGAGCTGAGCGGCGAGGTCGTCACCCTGAAGGAACAGCTCGAGGACAAGCGCCGCTGCATCATCTACGCCCGGGCCGACGAGGAGCGGGTGGCCGAGCTCTCCGAGGAGATGCTCGACGTCAAGCTGCGGGCCGGCGACTCCCTGCTGATGGACCTGCGCACCCAGCTGCTCATTGAGAAGCTGCCCAAGCTCGACACCGAGGAGCTCGTCCTCGAAGAGGTGCCCGACATCACCTACGACGATGTCGGCGGGCTCGACAGCCAGATCGAAGCCATCACCGACGCCGTCGAGCTGCCGTACCTCCACCGCGAGCTCTTCGCCCAGTACTCGCTGCCCGCCCCCAAGGGGATCCTGCTCTACGGCCCGCCCGGCTGCGGCAAGACGCTCATCGCCAAGGCGGTGGCCAACTCGCTGGCCAAGAAGGTGGCCGAGAAGACGGGCGACCAGAACGTGCGCAGCTTCTTCCTCAACATCAAGGGGCCCGAGCTGCTCAACAAGTACGTGGGGGAGACCGAGCGCCAGATCCGCCAGGTCTTCCAGCGGGCCCGGGAGAAGGCCGACGAGGGTATGCCGGTCATCGTCTTCTTCGATGAGATGGAGTCCCTCTTCCGCACCCGCGGCACCGGCATCAGCTCCGACATGGAGTCGACCATCGTCCCGCAGCTGCTGGCCGAGATCGACGGCGTGGAGTCGCTGCGCGACGTCATCGTCATCGGCGCCTCCAACCGGGAGGACCTCATCGACCCGGCCATCCTGCGCCCGGGCCGGCTCGACGTGAAGATCAAGATCGAGCGACCGAACTCAGAGGCCGCCGCGCAGATCTTCAGCCGCTACCTCACCGCCGATCTGCCGTTGGACACCGATGAGGTGGGCCGCCTCGGTGGGGGGGACGCCCACAAGGCGGTGCTCGCCATCATTGAGCAGACCGTCACCGAGATGTACCGCGAGGACGACGAGAACCGCTTCCTCGAGGTGACCTACCAGAACGGCGACAAGGAGATCCTGTACTACCGCGACTTCGCCTCGGGCGCCATGATCGAGAACATCGTGCGCCGGGCCAAGAAGCTGGCCATCAAGCGGGTCATCGCCGGCGAGTCGGGCGGCATCAAGACCTCCGACCTGCTCGAGTCGATCCGCCAGGAGTACAAGGAGAACGAGGACCTGCCCAACACCACCAACCCCGACGACTGGGCCCGCATCTCGGGGAAGAAGGGCGAGCGCATCGTCTACGTCCGTACCTTGCTCACCGAGGACCGCGAGGTGCACGGTGGTCGGTCGATTGAGCGCGTGGGTACCGGGCAGTACCTCTAGGGACCGGTAGGGTCGAACGGTGGCCATCATCAAGGTCTGCGGGATCGAGACCGAGTACGGGATCCAGACGCCCGGACCCGAGCAGAACCCCATCGCCGCCTCGTCGGTACTGGTCAACGCCTACGCGGCCGACATAGAGCAGAAGATCGGCTGGGACTTCGAGGACGAGACGCCGGGCAACGACGCCCGCGGCTTCGCCCGTGAGGGCTCGCTGGCCCCCATGGTCGAGACCCACCTCGCCAACACCGTGCTGACCAACGGGGCCCGCTTCTACGTCGACCATGCCCACCCCGAGTACTCCACCCCCGAGTGCCTCACCCCGCTCGAATGCCTGGTCTACGACAAGGCGGGCGAGGACGTCCTGCGCCGGGCCATGGTGGCCGCCGCCCTGCGCATCCCCGACCAGCCGGCCCCCGTCGTCTACAAGAACAACTCCGACGGCAAGGGCAACTCGTACGGCTGCCACGAGAACTACATGATGGACCGGGCCGTGCCCTTCGCCCGGGTGATCGAGGGCGTGGTGCCGCACTTCGTCAGCCGCACCATCTTCACCGGGTCGGGCAAGGTCGGGGTGGAGACGCCCGCACTCGATGCGAATACGGTCAAGTACCAGATCTCCCAGCGGGCCGAGTTCTTCGAGGAGATCGTCGGGCTGGAGACCACGCTCAAGCGGCCCATCGTCAACACCCGGGACGAGCCGCACGCCGACCCCAAGCGGTTCCGCCGCCTCCACGTCATTGTGGGCGACGCCAACCTGTCCGAGATCGCCACCCTCTTGAAGGTGGGGACGACGGCCATTGTGCTGGCCATGGTGGAGGACGACGCCGGCCCCAGCCGCGACATCTCGCTGGCCGACCCGGTGCGCGCCCTGCACCAGGTCTCGGCCGACCTCTCGCTGTCCCGCCCGCTCGCGCTGTCCGACGGCTCGACCGCCACCGCCCTCGAGCTGCAGTGGGAGCTCTTCGGGGCCGCCCGCAAGTACGCCGAGGAGCACGGCCTGGCCGCGCTGGGCGACGACGGGGGCCACGGCAGCGTGGGCCAGCTGGTCATGGGCCACTGGGAGACCGTGCTCGAAGGCCTCGAATCGGACCCGACCACGCTGGCCGACACCCTGGACTGGGTGGCCAAGCAGCAGCTGCTCCTGGCCTACCAGGACCGCCATAACTGCAGCTGGGACGACCCCCGGCTGTCCGCCCTGGCCCTGCAGTACCACGACCTGCGCCCGGACAAGTCCATCTACCAGCGCCTGGGCCTGCGCCGGCTCATCAGCGCCCAGGAGACCACCACCGCGGTCAGCGAGCCCCCGCCGGGGACCCGGGCCTGGTTCCGGGGCAAGTGCCTGGCCCGCTGGCCCGAAGCGGTGGTGACGGCCAACTGGGATTCCCTGGTCTTCGACATCGGGACCGACCCCCTGCGGCGCGTCCCTATGATGGATCCTCTCAAGGGAACAGCCGAGCACACGGGCGCGCTACTGGCCCAGAGCACCAGTCCAGCGGACCTGCTGGAACGGCTCAATTCCTGACCAGTTCGAGATCAAGACGAGACGGGAACAACTCATGGCAGAACAGGAACAGAAACGGAAGAGCCCGGCCCGGGAGGCCACCACCACCGAGACCGAGACCGAGGTGGCCGAGCCGACGCCCGCCGCCGCCGAGCGCGGCGAGAAGCTCAAGGCCGAGCTCGACGACCTGCTGGACGAGATCGACGAGGTCCTGGAGGACAACGCCGAGGAGTTCGTGCGCAACTACGTGCAGAAGGGCGGGCAGTAGTCACCAGTGGCGCTCCCTCTGTTTCCCCCGGAACACGATCCGGGCCCCGACTTCGTCGGGCTACTCCGTCATTCGGGCACCATGGCCAACGTTGACGCCGGTGCCGGCACGGCGCACCTGCCCGACACCCACGCCACCACGGTGGTCGCCCTGCGCTACGCCGACGGCGTCGTCATGGCCGGTGACCGCCGGGCCACCGCGGGCAACGTCATCGCCCACCGGGCCATGGAGAAGGTCTTCCCGGCCGACCGCTTCTCCGCCGTCGCTATTGCCGGTTCAGCCGGAATGGCCGTGGAGATGGTCCGGCTCTTCCAGGTCCAGCTCGAGCACTACGAGAAGGTCGAGGGCTCCACGCTCTCACTCGAGGGCAAGGCCAACCAGCTGGCCCAGATGGTGCGCCAGCACCTGCCGCTGGCCATGCAGGGCTTCGTGGTCGTCCCGCTCTTCGCCGGCTTCGACACGGCCCGGGCCACCGGCCGCATCTTCAGCTACGACGCCACCGGCGGCCACTACGAGGACACCGACTTCCAGGCCACCGGCTCGGGCGGGCGTGACGCCCGCTCGACCATCAAGGGCGGCTGGCGGGAGGGGCTGACCCGGGACGAGGCCACCGAGCTGGCCATCCAGTCGCTCTACGAGGCGGCCGACGAGGACTCGGCCACCGGCGGGCCCGACCTGGTGCGCGGCATCTACCCGCTCATCGCCGTGGTCGACGCCGAGGGCTACCGCCAGGTCGAAGAGGCCGAAGTGGCCGAGCGCTTCGGCGCCCTGATCGCCCGCAAGCGGGCCGAGCAGGCGGCCACCGGGGGTCAGACGCCATGAGCATGCCTTACTACGTGGCCCCCGAACAGGTCATGAAGGACCGGGCCGAGTACGCCCAGAAGGGCATCGCCCGGGGCCGCTCCCTGGTCGCCACCACCTACGACGTCGGCATCGTCATCGTGGCCGAGAACCCGTCGCGCTCATTGCACAAGATCAGCGAGATCTACGACCGCATCGCCTTCGGCGGCGTGGGCAAGTACAACGAGTACGACCAGCTGCGGGTCTCAGGCGTGCGCCACGCCGACGTGAAGGGCTACCAGTACAGCCGGGAGGACGTCGACGCCCGCTCCCTGGCCAACCTCTACGCCCAGTATCTGGGCAACGTCTTCACCCACGAGATGAAGCCGCTCGAGGTGGAGATCCTGGTGGCCGAGCTGGGCGACGCCGGCCGGCCCGACCAGCTGTACCACATCGCCTACGAGGGGACCATCACCGACGAGGAGCGCTTCCTCGTCCTGGGCGGCGACGCCGAGACGATCACCGAGCGGGTCGAGGCCGCCTGGCAGGCCGACTGGGACCTCTCCAGCGCCCTCAAGGCGGCCACCACCGCCCTGGCCGGACCCGACCGCACCCTGGCCGCAGGCGATCTGGAGGTGGCCACGCTCAGCCAGGGCAACGGCCGTCGGACCTTCCGCCGCATCACCGATGAGGACCTGGCGCAGCTACTGGCATAGCCGGCTGTAGGTTGGCCTCGTGGAGAGGCGCATCTTCGGGATCGAGAACGAGTACGGGGTGACCTTCACCCTGCGCGGCCAGCGCCGGCTCAGCCCCGACGAGGTGGCCCGCTACCTCTTCCGCCGGGTCGTCTCCTGGGGCCGCTCCTCCAACGTCTTCCTGGAGAACGGGGCCCGCCTCTACCTCGATGTGGGCAGCCACCCCGAGTACGCCACGCCCGAGTGCGACAAGATCTCCGACGTCGTCACCCACGACAAGGCAGGGGAGTGGATCCTGGCCCAACTGGTCACCGGGGCCCAGGCCCGCTTGCGCGAGGAGGGCATCCGGGGCGAGGTCTACCTCTTCAAGAACAACACCGACTCGGTGGGCAACTCGTACGGCTGCCACGAGAACTACCTGACCGAGCGCAACGACGAGTTCAACCGCTACACCGAGGTGCTCATCCCGTTCCTGGTCTCGCGCCAGATCTTCTCGGGCGCCGGCAAGGTGCTGCAGACGGCCCGGGGCGCCGTGTTCTGCCTGAGCCAGCGGGCCGAGCACATCTGGGAAGGCGTCTCCTCGGCCACCACCCGCAGCCGGCCCATCATCAACACCCGGGACGAGCCGCACGCCGACGCCGAGCGCTTCCGCCGCCTCCACGTCATTGTCGGCGACTCCAACATGAGCGAGTACGCCACCTTTCTCAAGATCGGCACCACCTCCATCCTCTTGGCCATGCTGGAGGACTCGTCCACCGTGCTGCGCGACCTGACGCTGGAGAACCCGATCCGGGCCATCCGCGAGATCAGCCACGACATCACCTGCCAGCGCCGGGTCCGCCTGGCCAACGGCCGCGAGATGCGGGCCCTCGACATTCAGACCGAGTACTTCGAGCGGGCGGTCAAGTTCCGCGACCGCAAGGGCCTCTCGCCCGAGGAGGACACCGCGCTGGCCATGTGGGAGCACTGCCTCAAGGGGCTCGAGGCCGACCCGTCCTCGCTCTGGCGCGAGTGCGACTGGGTGGCCAAGCACCGCCTCATTGAGCAGATGCGGGCCCGCCACGACGTGCCGCTGTCGCACCCCAAGGTGGCCATGGTCGACCTGATGTACCACGACGTCGACCGCACCCGCGGGCTGTACTACAAGCTGCAGAACCGGGACCAGGTGGAGCGCACCTGCACCGACGACGCCATTAACGAGGCCATGACCCAGCCCCCCGAGACGACCCGGGCCCGGCTACGGGGGGCCTTCGTCAAGCGGGCCAAGGAGCGCCGCCGGGACTTCACCGTCGACTGGGTGCACCTCAAGTTGAACGACCAGGCCCAGCGGACCGTTTTGCTCAAGGACCCCTTCAAGTCCCACGATGAACGGGTGGAGCGCCTCATCAGTTCGCTCTAGGCCCCATAGAGTGAGGGAAGATGCTGAACCTCGATCCTGCAAAACTCCTGATCATCGCCGTGGTGGCCGTGATCCTGCTCGGACCGGACAAGCTGCCCCAGTTCGCCCGCCAGGTCGGTGGGGCCTGGCGCTCCTTCAACGAATTCCGGCACCGCATGGAGACCGAGGTGCGCAGCTCCATCCCTGATCTCCCGAGCAGTACCGACATCGCCCGCCTGGCCCGCTCGCCCTCAGCCCTGCTCAACCACCTCTCCAACATGGGGACCGACGGCGACGCCCTGGCCTCGACGCCCCCCCTGGCATCCGATGACGGCTCCGGCTCCGGCTCCGGCGACGAATCTGAATCTGAATCTGAGCTCCAGGCGGCCCCGGTAGCGCCCCTCCCTCGGCCCGAGAACAACAACAACTCCAACCACGTGTCCCCGCCGCCGACCGCCAGCACCGGCACCACCGCCACGCCCGCCGGCGCCGAGAGCACCGAGGTCGCCGAGGTCGTCGTCCCGGGCGACCCCAGCCTGAACTGACCGGCCACCCGGACCCGGACCCCTACCCTCAGCCCCCGTGACCCTTCCCTTCATCGGCACGCGCACCACGCGCAAGGACAAGCCGCATCCCGACAACATGACCCTGAGCCAGCACCTGGGGGAGTTGCGGCGGCGGCTCATCATCTGCGTGCTGGCCTTCGTGGTCACCACCATCGTCGCGGCGATCGCCTACGAGCCCATCCTGCACTTCCTCATAAAACCCCTCTGCGACGTCGATGCGGCGGCGGGCCACCACTCCAAAGCCACCCAGGCCTCGCTCCTCTTCGGCACCAACGGCTCGTGCAGCCTCTTCGTCACCTCACCGCTCGACGGCCTCACGCTGCGGGTCAAGATCGCCGTCTTCGGCGGCCTGGTCCTGGCCTCCCCGGTCATCCTCTACCAGCTGTGGCGCTTCGTCACCCCGGGCCTGCAGGCCCGCGAGAAGAAATGGGCCATCCCCTTCGTCTCGGCCGCCTTCGTCCTCTTCCTGGCCGGCGCCGCCACGGCGTACCTCACCCTGCCCCACGCCCTCGGCTTCTTGAAGTCGGTCGGCGGTCCCAGCCTGCAGCAGATCTACGACCCGCTGCCGTACCTCGGGCTCATCCTCTTGATGATGACCCTGTTCGGCCTGACCTTCCAGTTCCCGGTCATCCTGGTCTCCCTGGAGCTGGCCGGCGCCGTGACCCCGGCCCGCCTGCTGCGCTCCTGGCGCTGGGCGGTGATCCTGATCACCATCGTGGCCGGTGTCTTCACCCCCAGCTCGGACCCGTTCTCCATGCTGGCCCTGGCCCTCCCGCTGGTCGTCTTCTACTTCGCCTCCATCGGCATTGGGAAGCTGTTCGGCCGTTGACCGTCTTCCCTTGGCCCGTCCAGGCGACGGAGGGGGGAGGGGAGTTCGAGGCCCATCTCCCGTTCCCGCCGGACGACTTCCAGCTCGAGGCCTTCCGGGCCATCGACGCCGACCGCTCGGTGCTGGTCTCGGCCCCCACCGGCTCGGGCAAGACCCTGGTGGCCGCCTACGCCATCCACCGGGCGCTCGGGGCGGGCGGCAAGGCCTTCTACACCACGCCGCTCAAGGCCCTCTCCAACCAGAAGTACAACGAGCTGGTGGCCACCTACGGCAAGGATCATGTGGGCCTCCTCACCGGTGACACTGCCGTCAAACCGGAGGCACCGGTCGTCGTCATGACGACCGAAGTCCTGCGCAACATGCTGCTGGCCCGTTCGGACCTGCTGGCCCACCTGCACACGGTCGTGCTCGATGAGGTGCACTTCATCCAGGACCCCTACCGCGGCGGCGTCTGGGAGGAGGTGCTCGTCCTCTCACCGCCCGAGATCCGCTTCGTCTGCCTCTCGGCCACCGTCAACAACGCCTCGGAGCTCGGCGGCTGGCTGCGCTCGGTGCGCGGCGCCACCGACGTCATCGTCGAGCGCCACCGGCCCATTGTGCTGCGCCACCACTTCGCGGCGCACCGGCGCGAGGACGACGAGACCCTGCTGCTGCCGCTGCTCAGCCACGGCAAGCCGGGCAGTGAGGGATTGCGTATCGACCAGGCCGTGCGGCGGGCCCTCCAGGGCCGGCCGGCCAGCTGGCAGCCGCGGGGCCGGGGCCCCCGCCTGCCCTATCGCACCCCGCTGCGCACCGAGCTCATCACCACCCTGAACGGCGAGGAGATGCTGCCGGCCATCGTCTTCATCTTCAGCCGGGCCGCCTGCGACGAGGCGGTGCGCCAGGTGGTGCGCGACGGCGTCCGGCTGACCGACCAGGCCGAGCGGGCCGTCATCCGCCAGATCGCCGAGCGCCGGGTGGAGACGCTCAGTGACGAGGACCTGGGCGTGCTGGGCTACGACGACTGGGTGGAGGGGCTCGAGGCGGGCGTGGCCGCCCACCATGCCGGACTGGTGCCCGTCTTCCGGGAGACGGTCGAGGAGTGCTTCGCCGCCGGCCTGCTCAAGGTGGTGTTTGCCACCGAGACCCTCTCGCTCGGCATCAACATGCCGGCCCGCTCGGTGGTGATCGAGCGCTTCACCAAGTACGGCGGCGCCGGGCGGGCCACCCTGACCTCGGGGGAGTACCTGCAACTGACCGGGCGGGCCGGGCGGCGGGGCCTGGACGAGGAGGGCCACGCCATTGTGCTGTGGTCCAACGAGATCGCCTTCGCCGAGGCGGCCCGGGTGGCCTTGGCCCCGCCCCCCGACCTGCGCTCGGCCTTCCGCCCCAGCTACAACCTGGCCGTCAACCTGGTCTCGCGTTTCGACCCGGAGACGGCGCACGAGGTGCTGCGGCGCTCCTTCGCCCAGTGGCAGGCGCAGCGCCCCGAGCTCCTCTCGCTCCAGTTCGGCCACCGGGTGGCCGTGCTCGAGGAGCTGGGCTACCTCGACGGCTGGTCGGTCACCGAGACGGGCCACCGGCTGTCCCGCATCTACCACGAGTCCGACCTTTTGGTGGCCGAGGCCCTGGCGGCCCAGCTGGTCGACGGCACCGAGCCGGCCGTCCTGGCCGGCGTGGTCTCCTCGGTCGTCTTCGAGCCCCGTCGGGCCCGCCGCCTCACCGGCCACGGCGGCCCGCACCAGTCGGCCCGCCGGGCCCGCCGCAAGAGCCCCCTCTCCGATCGCCTGGGCGAGAAGCGCTCGGCCGACCTGCGCTGGCGCTGCGACGCCCTGGCCCTGGTGGCCGAGCGCATCCGGACGGCCGAGGAGCGCCACTCGGTGCCGCGGACCAAACAGCCGTCGTCGGGCCTGGCCACCGCGGTGACCTCGTGGGCCCGGGGCGCCTCGTTCGAGACCGCGCTGGGGGTGGCCGCACGCGATGTCGGGGACCTGGCCCCCGGCGACTTCGTGCGCACCATGAAATCGGTGGCCGATCTGGTCCAGCAGGTGGCCTACGCCTCGACCGAGCCGGCTACCGCCGCCGCGGCCCGGGAGGCGGTCGGCCTCCTCCTGCGCGGGGTGGTCGCCGTCGGTTTGCCCACGTCCTGACCCATCCGCCACCGGCATGTGGCGGCAGTTCTATGGTTAGCCGTCCCATGTTCCCCTACGTCGAAGAGCGCTTCACGGCGGATGAGGAGGCCATCCTCCGCCGCTATGTGACCAACCTCCATCTGCCGGTCTTTGCCCTGGTCAACCTGCCTGAAGTGGTCAAGGGCGCCCTCTTCGCCCGCTACTCGCGGTCGCCCAAGAGCCTCCGCCGCCTCTTCCTCGATGAGTTCGTGGGCGACCTCGACATCTCCGGCGACCTCTCGGTCGACGCCACCGTGGGGCTGGAGCGGGCCGAGCAGCTCTACGAGAAGGTCTTCGTCGAGTACGGCGACGACTCGGTGGCCCAACTCGGTGGCGTCCACCTGGCCTGCGAGCAGTCCTCCAACGTCCTCTCCAAGGTGCTCGAGTGGGGCCGCCTCATGGCCTACCTGGAGCAGTCGACCCGCTACATCGCCTACAACCAGCGCTTGGAGAGCGGCCACTACCGCTACTTCCGCCCGCCCGAAATCCTCGAGTCGCCCTACGGCGCCCGCTACGTGGGCGACATGGACCGCCTCTTCGACACCTATGGCGAGCTCCTGCCCACCATGCAGGCCCGGGTCTCGGAGCGTTTCCCCCAGCAGGCCGGCGACTCGGACTTCGTCTACCGCCAGGCCACCAAGGCCAAGTCGCTGGACGCCTTGCGCGGCCTTCTTCCGGCGGCCTCGCTGTCCAACATCGGCCTCTACGGCACCGGCCAGTCCTACGAGCAACTGCTGCTGCGCATGCGGGCCCACCCGCTGCCCGAGGCACGCCATTACGCCGACATGATGTTGACCGAGCTGCGCAAGGTGATCCCTTCCTTCCTGCAGCGGGTCGACGTGCCCGAGCGGGGCGGGGAATGGACGGCCTACCTGGCCGCCACCCGTGACGCCACGGCCGACCTGGTGGCCCGCTTCTGGCCCGAGAGCACACCCGGCGGGGACGATGCAGACGCCAGCGCAGACGCCGCCGCCGACGCCGCCCCCGACGCCGCCCCCGAAGTCACCCTGCTGGACTTCGACCCCGACGGGGAGGAGAAGGTGTTGGCGGCCGCCTGCTTCAGCCACCTGCAGTGTTCCGAGCATGAAGCGGCCCAACGGGTGCGCCGGCTCAACCACGACGAGCGGGTGGCCCTGTTGGCCGCCTACGTGGGGGAGCGCCGCAATCGACGCCACCGGCCCGGCCGGGCCCTGGAGCGGACCGACTACCGCTTCGAGCTGGTCACCGATTACGGGGCCTTCCGCGACCTGCAGCGGCACCGCATGCTGACCATCGAGTGGCAGCGGTTGGGCATCGCGCTCGGCTACGACACGCCCGAGTTGGTGGTGGAGGCTGGGCTGGAGGAACGCTACGCCGACGCCATCGGGCGGGCCGAGGACCTCTACCGCACCCTGGCCCCCGACTTCCCCGAGCAGGCCTCGTACGCCGTCGCCCTGGCCCACCGCATCCGCTACGTCATGCAGTGCAACGCCCGCGAGGCGATGCACCTCATTGAGCTGCGTTCAGGGCCCCAGGGCCATCCGGCCTACCGGCGGGTGGCCCAGCAGATGCACCGGGCCATTGCCGAGCAGGCCGGGCATCGCGCCCTGGCCGACGCCATGACCTTCGTCGACCACGGTTCGACCGACCTGGAGCGGCTCGAATCCGAACGCCGGGCCGAACGCCGCCGTTCGGAAAAATCTTCGACGCACTGACCAGGGCGAACCGCTAACGCCCCTGGTGAGAGGCACCCGGTTCCCCTTGACGACCCCTCCCATTTATTGCCTAATGTACGGCGAGTCCCAAACGCCCTAACGGAAGCGACAGCGCACGCGCTGGTTCAGCCGGAGGGGGGGATGCTGTGAGAGGCGGAGGTAGGCCCTGGGGGTCGAGTAGAGAACGTTTGGCCCGCTTGGTCTGACCGAGTGGGCGAGATGGTGCCAAAGACCCCAGGGCCCTGCCGCCTGATCACTTTTCGGCCTGTCCGGCCGCCTCGTCGTTCCCAGCGCCTGGTGATTGACCACGCTCGGCAACCGTCTATGCTCCGGCGGCACATGGCGACCAAGAAGAAGGATATGGCCAAAGATCTCGATGATGAGACCCCTCCCATTGAGGAGGTTGACGCGCTCGACGATGACGACCTTGAGGTCGATCTGGACGCCGACGCCCTAGAGGACCTGGAAGAGGACGACCCGCTCGACGATGACGACGTGGCGGTCATCGACGACGACGAGGACGAGGTCGAAGAAGAGGTGGCGGAGATCCTGACCGCCTCCCCGGCCTCGGTGGTGGAGAAGACGGGCGAAGCCGAGGACGACGAAGAAGAGGAAGAGCCCGAGGACGAGGACGTCGAGGCCAGCCTGGACGTGATCCTCAAGGAACGCCTGGTCGTCGAGGACGAACCCGAGGACGAGGAGGCGACCGACCAGGAGGACAAGACCGAAGGCAACGAGCGGGTCCTGCCCAAGCAGCCCGACGAGTTCGTATGCCGTTCCTGTTTCCTGGTCAAGCACCCGAGCCAGTTGGCCGACAAGAAGAAGATGCTCTGTCGGGACTGTGTCTGACGACGCTTCATCCGAGGAGGAGCCCAACGCACTGCGCCGGACGCTCGACCTTTTCGTGTTCGCCCCGGTCGGCGTGGCGCTGACGGTGGCCGAGGACCTGCCGTCCCTCATCGCCAAAGGGCGCCAGCGGGTCGAGACCGAGATCCGCAACGCCAGGGTGGTGGGCCAGTTCGTGGTCACCCAGGGCCAGCAGGACCTGACCCAGCGGATGGGCAAGCTTCTCCACGGTGACCCAGCGGCCGCGCCAGAGTCCGACGGCACGACTGAACCAGCGCCGGCCGCGCCCACGCCGCCCACGCCGGCCACACCCGCACCCGCCGCACCCGCCGCACCAGCGCCGGCCGCACCAGCGCCGGCCGCGCCCAAGCCCGAGCCCGACCCGGCCGACGGCGCCATTGTCGAGCGGGCGCTGGCCGGCTACGACACCCTCTCGGCCTCCCAGGTGGTCCGCCGCCTCGAGAGCCTCGGCCCCGACGAGCTGCGGGCCGTGCACCGCCACGAGGCCTCACACCGCAATCGCCGGACCATCCTCAACCGGACGAATCAGCTGCTCGAGGGCGGCCCAGGGGGCCCAGCCCAGCCCGAGGCCGATCTCGCGGCAGAGTAGGGCCCATGGAAAGAGCGCGCCGGGCCCGAAAGGCGGACCGGGCGGTCTGCCGGGCGCTCCTGGCCGAGGCCATCGACGGTGCCGGCGCCATGCGCGGGGGCCCGGCCCTGGTCGGGGTGATCACCCCCGAACAGCTGCTGGAGCGCTGGCTCGATACGGACCAGGCAACCGTCCTCCTGGTCGGTGAGATCCACCGTGTGGTCGTCGGCCTCGCCGCCGCCACCACCTTCACCCGCCCGGGAGCCACGGGGCTGAGCGGCAGTATCGAGTGCTGTTACGTGGAGAACGAGGCCCGCGGCGTCGGGGTGGGTACCGCGCTGATGGACGCCCTGATGGCCTGGTGCGCCCGGCAGGGCTGCCGGGACGTTGATGCCTTGGCCCTGCCGGGCGATCGCGCCACCAAGCAGCGGCTGGAAGCCCAGGGCTTCACCGCCCGCCTGCTGACGCTTACCCGCCAGATGGGCTGATCGTCGTCCGGGTGACGACCCGCCGTGGCGGCGGGGGAGGAATGCGCAGGCCCAGTAGCTTGGCCAGGGCGGGGACCGAACCGGCGGCGTGACGGGCGGCCTGCTGGGCCACCTCGTCGGCCGGGATGCCGGCGGGCTTGACGGTGCGGCGCACCGGGGACGCCACCACGGCGTCCAGCAGGCGCAGCCACTCTTCGGGCGGCAGCTCGGCCGTCATCGCTTCCCCGGCCGCCGCCGAGAGACGCACGGCCAGGTCGGCCGGGCAGCGGGTGCCGGGCTCCGGGGCCCGCATGGCGGCCTCCAGGGCCTGCTGAATGCGGCCGTCGTTGATGGCGTTGGAGATACGGGCCAGCCATTCGTCGCGCACGGCGGTGACCCGGCGCTCGAGCGACTCCTGGAGGGCCTTGGCCATGGCCCGGCCCTCCTCATCGAGGATCACCGTGCGCGAGGCGGCCACCACGGCCCGCAGCTCGCGCAGCCGGTACTCCTTGCCAGCGGTCTGGGCGATGGAGGCCCGGTCCTTCCAGTCGGCCAGCTTCACGATCGGCAGCAGCTCGTCGGCCATGGCCAAGAGGGCGTCGGTCGACGCGGCCGGTGAGCCTGAACTGCGGGCAGCCGCGTTCTGAGCTTCGATGGCCTGGCGCACGGCGGGCAGCCCACCGCGCAGCAGTTGTTCGGCCACCGGAATCTGCTCGGGCCGCAGCGTGCTCAGCATGGCGTTGCGGTGCACGGTCGAGGTGGGGGCGGTCGGACGCTCGCCCCGAGCCTGACCTTCACCGGGGCGTCGGGTGCCGGGTCGACGTGGTCCACCCGCCCCGCGTGGGGGACCACCTTCACCCCGCGGCCCGCGATCGCCGTCAGGACCGCCGCTGCCGGCACCGGCGCCACCAGCGCCGCTCCCGCTCCCGCTCCCGCTGCCACGACTGCTCCCACCGGGGCCACCGCGGCCCCCACCGGCGGCCGCTCCGGAGCGACCACCAGGGCCGCTCCGGCCGCCGGCGCTGGGACGCTCGTTGCGACGCGGTCCCTTGCGGTTCAGGTTCTCTTCACCGTCATCACCCTCGCCATCACGGCGGTTGCGGCGCTTGGGCGCGCCGGGGGCCAGGATGAGGGACACGTCAGGCGCCCGCTTGGGCGTGCCGACCACCTCAATGCGGCCCTCCACCTTCTGGGGCGAGGTGACCGGCTTGACCGCGGTGAGCGCCAGGACGTCGATACCCTCCAGCCCGATCTCCACCTCGGCCCGCAGGACCGAACCGACCGCCTCATCCGAGGGGACCAGCGCTCCTGCCACGACCCCCTTGGGCTGGCGTGCTCCGGCGGCGCGCCAGGTCCAGGACCCGTCTCCGCTTTTACTGGTTAGCTCGATATCCATCCGGCGTGACATGCGGCGGACACGCTACCGCGCTGGGCGGCTGCTCAGTGCCAGACGGGGCGGGGCGGTGATGTCAGAGGGTTCTTCGCGTCCCGTAACATGGCCTCGCGTCCGCGACGGTGGCCATTGGTTCGCCGCCAAGGGTGCTGGTGCGGCGGACTCTGTCCGTTCAGGAGGATCCACATGAATGACGACACTGAGCAGCCCGGGGCACTGCCCGCCCCCGGGCCGGACGATGCCGCGCCTACGGCCGCGGACCCAGCCCAGACGCCACCTCCGCCGCCCCCACCTCCTCCACCCGCCATGCCCCCGGCCATGCCACCGCCGATGCCGGCACCGACCGATCCCACCTGGCCCTTGCCGCCAGCGGACTCGGTGCCGCCCGTCCAACCGGCCACCACTGAAACGGCAGTTCCCTTCACTTACCCGGCCTACGGCGCCGCCAGCGGGCCCACCGGCGCCAACGGGCTCGGTGACGCCCTCCCGCCGGCGCTGCCCTACCCACCGCCGCCGGGCGGTGGTGGCGGTGGCACCACGGCCACCGACAAGGGCCCCCGGGGCAAATGGCTTCGGGTCTCGGTTGTCTCCGCCGTCATCGGCGCCCTGATCGGCGGGGGAGTGGCCGCCCTGGCCGACAACAACTCCAACAGCGGCGGCTCCAACGTGACCATCCATGAGAGCAACACCGCCGCCGGCGCCGCCGTGCTCAGCGGCAACGTGACCATCCCCGAGCTGGTCAAGAAGGTCAACCCCGCCGTGGTCTCCATTGACGTGAAGTCGGGCGGCAACGAGGACGAGGGCACCGGCATGATCATCACCTCCAACGGGGAGGTGATCACCAACAATCACGTGATCGAGCTCTTCAACACCGGAGGCGGCAAGGGCACCATCACGGTGACCGAGTTCGGCCAGAAGCAGTCCGACCCGGCCACCCTGATCGGCTACAACACCCAGCAGGACGTGGCGCTACTCAAGATCAACAACGCCTCCAACCTCAAGACCATCACCTTCGGCAGCTCGGCCAAGACCGAGGTGGGCGACGCCGTGGTGGCCATCGGCAACGCCCTCGGGCTGGCCGCCGGCACGCCCACGGTGACCCAGGGCATCGTCTCGGCCCTGGGGCGCTCGGTCACCGCCGGCGGAGCCGGGACGGCCTCGGAGACCCTGCAGAACCTGATCCAGACCGACGCCGCCATCAACCCGGGCAACTCGGGCGGCCCCCTCATCGATACGGCGGGCGAGGTCATCGGCATGAACACGGCCGTGGCCGGCACGTCCAACGACGGGACCAGCGCCCAGAACATCGGCTTCGCCATCCCGGCCGCCTCGGTCGAATCCCTCATCCCGCAACTGGAGAAGGGCGGCCCGGCCACCAACAGCGGCGGCTACCTCGGGGTGGACATCACCACGCTGACCTCCGCCCTGCGCCAGCAGTACGGCTTCACGCCCACCTCGGGCGCGGTGATCCTCAGCGTCATCGCCGGCTCACCGGCCGCCAAGGCCGGGCTGCAGCAGGGTGACGTGATCGTCGACATCAGCGGCACCGCCATTGCCTCGGCCCAGGACCTGCAGAACGTGGTTCAGAAGTCCAAGGCTGGGCAGTCCGTCTCGGTCACCTACTACGTCGGCGACAACAAGCACACGACGTCGGTCACCCTGGGCACCCAGGCCGAAGCGCAGCAGCAGGAGTCCCAGACCCAGACGCCGACCACCAGTCCCCTCGGCGCCGGGGGCTTCCCGGGCGGCTGACCGCCGGCGATTACCATTAGATGTCGAAGTTGCGGTCCGGATGGGCCGGCGGGAAGTTCATCGACCCGTTGGGCTCCCACCCACTGGCTTCAATGTCCTCCAGCACGTGGGCCATGTTGTAGGTGTCCTCCTCATAGGAGAACTTCCCGTCCCCGGCGTAAATGAGCCGCGAGTACCCCGACTGCCGGAAGGGCGTGCCGTCGGCCCGCAGCCGCGGCATGATCTGGGTCCACTTGACCACCACGTCGTTGCCCTCAATGGCGGTGAACTCGACCGGGAACTTCCAGTCCTCCATGCCGAGCATGGAGTCGACCAGCCAGTTGGCGATGACGTCTCGCCCCTCGAGGCGCCCCCAGGCGCCGTCGATGTAGACGGCGTCCTCGGTGTAGAAGTCGGCCAGCGCACCGAAGGCGTTGGGCTCGAGCCCCTCATCGATGCGGTTGCGCAGCTCGTGGTACCGGTCGACTGTCGCCTGCACTTCTTCACGCGGATATGGCATGGCCGCCCCCTCTTTCTTCAACTCTTGTCGGCGGACGCAGCGTAGGCCGCCCGGCTCGACTCCAACTCCGCCAACGCGGCGGCCCGGTTCTCGAAGCCGCGTACGTCGGTTGATTTCCCCGGTTCCAGGTCCTTGTAGATGCTGAAGAAGTGCTCAATCTCATTGAGCAGATGCGGCCTGACGTCACCGATGTCGCGGGCGTCGTCCCACTGGGGATCGTGCTCCAAGACGGTGATCAGCTTGGCATCGAGCCCGGCCTCGTCGCGCATGAAGAAGACGCCCAGGATCCGGGCCCGCACCACGCAGCCCGGGAAGGTGGGATCGGCCACCAGCACCAGGGCGTCGAGGGGGTCGCCGTCATCGGAAAGGGTGTCGGGCACGAAGCCATAGTCGGCCGGGTACGAGGTGGCCGTAAAGAGGCGTCGATCCAGCCGGATGACATGGCTCTCGTGGTCGTACTCGTACTTGTTGCGGCACCCGGTGGGGATCTCAATGAAGACGTCGATGTCGGCCGTGGTCTCACTCATGGCGGGGCGGGTCCTTCGCTGCGCTGGGCATCGCCGCCACCGTACCGGCTCACCTGCTCCGGAAAAAGGCGCTCCACAAATCGTCCGAAACGGCCAGCACCTCGGCCACGGTGGGCCGCCCTTCCCGCCCGGCCCGCAGCGCGCCCAGCGTGGCCTGGCGGTTGTTGGCGTAGACCGCTCCCTCGTCGGCCGCCGCCGGATTCACCCATACCGCCGCGATGAGCAGGAGGTCGAGGGCGTCCTCCGGATCGATGGTCCCCTCGGCGACGGCATCGATCACCCCACCGGCCACGCCGGCCTGGGCGGCGCCCCAGGTGAGGCGGCCATGCTCCTCGCCCTCGATGGCCGCTTTGTTGACGAACAGGGTGAAGGGCCGCAGGGCCAGTCCCGGCTGGGCCGCCGCCACGAAGGCGGCGAAGCCCTGCCGCGGCGTGGCCAGGGCGGTGACCCAGGCCGTCTCCACCGGGCCGCCGGCGGCGCCCAGCACGGTGTTGAGGTGGGCCGCGTTGACCCCGTCCCCGACGAAGGCTTCCCCGAACTGGGTGGGCCGGCTCACGGGCCCGCGCCCACCGGCACCGGCCACCGTTCGGGCGGCTCGGCGAACGGCTCGGTGCGCCCGTAACGGTCGGCCCGCAGCAGGTCGCTGCCCATGGTCCCCGGCTTGGTGTCGTAGGCCAGCAAGCCGACATGGCGCCAGCGCTGCCCGCCAATGGGGCTGACCCGGTGCAAGGAATGGCGCCCCTCGAAGACCAGCAGGGTGCCGGGCGTCATGGCCAAGGTCTCGACCGCCGTAGTGTCGCCGTCGAGCACGGCCCGCACGTCGTCGTAGTGCTCGTCATCGTCCCGGCGGATGCGCGGTGCCACCTCGAAGGCCCCGCCCCACTCGGCCGATTGGATGGCCAGCGAGACCACGAAGTCGGTCTGGTCGAAGTGCCACTGGAGCTGGTCACCCTGGCCCATGACGGCCAGATTGAGCGCCCCGAAGGGATCGGCGTAGCGGTGGATCGGCCCACGGCCGAGCACCGCCTCAATCAGGTCCTTGAGCGGATCCCATTCGTACAGCTGGCGCAGCGGTGAGGTCCGGGGCGTGATGTCGTAGGCCACGGCGCGCACGGCATAGTCGGCGAACTGCAGGCGCGGATGGTCCTCGGGCAGGCTGAAATCGGGGAACTCCAGGTAGGCCGTGCCCTGCCCGCCCGAAGGGTGCGCCCGATCGGCCAGGGCATCGGCATCATGGACCAGCGCCTCCACGCCCGCCGGGGTCAGGAAGCCCGGGATCTCGGCCGCACCCCGGCTCGCCATCTGCTCCCGGGCCGCCGCAACGGTCGCCTGCAGAGAAGCTGAATCGGGCTGAAGCACCGGGTAACGCCCGAGGTCGACCAGGTCTGACGGATCCGCTTGCTCGCTCATCTCGTCGTCTCTCCCGGTCGCTCCGTGGGGGATGGGCCCCGCTTCGGACCCCGCCGCACGGTACCAGCGACGGGTGCCTGGTCGCGGGGCGTCACAGCGCACCGGGGTGGCGTAGTGGGCGTAGACCCGGGGCGTCGCTCCGTGGCGCATGGCCTGGACCAGAGCGCCGGGGGCCACGCTCCACGACAGCGCTCGGTGACTTGAGGTTCGGTGACTCTGGCTCGTCGGCATCGCATCTTCTCCTTGGTGGACAGGGTGTTGCACTGCCATCCACCGTGCGCTGCCAACATTTGGGCCGGGGCAGAGAGGCCTGATCCCCGGCGCACAATTCAGAATTGCGGCACGGGCCTCAACGGGTCACCCACCGGTGGCAGCGGTTCCACCCGGGCTCCGGGTGATGCTGAACCCGCCACCTCCGCCGCCGCCGAACCCGCCACCTCCGGCGCCACCGAACCCGCCGGTGGCCGTGGTGTTCGATGAGGGCACCGCTTGGGAGAGATCGGCCAACACCACCTGCTGGCCATCCTGGAGCCCAGAGACGACCTGGGTGTGGACGCCACCCACCATCCCGGTCTTGATGACCTTGCGGGTCAGGGTTCCCGAAGGGGACAACGTGAGGACGTACGAGGATGTGCCGGTCGTCATCACCGCTGACGTGGGCACGGCCAGGACATTGTTGACCCCGCCCGTGATGATGGCCACGTTGGCGGTGGACCCCGAGAAGAGGCCGGTGGCCTTGGCGGGGAGCGCGATGACCACGGGGTACGAGTAGCCCGACGTGCCGGACTGGACCGGCCCGACCTGGGAGACCGTGCCGACGATGGAGCCGGTGACACCATCGACCGACACGTCAGCCTTGGAGCCCACCTTGACTGACGCCACCTGGGTACTGGTCAGGGTTCCCGTAACCTCGTAGGACTTGGTGCCGATGATCTGGACCACGGCGGAGCTGGACCCGGCGCTGACGGTGTCGCCCACCGCCAGGCCAACCGACACCACGGTCCCGGCGATGGGGCTGGAGAGCTGAGCCTCGTTCAGGGCCTGCTGCGCTTCGATCAGGCTGGCCTGCGCCTGGTCGATGGCGGCCTGGTCCGAGTCGATCTGCGCCGCACTGTTTGAGGCGGTCGACCCACCTGCACTGCTCTTCGAACTCGTCGAACTCGTCGAACCCGTCGAACCCGTCCCCCCGGTGCCCGACGCGGCCGGGGTGGCGGTCGTCCCGCCCGTGCTCGCCGAGTTCGTGCCGGTACCGGTACCACTATCAGTTGACGACCCGGACGAGCTGCTGGCGGCGGACGCCTGCTCGCTCGACAGGGCCTTGGCCAGACTGTTCTCGTCTTTCTGCACCGTGCTCTGATCGGTCGACACCAATTGTTGATCGGTTGCCGCCTGTTGCAGGGCCGTCACACACCCACTGGTATCGCTGGTCGGCGTCGTCGTGGTCGTGGTCGAAGTGGGGGCCGTCGTCGTCGTGGTGGTGGGGGCGGGGACCGTCGTGGTGGTCGAGGCGGGTGGATTCGAAGGGCCGGTGCCGCTACCGCTGCCGGGCCCGCTTCCGCTTCCAGTCCCACTTCCGGACCCGGTCCCACTGCCGGTCCCGCTCCCGCTTCCGATTCCACAGGCCGACTCGACCTCAGCCAGATCAGCCGCCTCCTGCTGCTGATCCGTGGAGGCGGCCTGCTGATCGGCGACCAGGGCGGCCTGGTCCTGGGTAATGGCTGCGGTCGCACCGGACGTGCCGGTGCCCGCACCCGTCCCCGCTCCCGACCCCGTGCCCGTGCTGGTCGACGTGGTGGTGTGCGATGGCGTCGTCGTGCTCGTCGTGGTGGTGGCCGCGGTCGTACCCGAGGTCTGACTGTCCTCGTCCTCGGTTAACTTCGCCTCGTCGGAGGAGAGCGTCGACTGGGCCGAGGAGACCGTCTGACTCAATGCAGTGGGGTCGAGCGAGGCCAGCGTTTCACCGGCCGTGACCTGGTCGCCGACCGCGACGCCGACACTGGTGACCTTGCCGGCCACTTGAAATGATGGCGCGGCGTCGCTGACCGGCGCGATGGTGCCGACCACATCGAGGCTCTGGCCGACCGAGGTACGGACCACGGTGGCCATCCGGTAGCCCGAATTGCCCGAACTTCCGGCGGCCCAGGCGCTGGCCCCGCCGATCAGCAGCGCGGCGACCACGATGGCCGACCCGATGGCGACCCGGCGACGGGTGAACCGATGCTCAACGGAGGCGGATGAATCAGCCACCGCCACCTCCGGCAAATCCGCCGCCGCCGAAGCCGCCGCCGCCGAAGCCGGTGGTGGTACAGCTGGTCTTTCCGGTCGAAGTGATGCGAACCGTTGACGCATTCACGGCACCGGTACTGGCCGACTGGCCGAACGCGGTCACACAGTCGCCGACCGCCAGTGTCGACGATGTGGCCGCCTGCGTCTGGGTCAACGTGGTCGACTTGGCCGTGGTGATCTTGAGCTTCTGGGTCTTCGGCTTGGCCGTCTTCTTCGACGTGCTACTCGGCTTGGCCAGTTGCGTCAGCACGCCCGAGACGGAGATGGTCGAGCCGCTGACCGCGGTCACCTTGCCGCTGCCGAAGGCGAAACTAGCCAACGCCTTGCGGGCCGCTGAGCTGCCACCGGGGAACCTCGAGGCGCCACCGGCGCCACCGGCGCCACCGCCACCGCCCCCAAACCCACCCGCGCCGCCGGGTGGGCCCCCGGCACCACCCCGGAAGCCTGATCCGCCGTTTGTCCCGCCGGCACCGCCCGGTCCCGACGGGCACGAGCCCGACGATGACGCCTTGGTCACAGAGATGGTCCGAGCCGCAATGGTTGTCTTGGACTTCTTGGCCGGCGTGCCGGTCACCGTGACACAGTCACCGACCGCCACCGAGCTCACGGCCAAGGTCACTGTCTGGGAAAAGGCCGTGGTCGAGGTCCAGTTCACCGTGGTCTGCCCCGACGTGTTCTGGACCTCCATGGCGCTGGCCGCGATGGACGCCACGCTGCCGCTGGCGCTCCCGCCGGGCGCCTTGGGCGCCGACGCCGCTCCGGCAGCCGAAGCGGACCCGACCACCGCCAGGGTGGTGAGCAGGGCGGCGCCCACCGAGGCACCCCGACGACGAGGTTCCCGCACATGACACGCTGCGCTCTCCATGGTGGTGGTTGACTCCTTCATCGTTCTCTTGCGCACGGGCATCTTTCGGTTTCTCTTTCTGAGGCTGTTTCTGTTGCGGTCGAACAGGGACGGGCGTACGGGCTGGGGGATCATCTATTCGCTCCTGAGGGCATCGATCGGCGCCAGGTGGGCCGCCCGACTGGCCGGGTAGACGCCGAAGGCCACCCCGATGCCCAGCGCGACGACCAGGGCGAGCCCCGTCGCCGGTGGGCTGATGGTGATCGGATCACCGACCACGCCGGGCAGGAAGATGGCCCCGACGATGCCGAGCAGGGCGCCCAGGGCGCCGCCCACCAGTCCCAGGACGGAGGCTTCCACCAGGAACTGGCGCCGGATCAGCGCCGGCGTGGCGCCCAGGGCCTTGCGCAGTCCGATCTCCCGGATGCGCTCAGTGACCGAGACGAGCATGATGTTCATGACCCCGATCCCGCCGACCAGGAGCGAGATTCCGGCCACTCCGGCCAGCAGGATGGTCAGAGTCTTGTCGACCGAGGTGGCGGTGGACAGCAGCGACTGTTCCGAAGTGATGGTGAAGTCGGCGCCGGTCGCCGTGGTGATGTGGTGCAGGGCGAGCAGCTCGTGGTTGGCCTCCTGGTAGGCGGCGGTGAGGTCATTGGCCGACCGGGCCTGGATGATGATTGAGCTCACCGAGTTGCGTGACGTCCCGCCGAAGATCCGCTCGGCGGCCGTGCTGATCGGCACGATGACCTGGTCGTCCTGGTTGGCGGTGGTGGACGACGACGAGGCTGAGGCACCGGTGGAGGTGAGGACGCCGATCACCGTCATCGGCACCCCGTTGATGTTCACCGTCTGGCCGACCGGATCGCCGCGGCTGAAGAGCTCCGAGGCCGTGGTCGAGCCCAGCACGGCGACGGCGCCATGGTCCGACACGTCCTGATTGTCGATAAACCTTCCCTGGGCCACCGTGCGACCCCGCACGGTCGCCCACGACGGCGTGGAACCCACCACGCTGGTGGTCCAGTTACTCGAGCCCGCTGTCAGTGATTCGGTGGCCGACGAGGTCGGGGCCACGGCCTTGATGTCGGGCGCCACCGTGGACGAACCCAGTGCCGTGGCGTCGGCCATGGTCAAGGTCGACGCCGTGCCGAACCCACCACGAATGCCCGAGCTGGACGTGGTGCTGCCCGGGGTGACGGTGAGCAGGTTCGTGCCGAGCGAGGTGATCTGCGAGCTCACCTGGGCCTGGGCCCCCTCACCGAGGCCGACGGTCAGGATCACCGCGGCAATGCCGATCAGCATGCCCAGCACGGTGAGGAAGGAGCGAAGCCGGTGGCTGCGCACCCCGTTGAGCCCGGTGCGGAAGGTTTCCAGCCAGCTCATCGCACGCTTTCGAGGTAGCGGTCGTCGTCTTCGACCAGCAACCCGTCGCGGATCCCCAGGACCCGGCCTGAGGCCGAGGCCACACCCTCATCGTGGGTGATGAGGACCAGGGTGCGTCCCGATTCGTGCAGTTCGTCCATCAGGGCCAGGACGTCCCGGGCCGAGACCGAGTCCAGGTTGCCGGTGGGCTCGTCGGCCAGGATGAGGTCCGGCTCGGTCACCAGGGCCCGGGCCACGGCGACGCGCTGCTGCTGACCACCGGACAGCTCGCCCGGTCGGTGTTGGACCCGCCCGGACAGACCGACCCGGGCCAGCGCGGCCATCGCCCGCTCCTTTCGCTCGCCCCGGGGGACGCCGGCGTAGGACAGGGGCAATTCCACGTTCTGCCAGGCCGACATGGAGGCCAACAGGTTGAACTGCTGGAACACGAAGCCGATGCGACGATTGCGCACGACGGCCAGGGCGGCCTCGGTCATGCCGCTCACGTTGTCGCCGGCCAGGCGGTACGAGCCGGTGGACGGCGTATCGAGGCAGCCCAGAATGTGCATGAGGGTGGACTTGCCCGAACCCGACGGGCCGATGATGGCCACGTACTCACCGGACTCAATGGTCAGGCTGACGCCGCGGAGCGCCGCCACCGAGATGGTGCCGGTCCGGTAGACCTTGGTGACCTTGTTGAGGGCGATGACCGGGGTCGCCTTGGCCGATGAGACAGTCGGCTGACCGGGTTCGCTCGTCATCCGCCGACTCCGCCCACACCGGTCGCCCCGCCACCGAAGCCGCCGCCGCCGCCGAAGCGGCCGCCACCCCCGAAGCCACCGGCACCGCCCGTGCCGCCAGTCCCGCCGGTACCACCGAAGAGACCAGCGCCACCGGTGCCGCCCGGGGTCCCGGTGAAGGTGACCACCCGCTCCAGCACCTTGTCGCCCGAGCTCACGCCACTGGTGATCTGCGTCTCTCCGGCTGAGGCCTGGCCGACCTTGACCGGCTTGGACTCGTTCTTGCCGTTGACGACCTGGGTCACCGTGGCCTGCCCGTTGGCGTAGGTGATGGCCGCGGTCGGGACTTCGACCACGTTGTTGAGCTGCTTCACAATGATGGACACGTCAGCGGTCGAGCCGGCGAAGAGCCCGGTGGGTGTGCCGGTCACATCAATGACCACCGGGAAGGTGGCCACATTGGAGCTCTCGGTGGCGATCAGTCCGATGGACGCCACCGTGCCGAAGTCAGGGGTGGTTGACCCGGTCGGCGTAATGGTCGCCTGGTCCCCGTCGGTGATCTGGCCGATCTCGGTGTCGTCGACCGTGGTGGTGACGATGTACGAACTGGTCGAGATCACCACGACCTGCCCGGTGGTTGTCGACGAGGATGAGGCCGCCGAGGCGGCGGCCGATGACGCCCCCGTCCCGCTGCCCGCGCCCGCCCCGGCGCCCGAACTCCCACCCGAACCCGAAACCTGCTGGCCGACGGTGAGGCTGACCGAAGCGACCGTGCCGGCGATGGTCGACGTCAACGAGGCGTCGGCCAGGGACGTCTGGGCCGACGTGAGGGAGGACTCGGCAGACGTGACGCTGGCCTCGTCGGAGTCGATCTGCGCGGTGGCGGCCGAAGTCGACTCATCACTGGTCAGCCGGGCCTGGGCGGAGTTCACCTGGGCCTGGGCCGCATCGACGCTGGCCTGCAGGGCGGCGGTGCCCACCGTGGCCAGCACCTGTCCGGCCGCGACCGTCTGCCCCGCCTTGACGTCAACCGCGGTGACCGGACCCGATACGGCAAAGCTCAGGCTGGCCTGGGTGGCGGGCTCAATGGTCCCCGACGTAGCCACCGTCTGCTTAATGGTGCCCGTGGTCACGCTGACCACTTCGGTCTTGACCACCAGCCCGGCGGTCGGCGTGCCCCCGGTCAGCCCGAGGGTCAGCCCGGTGGCCGCACCGGCCACCACGACGGCCGCCACGGCGATGAGGATGTTGCGGCGCTTCTTGTTGGGGCCGTTCGGGGGCGAGACCTCGTTCTCACCCACCAGGGGGATCTCCTCAGTCAGATCGAGCGGATCGACAGGCCCAGCGACGGTTCCCAGGTGCGACATGGCTGCAGTACAACCGACCGATTTCACAGTCAGCCGCATTTCCGCTGTGTGCCCGCTTGGTGTTTCGCGCCGCCTCTTCCCGGCCCGCCCGTCCCGAGGTCCCGCCCGAGCCCACTTTGGGCCCGGCGGCGCTTCTCACAGAGGGGCCACAGCCGACGCGGCCCCTGTCCCAATATCGACTGGTCACTCTGGGGTCATGAGCGTGAACTCGCTCAGTTGAAGCCAACCGGTCCGCCCAGGGCTGACACCGGCCGAGGCGGTCGTGACTCCCATTTCACGATCTACACCGCCCCGGACGGCTCCCAGCCGGCAAACCGCCGTCCCCCAACGGCGTCCGGCCCCGCCGCCAGTGCGATCGCAACGGTCCGCTGGCGGTGGGAGCTCTGGGTGGGGGAGCGGGGCAGTCCCCGGCCCGGCCTGAAAACTCACTGAGTGGGGGAGCCGGTCCCGACGTGCGTGACCGATAGATCCGTGGACTAATTGGACCAGGCCGGTCTCCCGTGGGTGACCGCACCCCTCAACCTCAACCTCAACCTCACCGCCATGCCGCCGCCCCCGACGACACCGACGACACCGACGACACCGACCCCGACCACTCCGATGCCGTCGCTGATTGACGCACCCGCCCGCCTGGGCCGCCGCACCGACCCGACCGCCGCCGCCACCGCCCTGCGGCATCGAAATCTGATCGCCATTGGAGCGGTCGCCGCCGTGGCGTTGGCCCTCCTGCTCTTCCAGGCCTTTCTGCACGGCCACCTCTCCGCCATCGACGAGTACGACGACGGGGTCTACTTCGGGGCGTCGATCGAGCTGTGGCACGGGATCATCCCCTACCGGGACTTCGCCTTCGTCCAGCCGCCGCTGATCACCGCCTGGCTCCTCCCGTTCGCCGCGCTGGCCAGCTGGTCCGGCACCGCCGTGGCGATGGAGGCGGCCCGACTCTTCGTCGATGCGATAGCCGTCCTCAACGTGATCCTGGTTGGTCTGCTCCTCCGTCGCCGCTCCACCGCCCAGGTCATCCTGGCCACCGGCATCATGGCGCTGTACCAGGGCACCATCAGCTCGGCCCAGACCATTCTCTTGGAGCCCTTCCTGGTCCTGCTCTGCCTCCTGGCCTTGCTCTGCATCCTCGAGGGCAACCACCTCACGGCATCGCTCCGCCGCACCGTGCTCTGCGGTGTCCTCTTCGGGGTGGCCGGTGCCACCAAAATCTGGGCCATCTTCCCGCTGCTGGCTGTCCTGGCCACCGTGTGGCCGCTCGGACCACCGATGCGCCGGCGCCTGGTGGGCGGGGCGGCGCTCGGGTTCATCGGTAGCTGCCTGCCCTTCATCGCCGCCGCTCCGGCCAACTTCATCCAACAGGTCTTCATCACCCAGGCCATTCGCAGCGATGGGGGATACGCCGTCGTGCGCCGCCTAGCTGACCTCACCGGCTCCTCCGGCGTGGCCTCGCTGGTGACCCACCACGGCGCAGTCGGGCTGCTGGTCCTGGCCCTCATGCTCGCCCTGGCCGTCAGCCTGGCCCTGTACGCCTTCGGGGACGTCCGCCGGCGCCCTTGGACCGCTCTGGAGAAGATCGCCCTACTGAGCACGGTCTTCCTCGGGGTCGGGCTCCTGCTCTCGCCGACGTACTACTACCACTATTCGGGCATCGCGGCGCCCTTCCTCGCCCTGACCGTCACCGCCGGGGCGGCCCGCATCCGCCAGCGCCAGCGCCTCCAGTACCCCCACCCGACCGCCCGCCTGTTCACCTTCCCCACCCTGACCACGATCCTGGCCCTCCTGGGCGTCATGGCGGCCTCAGCGGTCGACTACATCTCCACGGCCACCCCGGCCGCCCAGGTGGCCGACGCCGTCAGCGACGTCATTCCGAGCCGGGGCTGCGTGCTCTACGTCAACCCCACCGTGGCGCTGCTCGACGACCG
>DASZMA010000086.1:0-4579 GCA_035552095.1 Acidimicrobiales bacterium | reverse complement strand
GGCCATCACCTCGACCGACACCTCGGGCCAGGACGGCTGGGCCAACATCAACAAGGCCGTGACGGCCAGCAACGGTGCGATCTCGATCATCAATCACCAGACGTTCGGCCCGACCGACGTCAGCGTGACGACCCAGCTGTCGAAGATCAAGGCGAGCAACCCGCAGGCGCTGTTCATCTGGACCACCGGGACGCCGCTGTCGACCGTGCTGAAGGGCATGCAGGGTCTCAGCCTGGACAGCGTGCCGACCATGACCACCAACGGCAACGCCTCCGATAAGGAGATGCAGAGCCTGTCCAATGAGCTGCCCGCCCAGCTCTACTTCCCCGGTGGCCCGTTCACGATCGGGCCCCAGCACCTGACCGGGCCGGCCAAGACCCAGGTGCAGGCGTTCGACAGCGCGATGAAGGCGGCCGGGCAGCCGGTCCCCGACGAGGGCAACGCGCTGGCCTGGGACCCCGCCCTGATCCTGGTCGACGCGCTGAAGAAGCTCGGCACCAGCGCGCCGGCCGCCCAGATCCAGCACTACATCTCCGCACTGAACAGCTTCGCCGGCATCAACGGCGCCTACAACTTCACCGACACATCGATCCCCGACAACCGGGGCCTGACCATCCAGTCGGTGTACATCACCCAGTGGAGCAAGGCGAACAGCAACTGGGTGCAGGCGTCCGGCCCGGCCGGCCTGACCCTGACCTCGCCGTAGAGGCCTGCTGACATGTCGGCAGCCGGCAACATCATCACCGGCGGACTGATCACCGGCGCCATCTACGCCCTGCTCGCCGTGGGCTACTCGCTGGTCTTCAGCGTCAGCGGGGCGCTGAACCTGGCCCAGGGCGCGTTCGTGGCCCTGGGCGCGCTGGCGATGTACAGCTTCTCCCACAGCGCCCACCTCGGCCTGCCCGTGGCGTTCCTCGCGTCGCTCGTCGTGGTGGCCGCGGCCATTGGGATCATCGAGTGGGTCATCATCCGGCCGGCCGTCACCCGCATCTCGCACACCAACCTGCTCATGATGATGGGCGGCATGCTCACCGCGTTCGAGGGAGCGGCCTTCCTCATCTGGGGCAGCAACCCGTTCTCCATCGACCAGTTCTCC
The DNA here is from genome assembly GCA_035552095.1 of Acidimicrobiales bacterium. GTDB lineage: Bacteria > Actinomycetota > Acidimicrobiia > Acidimicrobiales > RAAP-2 > Bog-473. Next base: position 3,483 of record DASZMA010000086.1, on the reverse strand, counting down.
GGGTCGAAGCCGGTGACCGTGGGAAAGCTGTCCATCCCCACCCAGGGATTCTGGGTCGTCGGCGCCATGCTCGCGTCGGTCGTCGCCCTGTCCTGGCTTCTGTCACGGAGCCGCTGGGGCCGTGGCCTGCGGGCCACGTCGGAGAACATGACGGCGGCCCGGCTGATGGGCGTGCCAGTGGACCGGATGATCCTGGTGTCGTTCGTCGCCGCGGCCGCCCTCGGCGTCATCGCCGGGGCGGTCATCGCCCCGCTGACCTCTCTGGACTACACGAGCATGGCCACCTACACCAACGAGGGGCTCATCGCCGTGAGTCTCGGCGGCCTCGGCTCGGTGTACGGCTCCGTCGTGGGCGGCCTGGGGCTGGGCGTCGTCGAAGCGGTCGTGTCGGGGTACGTCTCCTCGCTGTTCAGCACGGCCATCAGCCTCATCATCCTGATCGCCATCATCTTCCTGCGCCCGCAGGGCCTGCTGGGCCGGGTCCGGGGCGGCCGGATCGATGTCGCCGAACGGACCAGGGGGCGCATCTACGCACCGCCCAAGCTTCCCCGCACCTGGGTGAGAAGCGGGGCCGCCGTGCTCGCGCTGGTGATGATCCTCATGCCGCGGATACTCCCCGCCGGGGACATGCGCGCCGTGAACATCACCGGCATCTTTTGCCTCACCATTGTCGGCCTGGACCTGCTCACCGGCGTTGCGGGCCAGGTCAGCCTGGGCCAGGCCGGGTTCATGGCGATCGGTGGCTACCTATCCGCCATCCTGGCCGTGCACTACCAGGTCCCGACCCTGGTCGGGCTGGTGGCCGGCATGGGCGGGTCCGCACTGGTGGCCGTGGTGCTCGGCATCGTGTGTGGCCGGCTGCGCGGCATGTACCTGGCCATCACCACGCTGGCCTTCGGCATCCTGGTCGAGGCGCTGGCGAACGGGCTGGGCATCACGGGCGGCCCCTCGGGCATAGCCGGCATCCCGCCATTCTCGGTGGCCGGCTACGCATTCGATACCGATACCCGGTTCTTCTATCTCATCTGGGCGCTCGTGGCCGTGGCGCTGGTACTGAGCGCGAACCTGGTCCGCAGCAACCGCGGCCGAATTCTGCGGGCCATGCATGGCGACCAGACGGGAGCCCGGTCCCTGGGGCTGCACGTCACGCGGGCCAAGGTTTCGATCTTCATCATCAGCGCCTGCATGGCCTCGGTGGCCGGCAGCCTGTACGCCAGCTACTTCCGCTACCTGTCGCCCGATCAGGTGGGCAGTTCGGAGTCGCTCCAGCTCATCACCATGCTGGTGATCGGCGGGATGGGAACGCTCTTCGGGCCGTTGATCGGCGTCGCTCTCCTTACCTACCTGCCACTGGCATCCCAGTCGTTCGCCAACTACTCGTTGCTGGTCACGGGCGTGCTCCTGGTTCTGTTCCTCCGCTATCTCCCGGCCGGGATCTGGGGCGCCGTGCTCGAAGGAGTGGCTCGCGGCCGGGTCGGCTGGTCCCGGTACCGGCAGCCGCCCGGCCAGACGGCCGCCGGGACGCTCCCCGTGGCCGGCTCCCCGGCGATCGCGGTGCCTGCGGCGGTCCCAGGGAACGGGCCGCCCGGCCAGGTATCCCCGGCACCCGGGGACCCGACGGCCACACCCGCCCTGGAGGTACGGGGCCTGTACAAGTCCTTCGGAGGCGTGGCCGCGGTCCAGGACGCCAGCTTCATCCTGCCTGCGGGATCACTCACCGCCCTGATCGGACCCAACGGGGCGGGGAAATCGACGGTCTTCAACCTCGTCACCAGCCTGTACCGGCCCGACGCCGGCGAGGTCTGCCTGGAGGGCCGGCCCATCACCAGACTCCAGCCGGAGCGCATCACCTCGCTGGGCCTGTTCCGCACCTTCCAGACGGCCCGCGTCTTTCCCCAGCTATCGGTGCTGGACAACGTGTTGGTGGGCGGGTACCGGCTGGGCCGGGCCGGCTACCTCGCCCAGTCCCTGCGGCTCCCGCGGTGCGTACGCGAGGAGCGGGAACTTGAGGCACGCGGCCGCCGTCTGCTCGCCGTCATGGGCCTGGCTGACCGCGCCGAGGAACGGGCGGCGGTGCTTCCCCTCGCCGCCCAGAAGTACGTCGAGCTGGCCAGGGCCCTCATGGCCAGGCCCCGCGTGGTCCTGTTCGACGAACCCGGTGCTGGGATGAACGACGCCGAGACCGCCGAGCTGGGGATGATACTTCGGGCCATCAGGGACACTGGTCACACCGTCCTGGTGGTGGAACACAACATGTCCCTGGTCATGGGCGTGAGCGACCACGTGGTCGTCATGGACGCCGGCCGGGTCATCGCCTCGGGGGCGCCCCGGGCGGTGCGAAAGGACCCGGTCGTGATCGGCGCCTATTTCGGCACCGCGGAAGCGAGCGCGTAATGCTCGAGCTGACCGGCATCCGGGCCGGCTACGACTCCGGGGAAGTGCTCCGCGGGCTGAGCCTCTCCGTTCCGCCCGCACAGATCGTCGCCATCGTCGGCGTCAACGGGGCGGGCAAGTCGACCACGCTCAAGGTCATCTCAGGCCTGCTCCGGGCGCGCGATGGCGTGGTCACCGTGGACGGCCGTCCGCTGCCCGGAGGCTCGGCCACCGAGGCGGTCCGGGCCGGCATCGCGCACGTTCCCGAGGGACGCCAGGTATTTCCGAACATGACCGTGCGCGAGAACCTCCAGCTCGGCGCCTATGAGGCCGGTAAGAAGGAGACGGGGCGCCGCATTGACGCAGTCATCGCCACCCTTCCCGAGCTGGCCCCCAGGCTCGGCGCATATGCGGGATCGCTGTCGGGCGGTCAGCAGCAGATGCTGGCCATCGGACGGGGACTGATGTCCGACCCGCGCTACCTGCTGCTCGACGAGCCGTCGCTCGGACTAGCACCCCAGGTGACCAGGCGCGTCTTCGACGTCATCATCCAACTCCGCGACGCGGGCAAAGGAGTGCTGCTCGTGGAGCAGAACGGGCGGCTGGCCCTGGAGGTGGCCGGGCAGGCCATGCTGCTCGAACGGGGAGCCGTGACGCTCACCGGCACTGGCGGGGAACTGCTGGCCAACGCCGACGTGATCGAACGCTACCTCGGCGTCGGCACGGCCATGGCCGGGGCCAGCCGCCAGCAGGAATGGACCCGTGCGCTAGGCGAGGCTCTGATCTAGGTCTAGGGGAGGCGTCGTGCCTGATGCAGAAGACGTGGACCGCAATGTTGAGCCCGACGTGAATGACTCCGATCTCGCGTCTTCACGAGTTGATGTGAGGAAAGCGTATTCGGCGCGACGTTATGACTACTGGCTGGGCGGCAAGGACAATTTCGCCGCTGACCGGTTGTCCGGTGACGAAGTGGAGGTGGTGTTCCCGACCATCAGGCTGTCCACCAATGAGAATCGCCGGTTTCTGCGGCGGGCCGTGGGGTTCTTGATTGGGGCCGGAATCCGGCAGTTTCTCGACATTGGGTCAGGCATGCCGACTGACTCCAACACC
>DASZMA010000085.1:0-2494 GCA_035552095.1 Acidimicrobiales bacterium | reverse complement strand
GTCAGCGGCTCGAAGTAGAGCCGGTCCGAGGTGTCGTAATCGGTCGACACCGTCTCGGGGTTGCAGTTGATCATGATGGTCTCGTAGCCGGCCTGGCGCAGCGCCATGGAGGCGTGCACGCAGCAGTAGTCGAACTCGATCCCCTGCCCGATGCGGTTGGGCCCCGAGCCGAGAATGATCACGCGGTCCCGGTCCGAGGGCCGCACCTCGTCCTCCTCCTCGTAGGTGGCGTAGTGGTAGGGCGTGAAGGCCTCGAACTCGGCCGCGCAGGTGTCCACCGTCTTGAAGGTGGCCCGCACCCCGAGGGCGAGGCGCTCCGCCCGCACCTCCGCTTCGGTGCGCCGGCGCAGGTAGGCCAGTTGGGCGTCGGAGAAGCCGAGCCGCTTGGCCCGCCGGTAGTCGGCCGCGCCCAACTCGGCCGCCTCGACCAGGTGACCGCGCTCGTCCGTGATCCGTTGCAGCTGGGCGATAAACCAGGGATCGATGCCGGTGCGCGCCACCACCTCGGCCTCGGTGACGCCGCGGCGCAGGGTGGCCTCCACCTCGAAGATGCGCTCCGGCGTGGCCACCGCGATGCGGGCCAGCAGCTCGTCCGCGCTGAGCTCGTCGAGCGCGCCCTCGCCGGGGTCGGCGTTGAGCCCGGCCCGGCCCTGCTCCAGCGAGCGCAGTGCCTTCTGCAGCGACTCGCAGAAGGTGCGGCCGATGGCCATGACCTCGCCCACCGACTGCATGCGGGTGCCGAGGCGACCGTCGGCCCCGGGCAGCTTCTCGAAGGCCCAGCGCGGGATCTTGGTCACCACGTAGTCGATGGTGGGCTCAAAGGAGGCCGGCGTGGCCCGGGTGATGTCGTTGGGGATCTCGTCGAGGTGGTAGCCGACAGCCAGGCGGGCGGCGATCTTGGCGATGGGGAAGCCGGTGGCCTTCGAGGCCAGGGCCGAGGAGCGCGAGACGCGGGGGTTCATCTCAATGATGACCCGTCGCCCGGTGACCGGGTCGACGGCGAACTGCACGTTGGAGCCCCCGGTCTCCACCCCGACCCGGCGCAGGCAGGCGAAGGCGTCGTCGCGCATGGCCTGGTACTCCACGTCGGTCAGCGTCTGGGCCGGGGCCACCGTGATGGAGTCACCGGTGTGCACACCCATGGGGTCGAAGTTCTCAATGGAGCAAACCACGACGCAGTTGTCGGCCGCGTCGCGCATCACCTCGAGCTCGTACTCCTTCCAGCCGGCGATGGACTGCTCGACCAGGATCTGGCCCACCGGGCTGGCCGCCAGTCCCTCGGTGGCCAGTTGAGTGAAGTGCTCGGCATCCTGCGCGATGCCGGTGCCCTTGCCGCCCAGGATGAAGCTGGGCCGCACCATGATCGGGTAGCCGATCTCCTCGGCGATCTCCTCGGCCTCGCCCAGCGAGTGGGCGAAGCCCGACGGCGGCACCTCTAGCCCGATCTCCTGCATGGCCGCCTTGAACTTGTCGCGGTCCTCGGCCGTCGAGATGGCCTCGGGCCGGGCCCCGATGACCTCGACCCCGTAGCGCTCGAGCACCCCCAGCTCGACCAGCTGCATGGTCAGGTTGAGCGCGGTCTGGCCGCCCAGGGTGGGCAGCAGGGCGTCGGGCCGCTCCTTCTCAATGATGGCGGTCAGCACCTCGGGGTCGAGCGGCTCCACGTAGGTGCGGTCGGCCGTGGCCGGGTCGGTCATGATCGTGGCCGGGTTGGAGTTGGCCAGCACCACCCGGTAGCCCTCCTCGGCCAGCACCCGGCAGGCCTGGGTGCCCGAGTAGTCGAACTCACAGGCCTGCCCGATGACGATCGGCCCGGAGCCGATCACCAAAATCGTCTTCAGATCCTCGCGGCGCGGCACGGTGACGTCCTCCGGTCCTTCTCGCTCAGCGCTGTCCGGCGCGGGTGGACGACTGGGCCATCAACTGGCTGAACTCCCCGAAGAGGTAGCGGGCGTCATGGGGTCCGGGCGCCGCTTCGGGGTGGTACTGCACCGAGAAGGCGGCGGCACCGAGGGCCCGGAAGCCCTCGATCACCCCGTCGTTGAGGTTGACGTGGGTCACCTCGGCGTCGGGCACCGACCCGGCCGCCACGGCGTAGTTGTGGTTCTGGCTGGTGATCTCCACCACACCGGTGGCCAGCCGTTGCACCGGGTGGTTGGCCCCGTGGTGGCCGAAGGGCAGCTTGTAGGTGGTGCCGCCGAGCGCGGTGGCCAGCAGCTGGTGTCCCAGGCAGATCCCGAAGATGGGCGCCCGCCCCAGCAGGTCGGCGATGGTGGCGGTGGGCCCGGGCAGGGCAGCCGGGTCGCCCGGGCCGTTGGAGAGGAAGATGCCGTCGGGCTCGAGCGCCAGCACGTCGGAGGCACTGGTGGCAGCCGGCACCACGATGACGGTGCCCAGCTGGGCCAGCTGGCGCACCATGGTGGCCTTCACCCCGAAGTCGAACGCCACGATGCGCAACGGACCGTCCCCGTAGGTGGCCACGCGGTCGGTGGTC
>DASZMA010000084.1:0-13588 GCA_035552095.1 Acidimicrobiales bacterium | reverse complement strand
GTTCGGTGACGCCTTCGACTTCACTGGTGCGGACTTCAGGGGCTGGTGTGAGGATGTCGGCTTCAAGTCGGTGGAGGTGATCCCGCTGGCCGGGCCAGCCAGTGCGGTTGTCGCCTACAAGTGAGCGTCTGATCAAGGCTGATAGAAGGCGCTTAACAGGTAGTTCGTTCGTCCTAAACTGAACGGTTGCCTGGCCCTTGAGGAATGATGCCTGCCGAGCCGGAGAGCTCCCCCTCAAGGCGCAGGCCAATGCGCTAGGCCTGATCGAACCTTTTCGACCACGTCCACTAGGCCACCTGGGGGGGGCTTCTGGGTCGATTGCCTGAGGTCGCGTCGTCGTGTTCGAGATTCTGGCCACTGCCGCACGGCTGGGGTCAGGTACGCCGCGTCTGGCCGGGATGTCACCCAACCGAGCACTGAGATCTTCCATTCGCAGGTGGTATATCCGTGCCAGCACTGACGACATTGGCGATCGGGTCCCGCAACATGGTCATCGCGGCAGAGCGCTGGCGTTACGACGGGACGGGACATCATGGCAAGCACAGGCTGGAGCGGGCGGCACTTCATCCGGCGGGCGAGTATGGCCATCTCGGCGGTGCTGCTGACTGGGGGTGGCATCTTGGCCGCCGGGCCAGCACCATCGGCGTCCGCCGCGGGAAACACGTTCTATGTGGCGCCAACCGCAATTGGCATGGAGAATTGCATCGACCCGGCCGACGCGTGCACTCTGGGCTCCGTCTTGAGCGGCACTCAGGTCGAAAATGGAGACGTAATTATCCTCGCCTTCTCTGGCACTTATCAGGGCGGTATCGTCCTCGTGGACAGCCTGACGATCGAGGCGGCTGACGGAGTTTCTGCCACCCTCACCGGTGGCCAAACTCTTGGTATCCCCACCTTGGTATTTGTTGGAACCGGCACATCGGTCCTCAAAGATGTCTCGATATCGGGCAATACCACTGGCGTTGAAACAAAGGGTTCTGGAATCTTCAACGAGTCCTCTGGCACTTTGAACGTGATCGACTCGACCATTTCGAACAACATGGCTGGTGAGGGCTCACTCGGCGCTGGGATCACGAACAGCAAGGGGGGCACCTTGAACGTGATCGACTCGACCATTTCGGACAACAGCGCTTTTCACGGCGGCGGCGGTGGGATCTCCGACGACCAAGGCACCGTGAACGTGATCGACTCGACCATATCGGGCAACTCCGCCAATGTTGGCGGTGGGATCTCCGAAGACTTTGGCACACTGAACGTAGAAGATTCGACGATAACGGGTAATACCGCTGTTGACGCGGGCAACGGGGGCGGCATTGATTATTCCTCCGCAGTCGTGAAAGTGACCGGCAGCATCGTGGCGAGCAACGTCGGCGGTGACTGCACCAAATCCGTTACGGACAGTGGCTACAACATCGACAGTGACGGCACCTGCGGGTTCAGCGCAACCGGAAGTGTGAGTCACTCGACAGTGATCGGTGACTATCTCGGGACGCTGGGTTCTCACGGGGGCCCCACCGAGACGGTCCCGCTGCTGACCACTCCCTCGCCATCCACCGCCTTGCCTGATCCGGCCGTGGGGGCGATCCCAGCTTCATCGCCGCTGTGCACGAGCGCCACTAATGACGGCTTGGACCAGCGCGGCCTGACCCGCTTGCCGTCGGGGGCGAGTGCTTGCGACATCGGGGCCTTTGAGTTGAACGGCGCGTCGCCCAGCGTGTCTCCCGTCTTCACCGCCGACGCCCCGCCGAACACTGCCACCGTCGGGACCGCCTACAGCTTCACCTTTACCGCCTCGGGCGCTCCGTCGCCCACCTTCGCGCTCAGCTCAGGCACCCTGCCCACCGGCCTTACGTTGGACGGCACCACCGGTGTGCTCTCGGGCACACCCACCATCGCGGGACCTTTCACCTTCACTGTTACGGCCACTAACGGGGTCAGTCCTGACGCCATCAGTCCCTCAATCACCGTCACAGTGGCCCAGGAGTCTCAGGCTGCACTCACGGTCACCTCGACCAGTGGGGTGGCCGGCGCGCCGCTCACCCTCACCACGTTGGGTGGTTCGGTCACCGGGGCCGTCACTTTCGCCGTCACCAACGGCACGGCGACCAGTTGTGCCGTTAGCGGCTCCACCTTGACCACGACGTCCTCGGGCACCTGTTCGGTGACCGCCACCAAGGCGGCGGACGCCACTTTTGCCGCCACTTCATCGCCCGCCACCACCGTGACCTTCGCCGGGGCCACCCAAGCTGCACTCACCGTCACTTCGACGTCAGGGACTTTTGGCACGCCGCTCACCCTCACCACGTTGGGTGGTTCGGGCACCGGGGCCGTCACTTTCGCCGTCACCAACGGCACGGCGACCGGTTGTGCCGTTAGCGGATCGAACCTGACCGCCACCACCACCGGGACTTGCATTGTCACCGCCACCAAGGCGGCGGACGCCAACTTCTTGGTGGCGTCGTCTTCGCCCACCACGGTCACGTTGGGCAAGGCCCTCCAGGCCGCCCTTTCCGTCACCTCGACCTCGGGCACGTTCTCCACGCCGCTCAACCTCACGACGTCGGGCGGGTCAGGCACCGGTGCCGTGACCTTCGCCGTCACTAACGGGACGGCCACCGGGTGTGCCGTTGGTGGATCCACGTTGACTTCCACTTCGGCCGGCACCTGCTCGGTTAGCGCCACCAAAGCGGGGGATGCCAACTTCGCCCCGGCGTCGTCGCCCGCCACCACCGTGACCTTCGCCGAGGCCACCCAGGCCGCCCTTTCCGTCACCTCGACCTCGGGCACCTTCTCGACGCCGCTCACCCTCACGACGTCGGGCGGGTCAGGCACCGGTGACGTGACCTTCACGGTCATCAACGGCACGGCCACCGGGTGTGCGGTCAGCGGATCCACGTTGACCTCAATCAGTGCGGGCACCTGCTCGGTCACCGCCACCAAGGCGGCTGACACCAGCTTCTTGGTCGCGTCCTCACCGGCGACGACCGTGACCTTGGGGATGGCCACTCAGATCGCGCTGGCAATCACCTCACTCACCGGGGTCTTCGGCACCTCGCTGACTCTCACCACCGCGGGAGGCTCAGGCACCGGTTCGGTCACCTTCACCGTGACCAACGGCACCGCCACGGGCTGTGCGGTTTCGGGGTCAACCTTGACGGCCACTTCGTTGGGCACCTGCATCGTCACCGCCGCCAAGGCGGCCGACACCAATTTCTTGGTCGCGTCCTCACCAGCGACGACCGTGACCTTGGGCAAGGCGCCTCAAGCCGCCCTCACCCTCACTTCGATCTCGGGGACCTTTGGCACACCGTTGTCACTCACCACTTCGGGTGGCACTGGCACCGGTGCGATCAGCTTCACCGTCACTAACGGGACGGCCACCGGCTGCGCCGTGAGCGGATCGAGTCTCAGTGCGACCAGTGCCGGCACCTGCATCGTCACGGCCACCAAGGCCGGTGACGCCAATCACGACCCGGTCTCATCAATGGCGACAACAGTCACCTTCGGTCAGGCCACCCAGGCTGCCCTCAGCGTCACCTCGATCACCGGAGTCTTCGGCACGCCGTTGGCACTGACGACGGCAGGCGGTTCGGGCACCGGCGCCGTCACATTCTCGGTCACCAACGGCACCGCCACCGGCTGTGCCGTGAGCGGGTCGAGCCTGAGCACCACCGGGGTCGGCACCTGCATCGTCACCGCGACCAAGGCAGCCGACGCCAACTTCTTGGCTATCTCGTCGTCACCCACCACCGTCACTTTCGGTCCGGCCGGCCAGAGCGCGCTCACCATCACCTCGCTCTCCGGGACCTTCGGCACGTCGTTGACGCTCATGACCTCAGGCGGTTCGGGGACCGGAGCGGTGACCTTCACCACCACCAACGGGACCGCCACCGGTTGTGCGGTCAGCGGGTCGAGTCTGACCTCGACTAGTGCGGGCACCTGTTCGGTGACGGCGACCAAGGCGGGGGACGCCAACCATACTCCGGTGTCGTCGTCGCCCACCGCCGTCACCTTCGCCAAAGCCACCCAGGCCGCCCTCAACCTCACTTCGGTCACCGGCACGTTCGGCACCGCATTGCCACTCACCACGTCGGGTGGTTCGGGCACCGGGGGCGTCAGCTTCACCGTCACTAACGGCACGGCGACTGGTTGTGCAGTCAGCGGGTCGAGTCTGACCACCACCAGTGCCGGCACCTGTTCGGTCGCCGCCACCAAGGCGACCGACGCCAACTTCGCCTCGGTCTCGTCGGTGCCAACCGTGGTCACCTTGGGCAAGGCATCTCAGACCGCCCTCAGCATCACTTCCGTCACCGGCGTGTCCGGCATGGCATTGACCTTGGTCACTGCGGGCGGGTCGGGCACCGGGGCCGTGACCTACGTCGCCACCAATGGCACGGCCACCGATTGCACCATCAGCGGCTCGACCTTGACCGAGACCGGCGTAGGCACCTGCATCGTCACGGCCACCAAGGCAGCCGACACCGACTTCACCGCCATCTCCTCGTCACCCACCACGGTGACCTTCGCCTCAGCCACCCAGGCCGCACTCAAGGTCACCTCGGTCTCCGGGCTGTGGGGCACTCCGCTCTCACTCACGACCAGTGGAGGATCAGGGACCGGGGCCGTCACCTTCGTCGTCAAAGACCGCACGGCCACGGGCTGCAAGGTGAGTGCGTCGGCGCCCTACGCCTTGACCGTCACGTCGCCCGGCACCTGTCTCGTGACGGCCACCAAGGCGGCCGACGTCAGCTTCAATGCGACGTCATCGCCATCTACTACCGTGACCTTGGCCGCACCGGCGACCGCGAACGCGTTGTGTGCTCAGCTTTTCACGCTGGCGGCGCTTCCCGGTGTCGGTTCCAGCTTCGCCCTATTGGCCACCCGGGATGGTTGCCTGGCCGTGAAGGCATGATGCGTGCCGAGCCGGAATGATCCCCACGGCAATGTTCGAGGGACCTCGGTGTCACTACTTATGCGCAGCGTGACCCATTCATTGGGCGTCTCGCTTGATGGGTAGAATCCACTGAAACGTCAGACGAGGAGTCGATCAACGCGAGTGATGCGTGGGCGAAACTCAAGTGTCAACCCGGGGCGTCACCACGCGCCCCGAGGACGGCGTTGACGGTGGACTCGACGAGTCCTGACACGTCGGTCGGCTGAACCGAGCTGAATTTCCCATCCAAGACGAGTGACGCCAGTCCGTGGACAAGCGACCAGGCCCCGACCATGAAGGCCAGCCGGTGTTCGGGTCGAATTGTCGCATCGACGCGTGTGGCCAACACGTCGAAGGTCTGGCTCGCCGCTTGCGTGGCCGCAGGATGCGACTGACTGCAGGGGTGACCGAACATCAGCCGGAAGAGGGCCGGGTGTTCGATGGCATAGGCCACATAGGCCTGCGCCATCTGGACGAACTCCCTACCGCTTGGCGCAGCCGCGTCGGCGGCAGCCAACTTCGCCCGCAAGTCCAAGAAGCCCTGCGTGGCCATGGCCCCCAGGAGCGCGTCCTTGTCGGGGTAGTGACGGTAGGGGGCGTTGGCCGAGACGCCCGCACGGCGAGCGACCGCCCGCAATGACAAGGTCGTTTCGTCACCCTCCGCCAAGAGTTCGAGGGCCGCGTGCAGACACGCTGCTCTCAGGTCCCCGTGGTGGTACGTGTCCTTCGACAATGTTGACAATGCACACATCCTCCGGTAATGTGGTCAGTGTACACATGCCAGTGCGGGAATGCACTGGCACCGAGCCGGGAGTCGACCTTGCAGGCATATGTACTGACTCGCAAAGGGTTGGGACGTGCCATGGAGCTACGCGAGGTCCCCGAACCAACCGCCGCTGACAATGAGGTGGTCATCCGCGTCAAGGCTGGCGGGTTGAATCCGGTGGACTCGAAGGTGCAAATGGCCGGGGCACAGTTCGTGTGGCCCCTGGATCTGCCAAGAGTCGCTGGGAGCGAATTGTCCGGCGTCGTGGAAGACCTCGGTCGGCACGTAACGCGCTTCAAAGTCGGGGACCGCGTGTTCGCCCGAGTCGACAAGCGGAAGCTGGGCGCCTATGCGACCTACTGCGTGGTGGAGGAGGGCCTCGTTGCCAAGATGCCCGATTCCCTTGGCTTCGAGGATGCGGCCGGTCTGCCGCTGGCGGGTCTCACCGCATGGCAAGGTTTGCGACAGATAGGGGTCACGTCTGGTCAACGGGTGTTCATCTCGGGTGGAGCGGGCGGAGTGGGCACGCTCGCCATCCAACTCGCCGTTCAGATGGGTGCAGAGGTAGCGACCACGGCATCGGCGAAAGGCGAGAGACTCGTCCGGTCGCTCGGAGCTGAAACGGTCATCGACTACCGCAACCAGAAGTTCAGAGATGTGCTCAGTGAGTACGACGGCGCGTTTCTGCTCACTGGTGGACGGGATCTGATGGACGCCTTCAGCATCGTCAAGCGAGGTGGGAACGTGGTCTCGGTCACCCACGTCGACCCGACCACCGCCCGCGAGGACCTTTCCGCCGGTCCGGTGGTCATCGCTGCAGCCTGGGTCGCCAACACAAAGATCCGCCGGCAGACCCGACGAGCAGGAATCAGCTACCGATCACTCCTCATGCGCCCCAGCGGTGAGGACCTTGGAGTGTTAGCCGACCTGGTCGGCCGCGATCAGCTGAGGCCAATCACCGACCGGGTCTTTCCATTCGAGCGAATCGCCGATGCGTTCACTTACCTCGAAGAGGCCATGCCAAAGGGAAGATCGTCGTTCGGCTCTGAAATCGCCGGACCAGCGTTTCGGCGTGTGGGTCGATGCGGAACCGTTAACCGGGGCTTCTCGGGACCTAATCAGCGTTGCCATCAGCCCTGCGATGGCGGTCGTACGTCCTCCTTCCATCGTTTCGACCGGAGGCCGGGTGCAGGTTCAGCCAGGACCTGCTGACTGCCCCGATCTCGTCATTTCAGGACCACCAGATGGAGTTATCGGAGTTCTGGCCCGCGCGCTCGACAAAGCCGCAGCATCCAAATGCGGCGTCTCGGTCCAGGGAGACATTCGACGCGTCGCCCGCCTTAGGGGACACGTCCGAACACCTGCCGCTTCGTGATTCCGTGGTCGGCTCAGCGCCCCGTCGGACCCTTAACAATGGGCACGGCTGCGAGGGCTCATCGCCTGAGCGCGGCGAGGATGTCGGCCACTTCGGTGCGAGCCGTGTAATCGGGTTGAACGTCGACGAAGCGCACCGTGCGGTCCTGGTCCACAATGAGGACAGTGGGCCGGGGCAGCTCGACCGAGCCCTCGGCGTTGACCTGGGCCAGGTCGAGCCCCAGCTCACGCTGGGCTTCGAGGACGTCGTTGCTCTGCTGAAACGAGATGCCGATCTGCCGAGCCAGTCGACTGCCGGGATCGGAGAGCACCGTGAATTCGAGCCCGGCTTTCTCGACGGTGGAGAGTGAGTGGTCGGGTGTTTGTGGGCTGATGGCAACCAGCCGGGCCCCATGGGAGGCCAGCTCAGGGAGTAGTTCCCGTTGGTACGTACGCAGGGCCAGGTTGCAGTAGGGGCACCAGCCGCCCCGATAGAAGACAATGACCGCTGGGCCGACTTCGATGAGCTGATCGAGCGTGATCGGAAGGCCATTGGCGTCATCCAAGGCGAACGAGCCGAGCGAGTCGCCCACGGCAATCGCTCCAGCGGGGACCCCTTGCTCAAGGAGGCCCTCAATGCTTCGGTTGAAGACCGCGAGAACTTCAGCCGGCAGATTTTCAGCTGCCGCTGCCTTCATCTGCTCGGACTGTTGGCGCATGGTGATGAACATCTGACCTCCCGAGGGTTACAAGTGGACTGGCGAGTCCAATTAACCAGGTAAGAAGTGGACTGTCAAGTCCAATAGGATGACAGGATGGCAACGCAGCCGGCGACGGACCGAGGACGGCGGGCCCGTGGGCGGATTGTGGCGGCGGCGACCGATGTGGTGTCCGAAAAGGGCGCCCTCGGGGCGACCTTGGATGAGGTCGGGGAGCGCGCCAACGCCTCTCGCAGCCAGCTCTACCACTACTTCGACGATAAGAACGATTTGCTGCGCGCCGTGGCCGAAGCCACTAACGACGCCGTCCTCGACGCCCAGCGGTCGCACTTCGCCGGGCTCGATACCTGGAACGGGCTGCAGCGCTGGGCCGACGCACTCGTCGAGCTCCAAGAAGAGCGTCAGGGGCGCGGCGGGTGTCCGATCGCCAACCTGGTCGCCGAGGTCGGCGAGCGCGATGACGACATCCGTGACGTCTTGGCCTCGGGATTCGACCGCTGGCAGGCGAGCATCCGTGACGGCCTGGCTGCCATGGTCACTTCCGGCGAACTCCGGGCGGACACTGACGTCGGCTGGCTCGCCGCATCGACGCTCGCCTCACTGCAAGGGGGTTTGATGCTCACCCAGGCCCGCCGTGACCCTCGACAGCTCCGCCGAGCTCTCGACGGCGCACTCGGCTTGATCGGCGGGTACCGCACGACCTGAAACCCGCGGTGGCGGCGCTTCCGCCGCACCATGCTCAGTCCCCGTCGCGCCAACGACGATAGAGCTCGGTCAGGTTGTCAACCGTACTAGGGGTGAGGGCCTCCGGTTCCATGGCACCGGTGAGCCGGATCGGCGCCGCGCTGGTTCCAATCTCGGAGTCAGCGGGGGCGTTGTGCTGGAAGAGGAGGTAGAGGCAGGTCAATGACGGCACCAAGAGCAACGCTCCGACGACAAGACTGATGAGCACTGCCGCGAGGACACTGTGGTTGGCGGCGGCTTGGCTGATAGTGAGGCCGGGATTGAGGAGGTTGGGGTACTGGGCAACGGCCCAGGCCCAGAGCACGGCCGCAACGGCCAGCGCGGCCGTGAGCCGAGCGGTGAGGAAGTGACCAAGGTAAAGGAGGGCGAGCGACGCCAGCCCAGCGAAACCGGAGACGATGACCAACGGCAGTGCGCGGTGGGCCAGTCCGTGAGCGAGGGTCGGGGCGTCGCTGTGGAGGAAGAGGAGCCCAGCCGCCGAGACGATGCCCGCGACGGCTCCGGCGATGAGCGCTCGGAGGCGGAACTGGGCGGTGAGTTTGGGGTCGCCGGAGCGCCGAGCGTCGGCGGTGAGATAGACAGCGGCGAGGTAGGCGCAGACGACGACGGCCAGGACGCCAGTCATCACCGAGACGGGATTCCACCAGCTGCTCAAGGCGTTGCCCCGACCAACGCCGGGTGGCACCCGGCCCGCGGCGACTGCACCGGCGGCGGCGCCAAGGAAGAATGGGGTTACGACCGAGGACAGAGCGAATCCGCCGCCGAAGATGCGTTGGTGCGCAATGTCGGTGGTCACCTTCCGGAATGCGAACGACGAGCCGCGGGCAATGACCCCGAACGCGGCCAGGGTGAACGGGATCCACAGGGTGGAGGAGATGGCCCCGAAGAGGGGTGGGAATCCGGTCCACATGACGACCAGGACGAAGATGAGCCAGACGTGATTGGCTTCCCATACGGGCCCGATGGAGTGTTCGATGAGCTTGCGTTTGGGTGCGCCGCGCTCGGCGCCTCCGGCGATTAGGTCCCAGAACCCGGCGCCGAAGTCGGCGCCGCCGAAAAGGGCGTAGAGGGTCACCCCGAACCACAAGACCGAGGCGAGGAGTTCGGCCAGGGTCACGGGGAGGTCACTCCACATGGTTGCTGGATGATGATCACGGTCACGTGACCCGGAACTCCTGGACATCGGAGTCCTGGGGGGCGACGGGAATCGGCAGGGAGCGGGTCATGTGGCGCAGGACGGCGATGAGCACCACGGTGAGAATGGCGTAGATGGCGATTACGGCGTAGAAGCCGTATTGAATGCCCGGTTCGGGGTTGACCGCATTGGCGACGCGCAGGACGCCGTAGACGATCCACGGTTGGCGGCCGACTTCGGTGGTGACCCACCCGAACTCCATGGCCGCGGTGGCGGCGATCCCCGAGATGGCGACGGCCCGGAGGAACCATTTGCTGGTTGGGTGGTCGTGGTGGCGCCGCCAGGACCAAGCCAGCCAGGCGCCAAGGGCGAGGAGCCCGAAGCCGATGGCCACCATGGCGTCGAAGGAGAGGTGGACGACGGTGACCAGCGGCGGCCGATCATTGGCGGGGACCGCGTCCAGGCCCTTGATGATGGCGTGCGGGTTGAGCCTGGCCAGAAGGGAGAGGCCGTCGGGTATCTTGAGGGCGTCGTGCAGCGTGCCGCCTGAGTAGTAGCCGCCGAGCGCTTCGGGGGCGCCACGGGTGGTCCTGGAGAGACCTTCCATGGCGGCGAGCTTGGTGGGTTGGTAGGTGGCGACCATGCGGGCGGCCCAGTCCCCGACCACGATCTGGACAGGGGTGAGAATCACCGCTCCAGTCAGTGGCACCAGGAGTCCCAGGCGGTGATAGCGATCGTTCTTGCCCCGCAGGATTGCGATGGCATAGAGGCTGGCCACACCGAAGCCGGTGACCATGAACGCAGCGAGGATCATGTGGGTGGTCTCGGGCCCGGTGGCCGGGTTGAACATGGCCGCCCACGGGTCGACGTGGGTGATGTGGGCGTCGTGGACGGTGAAGCCGGTCGGAGTGTTCATCCAGGCGTTGGCGGTCACTACGAAGAAGGCGGAGGCGACGCCAGCCACGATGATCGGAACCCCCGAGAGCAGGTGCGCCTTCGGCGGAAGCCGGTCCCAGCCGTAGAGGTAGATGCCCAAGAAGATGGCCTCGATGAAGAAGGCGATGCCCTCTATGGCGAAGGGGAGGCCGACCACCTGGCCGTAGTTGGTCATCAGGCCCGACCACAGCACGCCCAACTCGATGGAGAGGATCGTTCCCGACACGGCGCCCACGGCGAAGAGGACACCGAGCACCCTCGCCCAGCGCCGGGCCAGCAGCCGGTAGGTCGGGTCGCCGGTGCGCAGACCTCGCCACTCGACAAAAACGACAAGGGCGGGGAGGCCGACCCCGAAACAGGCCAAAATGATGTGCCAACCGAGCGAGAAGCCCATCTGCGAGCGGGCCGCCACCGGGTTAGCCAGCTGGGATCCGGCGGCGAGAATCACTGGTTTGCCTCGTGATTCGATCGGATCAACCATCGAAAGGACGACGGGCCGGTCTCGGAACGGCTGCTGCTCAATGGAACCTCACAACCCCCCGGGGCGGGCAGTTGAACTAGCAACTTGCGCCGTCCCATCGACCCTCGGCACGGGTCGCCCACCTGGATCGGGCTTGCTCAAGTAGTGGACCGGGTGCTCCCTGCCACCGAAGGGCGCCCGGACGGGCACTTCCCTGTCATCGGTGACTAGAGAGTCGACTAGGTCGAGCGGACCTGTGGGTCTCGAGCTCTCCGACCAGACACAGCTCACCGGCGAGTCCGAGGTCCGCGCAGCACAAGGTTCGGTGAGTGTCCCGCGCCCACGTGCTGCGGCTTACGTCCGGCGGCCGAGGAAATAGAGGAACTCAGTCTGAACGTCTGCTCCGGCGGGTGGCTCCAATTTGGGCCCAAAGACGTTCGGTTGGCGGATCATGGCATCCATCGGCTTCATGGCCTCGTAGGCGTGCCGGACCGAGGCCTCGTCGAGACGCTCGTCCGCCCCCACGGTGCGGGCCAGGTCCCAGGTGTGAACGAGCACGTCCATGCTGACGAAACTGCCGATGATCTCGCCGGCGGGCATTTTGCCGGTCGGCCCATCGAGCTCTTTGGCCGACGCCTCGGGGTCTGCGGTGATGTCGGCGATCGCCCGGGAGGCTTCCTCCCAGGCCTCCTTCGGGTCCTCGTCGGCGCCGAGGGACGTCGGCTCCCCACCCCTGACGCCGGCGATCACGCTCCGATGGCCCTGGATCACGTGGGCCACGATGTCGCGAGCTTTCCATTGCTCGCAGGGGGACTGGGCGTCCCACTTGTCAGAGCCGACGGCGCTGACGGCGGCGTTGAAGCCACTCGACACCTGCTGATACCGGTCTTGGACTTCGGTCATGCCAAGGGATCGTAGGCATACCGTCCGGCCGGTGCAACGGGACCGTTGTACAGGAGCAGCTCGCCGTGGCGGTGGTGATCGGCGCCAGGCACGAACTCCCAATCGTGGGAGCCAGCAGCAGCCTGAGCCCGGTGGCCGGGCTACCGTCTAGGCCGAACCCGGATTGGACTGGCTCAGCAGGCGGGATTTCGCCTCGGCAAACTCAGCGTCGCTCAGCGTCCCTGCTGCGTGCAGGTCGGCCAGTTTTGAGAGGCCCTCCACCAGGCCATCGGAAATGGGCGTCGGCACCGGTTCAGGCTGAGGTGACGCGTCGACGACGACTGATTTCGTCCATTCATCGCTGACGACGGTAGGAATCGTCAATCGGCGACCGCCTTGACTCCGGGACCCGAACTCTTTGGCCAGTCGGTCCTTGTCAACGTCGCAATGGTCCGGTTCGTCCGGGTCATATCGGACGTAGGTCCAGTGGCCTGGCATCAGCTCGTCACCACCCCAGACCGATATTGCTGACTCGAAATCTGGTTGACCATTGTCAGGTGTCACCATCAGCCCGTACGTGGTGTGCTTCGACGTGCTCGGACCGCCCGGGTTCGCTGTCCCTCTGAGGTACTTGCTTTCCTCAGATGTGAGCAGCCTGGCCCGCCCGCTTAACGATCCCACTGATTTTGAGCGAAACAACGGTACTGCGGGAACGTTACCGCGGCCTATGGAGACGAGCGCACCGGATCTAGTGGCTCGTGATGAAGCGTGACCGGCGCTGGTGACGGGCCAGGGCCAGCTGGACCAACTCGTCAATGAGGGCGGCGTACCCGAGGCCGCTCGCCTCCCAGAGCATCGGGTACATGGAGATGGGGGTGAAGCCGGGGATGGTGTTGACCTCGTTGACCAGGAAGACGCCGTCCTCCCGGTAGAAGAAGTCGACCCGGGCCATCCCCTCGGCCCGCAACGCCTTGAACGTGCGGATGGCCAGCGCCTGCACGTTGGCTACCTCGGTGTCGGACAGTGGCGCCGGCACGAGCAGTTTGGCCGAGTCGCTCTCGTACTTCTGCTCGAAGCCGTAGAACGTGTCGTCGCACACGATCTCGCCGGGCAACGACGCCTTGGGGTCGAGGTCGCCCAGGACGGCTACCTCGACCTCGCGCCCCCGCACCTCCTCCTCGAAGACGATGTATTCGTCGTAGGCCTGGGCCAGCTCGACCGCCTCTCGGACTTCAGTGGCCGTGGTGGCCCGGCTGATGCCGATGGAAGAGCCCAGGTTGGCCGGCTTGACGAACACCGGGTAGCCCAGCGTCTCCCCGATCTCCTGCTCGAAACCCTCGCTGAGCTCATTGGCGCGCGCGCTGATCCATCGGCCCTGGGGGATCCCGTGCGACCGCAGGACCTCCTTGGCCACGCTCTTGTCCATGCAAAGTGCGGAGCCCAGGACGCCCGATCCGATGTAGGGGACGCCGGCCAACTCCAGCAGGCCCTGCACCGTCCCGTCCTCTCCCATGGGGCCGTGCAGGAGGGGGAACACCACGGTGGTGGTGTCTTCGGCCGAAGTCGGGGGAATGCCGGCGTGCACCATGACGGATTCCGCCGGGGCCCGGTCAGGTGAGGGTAGGGCGCCCGTCTCGGCCGCTGACTCTATGGACAGGTC
>DASZMA010000083.1:0-4040 GCA_035552095.1 Acidimicrobiales bacterium | reverse complement strand
GGACGAGTCGGTGTTCGCCGTCGATACGGCGGGACCAGCACCCGGCGAGGACATGGCGCAATGGTTCGGGTTTGCCGATGCCCGAGAACGGATCGCCAACAACGTCCACGAGCAGCCGGTTCACACGCTTGAGGACCGCCTTGTCGGTCGATTGCCAGTGCCGATAGTCCTCCCAGCCCAGTGGCGTGAAGACCAGGCGCATCAGCCGAGGTCGTGTACTTCGCGCTCGCCCGCACGAGCCTGGCCCAGGCTGGCGAGAAGTCGTCGAGCATTTGCCGGCACCCTCAGCAGGAAGGCCGTCTCGGACAAGGCGTCGAAGTCAGCTCGAGACATGAGGACGGCGTCTCCACCCTTCGAAGTGATCTCGATTGGTTGCCGATCGTTGTTGACCTTTTCGATGAGCGGGAACAGATTCTTGCGGGCTTCACTGGCAGTGATCGACATGGCGTGCTCCTTGGTCCTGACTGGTACCACTTATCGTACCAGTCAGGACCATTTCGCAGACGCAGGAACGCTGCATTCCGGCAACCTACCGATACCGTCCGCCGCAGGGCTGAGACGGAACGTGTGGTCCGGCGCGCATCATGGGACGGGACGGTGGCGAACGAGGTGATGGAGCCTCAGCCCACCGAGGAGCTCTGGCGCGCCCAGAAGCGGACCTGGCGCCACCGGGACAGGAAGGGCTCGACACCTCCCCCGTCGGGGATCTCCACGAAGCCATCATCGATGAGGGCAGCGAGACCGGCTGCCTCCAGCAGCGGCGTGGCCTGCGGGCCATACCCGATGAACTTGCAGTGAGCGTAGGCGTCCGTGACGAAGTCCCTGGCCGCCGGCTGGCGAGCCAATGAGGGGGCCCCTTCCGCCGAAGGGAGGACCAGCACTGCGTCGTAGAGGACCGATGGTCCGCCGTCGACCTGCTGGTCCCCCTGCCTGGCCGACCCGTCGCTGGCCGTGAAACCGCCGATGGCCGGACACACGAATTCCACGTCGAACTGCTCGGCCTCCGCCGCCTCCAGGAGGGCCCCGATGACCTCGGCATCAGCGCCGTCGGTGACGAGCACGCCTACCTTGCGCCCGGCCAGGTTCTCGGGCCCGTTCTGGAGAATGCTGAGCGCCGGCGACGGCGGCAGGTCCTCGATGGTCGGCCGAGCGGGCCGAACGGCATCAGGCAGCTCAGCCAGGCCCAAGCCGTCGGCCACGCCCTGAGCCAGATCCGGGTGCACATTCCTCAGCCCGGCCACCATGCGGGTCCGGATGGCCGGCCGGTCGCACTTGCTCAGCTCGAAGACGAACGCATCGATGATGTGCCGACGCTCGACATCGGTCTGGCTGATGTAGAACTGCCGGGCCTGGCTGTAGTGGTCGGCAAACAGCTCGGGGCGTGTGCGCCGTTTGGGACCGGCCTCCTCGGTGGGAAAGGTGTGGAAGCCGGCCGAGGGATCCTCGCGAGGGCCGCCTTCTTCGCCCTCCCAGGAATTGGGCTCGTAGTTGGCCCGGGTCACCGGATTCTGCATGGCCATGTGCCCGTCCTGTTGAAAGTGGGCGAAGGGGCACTTGGGGGCGTTCACGGGGAGGTAGGTGAAGTTGGGGCCGCCCAATCGCTTTGTCTGGGTGTCCAGATAGGAGAAGTTCCGACCCTGGAGGAGCGGGTCATTGGTGAAGTCGATCCCCGGCACGATGTTCTGGGTGCAAAAGGCCACTTGCTCGGTCTCGGCGAAGAAGTTGTCGACCACCTTGTCCAGGACCAGCCGGCCCACTCGTCGGACAGGGACCAGCTCTTCGGGAATGATCTTGGTGGCGTCGAGCACATCGAAGGGGAAGCTGTCGGCGAACTCGTCGTCGAACAGCTGGAGGCCCAGCTCCCATTCGGGGAAGGCCCCCTGGTTGATGGCGTCCCACAGGTCCCGGCGGTGGAAGTCGGGGTCGGCCCCGTTGAGCTTCACCGCCTCGTTCCACACCACTGACTGCAGGCCTTGCTTGGGCTTCCAGTGGAACTTCACGTAAGTCGACTGGCCCGCTTTGTTGATGAGGCGGAAGGTGTGGACGCCGAAACCCTCCATGAACCGGAACGACCGGGGTATGGCCCGGTCGGACATGGTCCACAGCAACATGTGGGTGGACTCGGGCATCAGCGAGGTGAAGTCCCAGAAGTTGTTGTGCGCCGTCTGAGCTTGGGGGAACCCCCGGTCGGGCTCCTGCTTGGCCGCATGGATCAGGTCGGGGAACTTGATGGCGTCCTGGATGAAGAACACGGGGATGTTGTTGCCCACCAGGTCCCAGTTGCCCGCCTTGGTGTACAGCTTGACGGCGAAGCCCCGCACGTCCCGGGCCAGGTCGCCCGATCCCTTGTTCCCGGCCACCGTCGAGAAGCGTACGAAGGCCGGCGTGCGTTCCCCCTTGCGCTGAAACAGATCGGCCTTGGTGATGTCGGGCAACGACTCGTAGGTCTCGAAGAAGCCGTGAGCACCGAATCCTCGGGCGTGGACGACCCGTTCGGGAATCCGCTCGTGGTCGAAATGGAATATCTTCTCCCGGAAGTGGAAGTCCTCCAGCGCGGCGGGGCCGCGGTCACCTACCCGCAGGGTGTTCTGGTCGTCGGCCACCACCGTCCCTTGTTGGGTGGTCAGCTGGGGCCTGCCCTCGCCCGCCGATTGATGGGTCTCGCCACCGGCGCCCCGCTCAAACTCCTCGTCTCCGTAGCTGACCTTCTCCCTGGCCCCGTCTCCGCTGGTGTCGGCCATGCTGTCTCCCGTCTCGTCTCAGTGGTTCCGTTGGCCTACCCCGCCACGGCGGCCACGAAACTGCCGGACCGGCCGGCCGGTACCGTGGGTCGGCGACCAGGTACCGAGCCTCTCGAGGAACGCCGAGGTGTCGGGCTCTCTCGGTGCCGCACGACTGGGCCTCACCCTTCTCCGGCTGGGTGACTGGCCCACAGAAACCCGGAGACGAGCCACCGTCGAGCACGGCGTTTGCCATGCGGCCCAGCCGGCCGTCCAGTTGCAGCTCACGCGCCATCCGACCTACTGGGTTACGGCGGGGACGTATGCGCAGGGTCAGGCGTTGGACACCGACGACATCACCAAGACCGTCGAGGTCGACTTCCCCGCCGGGGTCCTCGACATGGTGGCCACGCTCAACCCGGACAACACCCGGACCCTCCGCCCCGGCCCCTGAGCTCCGGGGCAAAACCGGGGAAGAGGGGCTGCTGGCTTCACGGATGGATGGCTTCGCGGATGGGCTCCGGAGACCTGGGTCATTCGTCGTTGAAACCGCCGATGGGGTGGTGCCCGAGGAGGAACTCGGCGAAGAGGGGGACGGTGAAGTCGACCTGGCCCCGGCGAGGCGACCAGATGAGGCCCTTTTGGATGAGGCTGTCACGGTGCGGGGAGGTCTGGCGCTGGTTCTCCGCCCCCCACGCCCGGGCCACCGCAGCGGTGGCGTAGGGCGCCTGGCCCAGAGAGGCCATGGCCGCCAGATAGCGCTGTTCGGCGTCGCTGGCCAGATCGAAGCGGGTCCCGTAGAAGGTGCGGGCCAGCTGCTCTTTGACCAGGTCGCTCACCTCGTCGACATCGACCATGGTGATCGGTGAGATCTCCGCTGCGTTCCACAGCTCGCGTCCGTACTCCTGGAGGAAGTAGGGGTACCCGGCCGAGAGGCGCACGACCTGGTCGGCGGCGTCCCTGGTGAGCTCCACGTCCAAGGTGCCAGCCGGCTTGACCAAGGCCATATGCGCCTCCGGGTCGCGCAGGCGACCGAGCTCTCGGTACTCGAAGAGGCGGTCGGCGTAGGGCTTGGCCCGCATCAGCCGCACCTCGAGGTCGGGCAGACCGGCACCGACCAGGACCACCGGCAGCGCGTCCCGGCTGACGGCCTGGAAGGCCATGCACACCGCGGCCAACGAGGAGCTGTCCAGGTTGTGCATCTCGTCGATCAGGAACAGCGCGCCGCTGCCCGCCGCCGCTGCGGTCTGGCCGATCTCCCGGAGCAGCTCGACCAGGTCTTGTTCGGGGTCACCGGAGTCGGCCACACCCGATACGGCA
>DASZMA010000082.1:0-1505 GCA_035552095.1 Acidimicrobiales bacterium | reverse complement strand
TCCGACGCCTGCCGTCTCGGCGCCGTCTGGCCCCTTGCCCCCCGTCCCGACACCGCCGTCAGCGCCCCCGGCCTATCCCTATGCGGAGTTGGTCTCACCCTTCGACGCGGTGGCTGTCATGGATCCGTCAACGGGACCGGGCCACATGGACCTCGGCCCGGCGATGAGCGCCCTGGCCCCGCTGGGCAAGCCGCTGATTCCGGTGGATCAGACCCTGACGGCGACCCCGCCCCTTTCGCCGACGGCGGCGGATCCGGTGCGAGACCAGGTTCTCGACTTCATCAACACGGCCGACACCATGAGGGCCACCTCTGTCGCCTTCTGGAGCTGGGAGACCGCCAGTCGGTCGGTGTTCGACACGCTCCAGGCCGCTCCGCAGTTCAGCCTTCCTGCTGCCCCCGCGCCGATGTCGGCCAGTCAGGTGAGGGACTGGCAGGCGTTGCTCACCGGCCTGGGGTTCCCGGCCCCTGCATCCGGACAGTGGGACGCCCCCACGACAGCGGCCGTCACGGCGTACCAGCAGGCCGCGGCCACTCCCGGGACCGGCACGATCGATGACGCGACGCGCACCAACATGCTCACGCCCTTCCCCCCGCCCATCCCCGCCGACCTGCTCGCCAGCTCGCTGGCCGTCCCCGGAGGTGTGGCGGGCCCAGGAGGCACCGGACTGCCGTTGCCGCGTCAGTACCTGAAGAACGGGAGCATCGATCAGGGGGTGGACTACTCAGCCCCCGGAGGCACGCCCCTGTTCGCCATGGGCTCGGGCACCATCGTCCAGGAAGGCATCGGAGGATTCGGACCGAACGCCCCGGTGCTGCAGGTCACCTCCGGCCCGCTGACCGGCAAGACCGTCTATTACGGCCACTCCGGGCCAGACCTGGTCCCTGTCGGGGCCCGTGTCATCCAGGGCCAGCAGATCTCGAGCGTCGGGTACGGCATCGTCGGCATCTCGACCGGCCCACACCTCGAGATCGGCTTCTGGCCCCTCGGCCACACGGGGGCGGGCCAGGCCATGCTCGACTACATCAACGTCGTCGCGCATTCCACCGGTGGGTGACGTCGTGGTCATCGCCACGACAGCTCGCGCTGACTGAGCGGACCGGCCCTCCCGGTACGTTACGAGACAGACGCTCGGCTGAGCCCATGACGCCATTGGCCGGCCCGCCACCTGATCTCGAACGAGGAGGGCCAGTGACTGTCACGACGGTCGACCCGGCGAACGGTCGACCACTGACCACGTACGAAGAGACGACAGCCGCAGAGCTGGATGTCCTGCTCGATCAGGCCCATCGCACAGCCCGCAGTTGGGGCCGAACGGCTCCCGCCCAACGGGCCGAGGGACTGCGCCGACTTGCCCTGGTCCTGGAGGAGCGGCACGAGGAGCTGGCGCTGCTGGCGACGCGGGAGATGGGCAAGCCGCTGGCCGAGAGCCGGGCCGAGGTAGCGAAGTGCGCCCGCACATGTGAGTGGTTCGCCCAGCATGCCCCGTCCCTGTTGACGCCCGA
>DASZMA010000081.1:0-51944 GCA_035552095.1 Acidimicrobiales bacterium | reverse complement strand
CGGCGTTGGGTTCTCCGAGTCAGTTCAGTTGGCTTGAGGTGGCGGGGGCCGATAGTCGGTGATGCTGATGCGTCGTCTCCGAGCCCGCTCGAGCACTTTGGGCCCGTCGCTTTGGACCAGGGCCCGGTAGGCGGCGATCTTGCGGAAGTTGGCAGACATGACGAGCAGGCCGACGAAAAGGCTCTGGGCGGCGATGCCGCGCACCCGGCGCCGTCCGGGCGAGGCCAGCGACTCATGGGCCGGATCTTTGAGAAACCCATTGGTGCCCTCGATGGTGTTGCGGTAGGTGGCGTAGGTGCGGGTCCAGATCGGGGTGCCGAAGGCAAGGTCCTGGCGGTGCCGGGCCCCAATGTCAGGGGCGATGGTGATCGCAGTCTGGGTGCAGACCTTGGGAGGCTGGGTCGGGGGGTTCAGCACGGGGATTTTTCCGAGCGAGCGTTGCGCCGAAGCGGGCCGCAGCGGGCAGCACAAGTGAGGGTGGCCACCTTGGGCCGGACAGGCGAAGCGCTCGTAGCCGTCGGGGTCGGGCCCCTCCTTGCGCACCAGGCGCCACGATCCCCTGGCCGCGATGCGTGCGGCGGCGGTGGCGGCGTCGATCGTCCCCGCTCGCAGATCCGCGCTGGCCGAGACCAGGTCCTCGGGCATGGACGGGCAGTAGAAGGTTCCCTCAACCATGACCGCACCCGAACTGTTGGCTGCCCTTCCCAGCTCGGTCTCCTTGTAATCCATGACCACTGAGTAGCCCAGCGCGCGCACTGGCAGGTGGAAGCGCTCGGGCCGGGCTTGGCTGTAGCCCCGGTCGACCCCCAAGAACCCGGCCGGATACCCCCGGGCGCGCACCGAGGTGAGCAGGCGCACGGCCGAGCCCCCCGGGTCCTCGCCGGGACGGGTCAAGAGGACGCCGAGGATGAGGTTGGGGTGGGCTGGCACCCTTTCGGGTGGCCGCCCCATGGTCACGATGGTGGCTTCTTGGGCCCAGAACAGCTTGCGCAGCTTCTTTCCCTTGGGGCCAGTCACGTCGCGGTGGTCACCCTCGCGCACATACCAGCCCCCGTCGGGATCACTCGCAGAGGTGTCCGCGCGAGCAGAAGGCCCCCGGCTAAAGAGTGGAACGACCGTGGCGTCGAGCCCGGCCGAGCCATCGAAGGCCGAGAGCTCCTCGCTCGTGCATACCTTCACCGAGGCATCGACCAGGTCGCCGACCACCGATTCAAGGCGCTCCCGGCGCAGCGTGATCTCGGCCTCGGTCAGCTCGTTGGCCAACGCGTCGAAGGCCGCTTGGGCCATGACCCGGTTCTTCACCCGGCCGCTCGGGTCCATCACCCCGAGGGCGAGGTGGAACAGGTAGCGCACACAGCGATAGCGGGCGAGGAAGGACCGCGTGGTGCTCGCCTGGCCGTCCACGCCCAGCTCGCCGCGCCAACGGGCCGAGAGCCCGCAGTACAGCAACCTGGTGGCCGCCTTTAGATGTAAGGGCCGGTCGTCGATGGCCAAGAGGAGAAGGGCCACCAGCAGGGCCCGCAGTGGGAGGGTCCGTCGGCGACCGGTCGAACGCACAAGGAGGTCTTCGAGACGTTGCGCCACCCCCGAGGCATCAACCACGTCGATGGCAAAGGAGACGGCCTCGTCGCTGATGTGCGAAGAGACCGCCGGGATGGCCTGGCCACCGCTCATGAGCGCTCCGAAGCGAGCAGGGCCCGCAAGCCCGCCTTGGACCCCGGCGCACCCTCGACCTGGACCGAGAAACGAAGCAATGACTCAACCTCGACAATGCCAGTCGCGCCGAGCAGGGCCGAGAGTGCCGTTCCCGCGAACAGATGGTCACAGACAAAGCTCGAACGGGCCCGTGGGGCGGAGAACTTCGGGGCCGAGGGATCGGCCACCAGCCCGCGGCAAAAGTCATTGACGAAGTTGGGGTAGGAACGATCTGCCTCATGGGGGTGGAACAGGTAGGCGCTGCCCACGACGGCGAGTTCGAGGGCCAGCTTCGCTTCGTGCCCACTCACCTCAACGGTGCGGGCCCGCCCGCCGCGCACTTTGACCCACGCGCCGTCGCCCTGTCCGGTGACGTCGCGTCCTTTGACGGCCACCAGTTCGGCCCCGCACAGTCCCGCCCCCAGGCCAAAGGCCAAGAGGGCCAGCGCCGAGCGCACCCGCCAGGGGCGCCGTTGCGATGACGCGATCGAGTACAGCTCCGCCCGCTCGCTCGCGCTATAGGGGGGCGGGGCGAGTGAACCCGAGAAACGAGGGGCGCCCTTTGGGGCGTCGAGGTGGGCCAGGTGGCGCAGGGCCGAGTGATAGGTGCCCTTGGTCGAGGGGGCCCGGCCCTCGAGTCCCAGGCACAGGTAGGCCTCAATGACCTCGGCCACCAGCGGAGATGCACCCAGGCCCTCTCGCGCGCAGAACCGGTTGAGCCCCTGCAGCACCGAGTGCTCACGCCTCGCCCGACGGTCGGCGGCCATGGACTTGAATAGTATTAAGTTCAAGTCCACCGATCGGGGATGCTGTAGGCGTGGGAACCACCAGTGAACAACGGCGAGCGGCCATCGTGGCCGAGATCGAGGCCATGGGCCCGGTGCTGCCCGGCTCGATCGTTGAGCGCTCGACCCGTTGTCAGCGCTCAGGGTGCCATTGCCGGGCTGATCCGCCACGCCTACACGGCCCCTACGCCACCTGGATGCACCAAGAAGGTGGCCGCCAAGTCACCAAGACCCTCAGCGCGGACGAGGCCCGACGCTTACGCCCGCTGATCGCTGCCGACCGCCGACTGCGAGCCCTGGTGGCCGAGTTGGAGGCCCTCACCTTGGTCGAACTGGCCAGTAATGGGCTCACCGCCCCAAAGACGGTGGGGAAACCAAAGCGCAAAGCCGGGAAGTGACCGACTCAACAACATCAAGGTGCCTGGTCAACGAGTTTTGTCGCTGACCCGCCACAGAGTTGTTGTGTCACAACATCGGCGACCGGTGTCTCTGGACATCGTAGACCGCGGTATTGCTTGATTTCGGGGATCCGCTGAAGTCCTTGGTTGGATTGTGATGAGACGTCGCTGCCGATTGGTGGTGAAGCCTTCTTCTGCGGCGAGGAACATATGGCTGTGGCCGCGCCGCGGTGCGTGTGCCGCCCGAGAGGCGGATCAACCCTCTTCAATCTGTGCGGCGACGCATTTGGTTGCTGCAACCGCCGCTGGCGTAAGCAGAGACGCGACGTTTGGCCCGAGGAACAGGCGGTATGCACCTGCCGTGACAGGCCATGGTCGGCGAGAGCATTGACGACTGATTGCATCAGGAATCGTCATGGCGACGCCTCGATTCATCAAATCTTGGTCGTATTCTGCTCGCACTCCCTGTCCATTCACAGTGCTGGCTCAGGCGTGGTGGGCATCCTTGTAGTCATGAGTGATCGGTATGAGTACACACCCGCACTCTGGTTGGTCAGGCACGGAGAGAGCACATGGAACGTTCTCGGCCTGGTGCAAGGACACGCCGACGAGGCGACATTGACCAGTCAGGGACTGTGCCAGGCCGCGCTGGTCGCGGCACAACTCAAAGATCGTCTGGTCGATGCGGTGTACGCCAGCGACCTCCGACGGGCCCAGCAGACGGCGAACATAGTGGCCGATGCGTTCGATCTGCCCGTGCAGATTCGTGCGGAACTGCGAGAGCGGTCGTTCGGGGTCTGCGAAGGCGGACCGCAGAACTCACTCGCCGCCCGGGTCACCGGGCTCCGCGGTGGCCGGGTGGTGGACCCCCGGGCGCACCCCGCGGGCGGGGAGTCGCTGCAGGATGTGTACGACCGCGCTGGGGTCTTTGTCGACTGGCTCCATGAGCAACACCACCGGCGCGACGTCATCGTGGTGGCCCACGGCGGCACCATCCGGGCCATCCGGGCCTATTGGGATGGGCAGTCGATGCAGGACCTGGTGTGGGACGACGTGACCAACGGCAGCGTATGGCGCCTGTCCATGCCTGAACCTGTCCTGACCAACCATTTCTCACCAACCCACGTAGAGAGCGGAGGAATCAGATGAACGCCACATCGCTGCAGTTGCCACAGAGGGCGGCCAAGCCCCGGTCGTCCGGCATCACCATGATGGTCGATGGGGGTCTACCCACCGCGCACTTCCGTGACGTGGTGGAGAGCGGCGCCGAGTACCTCGACTACGTCAAATTTGGGTGGGGGACGGCACTGGTCACCAACGACCTGAGTGAGAAGATCCACGTGCTCGACAATGTCGGCGTGTCCTACTACTTCGGCGGCACCCTCTTCGAGAAATACGTGCTCCAGGATCGCTTGGACGAATTTCGTGAGCTGTGCCACCGGTACTCCTGCCGCTACGTCGAGGTTTCCAACGGAACCATCGACATGACCAACACCGAGAAGGCCGGTTACATCAGGAAGCTGGCCGGGGAATTCGAGATTATCTCCGAGGTCGGGTTCAAAGATGTCGAGCGCTCCGAGAACTTCCCCCCCAGCCGGTGGATCGAGTGCGTGCATGAGGATCTTGATGCCGGGGCGTCGCTGGTCACACTGGAGTCGCGCGAGAGCGGTCGGTCGGGCATCTGCCGCTCCAACGGTGACCTGCGCTTCGGCCTCATCGAAGAGTTGCTCTCGTGTGGCATTCGCCAGGAGACCCTTCTCTTCGAAGCGCCTTCGACCGAGCTGCAGACGTTCTTCGTCAAGCGCGTCGGGGCCAACGTGAATCTGGGCAATGTAGCTGCAACCGCCCTGCTCGGGCTGGAGACCATTCGTCTCGGCCTGCGCGCGGACACCCTGACCACATTTGAGGTTGTGTCAGCGTGAGGGAGAGCAAGGACGCCTTTCATCTGGCGATACCTGCGCACGATCTCGAGGAGACCGAAGATTTCTACGTCCGCCAACTCGGATGCAAGCTGGCCCGCCGCTATCCCGATCGGATCACCTTGGATTTCTTCGGGGATCAGCTGGTCTGTCATCTGACCGAGGGGGTACCCCAACCCGAGGAGGCGCTGGACCTCTACCCCCGGCACTTCGGCGTGACGTTTCGCCAGGCGTCGGATTTCGAAGCCCTGCACCACCTCTGTGTCCTGCGCAAAATCCCCATGTTCCGCCCGATGGCCAATCGGTTTGAAGGGATGGCCGAGGTGCACCGGACCTTCGTGTTGCGCGATCCTTCGGACAATCTTCTCGAGTTCAAGCACTACCGCGACGCCCGGATGATGTACTGACATGTTGACGGAGACCCACAGCGTCCGGTCGCCGGTGGCGCTCGACGACGAGGGCGACTCACTGATCCAGTTGATTCGACACCGGGCCGCCACGTTCGGCCCACAGCCCTATCTGGAGTACGTGAACGACGATCGGACCCTGACCTTCGGTGCCCTCGGCTCCGCCGTGGTGCGCTGGGGTGCCCGCCTGGAGACGGCTGGGGTCCCTCCGGGGGCCACCGTCGCCATCGCCATCGCCAACCCGCTTGACTTCGCCTCGGTTTTCCTGGCCGTCATCGCCTCGGGTCGTTGGGCCGCCCCGCTCGACCCGGCGGCGCCGCCAGAGGGTGTCGGTGGCCTCGGGCCCGCCCTGTCCCGGGTCCAGGCGGACGTCCTGGTGGCCGACCGGCCGCTTCCGGGCCGATCCGATATCGGATTTATTGCGGTGGGGTCGGCGACGAACGACCGAGGACACGAAGGCGCCGTCGATGCTTTGGCATACGCCAACGGTCCCGAAGTAGGGGGTGGGGGAGTGGTGCTGTCCTCATCGGGGACCACCGGGACGCCCAAGCTGATCCCATTGACCCAGCGTCAGCTGCTGCACACGGCCCGGAGCGTGGCCGCCCACCACCGGCTCTCACCGAGTGACCGCGGTTTCAACCCCCTCCCGCTGTTTCACATCAACGCAGAGGTGGTCGGGCTGCTGGGCTCCCTGGTCGCCGGTTCCTGCCTGGTCCTGGACGACCGCTTCCACCGCACGAACTTCTGGGACAAAATGGAATTGAACAAGGTGACGTGGATCAACGCCGTACCGGCCATCGTCTCCCGTCTGGCCGAGTCCAGTGCGCCCGAGGTCATTCCTTCGGGCATCCGTTTCATCCGCTCCGCTTCGGCGCCACTCCCGGCCGAGACCATGACCAGGTTCGAGGAGCGCACGGGGATCCCGGTGCTCGAGACCTACGGCATGACCGAAGCGGCCAGCCAGATCACGGCCAATCCGCTCACCGGGCCGCGTAAGCCCGGTTCGGTGGGGCTCCCGGTCGGCGTGGAGCTTCGCGTGGTACCGGACCGGACAGCCACGCTGGAGTCTGCATCGGGGTCATCGGGCTCACCGCGCCTGACCGCCGGCCATGTGGAGATCCGGGGTCCGTCGGTCATCACGGCCTACGGGGGCGATCAGCATCGGGAGCGCATCGACAGCGATGGTTGGTTGCGCACCGGCGACCTCGGCCACCTCGATGAGGACGGCTACCTGTACCTGGACGGCCGAACCGACGATGTGATCAATCGCGGCGGAGAGAAGTTCTTCCCGCGGGAGATCGAGGAGGCCATCCTGGTCGAGCCCGAAGTGGCCGCGGTGTCGGTCATCGGTCAGGACGACCCCGTCCTGGGCCAGGTGCCGGTGGCCTTCCTGGTGTTGCGCGGGGTCGACGACGTGGACGACCGTGACCGGGCCCGCCTGCTGGTCGATCGGATCCGGGTCGGTCTCAACGCGACCCTGGTGAGAACCAA
Source organism: Acidimicrobiales bacterium (assembly GCA_035552095.1). Lineage (GTDB taxonomy): Bacteria > Actinomycetota > Acidimicrobiia > Acidimicrobiales > RAAP-2 > Bog-473. The sequence goes on along the minus strand of DASZMA010000081.1, from coordinate 45,249 downwards.
GCGTCCGGTCGCGCTGCACGTGGTGGCGCGGTTGCCGGTCGGTGCCACCGGCAAGGTGCAACGGCGCTCCCTGCGTGAGCACAATGTCAGCGTGATCTACTCCCTTGGGTGCCGGTGACCGCTACCGAGGCCGGGTTACTCGGCCCGCTCAGTCCCACTACGGACTCCACCCGCAGTGGTCCGATCGCGACACAAGCTGAGGTGGCCGCGCCCGATCGGGGGACCCGCAAGCGGCTGGACCACATCGACGCGATGCGACCGGTCAAGCAGGCGGGCGTGGTCTCTACCCATTCGCTGCTCGCCTTCGCTCCGGTGGGGACGGGCATCTCTGTCGGTGCTTCCCTCATGCTCCTGCACGTGACGCGGGAAGCCTTTCTCTTCGTATCGGCTTGCATGTTGGCCTACAGCTTTCGTGGCCTGCAGAAGATCAATCTGGTGTCATTCTGGCAACGGCGCTTTGCCCTGGTCGGGATTCCGTACCTGTGCTGGACCGTGATCTACTTCTTCTTCACCCTTCCCTCCAGCCACGGGTCGCTGCGATCCGAGCTCATCCACCTGGCCTACCTATCGGCCACCGGCTACTACCAGCTCTATTACCTGGTTGTCCTGCTCGAGTTCTACGCGGTGTTCCCGCTCCTGCTCATCCTGGTGCGGCGGACGGCCGGACACCACGGCAGGCTTTTGGCGGTCAGCGGCGTTGTCCAACTGCTGGTCGTCTCCCTCATGCACTGGCAGGTCCTCCCGGTATGGATGCGGGGGTTCTGGGCCAGCCGGGAGATCACGTCGTACCAGTTCTACCTGGTGGCCGGGCTGGTGGTGGCCGTGCATCTCGATGATGTCCACCGTTGGTTGACCGAACACGTCCGCTTCGTCGTCATCTTCACCATCGCCACCGCAGCGCTGGCCGAGTTGTGGTACTACCTCTCGGCCTACCAGGTGCTGTCATGGCTCGGATCTGACTCGGACCCCTTCCAACCGGTGGTCGTCCCCTTCAATATTGGGGCCATCGCCAGCATCTACCTGATCGGCGTGGCGCTGGTACACCGGCACCGCTCGCGGCGGACCCGGGCCATAGTCACGTCGGGCTCGGACAACTCGTACGGGATCTATTTGGCCCAGACGGTCTTCATCACCATTCTGGGTTGGCTGGGTTGGCGTCACCTCAACAATGTCGTCCCCTGGCCCATCGTCATCGCCGTCTCGGTGGCCCTGGTCTTCCTGGCCTCGGTGGCGTTGACCGCCCTCCTGGCCCGCACCCCCCTCTCCAGGGCGCTGACCGGTCGCACCAGGGTGCCGTGGCGGACGCCCGAACCGCGCCCCACCCCACCGGACGGGAGCCCGCTCAACGTCGACGCTGATGCGCCGGCTGAACTGGTCCGGACCAGGGTCGCGACCAGCTGACCACGCCGCCCGGGGCGGCCGCTTCGCCGGCGGCGCGTTCAGCGCCTATTGACGGTCCGCCAACGCGTCGTCAATGGCCGCGCTGATGGCCCGGTACCCGGTGTCGTTGGGGTGCTGGTTGGGGCCGAGCGGTGTCGGCGCGCACATCCAGGTGTAGGCGCAGGCCCGGGCCACGTCCTGGGGCACTGTCCCCACCCCGGCCAGCGTGGCCACTTTGGTGTCCGTGGTGGCGAAGGAGGCGGCTACGTCGGCCATTGGCACGTCGGCCGCCGCGTAGGCGGAACGCAGGGCATCGTTGAGCCGGGCGATCACCCCGAGACTCTGCAGGGCGAAGGCGCGCCCGGCGGGACCGTCGAGGTAGGCCGCCAGGTAGGGGTCGTAATGCCCGACGCCGACCAGACGGGCGCCCGGCGGCTCGGCCGCGTGCAGGGCGGTGAGGATCTGGGACATCTGGTCACGCACCACGTCGATGGCGCGGGTGACGCAGGGTTGGTCGACTCTCTGTTGTATCAAGCAGGGCCGGATGTCGTTGAAACCCAGGTCCAGGGTGACCAACACCGTGGACGGGTGCAGGTGCAGGAAGGCCACTGCGTCGGCCAACTGGGTGCCCCCGTCGTAGTGGCAGTGGGCCCCTCCGTCCAGCATGGTCATCGTGGTCTCACCGGGACAGCCCAGCTTCACCAGTCGGAGGTCGGCCCAACGCGCCCGCTCCAGGTCGAACAGGTCGTTGGCGTACCCGTCGTCGGTGCGTTGACCTCGCGGCGACAGCATGGTCGGTTGTTCCCCGACGGAACCCGAACCGCCCAGGGCCAGGTAGTACTCGCTGCGGGCCGTGACGGCGCCGGCCGAGCCGGGAGCAGCCAGGGCGGCCACGCCGGTCAGGAAGAGAATTCCGATGCACGTGCCCAGGATCGCCCGACTCCGACTCCAACTCCGCCACCGCAGGTGCCGCAACCGCATCCACGCTCCCCTTCATCGAACGATCTCGTTCCCGAGGTGTCTCGGGCGCCTGAATCCGGATTGCACACTAAGGGAGGGTGGCGGTCAAAAATCGGCACAGGACCACCTTGGTCGGCCGGCGCGCCGCCGCCGCCGCCGCCGCAACCCATGATGCCGATGAGACGGGCACCGCCAAGGTGCCCGGGGGCCATCGGGCCACCCGTGACCGGCCGGCGGCTTAGGGCGCCGTCAGTCGAAGGGGCGCGGGGAGCCCGGCCGCATTGAGCGCGTGGGGGGAGGGGTCCACCCAGACCAGGTCGCCGGCCTCGAGCCCGAGCTCATCGGCGGCGCCCCGGCTCAGCTGCACCCACGTCTGCTCACCGCTGTCGAGCTGGACGTCGATCCGTACCTCGAAGCCGAGGTGGGTGATGCGCTCGACCCGGCCCGAATGCTTGGAGGCGCCCCCGACCCGGTGCACCGTGAGGTCGTGGGGGCGGATCCATTCTCCGTCGAGTTGGGTGGCCGGTCCGAGGAACTTGAGTACGAACTCGTTGGCCGGCTGGTCGTAAATCTCGGCCGGGGACCCCACCTGCTCCAGGTGGCCCTCATTAATGATGGCCAGCCGGTCGGCCACCTCCATCGCCTCCTCCTGATCGTGGGTGACCAGCACAGTCGTCACGGCGATCTTCTCGTGCAGGTCCCGCAGCCAGCGCCTGAGTTGCTGGCGCACCTGGGCATCGAGGGCGCCGAAGGGCTCGTCGAGCAGGAGGACGCGCGGCTCAATGGCCAGGGCCCGGGCCAGTGCCATCCGCTGCCGCTGGCCGCCGGAGAGCTGCGAGGGGTAGCGGTCGGCCAGGTGGCCCAGCTTGACCAGGTCCAGCAGTTCGTCCACCTTCTGGCGGACCTCATCCTTGGGGCGACGCCGCACCTCGAGGCCGAAGGCCACATTGCGTCGCACGGTGAGATGTCGAAACGGCGCGTAGTGCTGGAAGCAGAAGCCGACCCCGCGTTTGCGGACCGGCACGTCGGTGACGTCGATACCGTCGATCTCGACGATGCCGTGGTCGGGCGTCTCCAGACCGGCGATGATGCGCAGCAGGGTCGACTTGCCACCCCCGCTCGGCCCGAGCAGCGCGGTGAGCGAGCCGGCCGGTATCTCGAGGGTTACGTCGTCGACGGCAACAGCGGATCCATATCGTTTGGAGACTGCGCTGACGGTGATTGCCATCGTCGTTCCCTTCGTTGCTCGCGATCGCCCCCCAGGATGAGGAGGACGCCGAGTGAGATCAAAGCCAAAATAACCGCCCCGGCATAGGCGCCGACCGGATCCAGATTGCCGAAACTGTCGTCGATGAACAGGGTCATGGTCTGGGTCTTGTCCACGATGGCACCCGAGACGATGGCCACGGCACCGAATTCGCCGAGGACGCGGGCCGTGGTGAGGGTGACCCCGTAGGCCAGGGAGCGTCTGATGGAGGGCAGGGTGATCCGCCGGAAGACGGCGAGAGGTCCGGCACCGAGCGTGCGGGCCGCCTGCTCTTGCTCGGTGCCGATCTCCAGCAGCACCGGGAGGACGGAGCGGGCCACGTACGGCAGGGCAACCGTGGCCGAGGCCATCACGATGCCCGGGGTCGAGAAGATGATCTCGATGCCGCGGCCGGCCAACCAGTTGCCGAACCAGCCGCTCTTGCCGTAGACGAGCACCAGTCCCAGCCCGACCACGACCGGGGAGAGGGCCAGGGGAATGTCGATGAAGGCGTCCAGTAGGAACGCGCCGGGGAACCGGTGCCGGGCCAGGATGAGGGCCACGCCGACGCCGAAGACGGCGTCGAGTGGAACGGCGATCAGCACCACAATGATGGTGAGCCAGAAGGCGTGGGTGGCCTCCGTGGTGGTCACGGCGTCCCACGCCGCGCCGAGTCCATGCTGGAAGGCCCGGAAGAACACCGATCCCACCGGGACCACGATCAGCAGCGCCAGGTAGCCGAACACGCCGATGCGGGCCGGCCAGCGCCAGCGGCCGTTCACGCCACCACCCCGATGTCGAAGCGCCGGCGCAGCCAACCCATCCCGAGCAGCAGGGCCAAGGCCAGGGCGACCAGTACGGTCGACACGGCGGCGGCGGCAGGGAACGAGTCGCTTCCATAGAGGCTGTAGATCCAGGCCGAGGCCACCTCGGTCTTGTAGGGCAGATTGCCTGAGATGAGCACGATTGACCCGAACTCACCCACCGCCCGGGCGAAGGCGAGGCCGGCGCCGGCCAGCATGGCCGGGGCGATGCTGGGCAGCACAATGCGGCGGAGCACGACCGCCGGTGAGGCCCCCAGCGAGGCGGCGGCCTCTTCCGTCTCCCGATCGAGTTCGGCGATGACCGGCTGTACCGAACGCACCGAGAACGGCAGGGTGACGAAGGCCAGGGCCAGCACAATGGCGGCCCGGGTCCCGGCCACGTTCACCCCGAAGGGGGAGTCGGGGCCGTACAGGCTGAGGAGGGTGAGGCCCGCCACCACCGTCGGCAGGGCGAACGGGAGGTCGATGACGGCATTGACGACCCGCTTGCCCACGAACTCGTCACGGACCAGGACCCAGGCGATGAGCACCCCGGCTAGCGAGTTGAAGGCGGCCACGCCCAGCGAGCAAATGACGGTCAGTTTGAGGGCGGCCGCGGCTTCCGGCGATGTGGCCTCATGCCAGAAGGCACTGGCTCCGCCGGTGAACGCGTTGCTGAGAATGGCCGCCAGGGGCAACAGCACCAGCAAGCTCAGGTAGGTGACGGCCAGCGCCGGGCCGGTCGCCGCCGTGGCGCCCCGCCCGGTTCGACGCAGGCGCGCCCATGGCACTGCCGGCGCCCGTGGGGGCACCGGCAGTGGGCCGACCTTCAGGCCGACATCAGCCACTCGCTGTGGACACTCCGAGGCCCTGCTCAATCTTCGCCACCAGTCCGGTGGTGGGGTCGAAGAAGGTGGCGTTGGCCTTGACCCAACCGCCGAAGGTGTTGATGGTGAAGAGCTTGGCCGGCTTGGGGAAGGTGAACTTCTTGGCCACACTGGCCAGGACCGGCTGGTAGCCCTGCTGAGCCCAGATCTTCTGGCCGGCCGCCGAGAGCAGGAACTTCTCGAAGGCCACGGCCGCCGGATTCTTGGCGCCCGAGGTGGTCAGGGCAATCGGGTTCTGAATGAGGATCGACTGGGGCGGCGTGACCACGGTGATGGGCTCTCCCTGGGCCACGGCGTAGGCCGCGTCGTCCTGATAGTCGAGGAGCACGTCACCTTGACCCGAGAGGAACGCCTGCAGCGCGGTGCTGGCACTGGCCGGTTGCGACACGGTGTTGCCCAGCAACTTGGTCAGGTAGGTCTTGGCTTTCGCCTTGCTCTGCCCGGCGGCCAGCTGGGCGCCGTAGCCCGCCAGCAGGTTCCACTTGGCCGAGCCCGAGCTGAACGGATTCGGCGTGACCACCCCGACGCCTGACTTCACGAGGTCGGCCCACGTCTTGATGTGCTTGGGGTTCCCCTTGCGCACAATGAACGAGACGATGGAGTTGGTCACCATGCCGGCGTTGGCGTTCTTGTCCCAGCTCTTGGCCACCAACCCCGCCGTCACCACTTTGTTCATGTCGAGGGTGGTGGAGAAGTTCACGACGTCAGCCGGCAACCCGCTGACCACGTCAGAGGCCTGCGTGCCGGAGGCGGCAAACGACTGGGTGAAGGTAACGCCGCTGCCGGCCGACGTGGCCTGGAACGCCGTGACCTCGGCTCCGAAGGCGGCCTTGGGCGTGGAGTAGGCCACGATGCTGACCGAGCCGCCGGCGGCTCCGGCCGGGCTGGGCAGTCCGGTGATGGCCGCACCGGCGGCCAGCGCGCCGACCAGGGAGATCGCACCGATGCGTGAGAACGCCTGTTGCCGAGCGCGTCGGAGAGCTCGAGATGTCACGGGGATTGAGTTCATGGGGCCTAATTGTTGACCAAAATGATCAGGTTAGTCAATTCACTGGATTCAAGCGTATTACGGGGCATGGAGCTAAAGGGCGGAGACACCAACCGGTCCAGGCACGAATCGGGCTAGGGAGCGGCGAGATGCAAGGCATCGAGCAGCCGGCCCGGGTGGTCCGAAACGGCTATCCGCTCGACCAACTGCGGTGCGATGAAGTCCATCTCGACGCTGTGGGTGACGAAGCGCCAGAGGTCGTCGAAGTACCCGTCCACGTTCAGGATCCCGCACCCCTTGTCATGGATGCCCAGGTGCAGCCAGGTGACCGACTCCATGAATTCCTCAAGGGTGCCGAAGCCTCCGGGCAGCATGATCACGGCGTCGGAGAGCTCGGCCATACGGGCTTTGCGCTCATGCATGGTCGCAACCACGTCCAGCCGGGCCAGCCCCCGGTGGGCGATTTCATGGTCGGCCAGTGACTCGGTGATGACCCCGGTCACCCGACCGCCGGCGGCCAGCGCGGCGTCAGCCACCACCCCCATCAGCCCCACCGAAGCCCCGCCGTAGACGAGGCCTATCCCGCGCTGCGCCAGGAGCGCGCCCAACTCGGCTGCCGCCGCTCCGAACGAGGGGCGGTTCCCGGGGCGGGATCCACAGAACACCGAGACATTCTTCGTTGGCGCCATGGGGCAGTATCGACGTTTGTCCCGCCGTACGGCAATCGACCCTGCCCGGTGCTCAGGCCGCGTTCTCCCGCACGGGCTCCGGACCCATGGCTCGCTGGGCCCGCTTGCCCCGCCGGACCATGGTGGCGGCCGCATCACTGTCGTGGATGGAGATGGAGAAGCCGATGGCCGCCAGTGAGAAGAGCGCCGCCGTCGCGAAGGCCAGGTGGTAGGCCCGCAGGTTGGGGAGGGTCGTCCCGCCGGAGGCGTGGGTCGAGCCGACGCTGATGAGCACGGTGGAGAGCACGGCCACGCCGACGGCGCTGCCTACCTGGCGCATGGTGTTGAAGAAGGTGGAGGCGCGGCCGGTGGACGCGGGGGAGATCATGGCGAACGACGCCGCCTGGTTCGGCACCATCACCTGTCCCATGGCCAGCCCCAGCAGGAACATCAACCCTCTGATGAGCCACAGGTTGGTGCTGACGTCGATCTGCGTGAGCAGGAGGAGCAGCACCGTAAGAGCGATCAGCCCGCCGGTGACATGGCGACGCGGCCCGAATCTCGGGTAGAGGACGCGGCTGGCCAGCTGGGCGCCGGCCATGACGCCGAAGGCCTCGGGGAAGGTGGAGAGTCCCGACTGCAGGGCGGTGAGACCCCGGGCGTCCTGGAAATAGAGGGGGATGAGGTAGAGCGTCCCGAGGAACGCTGCCGCCACCAGGAACATAACCCCGTTGGTCGAGCGGAAGAGGCGACCAGACAGCAGCCGGAGATCGACCATCGGCTGGCTGGAGCGGAGCTCGACCATGATCATGGCCGTCAGTAGGATCGCTCCGGCAAGGCAGGCGCCGATGACGTCCAATGACGACCACGACTTGAGCGGTCCTTCGGAGACGCCGTACATCAACAGGCCCAAGCCGGATCCACCGAGAAGGAAGCCGGGCACGTCGAAGGCGCCGGCGTCCATCGGCTCGGTCTTCTCCAGGAAGAGGGCGCCGAAGGTCACCGCGGCGATGCCGATGGGCAGGTTGACGAAGAAGACCCAACGCCAGGTCAGATCGGTGACCAGGAGGCCACCAAGGACGGGTCCGATGGCCGGCGCGAACGTGGTGGGCACGGTAAGGATGCTCGATGCCCGGATGCGCTCAGCCGGAGGGAAGACGCGGAACAACATGGCCATGCCGACCGGGGCCATCATGCCGCCGCCCGCCCCCTGGAGGACGCGGAAGATGACCAACTCGGTCATGTTCTGAGCCAACCCGCAGAGCGCCGAGGCCACCGTGAAGACGACGATGGCCGTCATGAGGACCCGTTTGCCGCCGAAACGGTCGCCCAACCAGCCCGAGGCCGGGATGAAGACGGCCAGGCTGACCAGGAAGGCGATCACGATGCCGTCAACCGCGGTGGGGGCGATGTGAAAGTCACGACCGATGGTCGGGAGGGCCACGTTGACGATCGTGATGTCCATGATGCTCATGAACATGGCCGAGACGAAGACGACGCTGACGGCGATCTTCTGATTGATGTGGACAGCCGGCACGAACGTGGAATCCTGACTACGAGTACGGGGAGGGGCTCTGAAAGCCCGCTGCACCGAAACTAATCGGAATATGTGGTCCTTCGGACCGGCCCCGTCCGCTTTCCGGACCGGTACCGGGGAGCCGGCCCCAATCCAGCAGAATCAAGAGGTGAACCATGACGAAAGGGTGCTCCTTACCAAATGGCGTGCCGATTGGTTGGTTGACTATGCAGACCTCGCCACCCGGTTGGGCGCAGCTCTTGCAAGTCTGGCTGTGCGCATCGATCACATCGGTTCGACGTCTGTTCCTGAGCTCCCCGCTAAAGACGTCATTGACCTTCAGGTGATCGTGGGCCAGTTGGACCGTGAACTGATCATGCGGACGTTGGGTGAGGCCGGGTTCGAGCAGCGGGTCGGTGATTGGAATTTCCGCGATCACATCCCGGCGGGCTGGAGCGGGGATCCGGAGCTATGGCAGAAACTGGTCTTCGGACCGCCACGCGACGTACGCCCGTGCAATGTGCACGTCAGGGTCCTTGGCCAACCAAACGAGCGGTACGCCCTCTTGTTTCGAGACTTTCTCCGGGCCGACGATGCTGCACGCGTCGCCTGGGGCAGGTTCAAAGTGGAACTGGCTCGCACTACCAAGAATCTCTCCGACTACGGAGCGGTCAAAGATCCGGCCACTGACCTGCTCATGGCAGCCGCCGAGCGTTGGGCGACGGACGTTGCTTGGACACATCCGGCCATCTGATTTCTGATGACGTCGCTATCTGATGTCATCGCCTCCTCCGCCGATGGGCAAACGCTGATTGGCAAAGGAGTACCGTCAAGAGGGAGATAATTCACTGGGCGATTGGGGGCACAGTGCGAAAGCGGTGCAACAGTTTGATCGCAATTGGGGTTGGAGTGGTCACGATGTGTGGTCTTCTCGCATCAGGCCACGCAATGGCCGCGGTAAGGAGCAGCAATGCCGTCTCCTCCGCCCAGCCGTGGGTGCTGAGCTATTGGCAGGCGACCGCCGATGGGAGCGTGTCCGGACCGGGATCCTTCGGCTTGGCCCAGAACTTTCACCTCAACCAGCCGATCGTCGGTGTGGCGTCCACTCCCGATGGCGGCGGCTACTGGCTGGTGGCGGCTGACGGCGGGGTCTTCTCCGTTGGTGACGCCGTGTTCCACGGATCGGAGGGCGGCGTGCGTCTCAACCAGCCGATCGTCGGTATGGCGTCCACGCCCGATGGCGGTGGCTACTGGTTGGTCGCCGCCGACGGCGGCGTGTTCTCCTTCGGAGACGCGAAGTTCCACGGGTCAGAAGGTGGCACCCGCCTCAACCAGCCGATCACCGGTATGGCATCAGCTCCGGACGGTGGCGGCTATTGGCTGGTGGCTGCCGACGGCGGCGTGTTCACCTTCGGAGACGCGAAGTTCCACGGGTCAGAAGGCGGGGTGCGCCTCAATGCCCCGATCGTCGGCATCGCGCCAACCAGCACTGGTGGTGGCTACTGGCTGGACGGTTCTGACGGCGGGGTCTTCACCTTCGGTGATGCCGGCTTCTTCGGCTCCGCGCCGGCAGGGAACGGGTCGCCCGCCGCGCCCGGTTACATCGTCGGGGCTGTGATTCCTACACCGGACCAACAGGGGTACTGGCTGGTCCCAGCTAATTTCGATGGGTGTGTGGGATTTGGCGACGCGCAAGCATGTCCCCCGGAGCTTTTTCCCTTTCAGGCTCCGGGCCAACCACCATTTGTCGGACCTCACATTGTCGCGGCCGTCGCGGTGGGTGGTTCTCAGTCCAAGGCGTAGGGCGAGAACGGACTACCGCCAACCGGTCCCCGCGATGGGCCCATCGTCCCAGAGTTGAATCTCCACGTATTTCTCGAAGGGACCGTGCTGGTAGCCGGAGTAGTCGCGCTGCTCATCGACGGGCATCCCGAAACGTTCGACCATTTCGTTGAGTTGTGACAGCCGGTAGACGTTGCCGTGATAGGGCTGGCCTTCAATGCGGAGGCCGAATCTCTCCCCGAGACCCATGGCCGTGAAGCTGTCCGGGATGGTGAAACTGGTGGCCTCCTCAGGAAGGTCGGCCAACGCCAGCGTGACCCGCTTCATGTCGGCGGCCAGTCCCTCGTACCAGCGGGAGGATCCAAGCACGAAGTAGTGCGGCGCCCTCCGGCCAGGGGCGCCACCGGCCCGGATGAAGAGTTCCCGGAGTCTCTGCTCGGTGAGCCGACGCAGTTCCATGTAGCGCCGACCGAATACACGAGAGGACTCGCCGCGCTCATGCTCGGCGCTCAATTGCTCGACCACATCATCGAGGGATGCCCCGTCGAGCTCCGAGAGATTGAGAAACGGCGCCCGGCCTGCCCGGTAGTAGTGGGTGACGAAGTCGGGGACGGCGGCGTCCATGGCTCCATGTTGCCCGAAAGGGGCAGTCGAGTCGGCCTGAACTGGTGGGCCATAGGCCAGACTGTCCAAATGGATGAGCAGCTGGTCGGAGGGGTGGCCAACGCCGGCCAGGTGACTCGGCAGGGCGACATTGTGCTCCGGCCGTCGAATGCCCATTCGCCATCGATCCACGCGTTCCTGAGAGGCCTCCGAGATGTTGGCTTCGACGGCGCGCCAATGCCCCTTGAGATCCAGGGCGATGGCCGCGAGCGTTTGGTCTACATCGATGGCGATGTTGCCATCCCACCGTTCCCAGCGTGGGCCCAGTCGGATGTCGCGTTGAGCTCCATCACGTCCTTGATGCTCAATTTCCATCGAGCCTCCGCGCTGGTCAATTGCAAGGTGTCGACGTGGAGTGACGAATTGGCTGACCCCGATGGCGGTTCGATTGTTTGTCACAACGATGTGTGTCTGGAGAACGTCGTCTTCCGGGACGGGGTCGCCGTTGCTCTGCTCGACTTCGACTTCGCGGCACCGGGCGCACCGGTTTACGACCTGGCTCTGTTCGCCCGTATGTGTGTCCCGATCGACGATGAGCGAAGTGCGGAACGTCTTGGATGGCAGGGTCCCGACCAGGGTGCCCGCTTGCGCCTGGTGGCTGATGTCTACGGTCTTGACCGCGCCGGGCGGGTCGAACTCCTCGACCATCTCGACCACTCCATGGAAAGCGGAGGTATTTTCGTCCAGCGCCGTGTCGCCGCGGGAGATCCGAACTTCATCCGAATGTTGGAGGAGATGGGCGGTATGGAGCGCTATGAGCGACGGCGCCGATGGTGGGAGAGCAATCGATCGGCGTTTGTCGGCGCCCTCGGGTGAATGGCCCGGGTGGGTGGCATGACACCGAACCGTCGGTGGGACTGGGTACGCTGGGTGGGGCAATCCTGAGGGGCGGACAAAGGAGCGCACCACGGTGCGAGATCAGATCCCTTCACGGGATGCGGCAACTGGTACATGGCGGCGCGGGCTTTCGGGCACCCTATTGACGGCGCTGAGTGGCGCGGCTGTGCTGATCTCCGCGCTCGGCCTGGCTACCTCGTCGTCGGCTTCCGTCGCGGCCAATGTCGCCCAAGTCTCCAATGACGCCCGGGTGCAAGTCGCGGCGCCGTCGAACACCGTGTGGTTGTGCCGACCCGGGCAGGCCAACGATCCCTGCGCCTCCAATCTGTCGACGACGTTCGTGGCGGCCAACGGTTCCACCACGGTGCAGCCGGCGCAGTCGAAGAAGTCCCCCAGGTTTGACTGTTTCTTCGTCTATCCCACCGTGTCGGCCGAACTCACCGACAACGCCGATCTCAGGGTGCAGCCGGCGGAGATCGGAGCAGCCAGGGAAGAGGCGGCTCGCTTCTCCCAGGTCTGTCAGGTGTGGGCGCCCATGTACCGTCAACGCACCGAGCTCTCACTGCTTAAGGGGGTGGGGCAGGACGCCAAGGGCAATCAGGTGGCGTATAACAGCCTCCTGTCAGGCTGGAAGGACTATCTGGCCCACGACAACCACGGCCGCCCCGTCATCTTCATCGGCCATTCCCAAGGCGCGGTCATGCTGATCCGGCTTCTGCAGGCCCAGGTCGATTCCAATGCCAAGTTGCGGGCCAAGTTGGTGTCCGCCCTCCTCCTGGGGGGCAATGTCCAGGTGCCGACGGGGCAGACGGTCGGCGGCACCTTCCAGCACATCCCCACCTGCGGCTCGGACACCCAGACCGGCTGCGTCATCGCCTACTCCACCTTCGGTTCGCTGCCGCCGCCCACGGCGCTGTTCGGCCGACCCGGCCAAGGGGTCAGCCTGCAGTCGGGCCAGACCACCTCGACCGGTCAGCAGGTGGCATGTGTCAATCCGGTCAACTTCTCGAACGGGACGGGGGCGCTGTCGCCGTACTTCCTGACGGTGGGGTCGAGTGTGCCCGGCCTGAAGATCGTCACGCCCTGGGTTTCCTATCCCAACCTGTACACGGCCACGTGCATGAGCGCGAGTGGGGCCACCTGGCTGCAGATCAACGCCTTTGCCGTTGCGGGCGACCCTCGTCCGAAGGTGACGGCATCGCTGGGACCAAATTGGGGCTTCCACATCGACGACGTGAATCTCGCCCTGGGCAACCTGGTGCTCGACGTGGCTTTCCAGGAAGGCGCCTATCACTGAGTGTGCAGCCGGCTCCCGGAGGACTGCCGTTGTCGGCGGGTCGTGGAAGGCGACCAAGCGGCCCCACCTCCGTATCGGCCACCAGTTCCAACCCGAGTGTGCCCACCGGGAAGAAGCGGCCCGGTCCTGGTGGCGGTCCGGGATGGAGAACAGTCACCCATCGGAGATGGGCGTCGGCCCGGTGTAAGTCCCCGGCCCGCGCTCGTCCACCAAGAAATCTCCGGTGGTCGTCGTAGACTCACCGAGTGGTCAAAGTCGTGGCGGTGGCCAACCAGAAGGGCGGCGTGGCCAAGACGACGACCGTGCAGTCGCTCGGGGTGGCCTTGGCTGAGCAGGGGCAGCGCGTCCTGGTGGTCGATCTCGACCCGCAGGCCTGCCTGACCTACTCGTTCGGATTCGATCCGGACGATCTGAGTGCGTCGCTGCACGACGTGCTGGTTCGGCGGGCCAAAATGAGCGATGTCCGCCGTGAGGTGCCCGGCGTCGACGGACTCTCGCTGATTCCGGCCACCATTGACCTGGCCGGGGCCGAGGTGCACCTGTTGAGCCGAACCGGGCGGGAGCACGTGCTGGCCCGCTCCCTCCAGCCCATTGTGAACGAGCACGACATCGTCCTCATTGACTGCCCACCCTCCCTGGGGGTGCTGACGATCAACGGCCTCACGGCGGCCGAGGCGGTGCTGGTGCCCCTGCAGTGCGAGGCCCTCAGCCATCGCGGCGTCGGGCAGCTGCTCGAGACCATTGAGGATGTGCGCCAGTTCGCCAACGACTCGCTCCGTGTGCTCGGGGTGATCGCCACCATGTACGACGGCCGCACGACCCATGCCCGCCAGGTGCTGGCCGAGGTGGAGGAGCGTTACTCGCTTCCGGTTTTCGATCCGCCGGTCCCCAAGTCGGTCCGCTTCGCCGAAGCGCCCGGTCTCGGTCGCTCGGTCCTCCAACATGCGCCGTCGTCACCGGGCGCGGCCGCCTATCGCGCCCTGGCTACCCAGGTTCTCCAAGCCATGCGGGCGCTCTGAGGTGGTGGAGGCCAGAGGTGGAAGGGCGTCGGATCCGCTGGGCAAGCGGGCCCTGTTCTGGGTCCCCTCGGCCTCCAACGCCAGCGGCAAGGAGACCCACCCGGCTGGCCCGTCGACGCGGCCCCTGCCGGTCGGCAAGCGCGCCCTGTACTCAGGGGCCCGACCCGAATCCGACAGCCTGCGGGCCACCTCGGACAACCCGCTGGTGAATCGGGGCACGTTCACGGTGGAGTGCCAGAAGTGCCATCAGGTCTCCCACATTGGACTGCTTGACCTTCTCATCTACCAGTTCCCGTTCGGTACATGGCTGCCGCGGGGACAGTACGACCACCGCATGACCTGCCCATCGTGCCGCAAGCGCTCCTGGTGCAGCGTCACCCTGCGCCGCGCCTGAGATCGCGGTACCGCCACCTCTACACTGCGCCGATGTTCAGTGGAATGGGTGGCCGGGGCATGTCCGGCCTACGCATGGTGCGGCTGGGCGTCGTGGTGGTGTTCCTCATCCTGGCCGCCACGCTCCATGGTCGCGGATCGACCTACAACACCCTTCATGTCGTCTACCTGGTGGTCATCGTCGTCCTACTCGTCGCCACCTTTGCCGGGCGGGGCCGTCGGTCCGGTGGCCCGAGGGGACGCATGGGCGGAGGCGGAGGCGGAGCCTTCGGATCGCCACCCTCGCCCGGCCGTCCGCCCGGCGGCATGACCGAGAACCCCGACCCCGAAGCCGGGACGAGCAGGCAGTAGTTATTCGGCCAGGTAGATAGTTATTCGGCCAGATAGAAGCGGGCCGGTACGGCCGCCTCTCGGGTCACCCGACCCCGGCGTTCCAGCAGGACCAGGTGGGCCAGCGTCTCGCCGTTGGCCGCCCGCTGCATGTAGTCCTGTATCTCGTCCCACGGGCGCGACCATGAGAGGGCGAGGGTGATGTCCCAGCAGGAGATGCCGGGCTTCGCCTTGAGGATCGTCTCGATCTCGGCCAGCCGGTCGTGGTGGTGACCGATCAACGTGTCGACCCGCTCGTCCAGGCCGGAGAAGCGGTACTCATGGGCCGGGAAGACCTCGTCGGGATGGAGCGCCCGCACCTTGGCCAGCGACTCCAGGTAGTCGCCCAGGGGATTGGCGAACTGCTGCGAGTGGAACGAGATGTTGGGGGTGATGCGGGGGAGCACGTGATCACCCGAGAGGAGCAGGCGCTCCTGGTCCGAGTACAGGCAGATGTGGCCGGGGGAGTGCCCCGGAGTCCAGACGGCCCGGAAGTCCCAGCCCGGCAGGTCGAGCTTCTGCTCGTCCTCAATGAGGACATCGGGGAGGGCCACGTTGAGGGTGGCCTTGATCTCCATGGAGGCCATGGCCAGATCGGGCAGCTTCTCCTCGGGGACCCCTGACATCTCCATGAGCTCGCGCATGCGGTCGAGCAGGCCGTCGGTGTCCTCGTACCGGGTCTCCAGCAGCTTGGCGTCGGAGGGATGGAGGCCCACCCAGGCCCCCGAGGCCTCGCGCACCCGGCCCGCCAGTCCGTAGTGGTCGGGGTGGAGGTGGGTCACCACGACGGCCCGCACGTCGCTCATGGAGCCACCGGCCTCCACCAGTCCGGCGTTGAGGGCGTCCCAGGCGTCATCGGTGGGCCAGCCGGCGTCGACGATGGCCACGCCGCTCTCCAATTCGAGCGCGTAGACCAGCACGTAGCGCAGCGGATTGTTCGGGATGGGCACCGGGATTGACCACATGCCCGGGCGGACCTTCTCTACTGGGGGGAGCACATTGGCGTCCCAGGCTTCCTTCTGGGCGGTGCCGGTGACGGTGAACACGCTGGGCACGGTACCTGAGCACCTTCGTGGACGGCCAAAGCCGATGTCTCGGTGCAATTTTTTCGTCGGGATGCCGGGATTTGAACCCGGGACCTCCTGCTCCCAAAGCAGGCGCGCTGCCAAGCTGCGCCACATCCCGCGGCGTTTCCCTGAAAGGTACTACCCCGCACCTAGGGCGAAGCGGCGACCTGGCTGAGGGTGGTGCGGACCACGTCGACCAGGCCCGGCCCGAAGGTCGGCAGGTCGGGCTTATGGAGCCCGGCCACCGATTCGAGCTCGAAGTGGGTGCCGGGCGGCGCTGAGATGATGCTGAACAGCGCCCGGTCGCTGGCCAGCTCGGCTTCGTCCAGACCGAGCCCGGGCGCCGTGGCGCGGCGCCACTCCGCCAGCGCGCCGGCCAACGTCGCTTCGGGCCCGATCAGGCAGTCGATGCTGCAGCGCCCCAGCCGGCGGGCCGGCATGCCCTTGAGGTCGTTGCCGCAGCCGGCGCACCCGGCCGACGACGACCCGGCCGACGACCCGGAGTTGGCCCCGGACGCCGCCTTGGCCCCGGACGTCGCCTTGGACCTCCGCCCGGCGGCGCGTCGCTCCTTGACCCACTCGCTGGTGGCCCGGGCCGGCGGCTGCACGTCGTCGAGGAAGCGGCTGGGCCGTCCGGTCCAGGTCTGGCCGCGGGGTCCCGGACGCTCCTTGGCCCAGGAGATGAAGAGGTGGGTCCGGGCCCGGGTGATCCCGACGTAGAAGAGCCGGCGCTCCTCGGCCAGCTGTTCGGGTGACTTGGCGTAGGCCGAGGGCAGCGAACCCTCAATGAGGGCGACACAGAACACGGCATCGAACTCGAGACCCTTGGCCTTGTGCAATGTGGAGAGGGTCACCCCGCCCTGGGTCGGCGTGTGGGACTCGCTGGCCCGCCGGTTCACCTCGGCCAGGAGGGGGGCCGCCGCCAGCTGGTCCGCCCCGGGGAGCTGCCCCAGCATTTCGAGCAGGGCGGCCACCGCCTCCCAACGGCTGCGGGCCGCCCCGGCTCCCGACGGGGGAGCGGCCTGGTCGAAGCCGGCCTCGGCCAGCACCCGGCCCAGCAGTTCGAGGCCGGGGGCCTCGGGTTGGGCCCGGGCGGCGCGGCCGAAGGTGAGCAGGGGCTGGCGGATCTCGGGACGTTCGAAGAAGCGCTCGTTGTCGGCCACGTTGTAGGCGATCCCGGCGCCGGTCAGTGCCGCTTCGAAGCGGGCCGACTGCGAGTTGAACCGGTAGAGGACGGCGATCTCTCGCAGCGGCGTGCCCGCCGCCAGCAGGGCGGCGATCTGGCGCATCACCTGGCGCTCCTCGCCCGCTTCGTTCTGGGCCGCCCCAATGCGTGGGCCCGGGCCCGAGGGCTGCTGCCCGACCAGGGCGTCGGCCGGCCGGGCCGCCACCAGCCGGTTGGCCAGAGCCACCACCTCGGGGGTGGAGCGGTAGTCGCGCACCAGGTGGATGACCCGGGCCCCGCGGTGCCGGGTGGTGAACTCGCCCAGGATGGACGGTTCGGCCCCTTTGAACTGGTAGATCGACTGGTTGGGGTCGCCGACCACGCAGATGTCCGTGCCGTCCCCGAGCAGGGCGTCCAGCAGCTGCTGCTGGGCCGGGTCGGTGTCTTGGTACTCGTCCACCACGAAGCAGGTGAAGCTCGCTCGGAGCTGGGCCGCAACCGCCGCATCGTGGTGGATCAGGCCGGCGGTGATGGTCAACAGGTCCTCGAAGTCGATCCGGCCCACCCGCTCCTTCTCCGCTTCGTAGCCGGCGAAGACCTGGGCGATCTCCGTGGCCTCCCGCGGCACCACCCGCTCGGTCTCCAGCACGGCGGCCGGGTACTGCTCGGGGGTGACCAGACGGGACTTGGCCCAGCCGATCTCCGAAGCCAGGTCGAAGACGGCGTCGGTGCCGGCCTCGCCGAACAGCCGCTCCGCCGCGTTGCGCACCAGGGGGTATTTGGAGTCGAGCAGGAGCAGCGAGCCGTCACGACCGGTGGCCGGCCAGTGCTGGGAGAGCATGCGCAGGGCGGCCGAGTGAAAGGTGCGGGCTTCCACCTGGCCCACGCCGAGCCGGTGGGTGCGGTCACGCAGCTCGCCGGCCGCCTTGGTCGAATGGGTGACGGCCAGGACGGACCGGGGGTCGAGCCCGCCTTCCAGGCACCGGTAGGCCAGGCGGTGGGTGATGGTCCGGGTCTTGCCGGTGCCGGCGCCGGCGATGATGGCCAGTGGCCCGGGCGGGGCCAGCACGGCGGCCCGTTGCTCATCGTCCAGCCCGGCCAGGACGGCGGAGCCGGGCGCGGTCATCTGGTCACTCTGGCCCATGGTTGTTCGGGAACGGTCGGCACCATGCGGCCCGGTGCCTGATTTTCCGAGGCGGGAAACAGGTTCAAGCCCGCTCGACGGAGAGCAGCTGCCACTCGTCGGGCACTCCCTTGAGGTTGTGCCGCCCCCGGTCGTCGAAGACGATGCCCGAGCCGACCACCAGGTCGCGCACCGTCCCCGTGGTCAGCACCTCACTGGCGGCGGCGAGCGCGCTGACCCGGGAGGCGATGTGCACGGCCAGGCCGCCGATGTCGTCGCCCCGCAGCTCAATCTCGCCGGCATGGAGGCCGGCCCGGATGGCCACGCCGAAGCGGTTGGCCACTTCCACCATGGCCAGCGCGCAGCGGATGCCCTGGGCCGGGCTGGCGAAGCGGGCCAGGGTACCGTCGCCCGTGTTCTTGACCAGGACGCCGTCGAATCGGGCCAGCAGCCGGCCGACGTTGACGTCGTACTCGTCCAGCACGCCGCGCCACTGGCGGTCACCGGCGGCGGCGGCGCGGACGGTGGAGTCGACGATGTCGGTGAAGAGCACCGTGGCCAGGGCCCGCTCAGCCGAGTGCCCCCGGCGCGAGCCGGTGACAAACTCCTCAATCTCGTCGACGATCGACTCGAACTCCCCGGCCCACGGCAGCATGTCGCGGCCCGGGTAGGTGACGAAGCGGGCGCCCGGGATGGACTCGCTCAGGTAGCGGCCGTGTTCGACCAGGTCGGCGAAGGCCTCGGTGGCCGAGATGACCAGGGTGGGGCAGGCGATCTGGGGCAGGTCGGCCCGCATGTCGGCCCCGAAGGTGACCAAGTTCCAGGCGATGGCCGTGGCCGGGCTGGCGCCCCGGCGGGCCGCCCGCCCCCACCACTCCCGGAAGCCGACCCGGTGCGACAGGCTGGGCACGTAGATGGCGATGTCCATCGGCACGTCCTCGCCGACCTGCGGGCTCTCAATGTTGAGCGGGATGTCGGTGATCACGTCGCCTGGTACGCCGATCGGGTAGTCGTCGGCCTGGAGCACCCGGGCCGTGCCGTTGATCAGAACGAGGGAGGCCACCCGCTCGGGGTGGTGGGCGGCCAGCCATACGGCCGGGAGGGCCCCACCGCTGGAGGCCAGGACCACGGCCCGCTCGCTGCCGGCGTCGGCCAGTACGGCCAGGGCGTCCCGGGCCCAGCCCTCGATGCTGGGGGCCACCCCGGCGGCGAACGGGTCGGAGAGCCCGAGGCCCAGCGCGTCGAAACGGATCAGCCGGCAGAAGCCGGCCAGGCTCTCCTCGTAGCGCAGCCAGTTGGGCTCGTCGACCGTCTCGTCAATGGAGATCATCAACCCGTGGTTGAACTCCAGGACGTCGATCGGCCCGTCGCCCCAGACCTGGTAGCCGATGTGGTTGCCGTCGCGGAGGGCGTACCGCGTCTGTGGTGCGTCCATAGGGTGAGTCTGCCGTGCTCAGCGAGGCCACGAATCAGCGGCCGCGGCTCAGCGCCTGCGGCTCAGCGGCTGCCGCGCACCAACCGGCCCGGGAGCTCCCCGGTCGCCTCGCCCCGGTCGAAGGTGACCGTCCCCTTCTTAATAGTGGCGATATAGCCCCGGGCGGCCTGGAGCAGCCGGCGTCCGCCGGCGGGCAGGTCGGCCTTGACGTAGGGCCCGCCGAGGGCCAGGGCGTCGTAGTCGATGAGGTTGAGGTCGCCCAGCGCGCCCGGCTCCACGGTGCCGCGGTCGGTCATCCCGTACAGGCGGGCGGTGTCGTGGGTCTGCTTCTTCACGATGTACTCCAGCGGCAACGTCGCCCCCCGGCGGCGGTCCCGGGTCCAGTGGGTCAGCATGAAGGTGGGCATGGAGGCGTCGCAGATGGTGCCGGTGTGGGCGCCGCCGTCGGAGAGGCCGAGCGCGCCCTGGGGGTGCAGCAGCATCTCGCGCACGTGGTCGAGGTCACCGGTGGCGTAGTTGAGGATGGGGAGGTAGAGCAGCCCCTGCCCGCCGTCGGCCGCCATGGCGTCGTAGGCCACCTCGAGCGCGGTGGTGCCCTTGGCCGCCGCCAAGCCGGCCAGCGACTGCTCGGGGCCCGGCTCGTAGTCGGGTGGGTCGCCCAGGAGGAAGGTGCGCTGGGATGCCTTCTCCATGGCCGCGGCCTGGGCCGGCGAGGCGGGCTGCCACTGCGTGATGCGGCGGCGCAGCTCGGGGTCGGCCAGGGCGGTGGAGAGCTCGGCCGGCGACAGGCCCCGGGCCTGGAGCTCCTGGTAGGCCGGGATGTCGGTGAAGTAGGAGAGCGTGGTGTGGTGGCCCGACAGGATGCCGGTGGGGCGGCCGGCGATCTGGGGGTGCAGGCTGGCCCCTTCGGCGCAGGCCTCGAGCGAGGCGGCCAGCTGGGACCGCCACAGCTCGGGCTCGTCGTCGACCTGGAGCAGCACGTAGGTGACCGGCCGGTCGATCTTGGCCGAGAGGCGGCGCATCCAGTCCACTTCCTTGACCGCGTCCAGCAGGAGCTCGCCGGCCGAGCCGACCGGGGCCAGCTCGAAGACCCCGGTGCCCGCCTCGGCCAGGGCGCTGCCGAGGCCGAACAGCTCGTCCTCGGCGGCGTAGGTGCCCGGAACCGGCTCGCCGTCGATGGCCCGGTGGCCGATGGTGCGTGAGCTGGAGAAGCCGAGCGCCCCGGCCCGGATCGCCTCGAGCACGATGGCCCGCATGTCGTCGATCTCCCGGGCGTCGGCCGGCTCGTTGCGGGCGCCGCGCTCGCCCATCACATAGGCCCGCACCGCCCCGTGGGGGACCTGGGTGCCCACATCGACCGTCCAGCGCCGGCGTTCCAGAGCGTCGAGATACTGGGGGAAGGTCTCCCACTCCCACTCGATCCCCTCACTGAGGGCGGCGCCGGGGATGTCCTCCACGCCCTCCATGAGGCCGATCAGCCAGTCGTGGCGGTCGGGACGGGCGGGGGCGAAGCCCACGCCGCAGTTGCCCATGACCAGGGTGGTGACCCCGTGCCAGGACGAGGGGGCCAGCTCGGTGTCCCAGGTGGCCTGCCCGTCGTAATGGGTGTGGATGTCCACCCAACCGGGAGTGACCAGGAGGCCGTCGGCCTCAATGGTTCTGGTGGCACCGCCCCCGAGGTGCCCCACCTCGGTGATGCGGCCCTCGTCGATCGCCACATCGGCCACCCGGGCCGGCGTACCGGACCCGTCGACCAGGGTCCCGCCGCGAACGATCAGATCGTGCATGAAGAGATGGTGGCACGCCGCGTCCGGCCGTGCTCACCCTCTCGTCGGTGTTCTGGTACTCGGTGTGCTGGGCGCTCCCTAGTCCTTCTTCTTGCCCAGGATGCGGTTCATCTTGGTGCCGCAGGTCGGGCAGAGCCCCTGGGCGGCCCGACGGCCGTTGGCCAGCTCGACCTCTTGCCCGTCGAACTCCCGCTTCTCTCGGCACTTCACGCAGTAACCCTCGTAGTTAGCCATGACAACTCCTCTAGTGATTGTGCCCCCGGATGGCTTCAAAAGGTAGCGGTAGGCCTGGACCAACGGGGGGATGCTCGGGCCTCCCCAGGCACGGGACCGCTACTCTCAGGCGGATGGGTGACAACGAGGCAGCTCAGAAGCCGGATTGGGCGGAACGGGGCCGGGTGGCCACGGCAGCCCTGGCCGAGACCTGGGGATCGCTGGCCGAGGTCTGTCACGCGTTGGTCACCCAGGAGTGGGACCTGCCCACCGAGTGCCCGGGCTGGACCGTCAAGGACCAGCTGTCCCACCTGATCGGGATCGAGCGCATGTTGCTGGGGCAGCCCACGCCCCCCTGGGACGGGCCGCTGGGGGACCATGTGAAGAACGACTTCGCCGCCGACAACGAGAAGTGGATCGCCGTCCGGCGCGCCTGGCCCGGGGACACCGTGCTGGCCGAGTTCCATGAGGTGACCGCGCTCCGCCTGGCCGCCCTGGGCGCTCTGTCGGACGAGGCCTGGGCCGCGGTGGGTTTCAGCCCGGTGGGCCAGGTGCCCTACGCCGAGTTCATGGACGTGCGGGTCTACGACAGCTGGGTCCACGAGCAGGATGTCCGGCGGGCCCTGGACCGGCCGGGGGGCAGCGGGGGCCGGGCGTCGGTGATCGCCCTGCAGCGGGTGCAGGCGGCCATGGGGTTCGTGGTGGGCAAGCAGGCGGCGGCCCCGGAGGGCTCGGTGGTGCGCTTCGAGGTGACCGGTCCCGGCGGTGACGGGCGCCGGATCGTCATCGGCGTCGAGGGCGGCCGGGCCCGGCCGGTGGCGCCGGGCACGGAGCCGACGGTGGCCCTCACCATGTCGAGCCTCGACCTGACCCGGCTGGGCTGTGGCCGGGCTTCGGCGGATCAGGTGGAGGCCGCCGGGGGGATCGGGGTGGAAGGGGACGCGGCCCTGGGCCAGAAGATCCTCGCCTCCATGAACTTCATGTTCTGATGCTGCGCCGATCCGGCGGTGCCGGGCCATGGGGGGCGACCAGTAAGGTGTGCTGCTCGTGATGCGTGCCACCACTGAACCAATGGAGGGAAACCTCGTCCGCCTGAGTGTGGAGATCGACGAACCGGAGTTCGACCAGGCTCTGGGTGACGTCGTCAAAACCCTGGCCAAGCAGATCCGGGTGCCGGGCTTCCGGCCCGGCAAGGTGCCCCGCAAAGTGCTCGAAGCGCGCATGGGCGGCGCCGGGGCCCTGCGGGCCGAGGCCATCCGCGAGGCGCTGCCCGATTTCTACGCCCGGGCCGTGGTCGATTCGGAAATCGACCCCATCGCCTCCCCCGAGATCGACATCACGGCGGGGGAGGACAGCGGCGCCGTCAGCTTCGACGCCGTGGTCCAGGTGCGACCGGTGGTCACCATCCCCGGCTACGACGGTCTCCAGGTGACCCTGCCCGGACTGATCGTCAAGGACGAGGACGTCGACCGTCAGATCGACCGGCTGCGCGAGAACGACGCCGAGCTCGAAGTGGTGGGACGGCCGGCCATCGACGGCGACCAGGTCACCGTCGACCTGCACGGCAACGACGACACCGGCGCCGAAGTGGTCGGCATTGACGACTATCTCTACGAGGTGGGCAGCGGCACCGTCCTGCCCGAGCTCGATGAGCAGCTCCGCGGCGCCAAGGCCGGCGACATCCTGGCCTTCGACGCGCCGACGCCGGGCGACCCCGACCAGATCGTCTCCTTCCGCGTCCTGGTCAAAGAGGTCAAGGTCAAGAAGCTGCCCGAGCCGACCGACGAGTGGGCGGCCGAGAGCTCGGAGTTCTCGACCCTGGCCGAGCTGCGGGCCGACATCACCGATCGGGTCTCCCGGGTGAAGCTGGTGCAGAGCCAGATGGCGCTACGGGAGAAGACGGTGGAGGCGGTGGCCGAGCTGGTGGCCGACGACGACGTCCCCGAGGTGCTGGTCGACTCCGAGGTCAACGAGCGGTTGCACGACCTGCAGCACCGGTTGGAGGCCCAGAAGCTGGGCTTGAACGAGTACCTCCAGGCCACCGGGCGCACCCCCGATGACCTGCTGTCGGCCATGCGCAGCGATGCCCAGCGGGCGGTCAAGGCCGACCTGGCCTTGCGGGCCCTGGCCGAGGCGGAGACGCTCACCCTGAGCGATGACGAGTTGGACGAGGAAATGGCCACCATGGCCGAGCGGATGGAGACCACCCCGACCGAGCTGCGGCGCCAGCTCGACACGGCCGGACGAACCGGCGCGGTACGCTCGGAGCTACGAAAGGCCAAGGCCCTGCAGTGGCTGCTGGACCACGTAGAGCTCTTCGACGAAGACGGCAACCCGATGTCACGGGACGATCTGAAGAACGATGCAGCGAACGATGAGATCGTTGCCGCGAGCGACACGGCGAGCGACAACGATGCAGAGAGCGACAACGATGCAGAGCACGACAACGAGGCAGAGAAGGAGAGCGAGGAGAGCGAGTGAAGATGTGGAGCGCTGAAGACCGGTACCGAGCGAACAACTATCTCGTCCCCACCGTCATCGAGTCGACCAACCGGGGCGAGCGGGCCTACGACCTCTACTCGCGGCTGCTGCGTGAGCGCATCATCTTCCTCGGCACCCCGGTCGACGACACGGTGGCCAACCTGATCTGCGCCCAGATGCTCTTCCTGGAGTCCGAGGAGCCCGACAAGGACATCCACCTCTACATCAACTCGCCCGGGGGCGACATCACGGCCCTCTTCGCCATTTACGACACCATGAAGTTCATTAAGGCTGACGTGTCCACCTTCTGCTTCGGCCAGGCCGCCTCGGCCGCCGCCGTGCTGCTGGCCGCCGGGGCGCCCACCAAGCGGTTCGCCCTGCCCCACGCCCGCGTACTGCTGCACCAGCCCTGGGGCGGCGTGGAGGGTCAGGCCAGCGACATTGAACTCCAGGCCAAGGAGATCCTGCGCATGCGGGACCTCTTGACCCGCATGCTGGCCGAGGACACCGGCCAGACCCATGAGAAGGTGGCCAAGGACACCGACCGTGACTTCATCATGACCGCCGACGAGGCCGTGACCTACGGCGTCATCGACGAGGTCATCACGGCCCGGACCCTCGCCCCGCTCGAAGCCATCGGCGCCGCATAGGCCCGCTGAGCTCGTAACTAACGGCGACAACGGCTAACGACAACCGCGGCTAACGGCGAAATCGAACGGGAGAGGGGATCAGATGGCGAAGTTCGGCGAAGGCGGGGATCTGGTCAAGTGCAGCTTCTGTGGCAAGACCCAGAAGCAGGTCAAGAAGCTCATCGCCGGCCCGGGCGTGTACATCTGTGACGAGTGCATCGACCTGTGCAACGACATCATCGCCGAGGAGCGGGACGAGACCACCGAGCTGAGCTTCGAGGATCTGCCCAAGCCCCGTGAGATCTTCGACTTCCTCAACGACTACGTCGTGGGGCAGGAGTACGCCAAGAAGATCCTCTCGGTGGCCGTCTACAACCACTACAAGCGGGTGCAGGCCGGCCCGACCCAGGAGGACGGCGTCGAACTGTCCAAGTCCAACATCTTGTTGCTGGGGCCGACCGGCTGCGGCAAGACCCTGTTGGCCCAGACACTGGCCCGCATGCTCAACGTGCCCTTCGCCATCGCCGATGCCACCGCGCTGACCGAGGCCGGCTACGTCGGCGAGGACGTCGAGAACATTCTGCTGAAGTTGATCCAGGCGGCCGACTACGACGTGAAGCGGGCCGAGACCGGGATCATCTACATCGACGAGATCGACAAGATCGCCCGCAAGAGTGAGAACCCCTCCATCACCCGGGACGTCTCGGGCGAAGGGGTGCAGCAGGCGCTGTTGAAGATCCTGGAAGGCACCACGGCCTCGGTGCCGCCCCAGGGCGGGCGCAAGCACCCGCACCAGGAATTCATCCAGATCGACACCACCAACATCCTCTTCATCTGCGGCGGCGCCTTCGCCGGCCTGGACAAGCTGATCGAGGGCCGGATCGGCAAGCGGGGCATCGGCTTCCGGGCCGAGGTGCACCGCCGGGAGCGTGACGACGGGGAGATCCTGCGCCACGTGCTGCCCGAGGACCTGATCAAGTTCGGGCTGATCCCCGAATTCATCGGCCGCCTGCCCGTGGTCAGCGCCGTGTCCCCGCTGTTCAAGGACGCGCTGGTGCAGATCCTCATTGAGCCCAAGAACGCCCTGATCCGCCAGTACGAACGGGTCTTCGCGCTGGACAACGTCGAGTTGGAGTTCACCCCCGACGCGCTGGAGGCGGTAGCCGAGCAGGCCATGCTGCGGGGCACCGGTGCCCGGGGCCTGCGGGCCATCCTCGAAGAAGTGTTGCTGGATGTGATGTACGACCTTCCCAGTCGCTCCGACGTCGGGAAGTGCGTGGTCGACCGGTCGGTCGTCCTGGACCGGGTGGCGCCGACGCTGGTGCCGGTCGGCGGGACTCCGGCCAAGGCCACCCGCACCCGGCGCGCCGCTTCCTGAACCCGCCGCGCGGCCCCGATGATGGAGGAGAGTGCGGTGGAGCCGGGTGAGGTGACCGCGTCGATCGCGGTGCCTCCTCGTTTGCCCTTCGCCTCGTTGGCTGACGCGCTGACGTGGCTGGACAGCCACATCGACTTCGAGTCCACCATGCCCAACCGGCGGGCCCTGCCGACGCTGGACCGGATGCGGTCGTTGATGGCGGTGCTCGGCGATCCCCAACTCTCCATCCCCTCGGTGCACATCACCGGCACCAACGGCAAGGGTTCGACCTCGGCCATGGTGAGCGCGCTCATGATGGCGCAGGGGTTGAGCGTCGGGACCTACACCAGCCCCAACCTGCATCTGGTCTCGGAGCGGCTGACCTCTTCGGGGGTGCCGATCGACGACGAGGCCTTCGTCAGCGTGCTTTCCGAACTGGCCTCGCTCGAGGCGATGGTGGGGGAGCGCCCGACCCGATTTGAACTGCTCACCGCCGCCGCGCTGGCCTGGTTCGGCGACGAGGCGGTCGACGCCATGGTGGTCGAGGTCGGCTTGGGCGGCACCTGGGACTGCACCAACGTGGTCCACGGCGACGTGGCCGTTCTGACCAATTTCAGCTACGACCACACCGACGTGCTGGGGCCCACGCTGGAGGGCATTGCCGCCGACAAGGCCGGGATCATTGAGCCCGGCTCGCCGGTCGTGGTGGGGGAATTGGACCCTGACCTGGTACGGGTGGTGGAAACAGTGGCGGCGGAGGTCGGATCCGGCCCGGTCTGGGTGGCCGAGCGGGACTTCGGCTGCTCCTCCAACCAGGTGGCGGTCGGCGGCCGGCTGGTCACCCTGTGGACGCCGGGCGGCCGCTACGAGGAGGTGCTGGTGCCCCTGCACGGCGCCCATCAAGGTCGCAACGCGGCGTGCGCGCTGGCGGCGGCTGAAGCTTTCTTCGGGCGCCCGCTCAGTCCCGAAGTGGTGGAGGAGGGTTTCGCCGCCGTGCGCGTGGCCGGCCGGCTCGAAGTGCTCGGCCGCCGACCGCTGCTGTTGGTCGACGGCGCGCACAACGTGGCCGGCATGACCGCGCTCGGACTGTCATTGGCCGAGGAGTTCGCCGTCGACGGTGACAGGGTGGCGGTGGTGGGGATGCTGTCGGGTCGCGACCCGTTGGCCATGTTGGCCGCGCTGGCCCCGGCGCGGGTGACCACGGTGGTGGCGTGCCAACCAGACTCACCGCGTGCCTTGCCGGCGCGCGATGTGGCCGACGCCGCCGGCGCGCTGGGACTGACGGTGTACGCCGATCCCAATGTGGTCGACGCGCTGTCGTTGGCGCGCAGCCTGGTCGACGCCGAGGGGTTGGTGGTGGTGGCCGGCTCCCTCTACGTCGTCGGCGACGCCCGGGCCGAGGTGCTCTCCGGTGCCGTCCGCTGGGAGGACGCCGGGCAGGAGTGACGGCGCGGTTCGTCGGGCGGCGAGGTGAGGTTGGCGGCGCGGGTCGGCGGGTGGCACGGTCCGTTGTCTCCGCTGGCCCTGCTACTGTCCACCGCTCGTGGATCGCACCCTTGTCATAGTCAAGCCGGATGGCGTCGAACGCGGGCTGGCCGGAGAGGTCATCAGCCGCCTGGAGCGCAAGAACCTGCGCCTGGTGGCGGCCGAGTTGCGCACCATCACGCCGGAGCTGGCCCGGACGCACTATGCCGAGCATGCCGAGCGACCGTTCTTCGGTTCGCTGGTGGAGTTCATCACGCGGTCGCCCGCGCTCCTCATGGTCGTCGAGGGTCCCCAGGACACCTACGCCGCGGTTCGCCTCATGATGGGGACGACCAATCCGGCCGAGGCGGCGCCGGGGACGATCCGGGGCGACCTGGCCATCGAGACGACTGAGAACTTGGTGCACGGCTCCGATTCCCACGAGTCGGCGGCTCGGGAGATCGCACTCTTCTTTCCCGGCCTCTCGCTCTCGTAACCCCTGCTCAAAGGGGTACCTCACCCGGGTGGCCTTGTGGTGATCGGTCGCTTCCCGTAGCCTGTCCACTCACCAACAGGCGCCGGACCCCCTCCGGTGCTCGTCCCGCAGACATCGGGAGAACGGAATTTATGCCCGACAATCGCCTTTCGCTCCTAGGTCGTGACATGGCCGTCGATTTGGGTACCGCCAACACCCTGGTCTACGTGCGCGGCCGTGGCATTGTCCTGAACGAGCCCTCCGTGGTCGCGGTGGACGTCAAAGACGGGCGGCCGCTGGCGGTCGGGGCCGAGGCCAAACGGATGATCGGGCGTACGCCGTCGAACATCCAGGCCATCCGGCCCCTGAAGGACGGCGTCATCGCCGACTTCGAGATCTGCGAGAAGATGCTGCGCTACTTCATCCACCGGGTCCACCAGCGCCGCTTCGCCAAGCCCCGCATGGTCATCTGCGTCCCCTCGGGCATCACCGGGGTGGAGCGACGGGCCGTCATGGAGGCGGCCGAGTACGCCGGGGCCCGCCGGGCCTACATCATTGAGGAGCCCATGGCGGCGGCCATCGGCGCCGGCCTCCCGGTGCACGAGCCGACCGGCAACATGGTGGTCGACATCGGTGGAGGGACGACCGAAGTCGCCGTCATCTCCCTGGGCGGCATCGTCACCAGCCAGTCGGTGCGCATCGGCGGCGACGAGCTCGACGAGGCGATCATCTCCTTCGTCAAGAAAGAGTTCAGCCTGGCATTGGGCGAGCGCACGGCGGAAGAGATCAAGATCACGCTCGGCTCCGCCTACGCGTTGGAGCAGGAGCTGCACGCCGAGATCCGCGGACGCGACCTGGTGAGCGGACTGCCCAAAACCATCGTCGTCTCCACCGAGGAGATCCGTCGCGCCATTGAAGAGCCGGTGTCCGCCATCATTGACGCCGTCAAGGTGACGTTGGACCGTACGCCGCCCGAGTTGGCTGCCGACATCATGGAGCAGGGCATCGTCCTGACCGGTGGGGGCGCCATGTTGCACGGACTCGAAGCGCGTCTCCAGCACGAGACCGGGATGCCCATTGTGGTGGCCCGGGATCCGCTGAACTGTGTGGCCATCGGCGCCGGCCAGTGCCTGGAAGAGTTCGAAGCGCTCAAGCGGGTGCTGATCACCACCTCCACGCGCTGACGGATCGTTCGGTCTCCCCTGGGTGGCGAAGTCCCGGCGGTCACGCCGCACGTTGACGTTCATCGTGCTGATCGTGGTCTCGCTCTCCATCATCTCGCTCGACCTCAACAACCGCACCCATAGCATCACCTCCGGCGTGAAGTCGGTGGCCAACAGCGTCTTCTCGCCCATCCGCGGCGGCGTGGTCGACCTCCTGAGCCCCATTGGCAACTTCTTCGCCGGTGCCCTGCACTACGGCTCGGTCCAGGCCGAGAACGAGAAGCTGCAGGCCACCATCGGCGGGCTGCGGGCCGAGAAGGCCGAGAAGGCGTTCGAGAGCACCCAGCTGCGCAACCTGATGGCGCTCAACAATCTGCCCTTCCTGCCCACCCTGCCCACGGTCATCGCCCAGACCCAGCAGGAGACCAACTCGAACTTCACCATGACCATCACCATCGACAAGGGACGGTCCAACGGCGTCGACGTGGGCATGCCGGTGGTGGGGGCGAGCGGGCTGGTGGGTCAGATCATCCAGTCCTTCCACCACAGCGCGGTGGTGCTGCTCATCGCCGATGGGGAGTCCAAGGTCGGCGTCACCTTCGGCGGGGTGAACGGGATCGTCGACGGCCAGGGGCCCGACGAGAACATGACGGCGGACCTGGTGCCGCCGAAGACCCCGGTGCACAAGGGCGAGATCATGTACACCAGTGGCCTCGACGCCTCCTCGTTCCCGGCCGGGATCCCGGTGGCCAAGGTGAAGTCGTTCCACACCAGCGCCGGGGCCAGCCAGGAGACGATCACGCTGACGCCGGTGGCTGACCTGAGCCAGTTGGAGTACGTCAGCGTGGTCCAGTCGGTGCCGGCGCCGTGAGTGCCCGGGCCGGAGTGCGGGTGGCGCTGGTCGCCTTCATCGTCCTGCTGGTCCAGTCCACCGTGATCCTGTCCATCCGGGCCGGCGGCGTGCACCCCGACCTCTTCTGGTTGCTGCCCATCACCGCTGCCCTGCTGGCCGGGCCGGAGGCGGGTGCCTTGGTCGGGTTCTGGGCCGGACTGGCCTTTGACCTGGTCCTGCCCACCCCCTTCGGGCTCTCCGCCCTGGTGGGCTGCCTGCTCGGCTATGCCATGGGCGTGGCCACCGCCGCCATGGACAAACGGGCGGTGTGGCTCAAGCCGGTGGCCGCGCTCCTCGGGAGCGTGGCAGCGGACATGCTGTTTGCCGTGTTCGGCGCCCTGTTCGGTCAGCAGCAGATGGTCAAGGTGAACTTTCTGGCTCTCTTCCTAGTCATCGCCATCTCCAGCGTGATCCTGGTCCTGCCGGTGAACCGCCTGATGCGCTGGGCCCTCATGGTCGATGGGAGCCGGCGCTCACTGGTGTCGGCCCATACCGCCGACGGTGGCTTGTGGTGAGGCGCAGCCTCCGCCATCCCATCCGCGGTGACCGCCGCTATCCCAAACCGCCGGCCCGCCGGGCCCGGCAGCCCACCTGGCGCTCGGTCGCCCGCCAACCGCGGATACGACCCCGCAAGAGCGTCAACGTGTCCTCCCTGGTCGGCACGCCCGAGGACGAACCGTCCCGTCCCAGTCTGCGCCTGCGGGTGGTCGGGATCTCGGTCCTGGTCCTCTTCGGCATCCTGATCCTGCGCCTGTGGACCCTGCAGGTCATCGACGGCAAGACGTACGCCGCCGCGGTGACCCGCAACCAGGTGCGGGTGGTGAGCGTGGCCGCGCCGCGGGGGGAGATCGTCGATCGCAACGACACCGTCCTGGTGGGTAACCAGCCCGATCAGGAGATCCTGCTCTCGCGCCTCGAAGCGCTCGACCACCCGTCGATCATCGGCAAGGTAGCCGCGCTGGTGGGTCAGACGCCCCAGCAGGTGAACGCCTCGGTGGGCAATCAGCGCTATAGCCCCTACGAGCCGGTGCCGGTGGCCGAGAACGTCCAGCCGGCCACCGTGCAGACCCTGGAGCTGCACCCGTCCGAGTACCCCGGGGTCAGCGTGCAGACGGTGACCCAGCGCACCTACCCGCAGGGCGGCACTACGGCCACCCACATTCTGGGCTACCTGGGCGACATCACCAGTGCCTTCCTGAAGGCCAATCCCAAGGCCGGCTACACCCAGGGCAGCCTGGTGGGGCAGTCAGGCATTGAGGCGCAGTACGAGGCCGATCTGCGTGGCGTCGATGGTCGCCAGGCGCTGTCGGTCAACGCCTCGGGCAACGTCGTGGGCACGCTGTCGCGCACCGCCCCCCAGCTCGGCGACACCGTGGTGCTCAACATCGACACCGGGCTGCAGCAGGCGGTGGAGGCCGACCTGGCCAACCAGATAAAGGTGGACCGCAACACCCCCGACGTGGAGGACCACGGCCAGAAGCCACCGGCCCCCAACGGCGCCGTCATCGTCATGAACCCCCAGAACGGCCAGGTCTACGCCATGGCCTCGTTCCCCACCTATGACAACAACGAGTGGGTGGGCGGTATCTCGACGGCCAACTTCAATGCCGTCGAGACCAGCGGGGCGCTCAACGACAATGCCATCGCGGGCCTCTACACCCCCGGCTCGACCTTCAAGCTGATCACGGCCACGGCAGCGCTGCAGGCCGGCCTCATCAGCCCGAACACGTACTACAAGGACACCGGTAAGTTCGTGGTCACCCCCTGCAACGGCGCCGCCGCCGGCTGCACCTTCGGCGACAACCCGGGCGACCCCACCGGCGACTACAACGTGTCGAGCGCCCTCACCGTCTCCAGCGACGCCTTCTTCTACAACATCGGCAACATGTTCTGGAACGCCCGGTCCACCTATGGCAGCACGCCCATACAGAACACGGCGGCCCAGTACGGCGAGGGGGTGATCAGCGGTATCGACCTGCCCAACGAGGCGCAGGGCCGGGTGGACAGCCAGCCCGAACGGCAGAAGCTGCACGACAACCCGCACACCGAGGCGCTCTCGCCGAGCACCACCTGGTTCACCGGCGACAACATCGAGATGGCCTTCGGCCAGGGCGCCACCTTCCTGACCCCCATTGAGCAGGCGGTGTCGTACGCCACCTTCGCCAACGGCGGCACCCGCTACGCCCCCCAGGTGGCGGGGCAGATCGTCAACCCCACCACCGGCAAGGTGGTCAAGACCATGGCCCCGCAGGTCACCGGCAAGGTGACCATCTCCCCGGCCAACTACCAGGCCATCCTGCAGGGTCTCGAAGGTGTCATCTACAACAAGAACGGGACCGGCTACCAGGCCTTCACCGGGTTCCCCTCCAACTTCATCCTGGCCGGCAAGACGGGCACGGCGTCGAACCAGCTCGGCCAGGAGCCGAACAGCTGGTTCGTGGCCTTCGGGCCCCAGCCCACACCGACCTACCTGGTGCTGGCCGTCATCGGCCAGGGTGGCTACGGCGCCGAGGCGGCGGCACCCCTGGTGCGCAGCATCTTCGACTATCTCCTGGCCAATCCCATCAGCGGTCCGGTCAAGACCCCCACCGTGGCCAACCCGCCCAGCTCCACCCTGCCGAAGAGCAACCCCCCGCTCGGGACGCCCACGACCACCACCACGGCGCCCTCCTCGTCGACCACGACGACCACCAAGCCGGGCACGGCCACCACCACGCCGACGGCGCCCACCACGACGACCACCACGGTCCCGGCGCCAACCACCACGACCACCCTGCAACCGGGCGGGTAGCCGTTCCCGTAGGGTTGTGGGGCGATGGACACCCTCTGGCCCCAGATTGAGCGGCTCCTGCTCGGGGTGAACAAGCCGGCCCGCTACATCGGCGGCGAGCAGGGGGCCCAGTACCCCGAGCACGGTCCGGGCAGGGTGGCCTGGCTGCTGCTCTACCCCGACACCTACGAGATCGGCCTGCCCAACCAGGGGCTGCAGATCCTCTACGAGATCCTCAACGAGCGTCCCGACGCGGTGGCCGAGCGCTCCTACGCCCCCTGGGTGGACATGGAGGCGGCCATGCGGGCGGCCGGGATACCGCTCTTCAGCGTGGAGCAGCACCTGCCGGCCCGGGCCTTCAATGTCATGGCGTTCAACCTGTCCGCCGAGCTCGTCTACACCAACGTCCTGAACCTGATCGACCTGGCCGGCGTGCCGCTCCATGCTGCCGACCGCGGGCCCGACGATCCCCTGGTCATGGCCGGCGGCCACTGCGCCTTCAACCCCGAGCCGCTGGCCGACTTCATTGACGCCTTCGTCCTCGGTGACGGCGAGGAGGTGGTGGGGGAGGTCAACGCCACCATCGCGGCCTGGCTGGCCCGGCCCGCCGCCGAGCGGTCCCGTCCCGAGCTGCTCCTGGCCCTGGCCGGCCTGGAGGGCGTCTACGTCCCGGCCCTCTACCGGGCCAGCTACGAGGACGGCCAGCTGGTCGGGACCGAGCCGCTGGCCCCGGGGGTGCCGGCGGAGGTGGCCAAGCGCACGGTGACCGATCTGGCCGACTGGCCCTACCCGGCCCACCCACTGGTGCCGCTGACCGAAGTGGTGCACGACCGCCTCAACGTCGAGGTCTTCCGCGGCTGTACCCGGGGCTGCCGCTTCTGCCAGGCCGGCATGATCACCCGACCGGTGCGGGAGCGCCCGGCCGAGCAGGTCAAGGAGATGGTGAGCAAGGGCCTGGCCTGGAGCGGGCACGACGAGGTCACGCTGACCTCGCTCTCCACGGCTGACTTCTCGGGCATTGAGGACACCGTGCGCGACATCATCGACGACCCGGTGCACGAGGGCCGGGTCTCGGTCAGCCTGCCCTCGCTGCGGGTCGACGCCTTCACGGTGGGCACGGCGGCCCAGATCCAAAAGGTGCGCCGGACCGGCCTCACCTTCGCCCCCGAGGGCGGCACCTGGCGCATGCGCCAGGTCATCAACAAGCTGATCACCGAGGAGGACCTCTACTCGGCGGTGGACGCCGCCTTCAGCCAGGGCTGGCGCCGGGTCAAGCTCTACTTCCTCATCGGCCTGCCGACCGAACGCGACGAGGACGTCATCGGCATCGCCGACCTGGGGGCCCACTGCGTGGAGATCGGCCGGCGCCACTCCAAGTCGGTCACGGTGACCGCCTCGGTGGGCGGGTTCGTTCCCAAGCCGCACACCCCGTTCCAGTGGTACGGCCAGGACACGGTGGCGGAGCTGCAGCGCAAGGTCAACCTGCTGCGCGAGCACGCCCGCAAGACCCGCGGCCTGACCATCCGCTGGCACGAGCCGGCCGCCTCGGCCGCCGAGGGGCTGGCCAGCCGGGGCGACCGCCGCATGGGTGCCGTGATCGAGCGGGTGTGGCGGGCCGGGGGCACCTTCCAGGAATGGTCCGAGTGCTTCAATCTGTCCCTGTGGGAGGAGGCGCTGGCCGCCGAGGGGCTGAGCCTGGCCGACACCGTGCACCGGGAGCGGGGCGAGCACGAGGCGCTGCCCTGGGACCACATCTCGGCCGGCCTGCACCGGGACTTCCTGTGGACCGACTGGCGCGACGCCCTGGCCGAGGCGGCGGTTGAGGACTGCCGCTGGACCCCCTGCTACGACTGCGGGGCCTGTACCGAGTTCGGGCTGGAGCACGTGGTGGCCTCGGCCGTCCCCCCGGCCGGAGGCAGCCAGGGCACCGGCCAGGACCTGGCCGCCGGGGGCCGCATCCCGGTGCGCCTGATGTCGTCGGCCTCGGTCAAGGCCAAGGCGCTGAGTGGCTGAGCCCCGCCGCCTCCGCTTCCGGTTCACCAAGACGGGCAAGATCCGCTTTACCAGCCACCGGGACGTGGCCCGCATGTGGGAACGGGCATTGCGGAGGAGCCGGCTGCCGGTGGCCCTCTCCCAGGGATTCTCGCCCCACCCCCTGCTCAGCTTCGGCCTGGCCCTCCCGACCGGCTGCGAGTCCCGGGGTGAGTACCTCGACGCCCGCCTCGATGAGGCCCGTACTGACGACGTTTCCCTGGCTGACCTGCCCGAATTCCTGACCTCGCTGCTCCCCGAGGGGATGGTGGTGCAGGCGGTGGCCCCCATTGACATGGCGGAGGGTTCGCTGCAACAAGAGGTAGCATCGTGTGATTGGGAGCTGGAGGTGCTCGGAGTGGTCGGTGAGGAGTTGGTGGAGCGGATCGAGCGAGTGCTCGCTGCTCCCAGCCTCACGGTCCAACGAGAGCGCAAAGGTCGTCAGACCGAAGACGACATCCGACCAGCCATTTTGGAGCTTGCCGTGACCCACACTGACGGGTCAGAGCAGGGGGAACAACCGATTGGTCGCTTCCGGGCGGCATTGGCCACACATCCGCGTGGCGTGCGCCCCGGCGACCTGCTTTCCGCGTTCGGCACCGATGCGGTGCTGGCGCGTGCATGTAGAACGCATCAATGGATCGAGCGCGACGGCGTCCGGTTTGAGCCGCTTTCGGTAAGCGGCCTCGTGACCGACCCCGTCGTGGTACACGCCGCAGGGCGTGCCTCATGAACGACGCAAGGAGGGCTCTCCCTCATGTCAGAGCCAGAATTCAGCCCGACCGGCGATGGTCACGTGGCGGAGGCACCGGAGGGCGATAGCCCCTCCGCACCACCGACCCCACCCTCGCCGCCCACCCAACTGAGACGACCGCAGATCGGCGACACCCGGCCGGCCCCCGCTGTGCCCCTGGGCGCCCCGGGGACGGCTCCCGTGGCCACCGCCGTGGCACCGGTGGCGCCGTCCGCCTCGCCCGCGCCGTCCGCCCCGACCCGGCCGGCGGTCCGGGCCCTGGACGACGATGGGGTCAATGACGGCGCCGATGACGGTGCTGACGACGAGCCGGGGGACGACGACGGCTCCGGTGGGAAGCGCACCCGCAGCCGGCGCCGCTCGGGCCGTGATCGCAAGACCAAGCAGGTCGGGCGCTACCTGGTCTGCGTGCACGTGCAACCCGCCATGACCCAGATCGCCATGTTGGAAGGCCGCTCCCTGGTCGAGCACTACGTCTCCCGGGCCGCCGACGACACCAACCAGATTGACGGCAACGTCTACCGGGGCCGGGTGCAGAACGTGCTGCCCGGCATGGAGGCCGCCTTCATCGATATCGGCATTCCCAAGAACGCGGTGCTCTACCGGGGCGACGTGCGCTACGACCGGGAGGACATTGAGGGCGGGGGCG
This sequence comes from Acidimicrobiales bacterium, assembly GCA_035552095.1. Taxonomy (GTDB): domain Bacteria; phylum Actinomycetota; class Acidimicrobiia; order Acidimicrobiales; family RAAP-2; genus Bog-473. The sequence continues at coordinate 8,986 of DASZMA010000081.1, read as the reverse complement.
GTGGCTCATCGGCCGCCCAACCCCGCATTGAGGACGTCCTCAAGGCGGGCCAGACCATCCTGTGCCAGGTGACCAAGAACCCCATCGGGGCCAAGGGAGCCCGGCTGACCCAGGAGGTCTCGCTGCCTGGGCGGTTCGCCGTGCTGGTGCCCAACTCCTCAGCCTTCGGGATCTCCAAGCGCCTGGGCGACAACGAGCGCCGCCGCCTGCGCCGCATCATCGATGAGGTGAAGCCGGCCGGGCACGGCATGATCGTGCGCACGGCGGCCGAGGGCGTGTCGGCCGACGAGCTGCAGCGAGACGTCGAGACCCTGCTGGAGCAGTGGAACGCCATTGAGCTTCAGGCTAAGCGGTCCGACGCCCCGGGGCTCCTGTACCGGGAGCCCGAGCTGTCCGTCCGGATCCTGCGTGAGGAGCTCAGTGCCGAGTACCGGGCCGTGGTCATTGACGACCGGGCGCTCTTTGAGCAGGTGCGTGACTACGTGCGGGCGGTCAGCCCCGAGCTGTCCGACCGGGTGGAGTACTACGACGCCGCCGAAGAGGGCCTGCCCATCTTTGAGCGCTACCACGTGCACGAACAGCTCCATAAGGCACTCGATCGCAAGGTCTGGCTGCCCTCGGGCGGGTCGCTGATCATTGAGCGCACCGAGGCCCTGACGGTGATCGACGTCAACACGGGCAAGAACGTGGGCAAGACCAACCTGGAGGAGACCGTCTACCGCAACAACCTGGAGGCGGCCGAGGAAGTGGCCCGCCAGCTCCGGCTGCGCGACATCGGGGGCATCATCGTCATCGACTTCATTGACATGGAGATCCGGGAGAACCGGGACAAGGTGGCCGGTGCATTGCGCAACGCCCTGGCCCGGGACAAGACGAGGACCCAGGTCTTCGATATTTCGGAGCTGGGGCTGGTCGAGATGACCCGCAAGCGCATCTCGGAAGGGCTCTTGGAGACCCTCTCCACCGAGTGCGCTGTCTGCGGGGGCCGGGGCGTGACCTTGGACGACTCGGTTCTGCGCTAAGGTTTCCCCCTCATGTACGCCGTCATTAAGTCAGGTGGAAAGCAGGATCGGGTGGCCGAGGGCCAGCGCTTGCGCGTGGAGCTGCTGGGCCAGCCCGTGGGCACGGAAGTGTCCCTGCAGCCGGTCCTGGTGGTCGACGGGGAAACCGTGCTGGCCACGCCCGCCCAGCTGGCCGGCGCTTCGGTGACGGCCAAGGTCATCGGCGAGGAAAAGGGCCCGAAGATCAACGCCATGACGTACAAGAACAAGTCGAACCAGCGCCGCCGGTGGGGCCACCGCCAGCACTACACCACGCTGGAGATCACCGCCATCACGGCCGCCGGCTGACGGCGCCCGTCCAGGTCGAGGGAGCTTTCAATGTCAAAGACAAAGGGTGGCGGTTCTACCCGTAACGGACGTGACTCACGGGCTCAGCGCCTCGGGGTCAAGGAGTTCGACGGCACCGCGGTGACGGCCGGATCCATCATCGTGCGCCAGCGGGGCACCAAGTTCTACCCCGGCGTCAACGTCGGGCGAGGTGGCGACGACACCCTGTTCGCCACCGCCGACGGCTTGGTCAAGTTCGGCGCTCGCCGTGGCCGCAAGCACGTCGACGTCCTGCCCGCCAGTTAGGTAAACCTTCCCTGAGGGCGCTTTCGCTCCTTTGAACAACCGCCGGGTCTCTGGTCCGATCTGGCCCACCGTGCCATGGCGCACCGGAGCAACACATCGGATACAGCAGCAGTGGCGCGCGGTCGCATCCCATTTCTGCGAGCCGGGCCCGCAGCCGAGCCCCGAGCCGGGCCACCGATGAATCGCCGACTCGGTCATCGTCTGTGCTTGTGTGGGGAACGCCCCGAGAGGCACGAGCACTGGGAGGTGCGGCATGACGGAAGGAACGATGACTGAGCCGGTGACGGAGATCGACCCCCGCTTCAGCGAGCCGGGCGCCGCTCCGACCCCGTGGGCCGACACCGTCAGCGCGCTGGAGGGGGCCGAGCTGTTCTGGCTCTCCACCGTCCGTGCCGACGGGCGACCGCACGTGACGCCGCTGGTGGCGGTGTGGCTCGACGGCAGTCTCGCCTTTACCACCGGTGAAGATGAGCAGAAGGCGTCCAACCTGCGCGGGAACCCGAACGTGGTCCTGACCACCGGATGCAACAGTTGGGATGGCGGTCTCGACGTCGTGGTGGAGGGTGTCGCCGTCGCCGTGACCGACCAGGACGCCCTTCGGCGACTGGCCGAAGGCTGGGCCCAGAAATGGGACGGCCGGTGGACGTGGACGATCGGTGACGGGTGCTTCCATCATGAGGAGAACCCCGGGACGGTCCTCGTCTTCGCCGTCCACCCCACCAAGGTCCTGGCCTTCGCCAAGGGCACCTTCAGCCATACCCGGCACCTGTTCTAAGCCGGGATTCCACCTCGACCGATGACCCGGTCGACCGATGAGTTGCCGGCTGGCCGGCCGTCTGTACTGGAGTGGGGAACAACCCGAGGAGCAGAGCACTGGGAGGTGCAGCATGACCGAAGGAACGACGTGTGTGCCGGTGAAGGTCCAGCGGACGATCGGGGCACCGGCCGATCGCATCTTCTCGGTGCTGGCCGACCCGGGTCGGCATCAGGAGCTGGACGGCTCGGGCATGTTGCGCGGCGCGGCGACCGAGGGTGCCGTCGCCGGCCTCGGCGATGTCTTCACCATGAAGATGTTCTTTGAAGGCATGGGCGACTACCAGATGGACAATCTGATCGTCGCCTTCGAGGAGGATCGTCGCATCGCCTGGGCGCCCCGCATGCACGGTACGGAACTGGCGGCGGATGACTCGGGCTCCAACGGCAGCCGCTGGATGTTCGAGCTGGAGCCCCAGGGACCCGAGGTGACGCTGGTCACCGAGGTCTACGACTGCTCCGCCTCACCGGCCGAGGTCAGAGCGACCGTGGCTGACGGCACGGCGTGGATCGGGGCCATGGAGGCCACGCTGGAGCGGCTGGACGCGGCCTGCACCGGCGGCCGTCAGTCGGCTCCGTCAGTCGGCTCCGTCGGTCGGGGCCGTCAGTCGGCTCCGTCAGTCGGGGAGCTGGTGTAGCTCAATCCCGTTGCCCCAGGGGTCGCTGACGAAGGCCTGGTGGCGGCCGGACCCGTTGACCACCGGGTCGGTCACTTCCAGACCGAGGCCCCGTAGGTGCTTCACCACGAACTCAATGTCGTCGTAGAGCAGGGCGAAGTGCTGGCCCAGGTTGGGCGGCGCCGGGAGCTCAATGAGGTGGACCTGCTGGCCACCGGCGTCCAACCAGGCGCCGGCGAACCCGAAGTCGGGCCGGGTGAAGTTCTGGGTCAGGCCCAGCACCTCGGTGTAGAACGTGATGGCTGCCGGGACGTCAGGGACATTGAGCGCCACGTGGTCGACGCCGTTGGGGATCACGGTCATGGTAGCGAGACTACGACGTGGCGGATGATCTCGGCTACGGAGGGTGCCGCAGCCGCCCCGGCGGCCGCGATGTGCTCGCCGGACCCGGCGGCCGTGTTGGTCACCACGGCCAGCCCGAGCACGGCCGCCCCGGCCTGGCGGGCGGCGATCGTCTCGGTGGCCATCGACATGCCCACCACGTCGGCTCCCATGATCCGCAACATGGCTACCTCGGCCGGGGTCTCGAACTGGGGCCCGAGCACCTGGGCGTAGACCCCGGTGGCCGGTTTGGCCACCCCGGGGGTGGCCAGGGCGAGCTGGCGCAGTTCGGGCGAGTAGGCGTCCACCATGTCGAGGAAGTCAGGACCGATCAGCGGGGTGCGGCCGGTCAGGTTGAGGTGGTCCGAGACGGCCACCACCGAACCGGTGAGGAGATCGGCCCTGATGCCCCCGACGGCCGCCGTGAGGACCACGGTGGAGCACCCGGCGGCGATGCCGGTCCGAAGGGGGTGGACCACATCGACGATGTCGATCCCCTCGTACAGGTGGCAGCGACCGGCGAAGACCAGCGCCATCTTGTCGCCCAGGGGGACCGACCAGCCCTGGGCGTGGTGGCCGGTAGCGGTGTAGTGCGGAAAGAAGGGCAGGGTGGCCAGGGGAATCGAAGGGCCGGCGGCCCCGAGCAGCTCAGCCGTGCCGGCCAGGCCCGTGCCGAGGATCACCAGGACGTCGTGATGGTCCACCCCGGTGCGGCGGGTGAGCTCCCGGGCGGTGCGGGCCGCCCGATCCGCCGCTTCGACCATGGAGGCATGGTAGAGGCCCACGCCGCTGCGCCGCGTAACATCACCGGGGCATGACCACCATCATCACCACCCCACACCCGCTGGCCCCGCTGAGCGGGGACGAGATCACCGCCGCCCGCCAGATCGTCTTCGAGAGCGGCAAAGCCGGGATCCCCGACGAGGACATCCGGTTTGCCTATGTGGGACTGAGTGACCCACCCAAGGAGATGGTCCGGGCGGTAGACCGGGGTGAAACCGTAGAGGTCGACCGCCGGCTACGCCTGCAGCTCCTGCTCGGCCCGGTGGCCAACGTGACCGAGGTCATCGTCTCGGTGACCCGCCGGGTGGTGGACTCCTGGGTCGAGGTGGAGGACGTACGGCCGGCCCTGCAGATGGAAGAGGCCATCGGCATCCTGGCCGCGCTCTACGAGAATCCCGACTGGAACGCCGCCCTGGACCGCCGGGGCATCACCGACCGGTCGTTGGTGCAGATCGACCCGTGGCCCGCCGGCACCTTCGGGACCGAGCACGAGCAGGGCCGGCGCATCACCCGCTGCCTGGCCTACCTGCGCCACTCGCCCGACGACAATGGGTACGCCCGCCCGCTGGAAGGGCTCATGGCCTACGTCGACATGGGCCGGGGCACCGTGCTCGAGGTGGTCGACCTGGGCGTGGTCCCGCTCCCGCCCCAGCTGGGTAGCTACTACCCCGAGGACAACGGGCCGCTGCGCACCGACCTCCGGCCGCTGGCCATCACCCAACCGGAGGGTCCCAGCTTCACCGTCGACGGCAATCTGGTGCGCTGGCAGAAGTGGTCGCTGCGGGTCGGCATGGACCCCCTCGAGGGGCTGGTCCTGCACACCGTGGGCTACGAGGACGGCGGTCGGGTCCGGCCGCTGCTGTTCCGGGCCTCGGTCAGCGAAATGGTGGTGCCCTACGGGCACCCCGGCCCCATGCACTCGTGGAAGAGCGCCTTCGACGCCGGCGAGTGGGGGCTCGGCCGCATGGCCAACTCGCTCACGCTGGGCTGTGACTGCCTGGGGGAGATCTTCTACTTCGACGACATCTACTCCGACGAGCGGGGCAAGCCGCGCACCCGCCCCAACGCCATCTGCATGCACGAGGAGGACTACGGGATCCTGTGGAAGCACCTCGACATGACGTCGGGTCGCACCGAGGTGCGTCGCTCCCGGCGGCTGGTGGTCAGCTCCATCGCCACCGTCGGCAACTACGAGTACGGCTTCTACTGGTACTTCTACCAGGACGGCTCCATGCAGCTGGAGGTCAAGCTGTCCGGCATCATGTCCACCATGTCCGTGGGGGACGACGGTCCCGGGGCGCACGCCAGCATGATCGCCCCCGGCCTGGCCGCCCCCTTCCATCAACACCTCTTCAACGTCCGGCTCGATGTCGAGATCGACGGGCCGGACAACGCCGTGTTCGAGGTGGACACCGTGCCCAGCCCGCCCGGAGAGGACAACCCCTGGGGCAATGCCTTCGCCCCCGAGGCCACCCTGCTGGAGAGCGAGTTGGCCGCCCGGCGCCGGGTCGACCCCTCCCGCAGCCGCGTCTGGAAGATCGCCAACCGCGCCGTGGTGAACGGCGTCGGCCAGCCCACGGCCTACAAGCTGCTGCCGGCGGCCACCCCCACGTTGCTGGCCGACCCCGCCTCGAGTGTCGGGCGCCGGGCCACCTTCGCCGCCCACAACCTGTGGGTGACGCCGTTCGACCCCGATGAGCGCCGGGCCGCCGGCGACTACCCCAACCAGCACGCCGGGGGGGCCGGGCTACCCGAATGGACCGCCCAGGACCGCCCGGTGGTCGACACCGACATTGTGCTGTGGCACTCCTTCGGCGTGACCCACATCCCGCGGCCCGAGGACTGGCCGGTCATGCCGGTCGAGTACACCGGGTTCAGCCTGATCCCGGTCGGCTTCTTCGATCGCAACCCCGCCCTCGACGTGGCGCCGACCAACGGCGGGGATGCCGGCGGGGAGGGTCATTGCCATGCCACCTGAGCCGGACCGCTCGCCCCAGGAGTACCACCCCCCGGTCGAGGAGTACCTCGAGACCATGCTCTCCCTGGCCGAGGAAGGGGTGCCGGTGATCCAGGCCCGCATTGCCGAGCGGTTGGGCCGCTCGGCCCCCTCGGTCTCCGAGATGCTCGAACGCCTGGTCGAAGACGGCTACGTGGAGCGGGAGGGCCGGCGCCTGGACCTCACGGTCAGCGGGCGCACCCTGGCCGAGAAGGTGGTGCGCAAGCACCGCCTGGCCGAGCGGTTGCTGGTCGACGTGATCGGCTTGGAGTGGCACAAGGTCCACCGTGAAGCCGGTCGGTGGGAGCACGTGATCTCCGATGACGTCGAGGCCCGCCTGGTCGAGCTGCTGGGCGACCCCGCCACCTGCCCCCACGGCAACCCCATCCCGGGGTCGGGCTCAGCCACCCCGAAGGTGGCCACCCGCCCGCTGGCCGAGGTGGGGTCGGGTGAACGGATTCAGCTCCTGCGCATCAGCGAAGAGGTCGAGCTCAACATGGGGTCGCTGACCCTGCTCGGCGAGGGTGGCTTCATCCCCGGCGCGGTGGCCGTGGTGGGGGAACGGGACGGCGACGGCTCGGTGGAGGTACAGGTGGAAGGCGACGCCGGCGCGAGCGGGGCACTGCATCTGTCCGCCGCGCTCTCCGACCGCCTCTTCGTCGGCGTGGCGTGACGTGACGACGCGGCTGTTCGCCGAGGCGTGACGTGACCACTCGGCTGGTCGCCGAGGCGTGACGTGACGACGCGGCTGGTCGCCGACGCCGTCTTCACCGTCGACGATGACGGCACCGTGTTCCAGCCCGGCGCGCTGGAATTCGACGACGGTCTGATCACCTGGGTGGGCCGGCCTGACGCCGTCGCGGTGGCGGCGGGGACCGAGGTGCGCCAGCTGGGCGGGATCCTGATGCCGGGGTTGGTCAACTGCCACGGCCACTCGCCCATGACCCTGCTGCGCAGCGCCGGGGACGGGCTGCCGCTGGACCGCTGGCTGAGTGAGGCCGTCTGGCCCCGCGAGGGGCGAGCCGACGACGACGACGTGTTCTGGGGCATGACGCTGGGCGCCGACGAGCTGCTCAGCAACGGGGTGACCACCACCTGCGAGCAGTACCTGCACCCAGGTGCGGTGGCCGGGGCCGCCCTGGCTTCGGGCATCCGCTGCCTCCTCACGCCGGCCATCTTCGATGTGCCCGGGGCCGGCCCCGAAGGTGCCTGGCCGGCCCACCTGGCCGAGGCCTGCCGGGTGTTCGACGAGATGGACGGCCGGGAGGGGCGGCTGCACTGCGGCTTCGGGCCCCATGCCGTCTACACCGTGCCGCCCGAGGCCCTGGCCGAGGTGGCCGGCGAGGCGCAACGGCGGGACGCCCTGCTGCAGATCCACCTGGCCGAGACCGAGGCCGAGGGGCGGCTGGTGCAGGAGCGCTACGGCCAGGGCGCCCCGGCCCTGCTGGCCTCGGTGGGCGCCTTCGAGGGCCGGGTGCTGGCCGCCCACGCCGTGTGGCTGGACGACGGCGAGATCGACCTGCTGGCCCAGCACGACGTGGCGGTGGCCCACTGCCCGGGTAGCAACGGGAAGCTCGGCTCGGGCGTGGCCAGGGTCGCTCAACTGCTGGCGGCCGGCGTGCGGGTGGGCCTGGGCACCGACGGGCCGGCCTCCAACGACGACCTGCATCTGTGGGATGAGATGCGCCTGGCCGCCATCATGGCCCGGGCCACCGCGGCCGATCCGGCGGCCATCAGCACGGCCACCGCCCTGCGCCTGGCCACCCGGGGCGGGGGCGAGGCGCTGGGGCTGCCGGTGGGAGCACTGGAGGTGGGACGACCGGCCGACCTGATCCGGCTGCGCACCGATGACGCCCGTTTCATCCCAGCCACCGACGTGCTCGAGCTTCTGGGCCATCTGGTCTGGGCCGGCGCCGGCTACCTGGTGACCGATGTCTGGGTCGGCGGCCGGCCCGTGGTGGCAGGGGGCGAATCGGTGCTGATCGACCGCGAGCGGACCCGGGCTGAAGTGGTGCAGCGGGCCCGGCGGCTGGTTTCGTCGTAGGGCACGTGCTGCGCACTTCTTGACCCTCTGGGCGGGCGTTCGTCCTGCGGCTGTGGGCAACCGTTCTGCGCTTGCGAGCAACCGGTCTGCGCCTGCGAGCAACCGGTCTGCGCCTGCGAGCAACCGGCATTTCAATACTGTTGGGCCTTTCGCCCACCCCCTTCTGTTGTCACACCCTCATGATGGAATGGCTTCCATGCAGTTGGATGTACTCGAGCAGTTGGATGCCCTGGAGCAGGCGATCGACGAGGTCGTCTCTTCGGACCCCGAATCCTGTGCCGATCTGGAGTCGGTCGAGCGGCTCCAGCGCCAGGCGTCACGACTGGAGGCCTACGCCACCCGGGCCACCGGTGCCATGGAGGTCGAAGGACAGTGGGCCACCTCAGGTGCGAGGACCGCAGCGGCCTGGCAGGCCTGGGCCTGCCACCAGTCGAGCCCGGTGGCCAAGCGGAGCGTGCGGCGGAGCCGGCACCTGCGCCAGCTACGTGTCCTAGAGGAAGCCTGGTCCGAGGGGTCGCTGACCGGGGCCCACGTCGACGCCATCATCGCGGTGCGCAACCCGCGCACCGAAGCCGCGCTGGAGCGTGACGAGGAACTGCTGGTGGCCCAGGCCAAGAAGCTGAGCTTTGAGACCTTCGTGCGGGCACTGGCCTACTGGGTGCAGCTGGCCGACCCTGAGGGCACCGAGGAATCAGCCGAGGAGCGCCGGAGCCGACGC
>DASZMA010000080.1:0-62097 GCA_035552095.1 Acidimicrobiales bacterium | reverse complement strand
GCGTGACGGCGTGACGGCGTGACGGCGTGACGGCGTGACCCTGACCTCGGCCTGACGTCGCCTCGCCGGCCACTCGGAACACTCGCCTCCCTCAGTCGAGATACCTAGCCACGGTGGCCTCCCCGGCTTCAGGCGGGGTGGGGACCGAGAATCGACTCCATGCGATGGGGACGTTCAAACGGGAGACGGCCCACATCGGCCGCCGCCAGGGCAACGTCGAGCAGCGGGACCGGTTGGGGTGTCGACAGGTAGACATACGCCGTGGCGCAATAGTCGTCCACCCTTTCGGCCAGACCAAACGCCAGCACGCCCGGCGACAGGTGACGGAGGTAGCCGGTGCCGGCGACGGGATGCGTCCGCTCGTAGTCCTTCATCTTCTCCTCCTGGCCTTCGAGGAAGGTCACCGCGCCGATCTGCTGAATCGTCACCCGCAGGCTGTCGGTGAACATGACCGGATCGGGGAGATGCCAACGGTAGAACCCGACGAATATCGCCTCGGGGGATTCCTCCCGGCGACCCGGCGGCGCCACGACGAGCGGCGCACCCGCATAGGGGGCAGCGTGGGCGCCGAGGCCCCAGCCGGTGCCGACGTAGTCCTCCAGGCCGGTACCGCAGATGGTCGGGAGGTCCTCGTCGCCGTCCCGGTAGATCTTGACCTCGCCTTCGCCGTACCAGTCGCCCTCGTCGAGCACCCGGACGCCCACATTGCAGCCGAGAAATCGTCCCGGACCGACAAACCCATCGGCGATGGTGAAGTCCTGTTGCAAGGTGGTTGGATTCTCCCGGCGGAAGCTGACGTGGAGATAGCCCACGTCCTCCTGGAGCGATGGCTCCAACGTGTAGTCGATCTGGTAGTAGCAGAGGATGGGCCGGGCGCTGGAATTGGAAAGTTCCATTCGCACACGCTCGCCAAAGGGCATGGGCAGGTACGAGTTGAACCCTCTCCCCTCCTGACAGGTGAGGAGGGCTGAAGAGAAGGCAGCCGGACGGCCATGGGGCAGTCCGAAGAAGTCAAGCAGCGGGACGGAAACGCTCGGCGCCGGGAGCCCGTCGTAAAAGACTTCGATCGATACGGCGCGCATCGCTTCGGGCGGCATCGGCATGACGGTCACCCAGATGTGGCGGATGGTGCCCGGCCCTTCCAGGTCGGCCAGCGTCACCCGCTCCCCGGCGGCGATGAGCCGGGAGGGCGCACCCTTGCGCCCACCGCTGGCGCTCCCACCGGCCCCCCGGGCGCCCGATGGGTTCTCAAAGGTCACCGCCCGGCTGTCCAGGGCAGGATCGATGAACGCCGGGTTTAGGACATTGCGCACGTTGACCCCCATCTCAGAACTACCCGGACCCACGCGACGAAGACAGCGGGGGCAGACGCACGTCGAAGCGGTCCCGCAGCGCGGTGCGGGCGGCCAGGTAGCCGCACATGCCGTGGACCCCACCGCCGGGTGGGGTGGAGGCGGAGCACAAATAGGTCCCGTCGAGCGGGGTCCGGTAAGGGTTCCACCGGGCCACCGGTCGGAAGGCGGTCTGGCGCAGGCTGGCCCGTCCCCCGTTGATATCCCCGCCGAGGAAGTTGGGGTTGTAGGCCTCGGTCTGCGTGGCGGTCCGGGTGGCCCGGGCCAGGACGCGGTCGCGGAACCCGGGGGCGAAGCGCTCAATCTGGGCCTCGATCCGCTCGGTCATGTCGACCGCCGATCCGTTGGGCACATGGCAGTAGGCCCACAGTGTGTGCTGGCCGGCCGGGGCCCGACTGGGGTCGACCACGCTGGGCTGGACAACCAGGACGAAGGGGTGCTCGGGGTGGCGGCCGGCGTGCACTTCGGCTTCGCTGCGCGCCACCTCGTCCAGCGTGCCGCCCACGTGCACCGTCGTGGTTCGGTGGCAGGCGGCCGCACTCCAGGGCACCGGACCGTCGAGGGCCCAGTCGACCTTGCAGGTTCCGGGTCCGGGCTGGAAGCGGGCCCAGGGCCGGCCTTGGCGGCGGGCCAGGCGCGGGCCGGCCAGGGTGAGGAACTGGCGGGGCGACGTATCGAGCAGGACGGCCCGGGCCAGGGGCAGCTCGGACAGCGAAGCGATCGGTGCATCGGTGTGGACGCGACCGCCGAGCCGGGTGAGCTCGCTTACCAGCGCGGTGGCGATGGCCGCGCTGCCGCCCTCGACCACCGGCCAGCCCACCCCGTGGCCCAGCGCGGTGAGGAGCAGGGCGAAGGCACTGGTCAGTGGAGCAGTCAGCGGCTCCATGGAGTGCGCCGCCGTGCCGGCCAGCAGGGCCCGGGCGGCGTCGGTGGTGAAGCGCGCGCTGAGGTGGCGTACCGATGGCGTGCCGACCCGGGCGAAGTGGGCCAGCGTGAGCGGATGACGGGGCATGGTGCGCATGGGGCCGAGCACGTAGGGGACGATGGCGTCGAGCCCATCCACCAGCGGGCCGACGGTGGCGATGTAGGCGGCGGCGTCCCCGCCCAGCAAGTCGGCCGTCTCGTCCACGCCGCGGTACAGGGCCGCCGCCCGGCCCGACGCCAGCGGATGGGCGAAGGCGATCTCGGGTTGGAGGATCTTCACCCCGAACGCCGCCAGGTCGAGCGAGGTGAAGAACGGCGACGCGACCAGGGAGGGGTGCACCGACGAGCACACGTCGTGCCGGAAGCCGGGCAGGGTCAGGGCATCGGTCCGCGTCCCCCCGCCCGGGGTGGCGGCACCCTCGAACACCTCGACCCGCAGTCCGGCCCGGGCCATGGTGAGCGCGGCGGCCAATCCGTTGGGGCCCGAGCCGACCACAACGGCATCGGTCGACTCCATCAACGCACCCTACCGACCGCCACCGAGCGCCACCGACCGTCGCCGAGCGCCACCGACCGTCACCGGCCGCCACTGGGCGCCCGCGCTGGCAGAGCAGGACGAGTTGTGCGTAGGTTGCGGTCCGCCGGCGGCGCATGCGGCCGAGACCAAGGGGGCAAATGAAATGGCAGACGTGCAAGGGACCTGCGAGGCCAGATTCGAAGGGGTGCGCACCGTGCTCTCGGAGAACCTCGACTCGGGCGCCGATGTCGGGGCCTCGGTCGCCGTCGTGCTCCACGGCGAGCCGGTGGTCGACCTCTGGGGCGGGCTGGCCGATCCCGAGCGTGGGACGCCGTGGGAGCGCGACACCTTGGTCAACGTCTGGTCGACCACCAAGACCATGACCTTCCTGTGCGCCCTGATGCTGGCCGACCGGGGCCAGCTCGACTTCCACGCGCCGGTGGCCACCTACTGGCCCGCGTTCGCCCAGGCCGGCAAGGAACACGTCGAGGTGCGCCACCTGATGGGGCACACCGCCGGGCTCTCGGGTTGGGAGGAGCCGCTCCAGGTGGAGCAGCTGGCCGACTGGGAGCACTGCACCTCGTTGCTGGCGGCCCAGAAGCCCTGGTGGGAGCCGGGCACCGCCTCGGGCTACCACGCCGTGACCCAGGGCTATCTGATTGGTGAGGTGGTGCGCCGCATCACCGGGGACTCCATCGGCACCTGGTTCAACCGCGAAGTGGCCAAGCCGCTGGGGGCCGACTTCTTCATCGGGACACCCGAGAGCGAGGACCGCCGCGTCTCCAACGTGCTGGCTCCCCCGCCGCTCGATCCCGAGGCCTTGGGGATGGAGGTGACGGACATTCTGCTCAAGACCTTCACCAACCCGCCGCTCGACGCCAGCCAGGCCAACCAAGGCTGGTGGCGTCGAGCCGAGATCCCCGCCGCCAACGGGCACGGCAACGCACGCTCAGTCGCCGCCATTCAGTCGATCGTCGCCGGGCGGGGGCAGTCGGGCGGGGTGCGCCTGCTCTCAGCCGAAGGGACCGACGCCATATTTGAGGAGCAGGCCAACGGGACCGACCTGGCCCTCGGGGTCCCGCTGCGTTTCGGCATGGGCTACGGCCTGGGCAACGAGTTCATGCCGCTCGGACCGCGCGCCTGCTTCTGGGGCGGCTACGGCGGATCGCTCATCGTCATCGACCAGGACGCGGAGCTGGCTGTCAGCTACGTCATGAACCGCATGGAATCGGGCCTGGTGGGCGACACCCGGGGCGCCGCCGTCGTGATGGCGGCGGTGATGGGCCTGGCCTGACCGAAGCGCTCAGCCCGGGCCGATGACGGCCTCGGCTTCGATCTCGACCTTCCAGCGCGGATCCAACAGCGCGGCCACTACCACCATGGTGGCGGCCGGCCGGATCTGGCCGAAGCGCTCCCCGTGCACGGCGGAGACGGCGTCGGCGTGCTCGGCCGCGGTCAGGTAGATGCGGGTGCGCACCACGTCAGCGGGACCGGCACCAGCCTCGGCCAGGGCGGCGTCGATGATGTCGAGGCAGCGCCGGGCCTGCGTCGCCGCATCGTCGGGGCACGACCCGTCGGGCCAGACGGGACCGGTACCGGACACCAGCACCCGTGGCCCCACCCGCAGAGCCCGGCTGAATCCGATGGTGGGCTCGAACGGGGAGCCCGAAGCAATGCGCTGACGGTCGGTCACAGGTGAGATTCTGCCCGCTGCGCCGATCCGGCGGCCCACTCCGCCGATCCGGCGGTCCCCTCCGACGGCGGTATTGTGATGGGCCGAGCTCAGGAGCCAGATGTCCGTTCGCCGGGGAGCACCATGCATGGCCGCGGTGGCACTGGTGGCGCTCGCTGCGTTGGCCTCCGGTTGCGGCACGCGCCACGCGGTGGCCCAGCCCAAGCCCAAGCCACACCACCACGCCGTCGCCGTGGCGGCGGTGGGCGTGACGGCGCCGGCCGACACGACCCTGGTGGCCACCACCCACGGCGCCATCCCCGGCTCCCCCGCCCCGGGCGCGCCCGAGAACTTGGTCGTGCCCGCCGATTGGTACGGCTACCCGTCCGTCCTGCCGGTCATCGACTCGGTGCCTCACTGGGTCGAAGTGCGGCTGGCCCAGCGGCCCAACGGCGCCACCACGTGGGTGCCGCAAGCGGACGTGACGCTCTCGGTCACGCCCTTCCGCATTGTGGTCAACCTCAGCACCGAGCACCTGGCCGTGTTCGAGTACGGCAAGCAGACCCTCGACTTCCCGGCCGGCATCGGCACGCCCGACGATCCCACGGTGACCGGCAACTACTTCCTGACCATGACGGTGCCGCCGCCCGATCCCGGCTACGGGCCCTTCGTGCTGGTCACCTCGGCCCACTCCAACGCCATCACCGACTGGGAGGCCTCGGGCGACGCCATCATCGCCATCCATGGGCCAATCACGTCCTATGACGACTCGCGCATCGGCACCACCGGTGCCGCCATTTCGCACGGGTGTATCAGGCTGCACGACGCCGATCTGGCCCAGCTGGCCGGCATCCCCGCCGGCACGCCGATCGACATCGTGGCCAGCCAGGCCTGACCTTGCTCGTCCCGCCACGCCGGCGCCCCGACCGCCCCGACCGCCCCGACCGCCCCGACCGGCGATGCCCCACACCCGCTGCGGTATCGGGGTAGACAGTCGACCATGCCCACCGACGGGAGCACCGATACCACGCTCGAGGGCCGGGTGGCCCGGCCCGAGCCAGCACTGACCAAGGCCCCGGGCCGGACCTCCACCACCAAGACGGCCCACTTGCCGGAGCGGCTCAGCTACCGGTTCAAGCGCAAGCTGCTCGGCCCACCACTGGTCAGCGACCAGCTGGGCGGGCAACGCCTGGGCAAGCCCACCGCACTGGCCGTCCTCTCGTCCGACGTGATGTCGTCTTCGGCCTACGCCAGCGAGGAGATCCTGCGCATCCTGGTCCCCATCGGCGGGCTGGTCGCCTTCTCACTGGTCACACCCATCACCGGCGCCATCCTGGCCGTGCTGGCGGTGGTCACCATCTTGTACCGCGATGTGGTGCGCTCCTACCCCAAGGCGGGCGGGTCCTACGTGGTGAGCCGGGACAACTTCGGCCCCAACGTGGCCCAGGTGGCCGGGGCCGCGCTGCTCATCAGCTACACCATCACGGTGGCGGTGTCAGTGGCCGCCGGGGCCGACGCCATCATTTCGGCCGTCCCCGCCATCCCGGCGCACGACGCGCTGCCCATGTCGATCGTCTTCGTGGTGCTGCTGGCCTTCGGCAACCTACGCGGCATCCGCGAGGCGGGGAAGTTCTTCGCCATCCCCACCTATTTCTTCATCGCCAATATGGCGGTGCTGATCGTGGCGGGGCTGGTCAAGAAAATAACGGGCACGCTGCACCACGCCCCCCAGACCCACCAGAACATGTCGCTCGGCCATGCCACCGGCGGATTGATCCTCGGCGTCGCCGCCTTCTACCTCCTGAAGGGCTTCGCCAACGGGAGCTCAGCCATGACCGGGACGGAGGCCATCTCCAACGGGGTGAGCATCTTCCGGGACCCCCAGGCCAAGAACGCCCGCACGACGCTCGTGCTCATGAGCACCATTCTGGGGACGATGTTCATCGGGGTGTCCGCCTTGGCCGCCTTCACTCACGCCGTGCCCTTCACCTCGGGCACGCCCACCGTGGTCTCGGAAATCGGCAAGCTGGTCTACGGGTCTTCCGCCGCCGGTCATGTGTTCTTCTACCTCTTACAGGCGGCGACCGCCCTCATCCTCATCCTGGCCGCCAACACCAGCTTCACCGGCTTCCCCTTCCTGGTCAGTTTCGTGGCCGAGGACTCCTTCCTGCCCCGCAAGCTCACCGTGCGGGGACATCGGCTGGTCTTCTCCAACGGCATCCTGCTCCTGGCCGGGGCCTCCATCGCGCTGCTGATAGCCACCGAGGCCAAGGTGGCGGCGCTCATCCCCATGTACGCCATCGGTGTGTTCACCGGGTTCACCATGGCCGGTGCCGGCATGCTCAAGCACCACGTGACACACAAGGAGCCCCACTGGAAGGCGCAGGCCGCCGTCAGCGGCTTCGCCGCCTTCGTCTGTGCCGTCGTCGTCGTCGTGTTCGCCGCCACCGAGTTCAAGCAGGGCGCCTGGGTCGTGGTGGTGGTGATGCCGGCGCTGGTCTACGCCCTCATCCGGACCAACCGGCAGTACCGGGACGAGGACGCCGTGCTCGAAGAGGGGGCGGCCGTGGCCGCCTGCGAGGCGCGCATCCTGCGCCGCCACGTCGTGGTCATCCTGGTCGATCGCATCGACCTGGCCGCGGCACGGGCCATCCAGTACGCCCGCACGCTGGTGCCCGATGACCTCAGGGTGGTGCACTTCAACATCGACGATCAGCGGGCCGGGGTGCTGATGGAGCGCTGGCAACGGGTCGGACTGACCCAGCTCCCCCTCGACATCATCGATTGCCCGGACCGCCGACTGGGGCGGGCCGCCCTGGAGCTGGCGGCCGAACTGGCCGACGGCGAGACCGAGGTCAGCATGTTGCTCCCCCGGCGCTCCTACGGCAAGGCGTTGCGCCGGATTCTGCACGACCAGACGGCGGACTACATCGTCGACATCGTCAGCCAGCTCAACCACGTCAACGCCACCATCGTCCCCTTCATGGTGGCACCGGGCATCGACCGCTACGAGAGCATCGTGGCCGCCGTCGCCCCCAAGAGCGGCCGCGAACCACGCCGGCCCGGGCCGGCCGGGGCCGAGTCGTTGCTCATCGCGTTGCCCACCTTCGACGGCATTACGCCGATCTCCTCCCTGCAGTGGCGGTGCCACGCCCGCATTGCCGGCAAGGTCAAGACGCTGCGGGTCCAGCCCTGGTCCGGTGTCTCCACGCTGGAGTGCGTGCTGGTGGACAACAGCGGCGAGGCCATCACCCTGGTCTTCTTGGGCCGGCGATCGATCCCGGGCATCAACAGCGGCACCCTGATGGCGGTCGAGGCCACCGTGGGCAAGCACAACGGGATGCTGGCCATGATCAATCCCCTCTACGAGCTCCTCTCGGTCACCGAACCGGCCGACCGTACGTGACGGCCAAGCGGCTCCTCTCCGGAGTGGTGCCGGTGGCGGCGCCGGTGGCCGTCGCTCTGCTGCTCATCCCGGGGCGGGGCCACCTCGATACGGCCGATGACGCCCTCCTCCTGGTCGTGGTCACCGTGGCCGTCGCCTCCTGGGGCCACCGCGCCGCCGCCGCCCTGTGCGCCCTGACCGCCGCCGTCTCGTTCGACTTCTTCCTGACCCGGCCCTACCAGTCGTTCCGGATCAGCAACAGCCGCGACGTGACCACCGAGATCCTCTTCGTGGTGGTGGGGTTGCTGGTCGGCGAGCTGGCCGCCCGGGGGCAGCACCACCGGCGGGCCGCCGTCGAGGGCCGTCACGAGCTGGGCCGCCTGCACGATATGGCCGAGCGCATCGCCGGCGGCGAGGAGCCCGACTTCGTCCTGATGGCGGTGGCCGCCGAGCTGCGCGAACTGCTCTCCCTGCAGGACTGCCGCTTCGTCTGGGACGCGCCGACGGGCAAGGGGGCCCGCATCGACCCCGACGGGACGGTCCGCCTCAACCCACTGCGCTGGCCCACGGCCACAGCCGGCCTGCCCACCCGCCAGGTCGAGCTGCCGGTGCGCGGGGGCGGGCGCAATGTGGGCACCTTCATCCTGACCCCCACCCCGGCCCTGCCCATCACCCAGGAACGCTGCGTGGTGGCGGTAGCCCTGGCCGATCAGCTGGGCTCCCTGCTCTCGGCCCGACCCGAGGAGAACCGGGACAACTGACCGGCCCACAGCCAGCCGTCCCGCCACCCTCGTCAGAGCAGCCCGGCGCTCCCGCTCGACGGTAGCCACGAGTCGGAACCGGCGTACTGGGCGGTGACGCCCAGGTTGGCGATCACCAACAGGGTGTTGCCGATCGACATGGTGCAGGTGACCGCGCCGCTGGCGTTGGTGACCCCGCTACAGACCGTGGTCGTCCCGGCCATGAAGGTCACCGTCTGCCCGGCGATCGGCAGGGCCGGGTTGCCGCCGGTGAGGGTGGCCGACACCGTGCCCACCGTCACCTTGATGAGCAGCCCCGAGGTCGACAGCAGGACCGGGTTGACCACCAGCGTCGTCGTCCCCTTGGCGATGGTGAGCGAGAGGGCCTGGGTGGCCGTGCCCGCCGGCATGGCCGAGTCCGTCACCTCAACGGTGAAGTTCGCCGTGCCGGCCGGACCGGTGGGCCGCCCGCTGATGACGCCGTTGGCCGTCAGCACCAGGCCGGCCGGCAGGGCGCCGGCGACGGTCGACCAGAGATAGGGGCTCTTGCCGTTGGCGGCGGCCAGGGTGGCGCTGTAGGGCACGCCGACCGTGCCACCGGGCAGCGTCGTGGTCAGGATGGACACCGCCGGGACCACGGTGAGGGTGAAGGGCAGTGTGGCATCCGCTCCTTCGCCGTTGTGGGCGGTGATCACCAGGTGGTAGGTCCCCACCGTACCCGCCGCCGGGGTACCGGCCAGGGTGGCCGTCCCGTCGCTGTGGTCGGTGAAGGTGACCCCGCTGGGCAGGGCGCCGGATTCACTGAGCGCCGGCGTCGGTGTGCCGGTGGCGGTGAAGGTGTCGCTGCCGGGCGAGTTCACCGTGAAGGTGTCGCTGGCCGGCCCGGTGAGGGCGGCGGCCTGGTCGACCGTCAGGGTGAAGGACAGGGTGGCGTTGGGCGGGGTGCCGTTGGCCGCCCCGATGGTGATCGGGTAACTGCCCACCGTGCCCGCGGCCGGGGTGCCGGCCAGGGTGGCCGTCCCGTTGCCGTTGTCAGTCAACGTCACGCCGCTGGGCAGGGCGCCGGACTCACTGAGCGCCGGCGTCGGTATGCCGGTGGCGGTGAAGGTGACCGGGCCGCCGGCCGCACCCACGATGAAGGTGGCCGACGCCGGCCCCGAGAGTCCGGGAGCCTGCACGCCGGCCTCGACCGACCCGATGTCACAGGTGGCACCCTGAGGCCGGGACACGCCGCGCTGATCGGTGGCACCGGTGGCACAGAGGACGACCGGGGCGGCCGTCACGGCATCGGTGACGCCGGTGGCCGTGGTGACCGGGATCACGTTGATGAGGGGACTGGAGGCGGCCGGCAGCTCCGTCGGCGTGGGCCCGCCGTTGGCTCCCAGCGCACCCAGCTGGGGTGGCGCCGTGAGATCGTGCTTGGCCGAGCTGAAGCCACAGGTGGCGGCGCCGGCATCGGTCAGGTTGTAGCCACCGTCCATCACCGCCGAGGAGCAGTTGCCGCCGCTGTTCCCCGCCACCACGCTGCCCGAGAGGCTGACCGCGGTCGTCCCCAAGAAGAGGCCACCACTCCCACCAGCCGCGGTCGGAGCGGCGTTGGCGTTGATGGTGCTCGAGGTGATGCTGAGGGGATCGAAGGCCACGACCGCACCGAAGCTGGGCCCGGCCGTATTGCCGGTGATGGTGGTGTTGGTGACCGAGGCGTTGGTGGTGTCACCGGATCCCGATGACGCCGTGATCAGGGCGCTCCCCGCGTTGGCCGTATTGCCTGACAGCGTGTCACCGGTCAGGGTCAGGAGCACCGTGCTGGAAGCGGCGGTGGTCCCGCTGTAGATGGCACCGCCGAAGCCGGTGGTGGTGGGGTTGGCCGACGTGGGCACCGCCTGGTTGCCGGTGAGCGTGGTGTTGGCCAGCGTGAGCGAGCCCAGGTTGAAGACGCCGCCGCCGTCATCGGTGGCCGTGTTGCCCGAGATGTCGGCCCCGCTGACCGACGCCTTGCCACCTCCGGCCACCAGGAGGCCACCGGCGATCGGCGAGGTGCCGTTGTCGATGGAGCCGCCGGTCTGGGTCAGCGTGGCGCTGGCCGCCACGGCCACCCCGCCGCCCTCGACGGCGGCGGTGTTGCCGGTCATGGTGACGTTGGACTCGGTCACGCTCGGCGTGTCGGCCGCCGCGATGGAGCCGTCGAAGATCCCGCCGCCGAACTCGGCCGCCGTGTCGGCGGTGAAGGTGGTATCCGCGATGGTGGCGGTGCCGCCCTCGTACAGGCCGCCCCCGCTGTTGGTGGCCTGGTTCTGGCTGAGGGTGCTCCCGCTGCCCAGGTTCACGGTGGAGGAGGAGTTCACCGCGATGGCGCCACCCAACACCCCGACGTTCTGGGTGAAGGAGGTGGCGTTGATCGTGGCCAGCGGGACGTCGCCCGCCGCCACCTTGCCGACGAGTATGGCGCCGCCCAGCGCCAGGGTCGAGCCGGCGGCCGAGTTGGTGCTGAAGCTCGACGTGGAGAAGGCGGCGTTCCCACCGACGTAGGCCCCGCCGCCGTCGACGGCGGTGTTGCCCGAGAAGGTGTCCCCGCTGCCGGTGAAGTGGCCGGCGGTGGCGGTGAAGCCGGGGGCCACCGTGCCCAGGATGTTGCCGGCCACGGCGATGCCACCACCGACCGCCGCGTTGTCGGTGCCCGCGGCCAGCGTGCCACCACTGATGGAGCTGTTGGTCAGGGTGAAGGTGGGCGCGTTGCCGGCGGCCGCCGGGCCCTCGAAGACCGCGCCACCCCAACCGGTGGCCACCGAGGACGCCGTCGACGGCGCCGCCCGGTTCCCGCTCAGCACCGAGTGGCCGGTGATGGAGAGGCTGCCCGCGTCAAAGATCCCGCCGCCCAGGCCGGCATTGGCCGTGCTGCCGGCGCTGGCCAGGTCGCTGCCGAAGGTGACCCCGCTCAGGTTGGCGGTGCCGCCACCGGCTACGTAGGCCCCGCCGCCATCGAGCGCCGAGCTGGAGCTGATGCCGCCGCCGGTCATGGTGAGCGTCGAGGCGTTGGTGACGTACGCCCCACCACCGACCGCGGCCACACTGCCCCCGATCGTGGTGGTCTGCATGGTGACCGTGGGCGTGTCGGTGGCCACCCCCTGGATCGCCACCAACCCACCACCGGCGGTGGCGGCGGTGTTGCCGGTCAGCGTGGACCCGGTGAAGGTGGCGGCGCCGGTGTCGTACAGGCCGCCGCCCTCGAAGGAGGCCACGTTGCTGGCCAGCGTGGTGTTGGTGAAGCTGGCCGTGGCCGCGTCATAGACGCCGGCCCCGTCCGTGCCGGTGTTGGAGCTGACCGCGCTC
The DNA here is from genome assembly GCA_035552095.1 of Acidimicrobiales bacterium. Lineage (GTDB taxonomy): Bacteria > Actinomycetota > Acidimicrobiia > Acidimicrobiales > RAAP-2 > Bog-473. Next base: position 50,177 of record DASZMA010000080.1, on the reverse strand, counting down.
GGGCTGACCCCGTCGCCGGTCAGGCTCACCTGGCCACCGCTGGCCACGGCGATGCCACCACCGGCCACCGAGCTGTTCCCGCTGAAGGTGGTGTCGGTGGCGGTGAGGATCGGCGTGTCGGCCGCCACCACTTTGGCCACGTAGGCGCCGCCGCCGAAGGCCGAACCGGCCGTGGAGTTGGCCGAGATGGTCGAACTATTGATGGCGGTCGGGCCGGCCAGGTAGAGGCCGCCGCCGTTGAGGGTCAGCCCGCTGAAGGCGACCGTCTTGTTATGGGAAATGGTGTCGCCGTTGAGGGTGAGGTTCTGGGTGGTGCCGATGACGCTGCCCAGCACGCCGATACCGCCGCCGCCGGTCGACGACGCGATGCCACCGGCCTGGTTGTTGGTGATGGTGGAATTGTTGACCACCATCGTGCCGGTGACCAGCTCAATGCCGCCGCCGAACTTGCTGATACCGCGCTCGATGGTCACGCCGCTCACGGTCAGCGGATTGGTGTCGGTGGCGCCCAGCTCCACCAGCATGGCGGACGCGCTCGATGCGGAAGGAGTGGTCTCCGCCGCGTCAATGAACGTCGTCCCTTGACCGGCCCCCACGATGTTGACCGCCTTGGTGATGATCAGGGCGCCGGTGTAGGTGCCCGGGGCCAGGCTGATGGTGTCGAGGTCGCTGGCCAACGCCTGGGCGTGGGCGATGGTCCTGCACGGCGCCCCCGCCGAAGCGCAGCTGTTGCTGTCGTCACCGGCCGGGTTGACGAACCACGTCGCGCCGACCGCGCCGGCGACGCCGGGGATGGCCACCAGGAACGACCCCACCAGGATCCCGGCGGTCCCAACCAGCAGCGATGCTCTGGTCACCGCACCGACACGCCCACGCCCACGTCCGCCCATGGCACTCATCACGTACCCCCCACTGGTCAACCCGACGAGGGCACCCTACCGAGGCGACGCCGCCGCGACAACCGCCATGTACGCCCTCGTCGCACCGGGAGGTCCTTGAGTGACACGCGCCGGCTCCGCCCGCCCAGTTGCCGGCGGCACCGGCCGTCGGCCGCCTTCAATCTGCAACCCAAGTGTCACCCTGAGAAGTCCCCGTGGCGCCCGGGGATTCGTCGGGGCCGAGCGAGCGGCGCCCCGGCCGGATCAGTGGGTGATGCTCAACCCGTAGGCGTCCCCGTCGGCGAAGGCGGGGATGGTCACGGTGATGGTGCCCGTCCCGCTCCCAGTGGGGGCGATGGGGGCCGTGCTCAGCACGGGGGCCGGCGCCGGCGTGTTGCCGATGGTCTGGCCCGGCACATCGGTCAGTGAGATCTTCGCCGTGCCCGAGGACCACGGCACCGTCACGGTCACCGTGACCGCGGTCGGGGCGGCCAGCGTGCTGGAGGGCCACGTCGTGGTACACCACGATTCCTGGTTGCACCCCACTCCACGTCCGATCAGCCCGGTCACCGCGCCGGTGGTCGAGTCGTACGAGCCGAGGGCGGAGACGAAGTCACTGGTCGAGGTGGTCGTGACCATGTTGCCGCTCATGGAGGCGTAGATCATGCGGTCCCAGTAGCTGTTCTGCGGCGTCACGCCGTCGCTGCCCAAGAGCCCGTCCAGCGTGGGGCTCATGCAGTTGTTGCTCCAGCAGGCCCGACTGGCCGAATTCACGCCGGCCGTCGTCAACGCCGCCAGGTAGCCGACGTCCCAGCCCGGGATCAGCTGCACTTCGGGCAGGGCGTACTCGTTGATGAATATCTGGGGATTGCCGAGCGAAGGGCGGGCCGCGATCAGGCTGCGGGCCTCGGCCACGTGGTCTTCCAGGGTGGACGGGGCCAGCGTGTTCTCACTCGGGTTGGGCCCGCCGGTGTCATCGATCTCGTGCCAGGAGATGGCAGCCAATTGGAGGTTGTTGGTGACGGCGAAGTTCAAGAAGGTGACCATGTCGAACTCCTGTGACGTCCCTCCCTTGGCGGCGTATTCGTTGGGGTAATCCGCCCAGTGCTCCAGCGATGGCCCGATGATGGCGGCCGTCGGAGCGACCGCTTTGATGGCCTGGTAGGTCACCAGGAACTGCTGGAGGAGGAGGGCCGGCGTGACCGTGGCGTAGTTCGCCGCGCTGTAGTAGCCGGCCCCGCCCGGTTCGTTGTACACCTCCCAGTAGTTCACCGCCTCCTTGCTGGCCACCACGGCGGTCACGGTGCTCTTCACCCACGTGGTGTACGCCGTCCAATTGGACCAGGGGGTCGGTGGGTTGCCGCCGTGGGCACCCGACCACAGGTTGGACAGCACCATGGTGGTCGGCACGGCATCGGCCGTCGCCACGTTCCAGCTGGACCAGTTCAGCGTGCCGTCGGCGTTGTACCCGGGCGAGCCGCGCCACATCGTCGTCTTGAGTGCGGCCGTGTCGACCTGGTCGTTGCCCAGCGGGAAGAGCGAGACCAGGAGCCCTGACGCGGCGTGGTTGGCCGCGCCGATGGGCGCGGTGGCGTTGAGGGACACGCACGCGCCAACCGTGCAGGCCGTCGTGGGCGCCAGTGCGGCCGAACCGGTCGGAGCGCCGGTCCCCACCGCATTGGTCGGGTAGACGAGGAACGCGTAGAGCGTCCCGAAGGTCAGCTCGCGAAAGATGGTCGAGGTGCACGCGTTGCCGCAGACGATCTGACCCTGGAAGATGGCCCCGGCGTCCTGGGCGTTGGTGACGGAGTAGAGCTGCACCACCGCGCCCGTGGCGGCCGTCCCGGCCGTCGAGTACTTCCAGGTTGCCTTGAGATCCGGCGCGGCCCCGTTCTGCACCGCGGTCACCGAGGTCGGGGCCAACGGCGCCACGGCCTTCGGCACCGTGGTCGTGGTGGTCCCGGTCAGGAGGCCCTTGAGACCCGACACAATGGGCGGCAGCGGAATGGCGTTCTTGGTGGCTGCGGTCACGCTGGTGCTGCCCAGCCCGACGACACTGCCCACGATGACGAGTGACGCCGCGCCGATGACGGCGCCGCGGCGCGTCAAGCGGGACGCGGCACCTGCTGCGCGTGCGAAACCCTTCACGGACGTGCTCCGATCAATAGGGCCGAGCCCGGTGCGCCGATGACGCGGCCCAGCAGTTCGATTTGGAATCCGACAATTCCCGACACGTGGTGTCTCCTCGCCGTGCATGAGTCTCCCCCATCCTCTGCCGCGGGTCAATAGATCTCCCCCGCGCTCCTGGCCCTCTGCCAGTGCCATCACGCCCGAGAGCACGATCGGCTTTACCAGAATGCATGCTCCGGGCTACCAAAAACAGGGCCCTAGGACCCGAACCCGCACAACCACCCGGCCTGCACCGTCGACGCAACCGAACCCACAGATTGCGGCTCCCTCGACTGTCATTACCGGCCGGTCACTTGTCGTGCGCCATCGCGCCAACGTTCGTTCGAGCGCGCCGTGCCACCGCCATATCGGTGACCGCAACGGTCAGACGGGGCGCTGCAACATCTCGACCCGGCGGGCCAGGTTGACCGCGTGGTCGCCCAACCGTTCGTAGAAGCGGGCCAGGAGCGTCACTTGGGCTCCGATAGCCGTCGGCATCGCCTCGGCCGCGATCTCGTTGGTCAGGCGCTCGTGCAGAATATCGATCTCCTCGTCGGCTTCCTCCAACGCCTCGGCCCGGGAGGCCCGGTCGCCGTAGGCATCAGCCGCGTCGCGCCACATCTCAAGGGCTACCTCAGCCATGCGCTGCACGATGCCCCGACTGAGCGGGCTCATCTGCGCCCCCAGATTCGTCACGGCCCGCTGGGCGATGTGCTCGGCCAGGTCACCCGAGCGCTCCAGCTCGGGCAGAATCAGGAGGATCCCCACCAGGTGACGCAAGGTGATACCGGTCGGCGGCTCTTCGTGGTCGATCTGCTGCCAGACCAGGAGCTCGACGTCGGCCGTAAGGTCGTCCACCGACTGGTCGCCTTCCACCACGGCCAGCCCGGTGGCCACATCGTTGCTCAAGAGGGCCTGGGTGGCGCCGGCCAGCGCCTCCGACACCAGTGCGAACAGCTGGTTCATCCGGGTGTCGATCAGCTCGATATTGGAAGACTCGGGGGCCATGGCGCCCGTACGTTAGTGGGGTCGCACACCAAAAGTTCGCGGTTTGTTCGCGTTACGTTCACTTTCGGATGGTTTCGGGTTCACCTTGGCCCGAAAGAGTGGGGCTCGATGTTCACGCGACCGTCAGGGGGCGAAGCCAAGGGGACGACGATGCCCGTGACGACCGAACCTCCAGGTCAGGGCTCCAGCGTGACCGACCGGCTGAACGAGGCGCCCCCGAGCCGGTTCCACCGCCGCACCGTCATCATCTCGGGGGTCGGCTTCTTCACCGACGCCTACGACCTCTTCGTGATCGCCACGGCGGCGGCCCTGGTGGCCGTGCAGTGGCACCTCAGCACCCTGCAGACCAGCTGGGTCACCGGGGCGGCCATCCTCGGCGCCTTCGTGGGGGCGTTCACCTTCGGCCGGATCGCCGATGTCATCGGCCGCAAGAAGGTCTACGTCACCGTGGCTGTGATCATGGTCTTCGGTGCGCTGGCCTCAGCCTTCGCTCCCGGTTTCCTCTGGTTGGTGGCCGCCCGTCTCATTCTCGGACTCGGCATAGGCGGCGACTATCCCGTCTCCGCCGTGCTCATGAGCGAGTACTCCAACCGGGCGGACCGCGGCCGGCTGGTCGGCCTCGTCTTCTCCATGCAGGCCCTCGGTCTCATCGTGGGGCCGCTGGTGGCCCTGGTCCTGCTCTCCTCGGGCATCAGCGGCAATCTGACCTGGCGCCTGCTCCTGGGCCTCGGTGCCCTTCCCGCCGCCGGGGTGGTCTACCTGCGCTCCAAAATGCCCGAGTCCCCCCGCTACCTGGCCCAGGTCAAGGGCGAGTCGGAGCGGGCGGCCCGCGAGGTGACCCGGTTCTCCGAAGGTGTGGTCAGCGGACCGGACGACGCTGCTGCCGCCAGCCGTCGCATGCGGCTGGGCGAGTTCCTGACCAATCCCCGCATGCTGCTCCTGCTGCTCGGGACGGCGGGATCGTGGTTCCTGTTCGACTACGCCTACTACGGCAACACGCTGTCGCTGCCGGCCATCCTCAACAAGGTCAACGCCACCGCCTCGCTGGAGACCAAGCTGGCCTGGTCCCTCGGCATGTTCGTCCTCTTCGCTGTGCCGGGTTACCTCTTGGCCGTCATGCGCATGGACCGCATCGGGCATCGGCGCCTGCAGTTCATCGGGTTCTCGGTGATGGCGCTGTCCTACTTGACCCTGGCCATCTTCCCCCCGCTGACCGAACACGTGGGCCCGTTCCTGGCCATCCTCGGCCTCAGCTACTTCTTCATTGAGTTCGGGCCCAATACCACCACGTTCGTGCTGCCCTCCGAGGTCTTCCCGGTCAGCGTGCGCACCACCGGACACGGGATGGCCGCCGGCATCGGCAAGCTTGGCGCCTTTGTCGGTGTGTTCCTGGTCCCGGTGCTGCAAGACCACATCGGCCTGCGCGGCCTGCTGGCCGTGGCCGGTATCTCGGCCGTCCTCGGTTTCCTGGTGACCACCGTGCTGCCCGAACCGGCCCGGCGCACGCTGGAGGACATCGGCGGCGACAGCGACCGGCCCGCCCGCCGCCCGGGCGTGGCGCCCGTCATCCCGTGGCCCGAGGCGCGTCAGACCGCCTGAGTCAGTGCGTCAATGAACTGGGCCGTCCGCCGCCAGGCCGCGGTGGCCTCGGGGACCCCCGCCCCCACCAGACCCTGCCAGCCGTGCCCAACGCCCGGCCACGACTCCAGGGTCACCGCCACCCCGGACCGCAAAGCCGAGGCGGCCAGGTCGAGCACCCCCTCGCGCACCGTGTCGTGTTGCCCCACCGGCAGGTAGAGCGGGGGCAACCCGCTCAGGTCGGCGAAGGCGGGCGAGACCCGCGGGTCCTCCAGCGCCACCCGGTTCGCCGTGTAGTCACGCCCGCGGTTGCGCACCCACTCGGCGCTGAGGAACGGATCGGCCACGCCCGTCTCGGCCGGGCGGGCCACCGAGAGGTCGAACCAGCCCGAGACCGAGACGAAGCAGGCCGGCATGGGCAACCCGGCGTCGCGGGCGGCGATCAGCGTGCTCAGGGCCAACCCGCCACCACACGAGTCCCCCATCACCACCACCCGGCCCGGGTCCACCCCGCTCTCGAGCAGACCGCGGTAGGCGTTGAGGCAGTCGTCGTGAGCCGCCGGGAAGACGTGCTCGGGAGCCAGGCGGTAATCGGGCAGGACGACCCGGACTCCCAGTTGCTCCACCAGCATGGCGCCGTAGAAGTGGTACGCCTCCAGCGGGCAGGCGACCAGGCCGCCGCCGTGGCAGTGGAAGGCCACCCGGTCGCGACGGGCGGTCCGGCGGTCGTCGTACCAGGCCGCCCGCACGCCCCCGAGCTCCGTCTCCTCCACGCTGATGTGGCCCGGTACCGGATGGCCGTGGAAGGGGCCGAGCATCTGGCGCACCGCGAGGTAATCGGCTCCGGGGTCGGCGAAGTCGGATGGCACCAGCGCCAGGATCGCCCGCAGCTCCTCGCTCCCGGCCGCATTCACGATGGCCGGTTCACGTGAGCTCGTAGTCGTCCAGGTCGGGCCGGCGGGTGCGCTGCCAGTAGTCGAGCAGTCCGAAGGGCCAGTTCTGGGTGACCCGGCCCTTGGCGTTGCGGTACCAGCTGGGCACCTCGGCCACGCCCCAGGCCATCTGCTGGTTGCCGGCGTCGATCTCGATGTTGTAGTCGTCGTGCACGTCGCTCCGGCAGGCCATGACCCGCTGCCCGCCGGCCAGTAACTGGCCCAACGCCTCGACGATGTAGCGGACCTGGCACTCGACAATCACGATGATGCTGCCGTTGACGACCAGGTTGGTGTTGGGCCCGTACAGCATGAAGAAGTTGGGGAACCCCGGCACCGCCATGCCGAGATAGGCCCGGGCGTCGCCGTCCCACTGCTGGTTGAGCTCGACGCCACCCCGCCCGAAGAGGCGCATCGGGGTGAGGAACCGCGAGGCCGAGAAGCCGGTGCCGTAAATGAGGACATCGGCCGGGTGCTCGGCGCCGTCCTCGGTGCGGATGCCCTCGGCGGTGATGCGCTCGATCTTCTCGGTGATGACCTCGACATGGGGCCGGCGCAGGGTGGCCGCCCAGATGCCGTCGTCGCGCAGGGCCCGCTTGGAGAAGGGCGGGAAGTGGGGCTCGATCTTCTCGAAGAGCGCCGGCTCGGGCACCTGGGCCCGCAACACGTCGACCAGCATGGCCCGCACGAACTCGTTGGCCGCACTGACCGAGTGGCGCATGTCACCCCACGCCGGATCGACCCGGGCCGTCGGCAGCAGCCCTTCGTGCATCAACCAGAACTGCCACAGGCGGTCCCAGCGCCCGTAGGTGGGCAGGCGGGCCAGCAGGGTGTGGTAGTCGGGAGGGAACGGATCGCGGTAGTTCTCGGTCGGCAGCATCCAGGGTGGCGTGCGCTGGTAGAGGTCGACGTGGTCCGCCTGGTCGGCCACCGTCGGCACGAACTGGGCCGCGCTGGCCCCGGTCCCGATGACCGCCACCCGCTGGCCGGCCAGCGGCACGCGGTGGTCCCAGGCCGCCGAGTGGAAGGAGGGGCCGGCGAACTCATCCCGCCCCTCGATGGCCGGGAAGGACGGGCGGTTCAGCTGGCCGACCGCGCTGATGAGGACGTCGAAGTTCGAACAGGTGGTCGACCCGTCGGGCCGGCGCACTTCGACCCGCCACTGCCGCGCCTCGTCGTCGAAGCGGGCCTCGGTCACCTCGGTCCCGAAGGCGATGAGCGGTCGCAAGGCCAGGTCGTCGGCCACCCGGCGCACGTAGGCCAGCAGGTCCGGTTGGGCCGAGAAGCGACCGGCCCACTCGTCGGTCTGGGCGAAGGAGAAGCTGTACAGCTGGTTGGGCACATCGACCCGGCAGCCCGGGTACACGTTCTCCAGCCAGGTGCCGCCCACGTCCTCGTTCTTCTCGAAGATGGTGACCTCGGCGCCCGCCTGGCGCAGCCGATGCGCCATGGCCAGGCCCGACACGCCCGCCCCGACGATGGCGCAGCGCAACGACTCCTCCGGCCGGACCTCGGAGAGGTGCCACGTCGGGGCGCGCCGGTCGCCGCCGTCGAGGGCCAACTCCTCGCTCAAGAACTCCGACCACTGCGGGGTCGAGGCGGCCCCGACCAGGAAGTCGAAGACCAGGCCCAACTCCTCGGGGGTCAGCGGGCGGACCGGGGCGCCCGACCCGGCGTGGTCGGCCAAGGCCGCCGCCGCGGCCGCCCGGGCCGCCGCCTCCTGCTCGGGACCCAGGCCGCGCCCGGGTAGCAGGAGCTGCAGTTGGTCCGGGGCGAACTCGGGCCGCAGCAGGCTGAGGTCGCCGGTGAGCTGGGCCACGGCGCACAGGAGGGGGTGCACCTCGGCAGCGGCCAGCGCCGCCTCGCTCAGTCCGGAAGGGCCGGCCGGCACGTCATCCCCAGGTCACGACCGGGACGGTCAGCTCTGCATCGCCTTGACCAGCGCCGTCATCTGGCTGTTGACCTCGACGGTGCGGGGCAGCGCGTCCATGGCCGTGGCCAGGGACGCCGGCGTCCAGCGGTCGTCGGTCGAGACTTCCTCGGCGATCGACCAGCCGCCGTAAATGCCCACCGAGCCCCCGTAGACGCTGAAGACCTGGCCGTTGAAGGGACAGGTGGCGGCGGCCAGGACGGCCACCAGCGGCGAGATGTTCTCGGGATCGAACACATGCTTGCCCATGGCGTCACTGAGACCGGGGGTCTGCAGGGTCAGGCGGGTGCGCGCTACCGGGGCGATGCAATTGGCCCGCACGCCGTAGCGGTTGAGTTCCATGGCGTTGACCACCGTCATGGCGGCGATGCCGGCCTTGGCGGCGGAGTAGTTGGTCTGGCCCACGTTGCCGTGCAACCCGGCACCCGAGCTGGTGTTGACGATGGCCCGGTCCACGATGTCGCCCGACTTGGCCTTCTCGCGCCAGACCTCGGCGGCGTGGCGGGTGATGTTGAAGGTGCCCTTGAGGTGGACGGCGATCACGTCGTCGAACTCCTGCTCGCTCATCGACACCAGCATGCGGTCGCGCAGAATCCCGGCGTTGTTGACCACGACGTGGAGGTCGCCGAAGGTGGCGGTGGCCAGGTCGACGATGGCCTTGGCCCCGTCGAAGGAGGTCACGCTGTCGGTGCTGGCCACGGCCTGGCCACCAGCGGCGGCGATCTCGTCCACCACGGCCTGGGCGGCCGAAATGTCGGACCCGGAACCGTCGATGGCGCCGCCGAGGTCGTTCACCACGACCTTGGCTCCCAGCGAGGCGAACAGCAGGGCGTGCTCACGTCCGATGCCGCGCCCACCTCCGGTGATGATGGCCACTCTGTCCTGCAGCATGTTGTCCTCTGCCATGGTTCAGCTTTCCTTTCGGTACATGGTCACAACGGCGGCGCCGCCCAGACCCAGATTGTGTTGCAGGCCGACCGACGCGCCGTCGACCTGCCGCTTGTCGGCCTGGCCGCGCAGCTGCCAGGTGAGTTCCGAGCACTGGGCCAGGCCGGTGGCGCCCAGCGGGTGGCCCTTGGAGATGAGGCCGCCCGAGGGGTTGACCACGACCTGGCCACCGTAGGTGACGGCTCCCGAGTCGATCAGCTCGCCCGCCTTGCCTTCGGCGCAGAGCCCGAGGCCCTCGTAAGTGATCAGCTCGTTGGCGCTGAAGCAGTCGTGCAGTTCAATGACGTCGACGTCTTCGGGGCCGAGACCGGACTGCTCGTAGACCGACTGGGCCGCCGCCTTGGTCATGTCGAAGCCGACCAGGCTCATGTCCGAACCCGAGAAGGTCGACGCGAAGTCAGTCGTCATGGCCTGTCCGATGATCTCGACGGCCTGGTCCTCCAGCCCGTGCTGGGCCACGAAGCGCTCGCTGGCCAGCACGACCGCCGCCCCGCCGTCCGAGGTGGGGCAGCACTGCAACTTGGTGAGCGGGTCGTGGATCATCGGCGCGTTGAGGATGTCCTCCAACGTGTACTCGTCCTGGAACTGGCTGTAGGGGTTGTTCACCGAGTGGCGGTGGTTCTTCTCACCGATGCGGGCGAAGGACTCGGCCTTGACGCCGTAGCGCTCCATGTACTCGCGCCCGGCGTTGCCGAACATCTGGGCCGCCGGCGGGCTGCCCGTGATGCCGCGGCGCTCGTTCATGTCCATGAAGTGCTTGTCCAGCGGCATGGTCCGGTCGGTGTACTTGACCCCGAGGCTGCCCTTCTCCATCTTCTCGAAGCCCAGCGCCAGGACGCAGTCGGCCAGGCCACCCTGAATGAACTTGCGCCCGAGGTAGAGGGCCGAGCTCCCGGTCGAGCAGTTGTTGTTCACGTTGATGGCCGGGATGCCCGACAGCCCGAGCTCGTACAGCGCCCGCTGCCCCGTGGTCGAGTCGCCGTAGCAGTAGGCCAGGAAGGCCTCCTCAATCAGGGAGTAGTCGATGCCGGCGTCGATCAGCGCCTTCTGGCCCGCCTCACGCCCCATGTCGGGGTAGTCCCACTCCTTGGAGCCCGGCTTCTCGAACTTGGTCATGCCGACGCCGATGACAAATACCCGTGCTGACATGGGTCTTCCCTTCTGTTTGCGATTGTGGGGCCGCCGCGCCGACTGGGCGCACCAAGCCAGGCGCTGACGATAGGGCATCGGGCCAAGCTCTGTCAACGAGCGTTAACAAAGGCAGCCGGCCCGTCAGGCCAGCAGGAACGCTTCGGCCAGGGCCTCGAGTTCGGGTCCCCGGTCCAGTACCCGGGCCGGCAGCTGCACCACGTGGTTGACCATGGGGAACACGCAGCCGACGTGGCTCCGCACCTCTGACTCGGAGAGATCGGGTCGGAGTTCGGCCACGATGCGGGCCCAGCGCTCCGCGATGTCTCGTTGTTGGCGCAAGAGGCGTGGCCGCTCGGCCTTGGGCAGTGCGGCGCCTTCCTCGCGGGTGGCCATGATCAAATTGACGTTGTCGCTGGCGATGGTGACGTAGGAGCTGATCAGGCGGCGCAGCGCATCGAGCGGGCTGGACGCCCCTTCCAGGGCCACCTCGACCCCGACGGCGACCCGGGATCCGACGCGGTCGTAGGCGTCGAGCAGGATGTCGGCCTTGCTGACGTAGTGGCGGTAGATGGCCGGCCCCGAGATCCCGGCGGCCTCGCCGATCTCATCCATGCCCACCCCGTGGTACCCCTTGGCCCGGAACAGGGTCAGCGCCGCGTTCAAAATGGTCTCCCGCCGGCTGACCTGGGGCAGCCACTCGGGCTCGGCCACCTGCGCCAGGCCGGTGGTGGGCGCGGCCGGGGGCATCCGCATCATGCGAAGCGAACCGTCGACCAGCAACTGACCCAAGCGGGGCCGGGTCACCCGCCCCCGCTGCGCCGTCATCGCCCCGGTGGCCGCCAGCACCGCCTGCTGGCGGACGGTCACCAGTTCGCTGGGCAGGGAGGGGACGTCCAAGCGGAGCAGGCGCTCCCAGATGGCCCGCAGATGGCGTTCCTGCACCGCGGCCTGGCCGGCGGCGGCGCCGGTAAGGCGGCCCCGCTCCCGCACGTAGGTGGCCACCTGGGACGGGTGGCTCAGGGCCACGGCGACCGAGGTGGTGACCAGGCGGTCCAGCGCGCTGTCCCGGGCCCCCGCCCCCGGCGTCACCGCTTCGACCGCGTCGGCCTGGCGGACGAACTCGTCGAGCAGGTCGAGCACCACGGATTCGAGTACGGCGTCCTTGCCGGCGAAGTGGCGGTAGATGGCCGGCCCGGTGATGCCGACGGCGGCGCCGAGGTCGTCCATACCGACGGCGGCGAAGCCGCGCTCAGCAAAGAGCTTGGCCGCGGCGTGGGCGATGGCGTCCTTGCGGTCGATCGGCCGGCTCACCACCGGCTCACTCTGTCACCCGCGCCCACACCACGCGAACGATCGTTTACCCAACCGGCCGTCCTGTCAAGCAACGGCCGCAGCAATTTGGGCCGTGCCTAGCCGCGGTGGCCGGGACCCGTGAGCATCCCCGACCGTTCAATCGTGGCCTGGTCCACGCCCAGATAAGACTCGATCACCCTGGGGTGGGCCAGGATCTCGGCCGGCGTGCCCCGGGCGATCACCGTGCCCAGCTCCAAGGCCACCATCTCGTCGGAGATGGAAGCCAGCAGCGGCATGTCGTGCTCAATGACCAAGATGGCGCACGCCGTCTCTTGGCGCACCTTGACCAGCAGCGACCCCAGGGCCTCGGTCTCGCGCTGGGCTACCCCGGCCGACGGTTCATCGAACAGCATCACGGTGGGTTCCTGGGCCAGCACGCAGGCCAACTCGACGATGCGCCGGGTGCCGGTCGACAGCTCCCCGATGAGCTTCTCGACGAAGGGGCCCAGCCCCAGCAGCTCGACCAGCTCGTCGGCCCGGGCCCAGGCCGCCACCTCGGCGTCGAGCGACGCCGGCAGCCGGAGCGCGGCGGCCACCATGTGACGCGAGGTCAGGTGGCGCTCCTGGGCCACGGCGATGGTCTCGGCCACGGTGAGCGAGGGGTAGAGACGGGCCTCCTGGAAGGAGCGGCCCAAGCCGGCCTCGGCCCGGCGGTAGGGCGGGAGCAGGTCGATGTTGAGCTCCCCCATCACGATGTGGCCGGCGTCGGGCTCGAGGAATCCCGAGATCAGGTTGAACAGCGTGGTCTTGCCGGCGCCGTTGTGGCCGACCAGGCCGAGGATCTGCCCCCGGCGCAGGGTCAGGTCGACACCGTCGATGGCCTGGATCCCACCGAAGCGCTTGGACACTTTCCGGCATTCAAGGGCGGCCGGCGCATCGAGCGCCGATGACGGGGGCGTCGTCCCGTTGCCGGCGTGCCCATTGGCGACGGTCGCGGGCGCCACCGCGGCGAGCGGGGACGACCCGCTGGCCCGGCCATGGTCCCCCGCAATGAAGACCGAGCGCAGGATGTCGGGGCGTTCCAACAGCTCGGCCGTGGGGCCGCTGAAGCGGACCTCCCCCTTCTCCATGAAGACGGCCCGCTCGGCCAGTGTGAGGGCCACGTTCACCGACTGCTCCACCACCACCACGGTGATGCCGTCCGCGTTGAGGTCGCGCACGACATTAAGCAGCTCGGCCACCACGCTCGGAGCCAAACCGAGCGAGAGCTCGTCAATGAGCAGCAGCCGCGGGGTGATCATGAGCGCCATGGCCAGTGACAGCATCTGCTGCTCACCGCCCGAGAGGTTCCCGGCCCGCTGGGTCAGGCGATGCCCCAGCGCGGGGAAGAGCGCCAACAAGCGAGCGCTGGCCGCGGCCACCCGGACCGCGTCCTTGCGGGTCAGCCAGGCGCCCAGGTCCAGGTTTTCCCGGACGGTGAGGTTGGGGAACACGCCGCGGCCGCCGGGCACCAGGGCCACGCCGCGGCGGGCGATCTCGTTGGCGCTCAGCCCGTCGATGCGCTGGCCGTCAAAGTCAATCCGCCCCTCTCCGAGGCCGAGCAGACCGCTCACGCAGCGCAACAGGGTCGACTTGCCGGCGCCGTTGGTGCCCAACAGGGCCACGATCTCGCCCGACCGCACCGACAGGTCGACACCGAAGAGGATCTGCACCGAGCCGTAGGACGCCTCGATGGCTCGGCAGCGCAGCAGGACCTCGTGGTCTGTCGTCCCGACGGTCACCGGTGCCTCCAGCCGGTCGGCGGGCCCGGCAACCGTCTCGAACGGCCCCAGGGGCAGCGTCGCCAGCCCACGGCGTTGGGCCACCCGGCGCAGCATGAGGTCGCGGACGCGTTCGAGGCCCTGGGCCAGGCCGCCCGGCAGGACGACCAGCACCAGCAGAAGGCCGGCGCCGGCGATGAGCTGCTGGTACTGCGGCAGGCTGTAGGTGGCGATCTGGATGAGGGCCACCCCGAGCAGGGTGCCCGTGATGGAGCCCATGCCGCCGATGACGGCCATGGAGAAGACCAGCAGGCTGAGGCTGGGGTCGAACGTCGCCTGCTCCACCGCTCGCAGCGTGACGATGTAGAGCGCCCCGGCCACGCCGGCCAGGGCGCCGGCCAACATGAAAGCGGCCAGGCGGGCCCGCACCGTCGGCACCGCCATGGCCTCGGCCGCTTCGAAATTGTCCCGGGTGGCCAGGAGCACCCGGCCGGTGCGGGCCCGGCGCAGCCCGTGCACCAGGAAGACAGCGATGGCCAGGAGCACCAGGCAGAAGTAGTACAGGGCGCGGTTGTTGGTCAGGTCGATGCGTTGCAGGAAGAAGGGGCGGACGATGTCCTGGGGAATGGCGCGCGGGAAGTTGGCCGGGTTGAGGAAGTAGGTACTGACGCAGACGGCCAGGGCCAGGGTGGTCACCGCCAGGAAGTCGCCCCGGGCCTTGAGGGCGGGCAGCCCCACCACGAGCGCGGCCACCGCGCCGACGGCGGCCGCGGCCAGCAGGGCCTGGATCAGATCGACGTTGGCCTTCTCAATGAGGTCACCGGCCACCACGCCGCCGATGCCGGCGAAGGCGAACTGGCCCAGGCTCACGCTGCCCGACCAACCCGAGAGCACGACCAGCGAGAGCGCGGCCAGGCCGAAGACCAGGGCGACGGTGTACTCGAGGGTGCCGCCGGGACCGGCCAGGTAGGGCACGGCGCAGGCCACGGCGGCCACGGCCAGGCAGAGCACCCACTTGGTCACCCGCACCTCGGGCAGGCGGCGCAACGCGGCCGGGATCTTCTTGGGCATGCCGGTGGAGGACCAGGTCTCGGTGAGCTGCACCTGGCGCGAGCCGAACCGCTGCAGGGCCAGGGCCAGCAGGATCACCCCGAGCAGGACCACGTCGGTCACCGCCACCTGGCGCACGTTGAAGTTGATCAGCGCGTTGACCAAGCCCAGTCCGACCCCGGCCCCGAAGGCCACCGGGAGGCTCTCCATGCGGGCCACCACAGCGGCGGCCAGCGCCGGCAGCAACAGGGTGGGGCCGGCCAGGACGGATTGGGTCACCCCCTGCGACGGTGCGTTGACCATGACGGTCAGCGCGGCCAACCCACCGGCGATGAGCCAGACCAAGGTGGAGAGGCGGCGCAGGGGGATGCCCAGGAGCTGCGCCCGGTCGGGGTTGTCGGCCAGCGAGCGCACGGCCACCCCGAGCTGGGTGCGCAGCAGGAACCAACTCAAGCTGGCCGGCACCACCAGCAGCACGCCCAGGATGACCAGGTCGTTGCCGTCGAAGAGCACCGGGCGCAGGGTGAAGTGGAACGACGACAGCGGAGTGGTGAACCCGCCCTGGAAGGCAGGGCCGTGGAGCCAGCCCGGGATCAGCACCTGCAGCCCGCCCAACAGCTGGGCCAGGCCGATGGTGGCCACCATCACGATGAGCCGGGGGGCCTTGGAGAAGCGCCAGCGCAGCAACCAGTCCACCCCGACCCCGACCAGACCACCGATGACCACCGCCACCGCGAGGCAGAGGAACCAGTTCCAGTGTTGGCCCAGATAGAGCATGGCTCCGGCCGTGCCCGCCACGCCCCCCATGGCGCCGTAGGAGAAATTGATGACCCGGTTGGCCCGATAGGTCAGCACCAGGCCCAGAGCCAGCATGCCGTTGACCGCCCCCAGCTCAATTCCCTGGAAGAGGACGCCCTCGGGCGCGGCGCCCGGCGCCAGCAGCGGCAGGATGAGGATGACCGCCAGCACCGCCAGCCCTCCGGCCAGGTAGCGCTGGCGAGGGGAGGTGAGCCATGTGACGCGGTCCAGCGGGGCCATGGGCGATCAGCCGCCGCTGGCGGCGAACGGGAAGCCGGCCGGCGCGGTCAGCGGGGTCCTGGGGTACTGGTCCAACGGGTAGCGCGGCGACCCCACCACGTACGCGCCGGGCTTCCCGTTGAAGGGCGATGTCTTCACGCCGTCCCAGTAGACGAGCCAGGAGTCCTGCACGGGGTTGAACTCGTTGGGTGGGAACTTCCAGGTTCCCATCTGGGCGTTGGCGTTGTTGGGCTGGCTGCCGGGATAGGCGCGCATCCCTTGCTCAAAGGTGGTGGGGGTGAGGTCGGGGCCGGCCATCTGAATGCCGATCGACAACTCATCGAGCGCTTCGTAGACCCCGGAAATGATGGAGAGGGCCGGCGTGTCGTTGGCCACCGTGCGGTAGGCCTGGTAGGACAGCGACGCCTGCTCGGGCACCGCGGCCCCGTTGAAACTGATGCCGAAAGCGTGGGCCCATTCGGACTGGTCGTAAATCTGGCCGACGATGTCGAGGTCGGTACCGGTGCCCAGTTCCATCCATTCAGGGTCGTAGTCCTGTTGGGCCGCCCGGTCGGTCAGGAACAGCGGTGCCACCGGATCGGTCAAGAGGATCACGGTGGTGATGTTGTCGTCGGCCAGCTTGGCGATGATGCTGTCAACCTGGGAGGTGGCGGTGGCGATGTTGAGTTGGTACTGCAGGTTGTCCGAGATGGTCACGCCATCCGCCTTGGCCGTCACTAGACCCTGATTGACACACGCCTGGTAGTCGGGATTGTCCGGCGCCAGGATGGCGAACTTGCGAGGCTGGCCTTTCAAGGCGCCGCCGGCGTAGGCCGCGTTCTGATTGGCCAGCTGCTTGGCCGCGATGTCGATGGCCGTGTTGACGGTGGCGTTGCAGTCCGTCGCCGGGCCCCAGGCGTAGGGCGCTAACGACGCCATGGTGGCCTGCGACAAGAAGTTCAGGCCCAGGCCGATCACCTTCTGCTGGGCCAGCGCCTTGATGTAGAGCAAGCTGGTCTGGCCGGTCACATCGGCGAAGGCGTGCAGCTGCTGCGCTGCCGTGATGGAGTCGGCCGTGGCCTGGGCCTGACCCATCCCCTGCAGCTCGTTGCCGAAGCTGCCCTGACCGTTGTAGAAGTTGACGTTCAGCTTGCGCCCGTAGAACTGGAAGTGGTTGTTGAAGTACGTCACCAGGTCCTTGACGGTGCGCTCAATGTCCGCCTGCGAGTCGTTGTAGGTGATGGAGCTCAGGCCCGGCACCGACTGGCTCGTGGTGATGGCGTCGGTGGCGAACCGGTAGGTCAGATTGATGGTCTGGCCCGAGACGCCGGGCGAGGTGACTCCGCCGTTGCTGCCCGAGAAACTGATGCACGGAGGCGAGTACGGGTCTCCGGGCACCTGCAGGGCCTGGCCGCTGCAGGCCGACGTCTTGCCGCCCGCCGTGGCCACGCCGGTGCCCGCGCCCGATCCCGAGCCCGCGCCGGTCCCTCCCGTGGCCGTGGTGCCGGCACCACCCGTACCGCCGGCGGCTCCCCCAGCAGCGGTCGCCGCACCCCTGCCGGCGGCCGCCCCGGTCCCGGTGGACGTCCCGCTCCCCGCCGACGTCACCCGTTCGCGCACGGTGACCGTCTTCTGCTCCGGTGCCACGCTGGGGATCAGGATCGTCAACAGGGCGATGGCCAGGAGGAGCACGGACAACGGGGCGTAGCCCCGCAGCAGTCGCAGCTGGGCCGACCGGAGGCCGGTGGGTGCGGTCGGGGTGGTGGTCATGGCGTCCTCACAGAGGTCAGTCGCCAGCGACGACGAAGGCGGATGAATTCGGCGAGTACCAGGGCCAGGGTCAGCCCGAGCAGAATCACGATGACCAACTCATGTCCCCCGCTGCGGCAACCACCGACCGTTGTGCTGAGGCAGCGCTCGGACGAGCCCAGGGCCTGCACCCGCAGCGGGGTCGCCTTGGGCGTTGGCGCCGCGGTCGGGCTACCGCCGAGGCTGCTGCCCCCGCCGCCCTGGCCCAACGAGCTCGTGAGAGGTGACCCGGCCCCGGATCCGGTGTCGGGCAGGACGTCAGTCGGTGATCCACCGCCCTCGCTGCTGGTCGATCCGGTGAGCGGGTTGGCGTAGGTCACGTCACTGGTGGTGGCGTAGGCGCCCCCGAGATTGACGTCGACGCTGCCCTGCCCGGCCAGGATGGCCAGGCCCGCTTCCAACAGCAGGTTGGCCGTGCCGGCGGACGCGCTGACCCCGAGCAGGACGTTGAGCAGTTCGGTGCGCAGAGGCTGGATCTCCTTGACCACCGGACCCACCAGCACATGGCCGAGCGTGGAGTTGTCGATGCCGATGGTGAGCGGGGTCTCCTGGACCGAGCCGTCCGCCCCCACCACCGATTGCGGCACCGAGATGTGGAAGCCGGTGGTGGCCAGGGCGGTGTTGATCACCGAGAAGACGGCCGAGAGCGAGTCGACCGCCACCGGAATGGTGGTGCCGGCCACGGTGACCGAGGCGATGGAGAAGGTGGCGGACTGGGTCGTGCTGGCGCCGCTGCGCGCCGTGGCTTGCCAATTCAACCCGTTGAGGACGATCAACCCGGCCAGCAGGGACACCGAGCCGATCCGGGCCGAGCCCTGGGACTGGCGGGTCTGGCCGCCCACAATGGCCGACGACGCGCTGGCGGCGCCGCCCGAGATGTCCAGCGCGCCAGGCACGTTGATGGCGACCAAGGTGGTGGTGGCGCTGCTGCTGCTCTGCGCCGCGTTGACCAGCTCAGTGCCGGCGGCGGCCGGGCCCGACTGGCCCCCGCTCACCACCAGGCTCTTGGTGGTGGGCGCACCCTCGGACTCGGTCTCCACTCCTTGGAGTTGGGCCACCGATCCCGAGTCGACCAGGCCGAGCAGGGTGCCCGGGTCGAGCGTCTGGGACTGGGCCTGCCCTTCGACGTCGGCGTAGTTGGCCAGCGCCACCCCGATCTCGAAGCCCAGGCTCTCGCTGCCCAGGGACGGGTTCACCGAGAGCGCCTCGGCGGACGCGCTCCCGCTCCCGCTCACGAACGCACCGTCGGCCGCGGCGGCGCGGAGTCCGCCGGTGCCGGTGGCCACGACGACGGTGGCGGTGAGCAGCGCCAGCACCGCGAGCAGGACCAGGCCGGTTCGGGCGTGCCGGAGTGGGGGAACGGATCGGATCAAGAAGGGGACTCCATGGACTGGGCGTACCGGTCCCGATCGGCCAGCACGAAGCGGCTGGCCGAGAAGACGAGCAACCCGCCAGCGATCACCGGAATGGAGAGGAGGCACAAGGCCACGCGCTGGCCCTCGGCATCGGCCAGGACGCCGGTGAAGCCGGCGATCAACACCGCCCCCAGGGCGAAGAAGAAGAGCGACCAGGCGTAGGCCTGGCTGCGCAGCTCGGGCGGCGTGACGATGGAGGTGGTGGTGGCGTACGAGGGGAGGAACGAGCCGGCTCCCAGCGCCAGGATGAACGCGGCGGCCACCGAGGCCCACAGCACCGGGACGGCCGCCATGACGAAGACGAAGGCGCCCGCCTCCATGATGGCGATGCCGGTCACCCGGGGCAGCAGGCGCACGTGGTCACCCACCGAGTAGCGCTGGGCCACCAGGCCGCCGGTGACGATCCCGAACAGCGAGCCCACCCCGACCAGCGCGCCGACGGCACCCCGACCGGCGGCGCCGACGTGGTAGATGTCGTGGAAGAACGTCGAGAGGAGCGTGGCCAGGGGGACGACCCCGCCGCCGAAGAGGAAGGCGGCCAGCCAGGTGCGCCGCAGGGTGCGGACCGAGCGCAGTTGGCGAAAGGCGTCCATCAGGGAACCGTCCAACCGGGCCGGGGCGATCTCGGGCCGGGCGCCCTCGACGGCGCCCAGAGCGCTGGACGCGGTGACGGCGGTGGTCGCGGTGGCGGCGGCGTTCGTGGCACCACGGACCGGCTCGGGCATGAACTTCAGCAAGGCGGCGAAGACGAAGGTGGGCACGGCCAGGACGATGAAGGCCGAGCGCCACCCGAAGGCATCCCCCAGCCATCCGGCCAGGGGACTGCCGATCAATCCGATCCCCGAGGAGCCAACGAGGAAGATGGTGAAGATCTGCGGCAGGCCCTCGGCCGGGTAGGTGTCCGAGATCAGGCTGGGGTAGATGGTCTGATTGGACATGAGCCCGACCCCGCCCACCAGGCGGGCGATGACCAGGACGGCCAGGACCGGGGCCAGGCCGGTGAAGACCGCGGTGACCCCCCACAACAAGGCGGCGTACCGCGAAATACGGACGCGGTTGCCCTTGTCGCCGAAATAGCCGAGGAAGACCGCACACAGGATGGGCACGGCCGCCGTGAGCGAGGTCACCAGGTCGATGCCGGCGTTGTCGAGGTGGAAGGCGCGGCGGATCTCCGGCGCCAGCACGCCGAAAGCAGACTGGTCGAAGCCCTGCACGGCTGCCAGCCCGGCCAGGAGGACGAGGGGCAGAACACCCCCCGCCCGCAAGGAGGCCCGCAGGAGGTCCAGCCCCCCGGTCCCCAGTTCGGCTACCTCAGCCGACTCTCCCCCTGCGCCGATCACACACCACCCCTATCTGCGACAGCATCACGCGCCCCAACCACCGTGAATGCTCATTCTTGGTGAATCTCACATAAAGTAACATGCGCCCTTCGACATTGCTACCGGTGGCGGCGGGCCGATCCCCTCGAACTACCGGTCGGCCACCAGGAACTGGTAGCGCCCCGAACCGATGCGGAACCGTCCGCTGGCCCCGTCGAGGCTCACCTCTTCGACGGCCACCCCCCCTTCGGTGATGCGGCCGCCGGGCGGGCAGGGCAGGACGATGTCGGCCACCGAGCCCGGCGGGATCTCGATGTCCACCTTGAGTTCGAGACCAGCGCGTTCCCAGTGGCAGCTGACCGGGCCCCGGGTTGAGACGTAGCGGCACTGGGCCCAGGTCAGACCGCCCCCGGGCCGTGGTTCAACCACGATGTGCTCCCAGCCGGCCACCTCGGGATGGCAGCGCAGGCCGCCCACCACCGCGTAGAGCCACTCCCCCACCGAGCCGAAGGCGTAGTGGTTGAACGAGTTCATGGCGGCGTCCTGGAAGCCGGTGGACTCGGTCCACCCGTCCCACCGCTCCCACATGGTGGTGGCCCCCTGGCGGATGGAGTAGCCCCAGGACGGGAAGGTATCGGTGCACACGAGTTGGTACGCCAGGTCGAGGTGCCCGCCGTCGGTCAGGGCCGGCAGCAGGTGGGCCACGCCGACGAACCCGGTGGACAGGTGGTCGTCGCTGGCCGCAAGGGCGGCCACCAGATGGCGCACGGCGGCCTGGTGCTGGACCTCGGTGAGCAGGCCGAAGCGCAGTGCCAGCACGTACCCGGTCTGGGTGTCGCCGAGAATCCGCCCGTCGCCATCGACGTAGGCCGCCTGGAAGGCGGCGGCGACCCGGTCGGCCAGGGCCCCGTAGGCCTGCGCCTGGTCGTCCCGCCCGAGCTCGGCCGCCATCAGTCCGACCAGCCGGGCCGACCACGAGTAGAAGGCGGTGGCCACCACCTCCTTAGGGGTGGTGGCGCCGAGCGAGAGCCAGTCGCCAAAGTCGTTGCCCCGGTTGGCCGTCCACAGGTGGTCGGGATTGGCCTTCTCCAGGTAGTCGACCCACGCCGCGGCCGGCTCGAACATCGCCTGCAGGATGTCCCGGTCCCCGTACCAGCGGTAGAGCGCCCAGGGCACGATGGCCCCGGCGTCGCCCCAGGCCGGGGCCCCCTTGGCCAGGAAGTCCCGGAACTGGTGCGGTGGCAGCGGGGCGATGTCGGGGAACGCCCCTTCGGGCGACTGGGCATCGACCAGGTCGACCAGCCACTTGCCCAGGAACGCCTCGACGTCGGCGTTGAAGCAGGCGGTGCCGACGAAGGTCTGGATGTCGCCGGTCCAGCCCAGCCGCTCATCGCGCTGCGGGCAGTCGGTCGGGATCTCCAAGAAGTTGCCGCGCTGGCCCCACACGATGTTGCGCTGCAGCTGGCGCAAGAGCGGATCTGAGCAGTCGAACTCCCCCGTGGTCTCCACCGCCGAGGAGAGGACGACGCCCACCAGATCGGCGGGCGCGGGCGGGTCGCCACACCCGGTCAGCTCGACGTAGCGAAAGCCATGGAAGGTGAAGCGTTGTTCCCACGTCTCGGTCCGGCCCCCGGCACAGATGTAGGTGTCGGTGCACCGGGCCTGCCGGAGGTTCTCGGTGTAGAGGCTGCCGTCGGGATTGAGCATCTCGCCGTAGCGCAGGCGGATGATCGTCCCCGGGGCGCCGGCCAGCCGGATGCGCACCCGGCCCACCATGTTCTGGCCCAGGTCGTAGATGTAGGTGCCCGGGATGACCTCGTGCCGCTCCAGCGCCGGGCGCTCCTCCACCACCCGCACCGGCGTGCAGGGTTGACCCAGGAGTTCCCCGGTCGGGCCCTCGGTGCGCGTCGCCGCCGGCCAAGCCTCGTCGGCATAGCCCGGCTCGAGCCAGCGGCCCAGGTCGCGCCGGGCGTCGACCACCTCCCCGGACATGAGGTCGCTGGCCAGCAGCGCGCCGAACGAGCCCCGCCACGTCTCGTCGCTGACGATCCGGGTCACGATTCCGTCTGGCCCCGTCACCTCCAGCTGGGCCAGCAGCGAGGGGAAGGTGCCGTAGTAGTCGCGCTGGGCGCCCGGGCCCATGCGCCCACTGAACCAGCCGTCGCCCAGTACGGCGCCGATGACGTTCTCGCCCGCCTGGAGCAGCGCCGTCACGTCGTAGGTCTGGTAGTGCACCCGGCGGGCGAAATCCGTCCAGCCCGGGCTGAGCTGGTCCACCCCCACCCGCTGCCCGTTGACGAACGACTCGTAGACACCGGCCGCCGTCACGTGGAGGCGGGCCCGCGCCGGTTGCTCGGGGAGGACGAAACTCCGCCGGAGGTGCGGCGCCGGCCGGAAGTCGTCGTGGCGGTCGGTCGGCCGGGGCAGGGTGACCCACGCCGCCTCCCAATCGGCCGGCTGCAGCAACCCGACCTCGCAGCGGGCCACGGCGCTGCGGGCGGACTCCCCGGACCCGCTGACCACGTCGACCCGCCAGTACAGGACGGCCCGGCTGGTCAGGGCCGGCCCTTGATAGCCCTGCGACTGGGCGGTTGAGGCCACCTCGCCGCTGTCCCAGACGTCGGGGCCGGCGCCGGTGGGTCCGAGCAATTCGGGCCGGGTGGCCACCGCCACCCGGTAGCGGGCCTGGGTGATGCCCCGGGTCTCGGACGCCAGGCGCCAGCTGAACCGGGGTGGCTCCGGTCCCACGGCGAGCGGAGTGTCGGCCCGGTTGCACCGCAGTGTGGTGATGCTCAACACGTTGATCCCCCTTGCCGACCAGCCCGAGGGGTGCACCCCACATCGAGGCTTGTTACTTTACGTGAGAATGAACATTACCGAAAATGGCCCCGTCCCCTACGGGACGACCACCCGACGACGGCCCCGTTGGTCCGAGATCCGGCCCCTGCTCCAGTTGGGCGGGTTGGGCGGTGACCGGCGGGAGCGCCGGCTGCGGCGCTGCCTGACCATTGACGACCTGCGCAGCCTGGCCCGCCGGCGCACCCCCACCGCGGTGTTCGACTACGTCGACGGCGGCGCCGACGACGAGATCGCTCTACGGCGGGCCCAACTGGCGTACCAGCGGGTGGAGTTCCATCCCCACGTCCTGCGCGATGTCTCCCACGTCGATACGTCGACCACCATTCTGGGCCTTCCCGCCGCTCTGCCCTTGGCGTTCGGGCCCACCGGCTTCACCCGCATGATGCACCACGCCGGCGAGCGGGCCGTCGTGCGCGCGGCCGCCCGGGCCGGCATCCCGTACACGCTCTCCACCATGGGCACCACGTCGGCGGCCGATGTGATGGAGGCGGCGCCGGGGGCCGACGTGTGGTTCCAGCTCTACCTGTGGCGCGACCGCGGCCGGAGCACCGAGTTGGTCCAGCAGGTACGCCAGGCCGGCGTGCGCACCCTCATGCTGACCGTCGACGTGCCGGTCGGGGGCAACCGTCGGCGCGACGCCCGCAGCGGTCTGACCATCCCGCCCACCCTGACCTGGCGGACCCTCCTGCAGATCGCCCGCTACCCCTCGTGGTGGGGCAACGTCATCACCACCGAGCCCCTGACCTTCGCCTCCTTCAGCGACGCGCCCGACACATTGGCCGAGATGTTCGCCACCATGTTCGATCCGGCCATGACCCTGGACGATCTGGGCTGGCTGCGCTCGCTCTGGGACGGCCCCATCGTGATCAAGGGGGTGCAGCGGGTGGACGACGCGGTGGCCCTGCTCAATGCCGGGGCCGACGCCCTGGTGCTGTCCCACCACGGCGGCCGCCAGCTCGACCGGGCCGTGGCGCCACTCGAGCTGCTGCCCCAGGTCGTCCAGGCCGTGGGCGACCGGGCCGAGATCTACGTCGACTCGGGCGTCCGCTCGGGGGCCGACGTGGCGGCGGCGGTGGCGCTGGGCGCCCGGGCCTGCCTGGTCGGCCGGGCCTACCTCTACGGGCTCATGGCCGGCGGCGAGCGGGGCGTCGACCGCGCCGCCGAGCTGCTGACCGGCCAGTTCCGCCAGACCATGCAGCTGCTGGGTGCCCGCACGGTGGCCGACCTGACCGAGGACCTGGTCTCGCTGCGGCGCTGAACTGGCGCAGTGGAAGTCCGAAGCGACGTTCGAACAGGTCGTCGCACTTGTCATACTGCTGAGGTGGTAGCCACCGGCACTCTGCCCAGCATTGACGAGCACCAGGTTCAGGTGGATGTACCGCCGGACCAGCTGTGGGCTGCCCTGCTGAGTACCTTCACCGGTTTGACCACCCATGCCGGCTGGCGTGTCCTGGCGAGAGCCCTTGGCTGCCAACCCGACTCGGCCAGTGGCGACCCTGACACCCCTGAAACTTGTCTTCCGGGCTTTCGGGTACGGCGGTCCGAGCCACCAAGGGAATGGGCGCTGGAAGGCAAACATCGGTTCTCGAGCTATGCGCTCACCTTTCGCATTACTGCTCTCGACGGCGGGCATTGTCTGCTCAGTGCTGAATCGTCAGCTGCCTTTCCGGGCCCGCTGGGGATGATGTATCGCACCCTCGTGATCGGGACCGGAGGCCACGTCCTCACTGTCCACAGCATGTTGAAGAGGATCAAAGGAAAGGCCGAGCGCTCCCAACCACCCGAAGCCGCCTAAGGGGGGGCTTCGGGTCGGGGCCATCCGGAAGGCCGCCGCATTGCTGTAGAACGTCTGATTGCATCCCCCTCACAACCCATGCGACGAGAGAAGGCCAGCGATCATGACGTTCGTCCCCTACGACCGGCCCGTCCGGTCCGCCTTCGTCGGTCTTGGGCGCATTTATGACCTGAACGTCCGAGCCTACAAAGGCAATCCGGACGTCGAGGTCGTCGCGCTCGTTGATCCCGATCCGCGGCGTCGGGCCCAACGGCAGCTCGATTGGCCCGAGGCGCGCACCTTCGCCACGGCAGCCGAACTTGCGTCGAGTGGGCTGGCGGTCGATGCCGCCGAGGTCCTGCTCCCGATCCCGCTCCACGTCGAGGGGGTCTGCGAGATGCTCGGCTACGGCTGGCACCTGAACTTGCAAAAGCCGATGTGCAGTGATCTGGGGGAAGCGCACCAGATGCTTGACGCGGCCGGAGCGAACGACCGCGTCCTGCGGGTGATGGAGAACTACGTCTTCTATGAGCCGCTGCAGAGGCTGAAGGAAACGGTGGAGTCGGGGGAACTCGGCACCGTGAGCGGCTACCACATGAAGATGGTGGGCAGCGGGCGTGGGGGCTGGGAAGTACCACGGTCCAGCTTCAAATGGCAGTTCGAACAGATGCACCGGGGCAGGGGCATCCTGGTGTTCGACGACGGCTGGCACAAGCTCTCGACGGCGTTGTGGCTCTTCGGCCCGTTGCGCGAGGTCCGCGCCTGGGTGGGCAGCACCGAAGTCATGACGGACATCGAAGTGGACGCGCCAAGCACCATCGTATGGGAGCACCAGAACGGCATCCGCGGCGTGTGGGACATCACCTTGGCCCCCGACATGTACCTCCGGTCCGACTACTACACCAATGATGAGCGGTGGGAAGTCACCGGCCATCGCGGCTACTCACGGGTCAACCGGTGCACCGGCCGGGGCATTCAGCAACCAAGTCTCGAGACCTACGTCGACGGCGAAATGCGGACCTACCATGCGCTCGACGACGATTGGGGAAGCAGCTTCCGGAACTCCGGGCAGCATTGGCTGCGTTGGCTCAGAACGGGCGAGGGCCCCTTGTTGTGGAGCGCGGAAGAAGCGGTCGACGTATTGCGATTCGCCCTGGCCGCCTACGTCAGTAGCGAGGCCGGCGGTGTGGGCGTCGACCCGGCGTCGATTCGGGAAGGTTGACAATCGGACGGCGGAACCGCTCGACTCCCGTCGACTATCGATCGACTTCTTCTTGCGCCCTCACCACAAGGGTTGCGGCCCACTTCACCGAATCTCGTGCTTTTCGAGAGGAGGACATGATCACGCCGTAATGAGCCTCATCTTTCATGGTCAGCAGGCGAACGAGGATTTGACTCAGTCTTCGGCCATCAGCGACGGCAGATTCAAGGAGATCAACTGCCCCAGAGTGATTGGGACCTCGGTGCATCTTGCCGAGACACACACAACAGATGCAGTCACTGGCCGCTATCCCCGAAAGCACCGCATTGCCCGTCGCCACACTCAGGTGTTCATCTCGATCGTGTTCTCTCAAGACCATTTCGGCCGCATCTAAGTAGGCTTGAGCCACTGCCAGGCGCGATTTGCCCTCACTCCTTCCACATCGTGTGGTCCTCACTGGAACGGGCATTAGGCCTTCACAAATCCGGCGCCTACTAGAGGAATCGCGTCACGTCGGATCTCTATAAACAACGGAACCGGTTGTTCCTTATCGGTCCATTCGAAAATCGACACGTCAACGACTTGAAGCCTATTTCCGGACCAACTCCCGACGAGACCGTGTAATCGGTCAACTTGGCTCTGCCATCGTTGGAGCGCTCGGGCGTTTTCCACCGGCGGGATCGCCCACCATTCGACGATGTCGCCCGCCAGTTCGGTAAGTGTCTGTCTCGACGGGCGCTTGCGGCGTTTCTCTCCTGGAAAAGGTGGGTGTACCAACAGGACATCGATATCACTTTCTGGACCTCCGTCACGGCGTGCTGCCGACCCGAAAACGCAGGCATACGACGGCTTTGGACTCCATCCCCCGAGCTCCTTCCGCATTCGTTGCCAAAGCTCAATGCGCAGATCTGCGAGCAATTTGGCAATCGGAGCGGCGACGTGCTCGACGTTTAGCTCGTGTACGCGATTCCGTCCCATTTCCGTTGCTTTTACAATTCCTTGCTCAACGAGGCGACCCATGCTTCTCCGAATCCCAATTTCTGAACCTCGGGAAGCTTTTTCGGTGACCTCTCCGACCGTGAGAGGACGGCCTGCTGCTGCAAGTACGGCCAGAATTGCAGTGTCCAACGACGGCGCTATTGATCGCGTAGGGTCTGCCAGATCCATTATCTAAAAGTATACCTTCCTATCATAAAAGATAGCAAGGGTACCGGAGCACACCATAAAGGACCTGTGCAGTAAACGGGACCCCTGCCTTAGAGCGTGATCTTGTGCGTCCCCGCGGCGTACTCGGTCGGGCCGTGCCGGAACGGGATGGGGCTCGTCACGGTGAGCACGCCCGGCTCGACGCGGACCTCGATCAACCCGGCCGGGCACGGCACCATCCCTTCGGCCCAGTCCAGATAGCCCAGGTGCGGATCGATGCGGGCCACGGCGAAGCCGGGCTGATCGGGTTGGACGCCCAGGACATAGACCATGAGATCCCGGGTGGGCGTCGATGACCAGCCGTGGCTGACCGTGCCGCCGAACCAGGTCTCGGTCCACGATGTCGGGCAACGTTCGAGCGCGATGTTCCAGTCCAGGCAGAGGGCCGGGATGAGGTCGGCCCGGCCGGCGGCGGCCAAGGCGTCGTGGATCACATAGCGAAAGAAGGGCTGGGCCCGGATGACCAGGTGCTCGGTGTCCCACCACGGCTCGGGGTAGCCCTCGCGCATGTGCGGCCCACCGGCCGGCACGCCGAGGTTCGGCGTCGCTTCGCCGTTGGGCACGTTGAAGGTGGCGTGCACCATGACGGACTCGTCGGTGAGCACCTCGACCAGCCGGGGCCAACGGTGGCGGGGGGCCAGCTCACCCAGCATGGCCGTGGCCTGCGCGTGCTGGGACGTCATCGGGCGGCGGACGCCGCCGACGGCGCTGTCCACGTAGAGCCTCCGGTCGGGATCCCAAAGGACCTCGAACCCGTCCACCAGCCCCTGGTGGAGCTGGGAGGCCCACTCGGCCCGGCCACCATCGCCCGCCCACTCGGCCATGGCGGCGAACTCGAGCAGCGCCCGGCCGAACAATCCGTTCAGCGCGGCGCAGTTGCCTTGGGTGTAGATGGACGCCCAATCGATGAGGACCCACCCCACGACATCGGTCAGTAGCCCGTCACTTCCGATGAACGGCTCGAACCAACGCAGCACCCCTTCGACCACCGGCAGCAGTCGGCGCACCTCGGCCACATCGCCCAGGTAGCGCCAGAGGTTGGCCACCGAGTGGACCCAGTGCAGGGCCCAATCCGGGATAATGGCGATGTCCAGAGCCTCGGCGTCGCCGGCCACCGCCATCGGCAGCATGCCGTCAGGGCCGGGCTCAGCCGCCATCATCGGGTGCCAGCGGGCCAACCGCCAGTCACCGTTGGTAGTCAGGTCGACCATCTGGTGCACCACGGCGTCACCGGTCCAGGCCCGTTGTTCGCGCGTCGGGCAGTCGACGTAGGCGTCGTGGGAGCAGAGGCTGACCGTGCGCCGGCCCACGGCCCAGATGGTGTCGAGTTGAGGATCCGAACAGGCAAAGCCGGCTTCCCCCGTCACCGGGTAGAGCCGCTCGTTGACACGCACCCCGTGCACGGTCACCCCGGGCGGGGCACTCACGTGCACCTCGCGCAGCCCGTAGAGGTCGAAGGTCTCGTACTGGCGCCGGCCGCCGGCCAGGGTGAGGGTGCACCCCATCGGCTCGCCGTGGCTGGAGTCATGGTCGCCCCCCACGAACTCGGCGCAGGTCAGCGCCACCTCGGCGCCGGCCGGGCCCTCCAGATCGACCACGAGCGTCCCCGCCACCACCCGCTCGGCCCGGAAGACGCCCTCCGCTTCTTTCAACTCGACCGAGGTCGACCCCGGGTAGCTCGCCGGTCTCGCCCCGTAGGGCCCGTGGGGGTAGTTGGGTGGCTCGGGGCGACCGGACTCGCCGAACCCCGACCCCGAGATCGTCCGGGCCCGGTCCCACTCGTCGTCGGCGAAGTCGAGGTCGGTCCAGGTCTGGGGCAAGGCCCGCAGATCGACCAGCTCAATGCCGCGTCCGCTGACCCCGCCCAGCGCCGGCGCCTCGTCCCAGCCAGCCAGGAGGCGGGCCCGCCATTCGTTGTCGGTCACCAGCCACCCGTCGGGACCCAGATCCGCCTCCAGCAGGAAGGCGCCCGCCCTCACCTGGCTGGTCAGGGTGGCCGCCGGCATCCACCAGGCCACCGGGCGGCCGTAGAAGCAGGCCAACGCGGCCACCACGTTCTCCCCCGGCTGCAGGTACGACGCCAGGTCGACCACGTCGTAGCGGCGCCGGCGGGGATGGATGCGGGCCGGGCCCCGCACCACTTCCCGGCCGTTGACCCACAGGACGTAGCGCGAGTCGGCGCAGATTCGGGTGGGCACGTGTGCCGGCACCTCGGTGAGGGACACGACGCGACGGAACGCCACCGTGCGCCGCGCCTGCCCGGCCGGCGGCTCGGCCGCGCTCCATATCCACTGGGCCCGCCAGGGCCCCGGGACGAAAGGATGCGGGTCCGGCTCGGTCAGCGTGAGGGACGTCATGAAACCGGGACCGGCACCAGGGTGCCCGCAAAGGCCCGGCGCAGGGTGGCCAGATGGACGTCGCGCACTACGGACCAGCTGAGCGATCCCGGCACCATCCAGGTCTGGTGCAGGTGAGCCAGGACCCGGAGGGTGGCTGCCTCCACTCCCGCCTCATGCAACCGTTGCAGGTAGCGCTCCCCGTCATCGCGCACCGGGTCGAGTTCGGCTACGACGATGAGGGCCGGGGGCAGGCCGTGCAGGTCGTCGGCCAGCAAGGGGGAGACATAGGGCAGCTGGGCGTCGGACGGCTGACGCAGGTACAGGGCCACCAACCCCGCCACCTGCTCGGACGTGATCCCGAACCCGTCGGCGAACTCGGCCAGGGAGGGCGAAGCCAGGGTCAGGTCGAGACAGGGCACATCGAGCAGCTGCACACAGGGCAGCGGGCCCCCTTCATCGCGCACCCGGAGGCAGAGGGCAGCGGCCAGGTTGGCCCCGGCGCTGGTCCCCCCGACGGCCACCCTCGCCGGGTCGATCCCCAGTTCGTCGGCCTGGTCCACCACCCACCGGTACGCGGCCACGCAGTCGTCCAACGGCACCGGGTACGGGTGTTCGGGGGCCAGGCGGTAGTCCACAAAGAAGAGGGCCGCCGGGATATCAGCCGCCTGGAAGACACATTCGGCTTCCGCACTGTCCAGATTGCCCATGTGCCACCCGCCGCCGTGGAA
Organism: Acidimicrobiales bacterium; assembly: GCA_035552095.1. Taxonomy (GTDB): domain Bacteria; phylum Actinomycetota; class Acidimicrobiia; order Acidimicrobiales; family RAAP-2; genus Bog-473. The sequence goes on along the minus strand of DASZMA010000080.1, from coordinate 19,833 downwards.
GTAGAGCAGCGCCGGAAGTCGGTCCTCGTCGGACTGAGGGCGATAGGCGCGCACGGCGATGTGACCACCCGCCACATCAACGGCGTGTTCGGTCCGGCGCACGCCCTCCTGAGGGGAAGGGCGGAAGGCGGCCAAACTCTCGTTGTTCCGCCGGCGCCGCTCCGCTATGTCGTCGGGGTCGGGCGGGGGGACGACAGGCTGCGAGGCCATAAGCCGGATCAGGACCGGGTCCACGTGCATTCTCCACCCACCTACGCTTTCCGATCAGAACAGACGGCGGGCGGCGCACGACGCCTGTCCGCCCAACCCTTGCGGCACCCCCGAAAACTGAAACCTTTCAACTGAGTGTAGGAAGCCACCCGTTTGGACGTCAAGCGATGCCCGTGCGCCCTGCGTGCCCGTCGTCTTCGTCCGCAAGGCCAACTTTCCGGGAGGTGGCGCCCTCGTCTCGCATCTGGCCCAATATCTCGACCGGTGGGCCCGTGAGCACGAAGATCCCTACGTCGGTGTGCACTGGCCATAATCGCTTCACACCCCGGCCTGGCCGGCGTCAGCCCGGGCACGCCCTGCTCAGATGAAAAGGTCGGAGACGCTCTCGCGACGGAAGATCCTTCTGATGGCCTCGCCGAAGAGTCCGGCCACCGAGACCACTTCGACCTTGGACGACAGCGCCACCGGTTGCGTCTCCACGCTGTCGGTCATGAACAACCGCTCGATGGGACTGGAGTCCAGCCGCTCAAGGGCAGCCGCCGTCAGCAGCCCATGACTCACAGCGGCGTAGACCGAAGCGGCACCTCGTTCCATGAGTACTCGGGCGGCGTCGACCAGCGTGCCCGCCGAAATGGTGAAGTCGTCCACGATCAACGCCGTGCGCCCTTCGACCGAGCCGATCAGTTCGACCACCTCGGCCGACTCGGAGTGGTCGACCCGACGTTTGTCAGCGATGGCCAGGGGCGTGTGCAAGCGCTCGGACCACTGACGGGCCTTCTTGGCGAACCCGGCGTCCGGGGCAACCACCACCAGATCCGGTAGAGCCTTGGCGGCGATGGCGTCACACAGAACGGGCAGGGCGTAGAGGTCATCGACCGGAACCTTGAAGAACCCTTGGACCTGGGGGGCGTGCAAGTCGAGCGTCACCACGCGGTCCACCCCGGCCGCCTCTATGGCGTCCGCACAGACGCGGGCCCGGATGGAGACTCTCGGCTCGTCCTTCTTGTCGCCCTTGGCGTAACTGAAGTAGGGGATGACCGCGGTGATGGAAGCCGCGCTGGCCCGCTTGAAGGCATCGATCCAAAAGAGGAGCTCCATGAGGTTGTCATTGGCCGGGAAGGCGGTTCCCTGGACCAGGAAGACGTCACGCCCACGGACGTTTTCGAGCACCCGCACGAAGAGGTTGCCCTCGGAGAACCGTAAGGTCTCGCTCGCCCCCAGCTGAAGGTCGGGGTAGTCCGCCACGGCTCCCCCGAGCTTGCGACTGGCGGACCCGGCGAAGAGGAGCAACTCCTCAGTCATGTGTCCACGCTATCCCGTGGGGTGGGCGGCCCTGAGCCCGGGCTAGCCCTGCATCCCCCCCGACACTTCGGAGAGGCGTCGCTGCAGGAAGCGCTGCTCGGCGTCGGTCGAGACCAACGCCAGCGCCTGGCGGTAGGCCGCCGCCGCCTCGGCCGGCCGCTCCAGTCGGCGCAGCAGATCGGCTCGGGTGGCCGGCAGGAGGTAGTAGCCGGCCAGGAGGTCGCCTCGCTCGAGCTCATCGAGAATGCCCAGGGCGGCCGCCGGACCCTCCGCCATGGAGACGGCGACGGCGCGGTTGAGCTCCACCACCGGCGACGCCGTCATCAGCGCCAGCTGCCCGTACAGGCCGGCAATCTCCCACCAGTCGGTGTCGCCCGCGTCGGCGGCCTGGGCGTGGCAGGCCGCGATGGCCGCCTGCACCTGGAACGGCCCGGGATGGCGGAGCCGGAGGGCGGCGTCCAGCAGTGTCGACCCTTCGGCGATCGCTTCGGCGTTCCACCGCGTCCGATCCTGCTCCTCCAGGAGAATCAGGTCACCGCCGGCGTCAACCCGGGCCTCCCGCCGGGCGTCGTGGAGCAGCATGAGGGCGAGCAGTCCGAGGGCCTCGGGCTCGTCGGGCATGAGCGCGCACAAGGTGCGGGTGAGGCGGATGGCCTCGGCACTGAGGCCCAGGCGCATCAAGTCGGCTCCGGCCGTGGCCGAGTACCCCTCGTTGAAGAGCAGGTAGAGGACGGACAGCACGGCGCCGGTGCGCTCAACCAGTTGGTGGGCCGGTGGGACGCGAAACGGGATCCCGGCGTTGCGGATCTTCTTCTTGGCCCGGACCAGTCGCTGGGCCATGGCCGGTTCGGCGATGAGAAAGGCCCGGGCGATCTCGGTCGTGGTCATGCCGGCCAGCGTGCGCAGAGTGAGCGCCACCTGCGACTCAATGGACAGCGCCGGGTGACAACAGGTGAACATGAGGCGCAGACGGTCGTCGGGCACGTCGTGTCCCGAGCCGTCGAGTGGGTCATCGGTGGAGCTCAAGACCGCCACCTCCTGCAGCTTCGCGGCCCCGACCGCACTCCGGCGCACCCGGTCGATGGCCCGGTTGCGGGCCACCGTGGTCAGCCAGGCGCCGGGCTTGCGCGGGATGCCGTCACGTTTCCAGCGTTCCAACGCTGACGTGAAGGCATCCTGCGCGCACTCCTCGGCCAAGTCCCAGTCACCGGTGAGCCGAATCAATGACGCCACCACCCGGCCCCACTCAGCGTGGAAGGCCTCGGCGACGGCTGATTCGACGTTGGGCGTTACATCTCCCAGATTGGTCTCACTTCGACGGAGCCCGACTTGGCACCCGGGATCTTCGAGGCGATCTCAATGGCTTCGTCCAGGTCCTTGCAGTCGGCCACGTAGTAGCCACCTATCTGCTCCTTGGTCTCAGCGAAGGGTCCGTCGGTGGTCACGACATCGCCGTTGCGCACCCGCACGGTCGTGGCATCAGTCGTGAACTGCAGGCGCTCGCCGCCCAGGATCCGGTCGCCCATGGCCTGCTGGAAGGCGAAGTACTCGCCCATCACGGCCTCGCCCGCTTCCTGGCTCATCTCCTGAATGGCCTTCTCGCTCTCACAGATCATCAATAGGTATCGCACAGTTCCTCCTGGTTTGGGTGGTGTCAGCACTACGACGAACGGCGGAGCCGGACTTCGACAGGTTCGCACCAATTGCCCTGAAGTATTTCGAGGCGGCGGGACCCTGAGATTCTGACCCGTCTGGCAAGCTCGCACCATGACATCGCCCTCCACCCGCCAAGAGCGCCGGGAAGCCATCGTCCGAGAGCACATGGAGAGCGAGAACCTCCTCGACCTTGAGACGACCTTGGCCACCTTTGCCCACCCCCGCTACGAGCTCATCGCCACCGGCCAGGTCTTCGACGGCGAAGAGGAGGTGCGGGCCTACTTCGCCAGCTCACGGGCCACCTTCCCCGACCAGCGCAACGAGCTGATCGCCCTCCATCACGCCGAGGACGCGGTGATCGTCGAGTTCGACCTCCTGGGCACCCAGCGCGGCGAGCTCATGGGGTTCCCGCCCACCGACAAGGCGTTTCGGGCCCGCTGTGTGGCCCTCTACCTCTTTGAGGGGGAGGGCCTGATGTGCGAGCGGGTCTACTTCGACGCCCTGACCATCCTGGGCCAGTTGGGACATCTGCCTGCATAGCGGCACCTAGTGTGCGCAGCGTGACCGGCACCGAGATCGACGAGGTGCTGGAGCTGGAGGTGGGGAGCATCGCCGGCGGTGGCGGGTGCGTGGCCCACGCCCCGGATGGGCGAGTGGTCTTCGTGCGGCACTCGATCCCCGGGGAACGGGTCATGGCCCGGGTCACCGCCAGCACCACCTCCTTCCTGCGGGCCGACGCCATTGAGATCCTGACGCCGGCGGCGGATCGGGTCACCCCTCCGTGCCCCCACGCCGGTCCGGCCCACTGCGGCGGGTGCGACTTCCAGCACGTCAGCCTGGAGGGGCAGCGCCGCCTCAAGGCCTTCCGGGTGGCCGAACAGCTGGAACGGCTGGCCGGCCTGACCAGGGCGGTCGAGGTGGAGGCGGTGTCCGGTGACCATGTGGGACTGGGTTGGCGGACCCGTGTACGCCTGGGGGTGGACGAAGCGGGACAGGTCGGGTTCCGCCGGCACCGGTCCCATCAGCTCGAGTACGTCGAGGGGTGTCCCATCGCCTGCCCCGAGGTGACCGCCACCGGTGCCTTCGGGGCGGACTGGAGCGGCGTAGAGGAGTTCGAGGTGGTGGTGGCGCCCGACAGTGGCGATGCCCTGATCACGGTCGACACCGTCGGCCGCACCCGGCCCCCGTTGCCCGAGCTGGGAACCGGCCTGGTGGTCAACGGACGGCTGCGCGAGAAGCCCGGGGCCGTGCATACGACCGTGGCCAAGGTGGACTTCCGGGTCACGGCAGGCGTGTTCTGGCAGGTGCACGTGGGGGCGGCCGGGGCGCTGGCCGGCGCCGTGCGATCGGCGGCGGCGGCCCAACCGGGGGAAAAGGTGGTGGACCTGTATGCCGGAGCCGGACTGTTCTCCGTGCTCCTGGCCCAGGACGTGGGCCGGCGCGGCGCCGTGTTGGCCGTTGAACGCGACCGGCGGGCCTGCGCCGACGCCGAACACAACGGTCGCGACCACCCGCACCTCAGTGTGAAGAAGGCGTCCATCTCGCCCCGGCTGGTGGAGCAGGGCATCGGCACCCCCGACCTGGTGGTGCTCGACCCGGCCCGTGAGGGCGCCGGCAAGGCCGTGATGGCGGCGCTCAGCGAGCACTCGTCCCACCTGCGCCGCCTCGTCTACGTCTCGTGCGATCCGGCCTCGTTCGGCCGAGACGCCCGCGTCCTCTTGGACGCCGGCTGGACGCTCACCTCGCTGCGCGCCTTCGACATCTTTCCCATGACCGAGCACGTGGAGCTGGTGGCCGGCTTCGACCCCCCGCCCGCCTGACCGAGTGCCTGACCGGAGTGATTGAGCTGACCGCCGGTTAGGCGTGGCCGCCGGACTCGTGGTCGACGTGGCCGATCGCCTCGAGCTGCAGGGTGGAGTGGTCCACATCGAAGTGGCCGGCCAGGCAGCCCTGCAGGTGGTCCAGCACGCGGCCGATCTCACCCCGGCTGATGCAGTCATCGGTCACCACCACGTGGGCGGTGAGGATGGGCAATGACGACGTGAGTGTCCAGGCGTGCAGGTCGTGCACGGCGGCGACTTCGGGCAATTCGAGCAGATGCCGGCGCACCTCCTCGAGGTCAATATCCTTGGGCGTGGCTTCCAAGAAGATGTGAAGCGCCGGCCGGAGCAGGCCGAGCGACGCCTTGACCATGAGGCCCACCACCACCAGCGAGGCGATGGAGTCGGCCCGGGTGAAGCCGGTGGTGACGATCACCACTCCGGCGATGACCGTGCCGATGAAGCCGTACAGGTCGGTGACGACGTGCTTGTAGGCGCCCTCGATATTGAGTGAGCGCCGATCGGCCCGGGACATGGTCACGGTGGCCAGTACGTTGACGACGACGCCGACGGCAGCCACCACAATGAGCGTGGCGCCCGGCACGGCGACCGGGTGGACCAGGCGCTGCACCGCCTCGAAGGTGACCAGCGCGGCCACCAGGAGCAGGGTGATGGCGTTGCCCGCCGCGGCCAGGATCTCCGCCCGCTTCAACCCGAAGGTGTGCGAGCCGGTCTCGGGTCGGGCGGCCAGGTACATGGCGTAGAGCGAGCCGGCGATCGCGCCCACATCGGCCAGCATGTGCCCGGCGTCGGCCAGCAGGGCCAGCGAATGGGAGATGAAGGCTATGGTCACCTCGAACACCATGAAGGTGACGAACAGGGCCAGCGTGATGCTCAGGTAGCGGCGGTCGGACTCGGGTGTCAGCGCGTGATGGCCGTGCACATGGCCCTCGGGGTGGTGGTCCTCGGAGTGGCTGTCTCGGTGTCGGTGGTCAGCGCCCACGGGCCCTCCCTCCCGCCGTCGCCGTCGTGGCCGCCTTGGCTGCCTTGGCTGCCGTAGCTGTCACCGCGGCGGCAATCGTCCGGTCCCGCTCGGCGGTCGGTCGAGCCACTACGTGGTCGGCGTGGGAGAGGACCTCTTCGACCAGTCGGCGGACGTGCACATCGTCGGCCACGTAGAAGATCCGGGTGCCGTCACGCCGGGTCCGCACCAGCCGGGCCAGTCGGAGTTTCGCCAGGTGCTGGGAGACCCCGGCCGGCTGGGCGCCCACCAGCTCGGCCAATTCGTTGACCGAGTGCTCAGAACTGAGCAGGGCCCAGATGATGCGCAGCCGGGTCTCGTCGCCCAGCAGCTTCAGCATCCCCACGGCGGATTGGAACTCCTCGCCTGAAGGTATCTCATCTACCTGCGTATCCACGTAGATATCGTACCAAAGGGGGGCCGTCACCGCTACGGCGTCGGCTCAGGGCCCGCCGGGATCGTTCTGCACGCTGGCCGTGACCGCCGCGAAGGCATGGTCGAGACCCGGTCCGAGGCCCACCGGTTGCCGGTCGATGCCCAACCCCCAGCGGAGTTGGGCCGTGACCGCCTGGTCGATGAGGGGCCACGCCTTGGGCGGGGCCAGATCGGGTGCGGAGCAGCCGTCGGTGGCGATGGCCTCGAACTGCGGGGGCAGCTTGAGCTTCTTGACGAAGGCCACCAGACCGCCCTGGGCCGCCCCGATGGTGCAGCCGTCGTCAAAGACGTTGTGGCCGGCCCGGTCGATCAGGATCAGCCGCTTCGGCGTCGCCAGGGTCTTGAAGAGCTTCTTGGTGCCGCCCGGCTTGACCACCTGGTCCGCAGTGCCCTGCATGATCATCCCGGGCTTGCCCTGGGGCGGTGCCGCGCCGCCGGGAGCCAACCCGATATAGGTGCGCACGGCGGGGTTGGCGGCGAAGGCGATGGCGGCTCCCCCGCCGGCCGAGTGGCCGAGCGACGCCACCCGGGTCAGATCGAGCTTGTGGCTCAGCAGGTCATTGGGATCGGCGTTCATGAAACGAACGACGGCCAGCGCCTGGGTCAGATCGGCCACGTCGTCCTGCCCCTTCCCGGTCGTTCCGCTGATGACGGCCTTGAGGTCGCGGGACTGATGATCGGGCGCCACCACCACGAAGCCCCACGTGGCCAGGTGATCGGTCAGGAAGCTCGACTGCTCGGGGTACCCGCCGTAGCCGTGGCTGAACATGACCACGGGGAAAGGGCCTTTGGCGCTGATGGGCACGCCCATGTAGGCGTCGGTGGCCAATGTGGTCGGCAGGTTCTTGGGCAGGCCGGCCGGGATGGGAGCCGTGGGTGATCCGGTGAACCAGCGCAGAAGGTTGATGGTGTACTTCGGCCGGCCGACTGCAGCCGCCAGGTCAACCGGGTAGTAGATGACGAGGGTGTCGCCCTCGGGTGTGGTCTGGTACGCCACCCCGGCCCGGTAGGGCCCGTTCTTGGCAAAGGCGGTGTACTGGTTCCCCGACGGCACGGCCGGTTGGTGGTCGGGCAAGCCGGCCGCTGACGCCGGAACCGCACTGAAAGCGAGACCCAGGCCCGCCCCCGACGAGAGGGCGATCACTCCGGCCATCAGCGAGGTGGCCCGGGATCGCCATCGGTATCTGTTCCTGCTCACGGCGCTCCTCCTGGCCGGCACGGCCTCGACCCGTCCTCGGCCACGGCACGGCCGGCACGGCCTCGACCCGATGGAAGTTAGTCACCGCCGGGCCGGCTCGCTGGGAAGCGCCAAGCTGGTTGTGGTGTTGTACCAACCGTGATTCCCCTCTCCGTCCTAGATCTGGCCACGGTGGCCACGGGCTCGAACCCGTCCCAGGCACTGGCCGAGACGACCAAGCTGGCCGTCGCGGTGGAGGAGCTCGGCTACGCCCGCCTATGGGTGGCCGAGCATCATGGGATGCCGGCGGTGGCCAGCTCGGCTCCCGCCGTCCTCATCGCCCACCTGGCCAACGCCACGTCGACCCTGCGCGTCGGTTCGGGCGGGGTCATGTTGCCCAACCACTCCCCCCTCGTGGTGGCCGAGCAGTTCGCCACCCTCGAGGCGCTGCACCCCGGCCGCATCGACCTGGGCCTGGGGCGGGCGCCCGGGACCGACCAGGTCACGGCCCGAGCGCTGCGCCGGTCCCCGGACCTCGGTGCCGACGGCTTCCCCGACGATGTGGTGGAGCTGATCAACTACCTCTCCCCCGGCGATCGTCCGGCCTCCCATCCCTCGGCCACCCCCGGCCGCGGCTACCTGCCTGAAGTGTGGCTCCTGGGTTCGTCGCTCTTCAGCGCCCAACTGGCCGGCCTGCTCGGCCTGCCGTTCTCCTTCGCCTATCACTTCGCTCCCGGCCTGGTCGACCCGGCGCTGGCGGCGTACCGCAGCTCCTTCCGGCCCTCGTTCCTGTTGGAGGCGCCCCGGGCCATGGTGGCCGTGTCGGTCATCTGCGCCCCGAGCGACGAGGAAGCCCAGTGGTTGGCCGGCTCATCCGCGCTCAGCACCGTGTTCCTCCGGACCGGCCGCCTCGGCCTCCTCCCCTCGCCCGATGAGGCGGCCTCCTACGACTACTCCCCGGACGAGCGGGCGCTCGCCGCCGAGGCCATGGCCACCCATCTGATCGGCCGACCAGAGGTGGTGCACCAGGGCCTGCTCCAACTCCAGGCGCGTACCGCAGCTGACGAGATCATGCTCTCGACCCGGGCCCACTCCTACGACGCGCGGCTGCAGTCCCTGACGTTGGTGGCTGAGAGCTGGGGCCTGGCCTCGACCCGGTTGGCCAGCTGAGTCGCTGCGTCCAGCTGAGTCGCTCAGCTAGGCCGGCGGCCGGTCCATGACCAGGCAGCTGCCGGTGGCGGAGGCCACCACCTTGCCCGACGCGTCGATGATCTCCGCGCTGCCGAAGGCGACCCGCCGGCCGGGCTTGGTCACCGTGCCGATGGCACGCAGCACCCCGCTGTCCTTGGTCACCGCCCGCAGGTAGCTCACGTTCAGGTCGATGGAAGTGAACACTTTCCCCAATTCGAGGGTGGTGTGCACGGCGCAACCGATGACCGAGTCGGCCATGGTGCAGACCACTCCGCCGTGCACGCCGCCGATCGGGTTGTAGACGGACTCGTCGGGCTCGCACTCGAACACCACCCGGCCCAACTCCACCTCGCGGATGCGCATACCCATCAGGGAGGCCATGGGCGCGGGCGGATAGGTCCCGTCCCGGATGGCCCGCATGAATTCCAGCCCGGTCAGGCCCACCCCGCCCGATGCGGTGACGATCGGGTCGTGCCACGCCACCACCTTGCTCCTGGCGTCGCCCCACTCAACCGGAGACAGCAGCACGCCCGGCGGTCCATCGGTGGCGCTCTGTCCGTTCATTCCCTCGAGTCCGCCGGTCGTCGTCATCCGCTCTCCTCTTGGGCCATCGTCTCCAACGCCGCATCGTCAACCATCGGGACCCCGTCCACGCCGCCCACCTCGGCTTGCAGGCCGACGATCTCCTCATCGACGATAGGGCTGGCCGTTCCGGCGCCACGTCCAGGCCCGAGCACGGTGCAGATCAGCCCAGCCAGCGCCGCCATGGCGGCGGCGTACCACCACAGATGGTGGAAGTTGCGCAGGGCCGATGCGGCCCCGTGCGGGACGCCGAGGATGACCACCAGCAGCGCCACCCCGAAGGCGCCGCCGATCTGGCGCGCCGTCTGGTTGACCGCACTGCCCACGGCAAAGCGCTCGTGATGCAGGCTGGAGACGGCGGCCGCACTCAGAACGGGAAAGGTCAGCCCGATACCCAGACCGCTGATCAGGGTGCCCGGCAACCAGATGCCCACGTAGTCGGACCTGAGCCCCACCTTGATGGCGTACCAACAGAGGCCGCCGACGAAGACGGCAAACCCGAACAACAGGACGCGGCGGAAGCCGACCCGCGCCGCCACCCGGCCGGCGGGGCCGGCCACCAAGGCGACCACCAGCGGTCCCGGCGTCACCGCCAGGCCGGCCTTGAGGATCGAGTAGTGCCACACGCTGGTCAGGAACAAGATGTTGCCCAGCAGCATGGCGAAGAAGCCCATGGCATAGAGGAGGGTCCCCGCATTGGCCACGCTGAATGAGCGCGCCCGGAACAGGGTGAGGTCCAGCACCGGTGCCGGGTGACGGCTCGACCGGTAGAGGAAGGCGGTCCCGAGAGCGACCGCGGCCACCACGCAGGCGATGAAGGCCGGGCTCGACCAGCCCCAGGTCGGCCCCTGCGAGATCCCGAGGACCAGCGCCGCCAACGCCGAGCTGATCAGGATGACGCCCCCGTAGTCAGGGGCGGCCCGTGAAGGGTCGCCCTGAGTCTCGGTCAGGACCCGGCGCCCGGCCAGGAAGGCCAGCGCGCCGATGGGCAGGTTCACGTAAAACACCAACCGCCAATTGTCAGCCGTGATCAACGCCGCCCCCAGCGTCGGGCCGGTGGCCACCGCCAGCGCGCCCACCCCGCCCCACAACGCCACCACCTGCGATCGCCGCTCGGCCGGGAAGGCACTCAGCAGCAGGCCGAGCGATGACGGCAACAGCAGCGCGGCTCCGCCACCCTGGATGACCCGCCCGGCCACCAGAAGCGCCACCGATGGCGCCAACCCGCACAGGGCCGACCCGAGACAGAAGATCCCGAGCCCGATGAAGAACACCTTGCGGCTACCCAGGCGGTCGGCCGTGCGGCCGGCCATGACCAACAGGGACCCGAACACGATGCTGTAGCCGGTAATTACCCAGGCCAGGGTCGATTGGGGATCGTGAGGAAACGACCGCTCCAGGGCCGGGAAGGCCACGTTGACGATGGAGAGGTCCAGTGACGCCATGAAGGCACCCAGCGCGGTGACCACGAAGATGGCCCGGCGACGTGACTCCGACATCGCCCCGGCCCCGGCGCTGGCGACACTGGGAACGGTGGCGGCGGTCACAGAGGCGACTGTAACGGATTGCGTTCTATCATGCAACCCACTATCGTATGGCCCATGGAGCGCAAGAGTTTCGCCGACATGGACTGCTCGGTGGCTCAGTGCCTGGAGGTAGTGGGCGAATGGTGGAGCATGCTCATCGTGCGCGACACCTTCATGGGCGTAACCCGGTTCGACGAGTTCCAGCGGCGCCTCGGCATCTCCCGCAACATCTTGCAGGACCGGCTGACCAGACTGGTCGACTCCGGCGTGCTGACCCGGGTGCCCTACTCAGAGCACCCCATGCGCCACGACTACCGCCTGACCGACAAGGGCCGAGACCTGTGGCCGATCCTCACCGCCATGCGCCAATGGGGCGACCGCTATGCCGCCCCCGATGGCCCACCGGTGCAGGTCATCCACCGAGCGTGCGGCGAGGTGTCCGAGGCCGTTCTGGTGTGCTCGGCCTGCGGGGAGCCACTCGGACCCCGTGACGTAAGGGCGACCGCCGGCCCGGGACGGACGCCCCTGCGTGCGGGCGGAGCGGCTCCGGGGCGACGGGCCGTGGGATGAGACCCTTCGGTCGGGCTGTCGAGGACCTTCGGAGGGGCCGGAACTGATCTCACCGGTTGGGCGACGATTGAGGGCTGGCCCGTCAGACGCCGGTGGTGCTGGTGGCACCGACGGACGAACCGCCGCTGACTACACCGCAGAATCGGTCGACGGCCAGGCCGGCGTTGACGAACGCCTTTTTGTTCAATCCCGATAGGTTGCCGGCCTTCACCGCAACCCTCACGGCATGAGCCAGCGTCCCGGCGTCGGCGGCCACTTTTGACGGGGCGGTGCCCTGGAAGTCGAGGATGGTGTTCTGGTTTGCCGCGAAGGCGGCGAGCAGTTGCGCCTTGGTCTGCGCCATCGCTGTGGCCGCCTCAATGACGGCGTTGTCGTGGCAGAACTTCGCCTTGTTCGCCTGTCCGGGGGCTTGCCCGACCTGGACGCTGAAGTGAGCCGTTCCGTTGCGCACACCGTTGACCGTCACCCGAACCGGATACTTGAGCTTCGATCCGTGCGGGATCAAGGTGCAGTTGATGTGGGCGCCCACCTCGGCCGCCAGATCTCCGGGGCAGTTCACCGTGGGCAACTTCTGCCCGGTTTCCTGGGCCAGAACCTTGGCCGCTTGCACCTCGACCACGCTTCGCGGCACCTGGCCTGAGCTGGCCCCGGCCACAGAACTCAGGAGCCCCACAGCCAAGCTGGCCACACATCCAATTGTGGCTAATCGAACGAATCGCCTTGCCATCATGCACAGAGACAAGCACAGAGACGTAGAGATCCGCTATTACAGTTCGCACCATGGCGACGCCTGCCCAACAGCCGACGTTCATAGAAGGTCGGGTCGTCCACCAGAAATCCAACGCCCTCCAGATCACCTTTCACGACAGCGAGGGCGAGCCGTTCGCCGTCGGGGTGCAAGGGGCGGGCGATGGCAAAGGCAAGAAGCTGGGGATGCTCTTCGGCTTCAAGAACGGTGGAACAGGCAACCGCCGGCTGACCTACCACGATGGAGCCGTCCTCGGCGTGCAGTCACGGGAGGGCGCGCCCAGCATCTTCAGCCGGGAGGACGGCCAGCTGGTCGCCACGGTGGCACGCGGTGCCTCGTCTGTGGCCACCGTTCCTGACCACACTGAGCTCGTGACGTTCGCCGGCGACCAGACCGAGGCCATGACGGTTGAGCTGTTTCGCCTCACGCTGGCCACGGGTTCAGGGGAGGACCTGGGCCGGTTGGACGTCATCCGCCGCGCCGAAGGTTGGGATCTGTCGCGCGCCGTGGATGCCGCCTGGCAGGAGTACTTCTGGTGGGACCGGGCTGGCCGCGCCCTGCCGGTGCCCGTCCTCGGCACTCGATTGACCTTGACCCGACCGGTCGACGGGGTGCTGCGTGACGTGCTGCTCTGCGCCTGTGTCGACCTGGCCATCGGCCTGCGTCCGTACTGCTCCGCCATGAACTGAGCCCAGCCGGGTGAGGATGTTTCCCGAACGCCTCGGCTGGGCATCGCCATCACGTACGTTGCGGCACGATGTCATGCTGGCCCAATGGCACCTGTCCTGACGGCGATCGCCCGCCCATCCCAGGCGATCGGCGTTTCTACCGCCCGTTGACCCCGAAGGGACTCGAGTCGTCATGTCGAGCTACGCCCCAGCATCCAATCGCTATGAATCGATGGCCTACCGGCGCTGCGGCCGTAGCGGCCTCATGTTGCCGCTGCTGTCGCTGGGCCTGTGGCACAACTTCGGCGACGACCGTCCTCTCGACACGCAACGGGCCATTGTGCGCCGCGCCTTTGACCTGGGGATCACCCATTTCGATCTGGCCAACAACTATGGCCCGCCCTACGGCAGCGCGGAGGCCAACTTCGGCTCTTTACTGCGCCAGGACTTCAGGTCGCTCCGGGACGAACTGGTCATCTCCACCAAGGCCGGCTGGGACATGTGGCCCGGACCCTACGGCGACCATGGCTCCCGGAAATACCTGCTGGCCAGCCTCGACCAGAGCCTCAGCCGCTTGGGCCTGGAGTACGTCGACATCTTCTATCACCACCGCTTCGATCCGGACACGCCGTTGGAGGAAACTCTCGGCGCCCTCGACACGGCGGTGCGTCAGGGCAAAGCGCTCTACGTGGGAATCTCCTCGTACTCAGACGGTCGCACCCGGGAAGCGGTCGAGATACTGCAGTCCCTGGGCACGCCCCTGCTGATACACCAGCCCAGCTATTCAATGCTCAACCGCTGGATCGAAGAGCGGCTGTTGGATGTCCTTGAGGCCGAGGGGGTCGGCTGCATCGGGTTCTCTCCCCTAGCCCAGGGGCTGCTGACCGAGAAGTATCTGGACAGGATCCCGGAGGGCTCGCGCGCCTCCATGGGTACCTCGCTGTTCACCTCGATGCTGAGCGAGGAGAATCTCGACCGGGTGCGGGGCCTCCAAGCCATCGCCCAGGATCGGGGCCAGCGAATCTCGCAGATGGCGCTGTCGTGGGCCCTGCGTGACCCCCGCGTCACTTCCCTCGTCATCGGTGCCAGCAGCGTGGCCCAGCTGGAGGAGAACGTGGGCGCCCTGGACAATTTGAGCTTCACCCCCGAGGAGCTGGACCGGATCGACGTCTTTGCCGTCGACGGCGGCATCGACCTGTGGCGCGGTCCGGCGACCAGCTGATGCCGTGAGCACACTCCCCTCGCGCGCCCGGGTCGCCCTGGTCGGCTACGGCCTGGGCGGATCCAAGTTCCACGCTCCCTTCATCGCCGCCGAGCCCCGGCTCGACCTGGCCGTCATCGTCACCGCCAGCCCAACTCGCCAAGTGGAGGCGGCCTCTCACCACCCAGGTGCCCGCGTCCTGCCCAGCGTCGAGGCGCTACTGAAGGAAATGGACGACATCGACCTGGTCGCCGTGTCGACCCCCAACGCCACCCACGTGGCGATCGCTGAAGCGGTCATGGCCGCCGGTCGGCCTGTGGTGGTGGACAAGCCAGTCGCTCCTTCGGCCGATGAAGTGCGCCACCTCGTCGGTCTGGCCGAGTCGTCGGGCACCGCCATGGTGCCGTTCCAGAACCGGAGGTGGGACGGCGACTTCCGCACCGTGGTCGCCCTGCTCGAAGATGGTCGGCTCGGGCGGCTGCACGGGTTCGAGTCGCGCTACGAGCGCTGGCAGCCCCAGGTTCCAAGCGGATCCGAGCGGTCCTGGAAGCGCGAGCCGGGGGCAGATGCCGGGACCGGCATCCTCTACGACCTGGGCGCCCACATCATCGATCAGGCGCTGGTCCTGTTCGGCCGACCCGAGTCGGTCTATGCCGATATCGCCACCCGGCGAGCGGAGGCGGCCGTCGATGACGACGTCTTCATCGCCTTGCTCTATCCCGACGGACCGCGGGTGCATCTGTGGGCCAGTCTGGTGGCGGCGAACCAAGGTCCCCGCTTCCGCCTCCTGGGCGACGCGGCGGCGTACGTCAAGACCGGGATGGATGTCCAGGAAGCCGCCCTGATGGAGGGGCGCTCGCCGATGGATCCGGCCTGGGGTGTGGAACCGCCCGATTCGTGGGGACACCTGGAGGACGGGACTCAGCCCCGAGCCGTGCCCACCGTGCCCGGGGCGTACCAGCTGTTCTATGCCGGCATGGCCGCTTACCTCCTCGATGGCGCTGCTCCCCCGGTCGCTGGGGACGATGCCATTGCCACCGCCGAGGTCATTGAGGCAGCCCAGCGTTCGGCCCGGTCGGGAGCCGTTGAGCCGCTGGCGCTGGAGGGGGCCACCACCGCGTCGACGCTTGAGCAAGTGCCATGAGAAGGGAGTGAGGACATGAAGATTGCGTTTCTCGGACTGGGCCGGATGGGGCGGGTGCTGGCCACCCTCCTCCTCACCGATGGGCAGGACCTGACCGTATGGAATCGGACCGCAGCGGCGACGGACGAGTTGGTCCGCCAGGGCGCCCGCCCGGCCTCGACCGCTCCTGATGCCGTGGTGGGGGCTGACGCCGTGGTGACGGTGCTGTTCGGCCCGGACGCCGTGCGAGACGTCGTGACCGATGCCGGGTTGCCCATCGGCGCCGGTGCGCTGTGGATCGACATCACGACCGTCGCACCGGCGGACACCGTCGAGTTCGCCCGATGGGCCGAAACCCGCCAGGTGCGCTACGTGCACGCCCCCGTGGTCGGCTCCCTCGGACCGGCGCGCTCGCGGACGTTGGGCGTACTGCTCGGTGGACCCGATGACGCCGTCGCCCTGGCCCGAACCATCGTGTCATCGTGGGCGGACCCCGCCAGGCTGCGTACCTTCGACACCCCCGGCAAGGCAGCCACGGCCAAGCTGGTGGCCAACCTGAGTCTGGCCGTCGCCATGCAGGGATTGCTGGAAGCCCTCCGGTTGGGACGCTCTGGTGGCCTGTCCACCGAGGAGGTCCTCACCGGGCTCGACCACACGGTGCTCTCGGGGATAAAAGATGTCAAAGGCGACAGCGTCCTCCACGAACGGTTCGACGATACGCAGTTCTCGGCCAACCTCTTGGGAAAGGACGCCCTCCTCATGACGCATACCAGCCGGTTCCCCCTGCCAGCGCTCTCGGCCGCCTTCGAGTCACTCGAAGTCGCCCGCCGCAACGGCCACGGCGAGGACGACTTCGCCGTCATCGCCTCCCAGGCGGCCTGGCCGGTGCCGTAGTCCCGTCAGGCCCAGACACATCGGATGGTGCAGCAAGCCGCGACCGGAGTCTTCGACTCACCCGTCCCCGGTGATTAGCTCCCTCAGCCGGCGGGTTCGGCGACCGATTCGAGGCGCTCGGCCCGCAGGACGCCGCGGCGGACCTTGCCGGCATCGTTGCGCAAGGGCTCGGCCACGATCTCTACGGAGCGAGGCACCTTGTAGCGAACGAGGCGCTCACCGAGGAACGTGAGCAGCTCACCGACCGCGAGCTCCTCGGGATCGGCCTCGACGATGGCATGGACGATGTTGCCCAGGTCATCGTCAGGCAGGCCGATCACGGCACAGGACTGCACGGCGGGATGTTCCGCTATGGCCGCTTCGACCTCAGCCGGGTAGACGTTGGCGCCACCGGTGAGGATCATGTCGGTGGTGCGATCACCGAGATAGAGGAAGCCGTCCTGGTCAAGCCAGCCGTTGTCGCCGAGAGACTCCCAGCCGCCTTCGCGGGTTCGCGCCTCGGCGCCAACGTAGCGATAGGTCGGCTTGTCGAGGCCCGACTTCAGCCAGATCTCTCCCTCGACCCCGGCAGCGACCTCCTTACCGTCCTCATCAGTGATGCTGACTGAACCGGTGAGCGGGCGGCCGACGGAGCCGCGGTGCTCGAGCCATTCCGCGCCGGTGATTATGGTCGCCGTCTGCGCCTCCGTGCCGGCGTAGAGCTCCATAATCCGGTCTGGCCCGAGCCACTCGATCCAGGCATCTTTGAGCCAGGGTGGGCAGGGCTCAGCCAAGTGCCAGACCACCCGGAGTGAGGACAGGTCATACCTCTCGCGCACGTCCAGGGGCAGCCGCCAGATGCGCTTCATCATTGTCGGCACCATGTAGGCCATGTCCGCTCGGTGCTGCTCGATTCCGGCCAAGGTGGCTTCGGCGTCAAAGCGGGGCAGGAGCACGATGTGATTGCCGGCGAGCAGTGCCGTGCACGACCACACAATCGGACCGTTGTGATAGAGCGGCCCGGGCATCATCAGGCAACCGTCAGGTTGGATGAGGAGCAAGGGAGGGGTCTCGCTGTCGGTGCTTCCCGGCTGGCCGGCCACAATGAGCTTGGGTCGGCCCGTGGAGCCGCCCGAGGTCGGCGCCTTCCAGGCCGGCGAGATCGCATCGGGCAGCGACTCAGCGTCCGAGGCGGCCGGCGGGGCGACATAGCCGACCGGTCGGGTGATGCGATCGGGGAAAGCCTCGGCGTCGACGCCGAGTACCACCCGAGGATCAGCCAGCTCCACAATGGCGGCCAGCTCACGAACCGGGAGCCGAGACGACACCGGTTGAGGAATGGCACCGATCTTCCACGTAGCTACGACGGCGACGAACCAGTCGACCGAGTTGGGCAGAGCGATGGTCACCATGTCACCGAACCTCACTCCATCTGCGAGCAGTTGCCGGGCCAGGGCGTCAGCTGCCGTCTCGAGCTCGGCCCTGGTCAGGCTTCGCTCACCGCACGTGACGGCGGTACGGGAGGGATCGGCCGCGGCCAGATCGGCCAGCCGGCGGGAGAACGAGACGATGGCCATGAACAGGGCTCCTATCGATGGGGTCGGTTACTCGAATTCAACCGGGGGATGGGGTGGAAGATATTCGACGGGCACCTCGTCAACGGTGCGGTACGTCTCGACCACGGCGACGTTTGAAACGGCATCGACGGCCTCGTAGACGGCGCACAGTGACCAGGAGCGTGCGGCCGAGAAGACGCTCAGAACGGGAGCGCCATCCACCAGGTTCTCGTAGGAAGAGATCGTCACCTGGGCCACGAGCGCATAGGTGCACCCATCAGGGCCTGAGCCGACCTGGCGGCAGACCAGACAGTATTTGCGCCCGTCGTCCATCACGTAGACGGCATTGACTCCCTCCCCAAATCGCTGACGAATCTCAATTTCGGGGCGGTTGAGGAAATGGGAGTGCCCCAGGTATCGCATGGACCACAGGGCGAAGCGGGGAATGGGCCCATCTCCATGCTCGCTCTCGTCCTCCAACGGTGTCGACTGCTTTGGAACGAACACGGGGTCAGGACGGCCGATCCATCCGGCTGAGAGGGACGAGTACGGAACTTGCAGCTGGCCACCGCTGCCCTCCTCGCTGATGAAGTCGGGGTCATCGGCGGGATCCATCGACTCTTCCTCTGGCGCCATTCCCACGTCCTCGTAGTCGGATGCGTTCGACCGTAGCCGCGTCCATCCTGACGCTCCGGGAAGGCTGGGCGCGCTTCCGCCCTGATTCTGGGCACTAACTGGCCTTCATACCTGACGGCGCCCAGTCCTGATAGTTCGGTGCCAATGCTCGGCACCCACTGACTAGATAGATCCCCGTAGGTTCGATCTTGGTGTCGGCGTCAGCCCTTAGCTGACCCAAGCTTGGCGAAATGGAGCTGTGCGGAAACCCAGCCTCGGACGACAGCGAAATACCAGGTCGCCACCGCTAACCCGAGCATTCCCATGGGCTCGCCAATGAAGAGGCAGCCGAGACCCACGACTCGGGCGTGGCCACCGAATGCGATCAGAGCGCCGCAGATCGCAATCACGGCAGCCACGACCCCGAACCAGAAAGCCCGCTTCGTTTTGGAGACGCCTGCCGTTCGCAGCAGAGCCGACGGGCGGGCCAGTACATCCACCAGGGCCCAGGCACACGAAGCAAATCCCATGACAGGAAAGAAGAGAAGCATTACCCAGAGGACTGTCACCGATCAACCTCCCGTCTCAGGCCAACCTCGCCATTGTTGCACCTGGCTCGGCCGACATCACGGTCGGTCGTGACGCAATACGCACGGTACTCATCGCGTTGTCTCATCGGGCGGTTGATTGGTCCGACTGCCAGGACAGGCGCTCACCGCTGCGGCGGAATCGGTGCCTCATCACCACCGCGGGTGGCTCGACCAATCAGAGGAGCTGTCTCAACCCAATACTCAATCCAGACCAAGGAGCCGATCTCGGTTTTGGGAAGCTGGCCCCTTCTTCGACTCACTCCTCCGTTGAGGGATCGATCACGCTGGAGAGCTTTGAAATGCGGTTGGCCGGAAAACCGCCGAGTCGGGCGTGCTCCTCAATCATGGCCTCGCCGGGCGCCACATAGACACAGTAGATCTTGTCATCCGTCACGTAGCTCGTCAGCCAGCTGATCTCTGAGCCAAGCTGCCCGAGTACCTCGTTGGACTTCTGACTGATGGCCTGCAATTCCGCCGGCGAGAGATCTCCCGCGCCGGGCAGATCCCGCTCGATTACATACTTCGGCATATCTATCTCCTTCTTTCAATTTGTCGCTCGACGGTCGCCCGATGAGGGCGACTCGGATGCCTCACTTCCGACTGGACGTCGAGTCGAGGTGCGAGCGGTGCAAACCCACTTAACGCCTCCTCTACTTCGACTGACCCCTCGGTCTCTGGCCTGCTTAGTTAGGCAGCGGGCACGACTTGGTGCGCGGCCCTCACCCGGAGCACGATCACGGCGATAGTGGCGGCAAGCAGAGCAGCGACCACGACGATCACGGCGATCTGCCACCCGGCCATTCCGCCAGCGACGACCGTGTTGGAGGAGCCAGGACTGTGACCAACCTGAGAGAGGTCCGCCGATCCACCCAAGTCTTGGACCCTCATCGCAAAGGCCGCTGGCGCCGAAGCAGCCAGGCCCAGCAATGTGCAGGCGAAGACAGCCAGGACACGGACAGTGTGGCGGTA
>DASZMA010000079.1:0-12243 GCA_035552095.1 Acidimicrobiales bacterium | reverse complement strand
AATTCAACAATATTCTAATATAGGCGTATGCCTATGACTTTGGATGACGCCATTCCGTCTCCCCGGGCGAGGGTGCTCACCCAGGCGCCCTCGCTGGCCTGCGATCTGTCCTGGCTCCTCTCGGTGGCCCTGCGGCCGGCGTGGCAGCCCAAGTTCCCCCTGGCCTCCGAAATGCTGGAGGGCCGGGAGGCGCTGGTGGAACGGATCCGTACCTTCTGGTCGGACGCCCAGCCCGAGATCTGCTTCACCGAGATGCAGGTGTTGGCCCACCACGCCGGAGCGCTGACCGAGACGTCCCCCGAGGCACTGTGGGCCGCCCTGGAGTCGGCGGTGGCCACCGTGCCCACCGATCTGGGACTCGAGTCCGAGACGGCGGAGGACCGGGCCACCTTCCTGCACCGGTTGGAGCTCCTGCAGCGCTCGCCGGAGCGAGTGCGCGCCTATATCGATCTGCTGCGGGAGGCCTGGGCGCCGGTGGACGAGGTCTGGCAGGCGGCCCGGCCCGGACTGGAGGAGTCCGGGCAGCAGGTGGTGCACCAGCTCCGCAGTGGTCTGCCCCTGGGCGAGTTGGTGGGCGAGTCGTGCGAGACCTTCCAGTCGATGCTCGACGACATCACCATCCGCATCAACGCCGGGCAGCCCCTGCTCATCGTCCCGTGCCTGTTCTTCGGCAAGAGCCTGTATCTCGAGTTCCCCGGCTTGACCCTGGTCGGGTCGGGCTTCCAGCGGGGCGATCTGGGCTCACGGGCCCGCACCGAGCCGCTGGCCCGTCGCCTCAAGACGGTGGCCGACCCCACCCGGCTGGCCCTGTTGCACTTCCTGGCCACCATGCCGAGCACGGTGGGCGACCTGGCCGTCTCGTTCGATCTGGCCCAGCCCACCGTGAGCATGCACGTGAAGTCACTCCGGGAGGCGGGCCTGGTGCGCTCCGAGCGCAAGGGCGGCCGCCTGCAGCTCAGTGCCGACCCCGACGCGGTGGAAGCCCTCTTGGGGGACCTGCGCCGGGTGGTGGTTCAGGGCGCCAGCACCACGGGCAGGGAACGTATCCCCGCCACCGTGGTGGAGGCAACGCGCTCGGCCGCACCGGTAACGGCGTAGGCGGGATAGCGGGCCAGCAGCTCCTCCATGAAGATACGGCCCTCCATCCGGGCCAGGCTGGCCCCCAGGCAGACGTGCTCGCCGAAACCGAAGGCCACATGCATGGGATTGGTGGGCCGCCGCACATCGAACTGCGCCGCGTCCTCCCCGAAGATCAGCTCGTCGCGGTTACCCGACGCGTAAAGGAGGCAGAGGTAGTCCCCCCGGCTGATCGGCCGGCCGCCGACCGTCGTGTCCTCGGTGGCCGTGCGGCAGAACGCCTGGACCGGGGTGACCCAGCGCAACGACTCCTCCACCGCGCCGGCCAGGAGGTCCGGGTCGGCCACCAGCAGCGCGCGCTGCTCGGGGTGCTCGCTGAGCACCAGGGCGGTGCCCGAGAGGAGGGTGCGGGTCGTCTCATTGCCCGCTACCAGCAAGGTCAGGAGGAACATGAACAGCTCCTCCTTGCTCAGCGGGCACCCGTTGACCTCGGCCTGGACCAGTACCGAGACCAGGTCGTCGCCCGGGGCCTCCCGCTTGGAGCGGATGTGCTCGGAGATGTAGCCGGCCAGTTCCCCCAGCGCATCGAGCGTGGCCTCAGGCGGCAGATCGGGTGACTCAATGGCGGCGTCGGACCAGCGTCGGAAGTCCTGGCGATCGGTCTCCCTGATGCCGAGCAGTTCGGCGATGACGGCCAGCGGGAACGGCGAGCTGAGCTCAGCCACGAAGTCGATCTCGGCCGTCGGGTCGGCCGCCTCAATGGCCTCGACGGCGCAGCGGCGGATGGAGTCGGCCAGGCCGGCCAGGGCCCGTGGGGTGAAGCGGCGGTTGAGCAGGCCCCGGAAGGCGGAATGCTCGGGCGGGTCCATGTGCAGGATCGACGGTGTGCTCATGGGGTTCTCGGCCCCGCGCAAGGGGTCGTTGACCAGGACGCCCTGGCCCGAGCAGAAATGAGCGGGGTCCCGGCTCAGGTCGCGGATGTCCTCGTAGCGGGCCACCGTCCAGAAGCCCGGGGCGCACTCGAAAATGGGCGCCTCGGCCCTCAGGGTGCCCAGCACCTCGTGATAGTCCGGCCGGGTGAAGAAGGTGGGGTCTCTCGGGTCGATGGTTTGCTCACCCCCCATGGGCTGAGCGTACTGTGACCACCAGGTCGATTGGAAGGGTGGGGGTGAGGCACGGTGCGGCGGATGCAGTGCAGCGCCCTCCCCTGCCCGGGCCGGTGGCCGACCGGCGGGGCCCGGTAGCGGTGGCCTCGCTCTTCCCGGCCTCCGAGGAGCACGCCCCCCTGTCGGGTCTCGACGAGTTCCTGATCCACAACTCCCCCTACCCGGTGCGGGTGATGTGGACCCCCGATGCCCAGGCCTACGAGCGGGTCTGGTTCACCTGCCAGGACCGGGTGGGTGACCTGCTGGCCGTGATCGGACTGGCCTTCTACCCCAACCTGGGCACGGCCGAGGCGTTCGCCATTGTGAACGTGCGCGGCCAGCACACCACGGTGCGGGCGCACCGGGCGCTGGGCACCGACCGCATGGATATGGAACTCGGGCCCTTCCTCTTCGAGGTGGTGGAGCCCTTCGCGCAGTGGCGCCTGACGCTCGGGCCCAACGAGTTCGGCGTCAGCTTCGACCTGTCGTGGTTCGACACCAAGCGTCCCGTCTTCCGCCAGCTGGGGGCCGGGATGATCGCCGGCGGGCGGGCGGTCAGCCCGGTCGCCGGCTACGACGGCTTCGGCCGCCAGGAGGGGTGGATCGAGGCGAGCGGGGAGCGTTTCGCCGTCGACCGCTCCGGTTATCTGGGGACGCGCGACCACCACTGGGGCACCCGGGACGGGGTGGGAGGACCGGGCCGCTACATGGGCATGCAGCACCCCCACAGCGGGGAATGGGTGGAGTTCGAGCAGTTCGGGGTGTGGGGCGACCATCTGCTCTACAACCTGGGCGATGCCAAGAAGCGCAGCGGCACGCTGGCCCGACGGGTCCACCGCATGCGGTTCGAGCCGGATACCCACCTGCTCG
Source organism: Acidimicrobiales bacterium (assembly GCA_035552095.1). Taxonomy (GTDB): domain Bacteria; phylum Actinomycetota; class Acidimicrobiia; order Acidimicrobiales; family RAAP-2; genus Bog-473. The sequence continues at coordinate 9,151 of DASZMA010000079.1, read as the reverse complement.
AGAGCGGCGAGGTCGACCTGGTCTTCGCCGACCAGTCGGTCAAGACGCTGCGCTTCGAGCGGCTGGGCCACCAGATCGCCTTCCTGCGCTGCGGCATGTACGGCGGGCCCAACGGCGGCACGCCCGACGGTGACCTGTGGCACGGCATGAAGGTGGCCGAGGGTGACGAGGTGGTGGTGAGCGGTGAGACCTACGACGTCACCGACCCGGCCGTGCGCACCCGCCTGGCCGGCCAGGACCAGCACCATTGCCGGATCACCTACGAGGGCGAGGTGACCTACGGCCTGGTCGAGCCCTACGACACCCTCTGTTACGAGGTGGCCCGGGCCGGCGTCATGGGGTTCTCGCTGCTCGAGGGCTGAGGCTCGAGCGATGAGATCAGGGGGCTAACCGGCGGCGGCCAGACGCGCCAGCAGCACCCGGGCCAACGGGTCCAGGGCGGCGTCGGCCGCCGGCGCACCTCCCACGTAGCGCTGCCCGGAGGCGGCCGCGATGCGCTGCTGGCGGTCGTTGATGGCCAGGGCCCGCACCAGGGCGAAGATCTCGTGCCAGGCCAGGTTGTGCACGGTGTGGCCGCTGCGGGACTGGTAGCGCTCCAGCGCGCCCGCCCGCTCGGGGAAGCCGGGCACCCGGCGCCCGAAGAGCTCGTCCATCATGGCGTCGAGGCCGAAGTACCAGCCCAGGTCCATTTCGGGCGGCCCCAGCGCCGCCAACTCCCAGTCCAGGACGGCGTGCACCCGAAGGTCGTCGTCGAAGACCAGGTTGCCCAGCCGGGGGTCGCCCCAGAGCAGGACCGGTGGGGAGCCGGCGGGGTCGGCTTCCGTGGGCTGATGGGCCCGGCACCACGAGAGTGCCTCGACCAGGGCGGGCAGTGGCGCGCCGCCGCCGGCCCACTCGACGTAGGCGGCCCAGTAGTCGAGGGCGGCGGACAGCGTCGGGCCGGGCAGGACCGGGGCCAGGTCGTGGGCGGCCCAGTCGACGCCGTGCACGGCGGCCAGGGTGTCGATCAGGCCGTCGTGGATCAGGCACTGACCCTCGGGATCCGCCCCGGTGATCCAGCGGTCGAACACCGGGGCCGGGCCGGGGATGTGCCCGCTCACCCGCGGCATGACCAGGAACGGGGTGCCGATCCACTGGGGGTCGGTCACCACGACGGCGGGCGCCGGGGCCGGCACGCCGGCGGCGGCCACGGCCACCTGCACCCGGGCCTGGGTGGCCAGGTCGTAGGTGGGGAAGGTCAACTCGAGTGGTTGCAGGCGGACGGCCAGGCCGGGGTGGTCCGGGCCCAGCTCGACCAGGACCGTCTCGTTGGCCAGGCCCGCCGTGGCGTGGGTCACGCCGGTGAGGTGGAGCGGCGGGCCCGACGTCGGCCCGCCGGGGATCAGCTCGCCGTGGGCCCCGACCCAGCCGGCCAGGCCGCCCCGCAGGGCCTCGATGTCGCGTAATTCCCCGCTGGCCACTTACGGAAGGTAAACCACTAGGGAAGGTAGACCACGGCCTGCCACTGACCGGTCATCTCCTCGCGGCACAGGGCGCCCCCGGCCCGGAGGGCCCAGTCGATGATCCCGGCCTCGTCGGCGCCCTGCGGAGCCAGGACGACCAGGCCGCGCCGGGCGTGGTCCTGCTTGACCAGCCACCCCGACGGGAGCGGCACGCCGGCCTCGGCCAGGCGGGCCACCGCCTTGGACCCGGTGGGATGGAGCAGGCCGACGGTCACCCCCTCCACGGCGCGGCGGGCCGGCTTGGCCGGCATGAGGGTGCACATGGTCACCGGGGGCTGGCGGTTGGTGAAGAGCGCGAACAGGCCGGGCCCGGGCGCGGCATCACGGGCCTCGTCGGCTTCGGCATCGAGCCCGGGAAGGAGGTTGATCCACCCCTGCCCGGCCTCGGTCAGATGGTGCAGGTAGCCGGTGACCCGCTCGAAGGCGGGCGGGGTGAACTCGAACTCGTCCACATCTCGCCGGGGGCTCACGCCGGCCATCCTGACACCAGGCGCTCCACGATCTCCCCGACCGACCGGGCTTGCGCCCGGGCGAAGCCCACGCCGGCGTAGAGACTCATGTGGTCGGGGTCACCGGCCGTCGCCGCGGCCGCCCGCAGGGGCCGGGTGGCGTTGTTGATCTCGGGGTAGGCCGCCGGAGCGTCCGGGTGGGCCCGCATGAAGCCATTGACCAGGCTGCGGGCCCGGCGGCCGCTGAAGGCCCGGGTGATGGCGGTCCCGTTGACGGTGAACCGGGGGTCGGCCAGGGCCGCCCGGTACGCCGGATTGGTCCCGCTCTCGGTGCAGCGCAGGAAGGCGGTCCCCAGCTGCACCGCAGTGGCACCGGCGGCCAGGGCGGCTGCCACCTGGGCGGCGTCGCTGATGCCGCCGGCGGCGATCAGGGGGACTCGGGCGCGGACTCGGGCGCGGGTGCCGGTCCCGCCGGCCACATCGACCAGGGCGGCCGCATCGGCCACGAGCCTCATGAGCGGGATGTCCTGCTCGGCGTCGGGTCGGTGATCGTTGCGGAACGAGCCCCGGTGGGCGCCCGCCTCCGCGCCCTGCAGGCAGAGGCAGTCCGGACCGACTCCGAGGGCCAGCGCGGCCTCCTCGGGTGTGGTCACCGTGATCCCGACCAGGACGCCGCGTTCCTGCAGGGCCCGGACCAGGTCCGGCGAGGGGCAGCCGAAGGTGAAGGTGACCAGCGAGGGGGCGAGCTCGAGGACGACGGCGACCTTCTCGTCGTAGGCGTCGTCGTCCCAGACGGCCGGTCCGACTGCGGCGCCCAGGGCGCCGGCCTCCTGCTCCAGCGCATGGACGTAGACGGCCAGGGCGGCGGGGTCCGCCGCCGCCTCGCCCGGCACGAAGAGGTTCACCCCGAAGGCCCCTGCGCTGGCGGCCCGTACGGCGTCGATGTCGGCCCGCAGGGCGTCGGCCGTCCGGTAGCCCCCGGCCAGGAAACCCAGGGCACCCGCCTCCGCCGCCGCCGCCACCAATCCCGGCGTGGAGGGCCCGCCGGCCATGGGGGCCACCACGACCGGCCAACGGCTGAGGTCACGCAGACGTTCGGCGGCGGCCACATGCCACAGTGGCCCGCCGGGTCGGACCGTGTCCACCTTGGAGGCGGCTCAGATGGCGGCCCACATGGCGGCCCAACCGCCGGGCCGTCCCGCTACGGTGCCCAGATGGACCTCGTGGAGACCTTGCGATCGACCGGTGCGGTGCGGGAGTTCCTCCCCGAGCCGGTGAGCGAAGCCGTGCTGCGCCGCCTGCTCGATACAGCCCGCTTCGCTCCCAGCGGCGGCAACCGGCAGGGGTGGCAGGTCATCGTGGTGAAGGACCCGGTGACCCGGCGCTCGCTGCGCGACCTCTACCTGTCCGGCTGGTACGAGTACCTGGCCATGACGTCGGCCGGGCTGGTCCCCTGGGCTCCGGTGACCGACCGGGAGGCCGAGGCGGCCGCGCTGGCCCAGGCGCCGGCCTTCGCCGAGGCGGCCGCCAACGCCCCCTCCCCCGGCTTCGCCGAGGCGCTCGATACGGCGCCCGCCCTCCTGCTGATCCTGGCCGACCTGGCTGCGCTGGCCGCGGTCGACCGCGACCACGCCCGCTACACCTTCGCCGGCGGCGCCTCTGTCTACCCCTTCGTGTGGAACCTGCTGCTGGCGGCCCGGGCCGAGGAGCTGGGCGGGGTGATGACCACCATGCCGGTGGCCCGCGAGGCCGAGGTGCTCGAGCTCTTCGGCGTCCCCGACACGCTGGCCGTGGCGGCGCTGGTGGTGTTGGGCCGCCCGGTGGCGCCGGCTCGTCGGCTGCGGCGGCAACCGGTGGACTCCTTCGCCTGGGTCGATCGCTACCACGGGGCGGCGCTGGTCGAGGAGTGAAGCCACCGCGGCAGCGCGGCACCCGGCGAGCTGTTAGCGGTGAGTCGAAGCTCCGATCTCACTGATGCCTCGACCCGTGTGGCGCCGGGGGCCGTGCCAACATGGGCCATGGCACAGAACGTCCTGGGCGGAGAGCTCGAGCCCTGCAATTTCAACCCGCTCACCGGCTTCTACCGGGACGGCTGCTGCAACACCGGAGCGGAGGACGTCGGGGTGCACACCGTATGCACCCGGGTCACCGAGGAGTTCCTGGCCTATTCGGCCTCGGTGGGCAATGACCTGTCGACCCCCCACCCTGAGTTCGGGTTCGAAGGCCTCAAGCCCGGTGACCAGTGGTGTCTCTGTGCGCCGCGCTGGCAGGAGGCCTTCGAGGCCGGCATGGCGCCCCCGGTCATCCTCACCGCCACCCACGCCTCCTCACTGGAGTGGGTCGAGCTGAGCGACCTCACCCAGTACGCCGTCTAGAGCAGGTCCAGCAACCGCTCCGGCGGGCGGGCGATGACGGCGCGACCCTGGTGGACCACGATGGGCCGCTCCAGCAGTATGGGGTGGCTCGCTATCGCCTCGAGCAACTGGTCGCCGGACTGGTCGGCTAACCCCAGTTGGGCGTAGAGGGCCTCCCCCGTCCGCATCATCTGGCGGGGGTCGGCCAGTCCGAGCTGGTCCTGCAGCACCCGTAGCTCGGGCACCGTCGGGGGTTGCGCCAGGTATTCGACGATGTGGGCGTCGATGCCACGCTCGGTCAGCAGACCCTGGGCCGTGCGACACTTGGAGCAGCGCGGGTTGACGTAGAGGGTCAGTTCGTCCATACGCCCGCGAGTGTACGGACCGCCCCAGTTGAGAGGAGGCACCCATGGAAGGCCACGTCGTCAGCGTCGAGCGGGTCATTGGCGCGCCGGCCGCCGACATCTTCGCCATCGTGGCCGATGCCAACCGGCATCCCGAGATCGACGGATCCGGCCAGGTCATCAAGACCAAGGCCGGCGCGCCCCGCCAACTGGTCCTCGGTTCCAACTTCGGCATGTCGATGAAGATGGGGGTGCCCTACTCCATGTCCAACACGGTGGTCGAGTTCGAGCCGGACCGGCGCATCGCGTGGCAGACCACCTTCTCGGGCTTCTTCGGCCGCTACATCGGGGGCAGGATCTGGCGCTACGAGTTCGAGCCGGTCGAGGGCGGCACCCTGGTCACCGAGAGCTGGGACATCTCCCAGGACAAGCAGGGCATCTTCCTGCGCCGGGGCAAGCTCCCCGTCGCCACCGGTCAGGCCATGCAGAAGACGTTGGCCCGGCTGGCCGAACTCACCGAACCCGCCGCGGCGTAAGGAAGGCACTCCATGATCGACACCATGTGGGAGGAACGCGTCCTCCCCGCCCTCTCGGCCTATACCCGCATCCAGTGCCTCTCCCCCGCCTTCGATCCCGACTGGGCGGCGCGGGGCGCCATCGTGGAGGCGGCCGAGCTCCTTCAGGCCTGGGTGCGTGACCAGGACGCCGGGCTGGCCACCGAGATCGTCCAGCTGCCCGGACGCACCCCGGTCCTCCTGGTCGACAACGGTGGCTCGGGCGACCCCATTCTGTTGTACGGGCACCTGGACAAGCAGCCACCGCTGGGCGAGTGGCGGGAGGGGCTGTCCCCCTTTGAGCCGGTGCGCGAGGGCGACCGCCTCTACGGGCGGGGCACCGGCGACGACGGCTACTCCCTGTTCGCCGCGGTGACCGGGCTGTTGGCCGCCGACGGCGGTCGGGGTCGGGTGGTCATCCTCATTGAGGCCAGCGAGGAGAGCGGGAGCCCGGACCTCTCGGCCTACGTGGAGCACCTGAGCCAACGCATCGGTCGCCCGTCCCTGGTCATCTGTCTCGACTCCAGCTGCCTGAGCTACGACCGGCTGTGGCTCACCACGTCGCTGCGGGGCAACCTGGTGGCCAGCGTGCGCGTCCAGGTCCTGACCGAGGGGGTGCACAGCGGGGCCGCCGGGGGCATCGTGCCGTCGTCGTTCCGCATCCTGCGCCGCATCATGTCGCGTATTGAAGACGAGACGACCGGGGAGATCCTGCTGCCCGAGCTGCAGGGCGCCGGCATCCCCGACAGCCACCGGGACAACTTCCTGGCCATCGCCGAGGAGTTCCCCGACAGCGTCCTGCCCACCGTGGACGGGCTGCGGCTCTTCGGCGCCACCCAGGCCGACCGCCTCATGGCGAAAGCCTGGTCACCGGCGCTGGAAGTGACCGGCATGGACGGCTTGCCGGCGGTGCGCGACGGCGGCAACGTGCTGCGGCCCTTCACCACGGCCAAGTTCTCGCTGCGCCTCCCCCCCGACGTCGACGCCCAGGTGGCGGCGGCGGCCCTCATCTCGGCCATCGCCACCGACGAGGGGGCGCACGTGACCATCGACCTGGAGACCCCGGCCAGCGGCTGGATCTCCCCGCCCCTCGGGCCCGACGTGGCCGCCACGTTGGCCCGGGCCTCCCAGGACCGCTTCGGCCGCCAGCCGGGCTACTTCGGCGAAGGCGGCACCATTCCGTTCCTGGCTGACCTCCAGCGCGGCTTTCCCGACACGGCGATCGTGGCCACCGGCGTCCTCGGCCCCCACTCCAACGCGCACGGCCCCAACGAGTTCCTGCACATCCCCATGGCCAAGGCGGTCACCCACGCGGTGGCCGAGCTCCTCCGGTGAGCGGTGCCGAGAGCGGTCCGGTGAGCGGTGCCCTGGCCGGCAAGGTGGCGTTGGTCACCGGGGGCAGCCGGGGGTTGGGGCGGGCCATGGCGCTCGGCTTCGCCGACGCCGGGGCCGACGTCATCATCGCCAGCCGCAAGCTGGAGAACTGCCAGGCGGTGGCCCGTGAGGTGGAGGCCCGGGGGCAGCGCTCCCTGGCGGTGAGCTGCCACGTCGCACGCTGGGACGAGCTCGACGGTCTGGTCGAGCGCGCCTACGACGCGTTCGGCCGGGTCGACGTGCTGGTCAACAACGCCGGCATGTCGCTCCTCTACGAGTCGCTCCCCACCGTGACCGAGTCCATGTGGGACAAGGTGGTCGACCTCAACCTCAAAGGGCCGTTCCGGCTCACCGCGCTGGTCGGTACGAGAATGGCGGAAGGCCCATATGGTGGTTCCATCATCAACGTATCGAGCACTGGCTCCATCCGACCGGCCCCCGGCATGCTGCCCTACGACGCCGCCAAGGCCGGCGTGAACGCGCTCACGGTCGGCTTCGCCCACGCCTTCGGGCCGACCGTGCGGGTCAACTGCATCATGCCCGGTCCGTTCATGACCGACGTCACCGCGGCCTGGGACATTCCAGCCTTCGAAGCGGCGGCCAAGACCAGCTTCGCCTTGCAACGGGGCGGACAGCCCGACGAGATCGTGGGCGCTGCCCTCTACTTCGCATCCGACGCATCTTCGTACACGACCGGCGCCATTCTGCGCGTCGATGGAGGAATGTCATGACCGACCAAGCCGACTTCTGGTTCGACCCACTCTGCCCCTGGGCCTGGATCACCTCTCGCTGGATGCTCGAGGTGGAGCAGGTACGCGATGTCAAGACCAGTTGGCATGTCATGTCACTGGCCCTGCTCAACTCGGGCCGCGACGACCTGCCCGAGGAGTACAAGGAACGGCTGGAGCGGGCGTGGGGACCAGTGCGCGTCTGCATCGCGGCCGAGCAGGCCAAGGGCGCTGACATCCTGCTGCCGCTGTACACGGCACTGGGCACCCGCATCCACCTGGAGAAGCGAGGCGAGGACCCCACCATCATCGCCGAGGCACTCGAAGAGGTCGGGCTGCCGGTGGAGTTGGCGGCGGCGGCCACCTCGACGGAGTACGACGACGCGCTGCGCAAGTCACACCACGAGGGGATGGACCCGGTGGGTATGGACGTGGGGACACCCGTCATCCATGTCAACGGGATTGCCTTCTTCGGACCGGTGATCACCCCCATCCCCCGGGGTGAGGCGGCCGGCAAGCTGTGGGACGGCGTCATCCTGGTGGCCGGCACGGACGGATTCTTCGAGCTCAAGCGCACCCGGGACCGTCCACCGATCTTCGACTGAGATCTCTTGACACAATGGCCCGATGCTGCGTGACGCGTGGGAGGCCAATGCCCCGGACTGGATCGCCTGGTCCAGGGCCCCCGGCCACGACAGCTACTGGCGCTTCCACCGCGATGCGTTCCTACCCCTGGTGCCGCCACCCGGACGGCTGACCCTCGACATCGGCTGTGGCGAGGGCCGAGTCGGGCGCGACCTCGTCCGACTCGGGCACCGTGTGATCGGGCTCGACGGATCGCCGGCCATGGCGACGGCGGCGTCCAGCCATCCCGAGGCGGGCGGGCCGGTCGTCATCGGTGACGCTGGCCATCTCCCGCTTCCCTCGGGCGTGGCCGATTGCGCGGTGGCCTTCATGTGCCTGCAGGACGTGGACGAGATGGAGGCCGCCATCGTCGAGGCCGCTCGCGTCCTCGCTCCCGGCTCTCCGCTAGTCCTGGCCATCACCCACCCTCTCAACACTGCCGGACAGTTCTCCCCCGGCCCCGATGAGGGCGCTCGCGCGTTCGTCATCGATGGCTCGTGGTTCGAGCGCAAGGCACTGGCCGACACCTGCGAGCGTGACGGGTTCACCATGACCTTCCACACCGAGCACCGCCCGCTACAGACCTATACCGACGCCCTGGCCGATGCCGGATTCGTGATTGAACGGTTGCGCGAGGTCGGCGATCCGGATCCGGCCGAAAAGTGGCACCGCATCCCACTGTTCCTGCACCTCAGGGCCATACGCCCCTGAAGGCTGACGAGCCTTGCTGCCTCGGCGAGGTCGGCAGCTAGCCGAGGGCTCCGAGCGCCTGCTCGTCCAGGACGAGGTCGGCCGCGCCCAGGTTGTCCTCCAGGTGGCCCAGCGATGAGGTCCCCGGGATGAGCAGCACGGTGGGGGCCCGGTGCAGCAGCCAGGCCAGCGCCACCTGAGCCGGTTTGGCGTCGAGACGTTGGGCCACCTCGTTGACGGCGGGTGATGCCAGTACCGGGTTCTCGGCGTTGAAGGCCGAGCCGAGCGGGAAGAAGGGCACATAGGCGACCCCGTCGGACGCGGCGGCATCGAACACGCCCTGGTCAGAGCGGTCCACCAGGTTGTAGGCGTTCTGCACGCAGGCCACCTCGGTCTGGGCCCGGGCGGCCTGGTACTCCTCCGGCGTGACGTTGCTCAGACCGATGCCCCCGATGAGGCCCTCCTCACGTAGCGCCGTCATGGCCCCCAGCTGTTCGGCCAGCGGGACGTCCGAGTCGGGATGGCGGCGCAG
>DASZMA010000078.1:0-5695 GCA_035552095.1 Acidimicrobiales bacterium | reverse complement strand
CCCTCCTGGCAGAAGACGACCACCGGGCGGTCGGGATCTTCCGCTTCGGGTAGGCGGTGCGAGCCGTCGGGATCCAGCCGCCACTCCAGGTTGTTGCGCTCCACAATCAGGGCGCCGGGGATCTCACCGAACTCGGCCCGTTGGGCGGCCGGCCGTATGTCGACCAGGAGACCGCCGTCCTGATGGATCTGCTGGGCCCGCAGCGGGCCCACCCGGGTCAGGCGATGGCGGGCCGCGGCCAGGAGCCGGTCGACTGCGCTCAAGGGGCCCAGGTCGGGTCGGCCCGGTACTCGGCCCGGCTCACCACCAGTCCCTCGCCGCCGTGGCGGTAGAAGGTCATACGGGCCATGGGTGGAGAGTACGCGTGCACGCTGGTGGCCGGCGCGTCCTGGGCATTGACCACATCATGGATGTAGGTGGGGCCGAAGGCGGCGCCCCCTCCGGTCACGATGCTGCGCCGGGCCAGGGTCCGCTCCGGCGTCACGTAGTGCTCGTCGAGCGTGCCGCTGACCACCCACAGGGCGCCGGCCGAGCCCCCGTGGTCGTGCAGCTCCAACCCCTGGTCCTTGGGCCAGTGGATGGCCCAGATCTCCACGTCGTCGGTCAGCTCGAGCAGCTCGTAGGCCCGCTCGCTCAGGTCAGGGGCCGGGGCCGGGATCAGGTCGGCCGTCTCGGTCACGTAGTCCTGCAACAGGTTGAGTAAGTCGAGGGGGGCGAGGGTGGTGCGGACCGCGGTGAGTCGCTGGTCCACCCGCTGGGGCCGAGCGTCGTGGGTGATCGTCATATGGAGCCTCCAAACTGCTGATATCCGCCAAAGTCTTTAATCCCTATGAGTTTAGTCATGTTTATGGCAGCGGGACCAGACCGGGCTGTCCCCGCGCGGTGGATCCGGCCGCCGGCGTGCGCCTCAGCGGCCGGTCGGCAAAGGTGGGCCCATGCCCCAGGTCTTCGCCCCGGCCCCCCTTGGCCCATTGACCCTGAAGAACCGGATCATCAAGGCGGCCACCTTCGAGGGCGTCATGCCCGGCGGCCGGGTCAGCGAGGAGCTCATCGCCTTCCATCGGCGGGTGGCCGAGGGCGGGGCGGCCATGACCACGGTGGCCTACCTGGCCGTGGCGCCCGAAGGGCGCACCGACCGCCACTGCGTCCTGTTCGACGACGAGGCGGTGCCCGGTCTGCGCCGCCTGACCGACGCGGTGCACGGGGCCGGCGCCGCCGTGGCGGCCCAGATCGGCCACGCCGGGCCGGTGGCCAATGCCCGCTCCAACCGGGCCCCGGCGCTTTCGCCCTCAGGCGGCTTCACGCCCATGGGCAACCGGCTGCGCGCCGTCGATGCCGCCGGGATCGATCGCATCACCGAGGACTACCGGCGGGCGGCGGCCCGGGCGGTGGAAGCCGGCTTCGACAGCATTGAGGTGCACGTCGGCCACAACTACCTCCTGAGCGCGTTCCTGAGCCCCAAGCTCAACCGCCGCGATGACGCCTTCGGCGGCAGCGTGGAGAACCGGGCCCGCTTCGCCCGCCAGGTGCTGCGCGCCGTGCGCGACGGCGCCGGCGACGCGGTGGCGGTGACCGCCAAGCTGAACATGGCCGACGGCGTGCCCGGCGGCCTCTGGCTGGAGGAGAGCTTGGAGGTGGCCACGCTCTTCGAGGCCGACGGCGTGCTCAACGCCATTGAACTCACCGGGGGCAGCTCGCTGGCCAACCCCATGTACCTGTTCCGGGGTGAGGCCCCGCTGCAGGAGTTCGGGGCCACCCTGCCGGGGCCCGTCCGCCTCGGCTTCAAGCTGATTGGCGGTCGCTTCCTCAAGGCGTACCCCTTCGAGGAGGCCTTCTTCCTCCCCTACGCCCGCCAGTTCCTGGCTGCGCTCAAGACCCCGCTCATTCTGCTGGGCGGGATCAACGAGCTGGCCACCATTGAGTCGGCGCTGTCGGAGGGGTTCGCCTTCGTGGCCATGGCCCGGGCCCTGCTGCGCCAGCCGGACCTGGTGGCCCGCATGGAGGCCGGGTCAGCCTCGGCCTCGTTGTGCATCCACTGCAACAAGTGCATGCCGACCATCTACTCGGGCACCCGCTGCGTCCTGGTCAACTGACCGGGGGTCGCCGCTCCGCCCAGGGCGAGGCCTCTTCCAGCTGGCCGGCCAAGGTGAGGAGGGTCTCCTCGTCGCCGAACCGGCCGATGAACTGCACCCCGATGGGCAACCCGGACTCGTTCCAGTGCAGCGGCAGCGAGATCCCGGGCTGGCCGGTCACGTTGAACGGCGGCGTGAAGGGCACATAGGTGGCGGCCCGGAAGAGGCCGTTGAGCGGCTGATCGGGTGGGGAGTCGAAGGTGCCCAAGGGGACCGGCGGCTCGGCCAGGGTCGGCGTGAGCAGGACATCGATCCCCTCGAAGTACTCGGCGATCTGCCGGGTGATCTTCTGCAGCTCCTGGACCGACTTGAGGTACTGGGCCGCGTTGAGGGAGCGGCCCATCCCGACCAGGGCCCAGGTCAGCGGCTCCAGGTCATCCTCACTGGCCGGGCGCCCCATGCGCTCCTCCCAATCGGAGAGGACCCAGGCGTTGGAGGCGGCCCACACGTTGACGAAGTGCGTCGTGAAGGCATCGCCGTCCACCTTCATGGTGGCCTCCTCCACCTGGTGGCCCAGGGAGTCGCACAGCGCGGCCGTCTGCGCCACCGCGGCGACACAGTCCTCATGGACGGCGCTGCCGTTGGGCGAGACGGTCATGACCGCCACCCGCAGCGGCTTCTTGGACGCGGTCACCGCGGCGGCGAACGAAGCGCCCCGGAGCGGCGGGGCCCAGTAGGGATCGCCGGGCACCGGGCCCGACGTGGCATCGAGAATGGCGGCCGTGTCGCGCACGGAGCGGGTGACCACGTGCTCGGCCACCAACCCGCCCATCAGGTCGCCGTACTGGGGCGCGGTGGAGACCCGGGCCCGGGTCGGCTTGAGCCCGACCAGGCCGCAGCACGAGGCCGGGATCCGGATGGAGCCCCCGCCGTCGTTGGCGTGCGCCACCGGGACCATGCCCGACGCCACGGCGGCGGCCGACCCACCCGACGAGCCGCCGGTGGAGTGGCCGGTGTGCCACGGGTTGTGGGTGGGGCCGAACCGCCGCGGCTCGGTGGTGGGCAGAATGCCGAACTCCGGCGTGTTGGTCTTGCCGCAGATGACGAAGCCGGCCCGCTGGAAGCGGGTGGTCAGCTCCTGGGTCTGGGTGGAGCGGTAGTCGCCGGCGAAGTCGGAGCCCTCGCTGAACGGCGTGCCGGCCAGCTCGGCCCCCAGGTCCTTCAGCAGGATGGGCACCCCGCGGAACGGGCCGTCGGGCAGCTCCCCGTCGGCGGCGGCCCGGGCGAAATCGAACAGCTCGTGGATGACCGCGTTGAGCTCGGGGTTGAGCTTCTCAATGCGGGCGATCGCCCCCTCGACCAGTTCGCCCGGGGAGACCTCACCCCGGCGCACCAGGTCGGCTTGGGCCGTCGCATCTAGCCACTTCACGTCGTCGCTCATGCCGGCCACGGTAGCCAGGCCGGCCCGCTCCCGCTCAGTGCGATCCGCTCAGCGCGACGCGGTCGCCTCCAGCGGGATGCGGCGGGCGCCGGTGCGCATGGCCAGGGCCTCGGTCACCGACACGTCGGCTCCGCAGACCAGGCAGCGCCGGCGGTCGTCCAGCTCGCCACCGCAGCCGCGGTGCTGGAGGATCATCGGCCGCTCACCGGCGATGGCATGGCGGTCGCCCCATTGCAGCAGGGCCACCAGAACGGGCCACAGATCGGCCCCCTTCTCGGTCAGGCGGTACTCGTGGCGGACCGGGCGCTCCTGATAGGGCCGCTTGACCAGGATGCCGTTGTCGACCAGGCGCTCCAGGCGGGCCTGGAGGATGTTGCGCGCAATGCCCAGGTTGCGCTGCATGTCCTCGAAGCGGCGCACGCCCAGGAAGACGTCACGCAGGATCAGCATGGTCCAGCGCTCCCCGACGATCTCGAGCGTTGATGCAACGGAGCAGTACTGGGTGGGGTAGTCCCTGTTCAGCATCCACCCAGGATAGCTGGTCTTTCTGGGTACTCCATTGCATGGAGAAACGTTGCCGCCAGAGTTAGTCTTGTGAAACTACCTAGCCCTGGTACTCAGTCGGGAGGTAGGACGGGTTGGCCACCAGCAGCTGGTCGCGGGCCGAGGCGGCCAGGGTTGCCGCCACCTCTTGCCAGCGGTCACCGAAGTCGCCGGTCCGGATGGTGGCGGCCAACGAGGCGTCGTCGGCGAAGCCCAGCTGGGTCAGCCGTTCGGCGTGGGCCGCGGCCAGGGCCGGCCCCAGTTGGAGCTGGCGCTCCACCGTGGCCAGCGCATTGCGGGCGATGCGGGCCTCGAAGCGCATCCCGCCCTCGCTCTTCTCCATGACACTGCGCTCGAGGTACTCGCGCACCGCCTCGACCAACTCGGCCGCGGTCGGGCGTCCGAAGGGAGAGAGCACGTCGGCCCCGCCGGCATCGTCAGCCGTCACCGCACCCGGCCCGTCCCCCGGCGCCGGCCCGTCCGCCGGCGCCACCCCGAGGAGCACGAACAGGTCCCACTCGCTCTCGCAGACCCGGCGCCCGATGGCGGCCAGCTCGACCGACCGGGTGGCCCCGCTCAGGTGCGCCGAGGCCTGCAGGGCGCAGATGGTGGCCCACTTGACCGTGGCGTAGACCTCCCACCAGCGCACCACGTCGGGATCGAGGGTCTCGCCCCCGGCGGCGGCGTAGGCGACCAGCAGCTCGTCCAGCGAGCCGAAGCCGCCGACGGTGCCCTCGCCCCCGAAGCGCCAGGCCGGGGCGCACAGCCACCCGATGTCCTCGGCCGCCTCACCGCCGTGGGCCAGCTCCCAGTCCAGGACGGCACGCAACCCCTGCGGGCCGACCAGCAGGTTGCCGGTGCGGAAGTCGCCGTGCACGGTGACCCGGCGTCCGGCCGGCGGCCGGTGGACATCCAGCCAGCGCACCCCCAGTTCGAGGGCGGGGCGGACCTCGCCCAACGCATCGAGGAAGGGCAGGGGGTCGCGCAGGGGGTCACGGCCCGGCAACCCCTCGATCGAGCCGGGGTCGATGGTGTGGATGGCGGCCAGGGCCTGCCCGCACTGGGCGGTGAGGGCCACCCGGGCGGCGGCCCACTCGGGGTCGCGCAGCAGCTTGCGCGGGATGGTCTCCCCCTCCAGGCGCTCGACCACCAGCCAGCCCGGGTCGAGCCCGTCGCGCTCGCCGCCGACCGCCACCACCTCGGGGACCGGCACCCCGGCCTGGTGCGCCGCCCGCAGCAGGGCGGCCTCCACCCGCACCTTGGCGCCCTGGGTCATGCCGTCGCCCCGGTCCTGCTGGAGGATGAGCGACTGCACGCGGTCACCAGCGCCGTCCCCGGCACCGGCGTGCAGATCGAAGGACGAGGTGATGCGCGAGGCGCCGCCGGAGAGGCGGCGCAGGTCGTGGACGGTGCCGCCGAGCTGTCGCCCCAGTACCTCGGCGACCTCGTCAGCGGTCGGGCGGGCCGCCACTACTCGACGGGGACGACAGGCCTCCCGCTGTCGTCGAGTTGATGCAGGTACTCGCAGATGCCGTAGCCGATCCGTTCGTCGCCGGCCGGGTCGGCGTAGGTCCAGCGGGCCAGCCCCTCGTTGACCATGGTGCCGCCCGCTCGGCCGATGTCGGCCACCCGCAGCACG
>DASZMA010000077.1:0-55950 GCA_035552095.1 Acidimicrobiales bacterium | reverse complement strand
AAGATCGCCGCCTACCGGGCCCTGGTCCAAAGCGACGGGCCCAAAGTGCTCGAGCGGGCTCGGAGACGACGCATCAGCATCACCGACTATCGGCCCCCGCCACCTCAAGCCAACTGAACTGACTCGGAGAACCCAACGCCGCAGACGCGGCGTCCGTAATCGCGACATCACCCCCAGCCCCGCACCTGGGGCTCCCATCGGACCGCCACGAAGGGCGTGATACACCCATCATCCATACTGGCGATGTCTCGCGGGCAGTTGTGTCGTTGCGGTTAGGCGACTTTTGTCGCTAACCCGTGGCGCCCCCGGCAGGAATCGAACCTGCGACCAATGGATTAGAAGTCCACCGCTCTATCCGCTGAGCTACGGAGGCATTGCAGCAAGAATAGGTGGATCCAGGCCTTCAGCGTGCCCGGTGAATGGGACGCCCTACTGGCCGGATTCGGCGGGTCACCCACCTGACGAATTCGGGTGCCGGCGCCAATGAGGGATACCCCATGACCTCACCACGACCTGGGGCCGGTGAAACCGGCGGCTCGGTCGGGACTGTCGCGCTCACGGCGAGATCTGCGGACTCCACGAACCGATGGCCGACCGGTCGAACCCCCAACCCGGGGCCCTCACAACATGTGCCACACTTGTCCCCCTCGGTGGGCGTAGCTCAGTTGGTTAGAGCGCCAGGTTGTGGTCCTGGAGGTCGGGGGTTCGAGACCCCTCGCTCACCCCGAAGCGTGGCGGTAGCCGGACTTTTCGGCCCCGTCACCGGGTACATACGTGGAGGGTGACGCCCAATGAGTGCCGCAACGCGGGGTCGGACGGTCCTGGTGACCGGTGCCTCGTCGGGAATAGGCGAAGCGGTGGCCCGGGAGTTGGCCCGGCGGGGGGACACGGTGGCACTGGTGGCCCGGCGGGCGGAACGGCTCGACGCCGTCCTGGCGGACTGCCGGATCACCGCTCCGGCCTCGGAGCGATGGGCCGCTGACCTCTCCGAACCGTCCGCTGCCGCCGAACTGGCCCTGGCCATCTGGGACCACTACGAGGGCCTCGATGTGGTGATCAACAACGCGGCGGTACCCATGCGGCGGCACGTGACCAAACTGACCATGGCCGAGGTGCAACGGACCATGACCATCAACTTCTTCTCACCGGTCGCGATTGCGCTGGCCGTCCTCCCTCGCATGGTGGCCCGGAAATCCGGCACCATCGTCAACGTCTCGAGCTTGGGCGGCCGGCTCGGCATCTCCACCGAGGCGGCGTACTCGGGTTCGAAGTTCGCCCTGGCCGGCTGGAGCGAGTCGATGGCCATCGACTTGGACCGCTCCGGCGTCAACGTGAAGCTGATCCTGCCTGGAGCCATCGACACCGAGATCTGGGACCAACCCGGCAATGACGCGCCCCTCTACGATGGGCCCAAAGTCCCTCCTGCCGATATAGCCGGCGGGATCGTGGACGCCATCGACAGCGACACGTTCGAGCACTATCTGCCCGATATGAAGGCGGTCATAGAGATGAAGACGCAAGACTTCGACAGCTTCATGATCGGCATGCGGACCATGACCGACCAGGCCCCTGATCGGGACGCACGGTGAAAGCCCTCCTCTTCGGGGCGGCACCGTCGCCAGACGAGGTCCGACCGAGTCCGACCGACGAGCTGGAGACGATGCTGTCCGGGCTGCCCTTCGGGTTGCACGACATGGAGGACGCTCGGCTGGTCCGCCCGGACTGGGTCATCACCAAGCCCATCCTCTCGGGCATATGCGGATCGGACGCCAAGCTCGTCTTGGGCGACTTCAGCACGGGCGACATCGACAATCCCATGGCGGCCTTCTCCTCCTTGCCCCACGTGCCGGGCCACGAGGTGGTGGCCGAGGTGGTGGCCCTCGGCCCGGCGGCCCGCGGCCTCGACGTGGGCCAACGTGTCGTCCTGAATCCGTGGTTGACCTGCGGACCTCGCGGTATCGACCCCAAGTGCCCGCCGTGCCAGGCCGGCGACCTGTCCATGTGCTGGAGCTTCACCAAAGGCGACCTCGGACCCGGTGTCCACGTTGGGGTGATCACCAACGCCCCCGGCGCCTGGGCCGAGCTCCTGGCCGCCCACGACTCCATGCTCATCCCGGTGCCCGACGGCATCTCCAACGAGGCCGCCGTGCTGGCCGATCCGTTCTCCGTCTCGTTCCACGCCATCGTCCGCCACCCGCCCCCGCCGGGTGGTCGGGTGCTCGTCTACGGCGCCGGTGCGCTGGGGCTCACCAGCGTGGCCATCCTGCGCCTCCTCTATCCCGACGTCGAGGTCGGCGTGGTGGCCCGATTCGAAGCCCAAGAGGCCATGGCCCGCCAATTCGGCGCGTCCCGGGTCTTTGCCCACGAGCCCCGACTGGCTCTGGTCGAAGCGCTGGCCGAGTGGTCGGGCGCGGTGCTGCATCTGCCCTTCGACGGGTTGCCGGTCACCCATCCCGGGCACATTGACGTGGTGTACGACACCATCGCCAAGGCCGACACCTTCGAGGTCGGCGTGCGCGTGCTGGCCGAACGGGGCCGTCTCGTCTACACCGGGGTGGCCACGCCACAGCGGTGGGAGTGGACGCCCATCTATTTCAAGGAACTGACTATCACCGGCTCCAATGCCTTCGGCGTCGAGGAGCTCGGAGGGGTGCGCCAACATGCCATCGCCCACTACCTGCAGCTCGTGGCCGACGGCCGACTCGACATCACGCCCATGCTGACCCATCGCTTCGCCCTGACCGACTGGTGGGACGCCCTGAAGTCGATCGCCCGTCAGGGTGAGAGTGGAGCGCTCAAAGTGGCCTTCACGCCGAACGGCAACTAGTCCGCCCGGCGCAACCCGCTACAGGATGGCGATCGGGTTGACCGGTGATGCCGTGCCCCGCCAGAGCACCAGCGGCGCCACCGCCAGCAGGAAATCCCAGCGACCCTCTTCCGCGCAGGCCAAGGCCAGCTGGTCGAGGTCGAGATTGTCCATCAGGTGGACACCCATCACCACGATGGCCACCGTGTGGATGGGCATGCCCACACCGTCCACCCGGGAGGGCAGGACGTCGGAGACCCCGTCACCGCCCAGCACGGCCACCTGACGCTCATGGAGCCAGTCCAGGCAGGAGGCGTCCAGGCCGGCCAACTTCAGGTGCGGTTCCCAAGGGCCGTGCCGCTCCCGCCACGTCCACCGCCCGGTGCGCACCAGCAGCGCATCACCGGTGCCGACCACCAGTCCGGCTGCCGCCTCTGCCGCCTCGAGGTCCTCGGGGAAGATCGGCTCGCCCGGCTCGAGCGCTTCGACCCCGCGTTGGGCCGGCACGTCGATCAGGACGCCCCGGGTGACCACGCCGGCGCGCAGCTGGTGAATGCCCAACTTGGTTGCCCCGTGGGCGGTCACCGTCTCAGCGGGGTAGCCGTTGTAGAGCTGGCCCTCGTGGAAGACGTGGCACAGGGCGTCGATGTGGCTGGTGGCGTAGCCGTGGGAGGCGATGGCGAAGTAGTCGGCGCCCCAACCCTCCGTCGCGGTGCCGATCATGTGGTGAGCCACGGGGGTGGGGTTGTCCGCCGCTGGTTGGGTGGGCAAGGGACGCGAGCAGGACACGGTGCGCCCGGTCCGCACACCGCCCGCCGCGGCCGCTGTCAGCTCAGGAGTGATGAAGTTGAGCGTCCCGAGTTGATCCCGCTCGCCCCAGCGCCCCCAATTGGACAGACGCTGGTGCAGTCCGAGCACCTCTTCGGTGGTCATCGGCTGTCGGGCCACCTCAGGTCCCGGTACCGAGCGCACAGAACTTCCGGTAGCGGTCCTCGGTGGCGGCAGCCCACGCCGGATCGGGGTCGATCCGTCGGCCGGTGACGGCCCAACGGGCCGAGTCGTTGAGGGACGTCTCCAGACCGGCCGCCAAGCGGGCGATGTAGGCCGCCCCCCGAGCCGCCCCCTCGGAGACAGCGACCGCCTCGACCGGCAAGCCGGTGGCGTCGGCCACCGCCGCCATCCAAGCGGTGGTGCGCGAACCGCCCCCGCTGGCAATGATGCGCCGCGCCGGCATGCCGGCCTGGTCGATGATGCGCCGGATGACGAAGCCGCTGGCCTCGAAGGCGGCCCGTTCCAGCCCCTCGGGGCCGGAGGCGATGTCGAGGCCGTGCAGGCTCGAGCGCAGGGTGTGGTCGTTGAACGGCGTCCGCTCTCCCCGCACGTACGGGAGCCAGACCGGCACGCGGTCGGGTGGCCCGAGCCGCGGCTCGAAGTTCTCCCGGTCGGGGCCCGGACGTGGGGTGCCGCGCAGGAGATTGCGGGCCCAGTCCACGAAGAGCGCACCGGCGTTACTCGGTCCGCCGATGAGGAAACGGTCCGGCGTGGTGTGGGGATAGCTGATCAGGTCGGGCACCTGGTGCCACTGGTCGGCCACCACCCACACGATCAAGGTGGCTCCGAAAATGGCCAGCACATCACCGGGCTGTCCCGCGCCAGCGACGATCTGATCGCACATGGCATCGATGGACCCGCCGGTGAACACCGTGTCGGTGCCGGGCAGCGTGCCGGCGGCCTGGCACATGGGGACCACCACAGGGAGCTGGGACTCCATCACCCCCATGGTGCCGAGCAGGTCGCTGTTCCACTTGCCCCACGAGTGCAGTGCACCCAGCGAGGCGGTCACCCCGGTGTCGATGGCCGGGACGCCGGCCAGGGCCTGGGTGGCCACGGCCTGGCAGGGCCAGAAACCCGCCGAGTCCGGTGCCGATGCGACGGCCCACTGCAAGAACCCCTCTGTGTCAGCCATGGCGCCCGGGGGCAGTCCCTTGACCGGACCCTCGTCACCGCCTTCGGGGATCAGCATCGGCCGCCCTTCAATGTCGCCGTAGAGGAGCCCGGGCAGGGTCGGCACCCCTTGGCGGTTGACCGCGGTGAGCGAGGGGACCATGGCCGCCACGGTGACGCCGGCGATGTCGCGGTTGCCCGAGGACGCCAGCTGTTCGAGCAGGTCGGCGTAGGCCTTGCGCGGACCGGCCCGCCAGGCCCGGCGGGCGTCGTGGCGCAGCTGGTCCGGTTCAGGGGCCAGGACCCGGTGCGGCACCCGGCTGCGGGCGACCACCTGTCCTTCCTCGTCGACCGCCAGGGCCTTCACCGACGTGGTGCCGATGTCGACCCCGACGGTGATCGGGCCGCGGGGGTTGCTCACAAATCTGACAGCCGTGTCATGATCCGGCCATTATGGACGTTCCGGACACTGAGAGGGGTTTGCCCAGATGAGCGACACACGGCCGAAGGCACTGGTCACGGCGGCGGTGAGCGGGCCGGGGCTCGATCTCCTGCACCAGCTGGCCGACCTGGTGCTCGATTCGTGGCTGGACCAGCCCACGTTGCGCATCTACAACGCCAAGCAACTGGCAGCCCGGGTGGCCGACGAAGGGGCCAACATCGTGGTGGTGGAGAGCGATGTGTGCGGGGCCGAACTGTACGAGCAGCCGATCATGGCGGTGGCCAGCTGCCGGGGCGACCCGACCAACGTGGACGTCCCGGCCGCCACCGCGGCCGGTGTGCCGGTGCTGCGGGCCCCGGGTCGCAA
The DNA here is from genome assembly GCA_035552095.1 of Acidimicrobiales bacterium. GTDB lineage: Bacteria > Actinomycetota > Acidimicrobiia > Acidimicrobiales > RAAP-2 > Bog-473. Next base: position 50,392 of record DASZMA010000077.1, on the reverse strand, counting down.
CGCCAACGCCGTGGCCGAACTGGCCGTGGCCCTCCTCTTTGCCGCCACCCGCGGCGTGGTGCCCGCCGACAAGGACGTACGGGAGGGCGAGATCTACCGGGACGGCAAGATCCCCTACCAGCGCTACCGGGCCTGGGAGTTGAACGGCCGCACGGTCGGGCTGGTGGGCCTTGGTGCCGTCGGCCGGGCCCTGCGCTGGCGGCTGCGCGGCCTGGGGATGGACGTGCTGGCCTACGACCCCTACGCCCCTGACGCCACCAGCACCCTGGACGAGCTCTTCGAGCGCTCGGACGTGATTTCGGTCCACGCCCCGGTGACCGAGGAGACCACCGGCATGATCGGCACTGACGCCTTCGCCAAGATGCGCGACGGCGTGGTCTACCTCAACACGGCCCGGGCCAAAATCCACGACACCGACGCGCTGGTGGCCGCCCTGCGGTCGGGCAAGGTGCGTGCGGCCGGCCTCGACCACTTCGAGGGCGAGCACCTGGCCACCGACCATCCACTGACCGAGTTCCCCTCCGTGGTGCTCACGCCGCACATCGGCGGGGCCACCTATGACACCGAGTCCAATCACACCGCGACGATCGCCGAGGACCTGTGCCGGCTCATGGCCGGCGCCCGGCCCCTCCACATCGTCAATCCCGAGGTCCTCCCGGACTGACGTGACGTGACCGCCGCCCAGCCCACCATCATCGCTACCTCTATCGGATTCCAGTCCGACGGGGACGCCCCGTGGAACCTGCGACCAGGTCCCACGTTCGAGCTGGCGGCCGAACTGGCCCGGGCCGGGCCAACCCCCCGCATCTGCCTGATCCCCACCGCGGGCGGTGAGGACACCGCCTATCTCGCCGCCGACCACCACGCGTTCTCCAAGCTCGGCATGATCAGTTCGCACCTGACGCTCTTCCCCATGCCCAACGTCGCCGACATCCGGAGCCACCTGCTGGCCCAGGACGTCATCTGGGTCGGGGGTGGCAGCACGGCCAACCTCTTGGCCTTGTGGCGGGTCCACGGACTCGACGTCACGCTGCGCGAGTGCTGGGAGGCCGGCGTGGTGCTCTCCGGCGTGTCGGCCGGATCCCTCTGCTGGCACGTGGGGGGCACCACTGATTCGTTCGGGCTGCCGCTCCAACCGGTGACCAACGGGCTGGGCTTCCTGCCCTACTCCAACAGCCCGCACTACGACTCCGAAGCGCAACGCCGGCCGCTCGCTCATCGGCTCATCGCCGAGGGCACCTTGCCCGACGGCTACGCCACCGAGAACGGGACCGGGCTGACCTTCTTCGGCACCGAGCTCCACGAGGCCTTCACCGAAGTCGCGGGCAAGACGGCGTACTCGCTGACCCGACAGGGCGACCGGACCGTCGAGCTGGCCCTGCCCACCCGGCTCCTCTGATCACTCGCCGCCGCGTCCGGCCCGCTTAGCGTGGCGCGTTTGCCCAGTCCGTGCCGGCTCTAATCGTGTCGGTGTCGAGGCCCGACCGCAGGACGCGTCCCGGGCGGGCTGGCGTGAAGGCCCCGGCCCGGACGATCTCGGTGCCGTTGACCAGGACATGCTCAATGCCTTCAGCCTCGGCGTAGAGCCGGCTGGCTCCGCCCGGCAGATCGGCCCGGGTGCGCACCGGCCCGTGGCCGATGGCGGCCGGGTCGAACACCACCACGTCGGCCCAGGCTCCCGGGACCAGCCGGCCCCGGTCGCGCAGGCCGTAGAGGCGAGCCGGGATGTCGGTCAGTTGCCGTACCGCCTCCTCCCAGCTCATCAGCGAGCGCTGGCGCACCCCATCGCCCAGCATGGAGGTGGAGTACACGGCGCCGCACATGGTGTCGAGGTGGGCGCCGGCATCGGAGCCGCCGATGATGGCGCGCGGGTCGCGCCACACCTCGGCCCGCAGGGCCCAGTCGGCTTCGGACTCGGGGATGGGCGGGTGCAGCCCGGTGCGCAGACGGTCAGCCACCACGATGTCCAGGAGGGCATCAAAGGGGTCGACGCCCCGGCTCCGGGCCACCTCGCCCACCGAACGGCCCTCCAGCCCGGCGTGGGCGGCATCGAACGTCTCGTCGATCACCAGCCGGTCCCACACGGCCAGGTGGCGCAGGATGCCCGCCTCGTCGGACTGGGCCCCGGCATTGAGGCGGAGACGAGTGGCCGGATCGGCCAGGGCCGCCAGTCGGGCCTCGACCGGCAGGGCGAAGAGCTCGCGCCATCCGGGCAGTCCGTCCAGGATGGCGCCGTGCTCGAAACTCAGCCGCAGCGCCATGGTGTGCGGCAGGGTGAGGGCGACCAGGGTGGCTCCCCGGGCGCCCGCCTCGGTGGAGGCCGCCAATTGGTCCCAGGCCCCGTCGGGGTTCATGGCCGATACTCCGAGGACGTTCCAGTTCACCGGGCGGTCGGCCAGCAGCGAGAGGCTGGACAACAGGTCGATCTCCTCGGCGCTGAATCCGTTCAGACACCCGGGCACAATCAGTTCGATCGTGGTCCCGGCGTGTTCGCCCACCGCGGCGGCCAGGGCTTCCAACTCCGGCCGGTCGGCCGCCCGCGACGGGACCGGCTGACCGTCACCGTCGTTGTGGGTGTGCACCTGCGAGGTGGAGAAGCCCAGCGCGCCTTCGTCGAGGGCAGCGTGCAGGGCGGCCACCATGGCGTCGCGGTCCTGAGCCGATGCCGCACCCCCGACGGCGCGCCCACCCATGGCCAGCCGGCGCAGGGTGGAGTGCCCGACCAGGAAGCCGGCGTTGACGGCGATCTGGCCATCGAAGCGCGAGAGCCACTGACCGAAGGACGTCCAGTCCCACGGCAGGCCCTGCTGGAGGGCGGCCAGCGGCATGCCTTCGACGCGGGCCATGAGGCGCGACACGTACTCCACATGCTCGGCGGCCATGGGGGCCAGCGAGAAGCCGCAGTTCCCGCCCAACACCGTGGTGACGCCGTGCAGCGGCGATGGGCTGGCGTGGGGGTCCCAGGTCAGCTGGGCGTCGTAGTGGGTGTGGAGGTCGATGAAGCCGGGCGTCACCATCAAGCCGGTGGCGTCAATGGTGACGTCCGCCGCCGCCCCGACGTTGCCACCGATCCCGACGACCCGCTCGCCCTCAATCAGGACGTCGGCCACCTGCGCCGGACCCCCGGTGCCGTCGACCACCGTCCCGCCCCGGATGGCGGTCGTCATGCCGAAGCCGCCGGTGCCGGCCGGGCGTGCGACACCACCACCCGTTGCCGGGCAAAAGCCTGCATGCCTTCGGGACCCAACTCCACCCCGAAACCCGACTGCTTCCAGCCCCCCATCGGCGCCTGCATGTCGATGGCGGAGAGACCGTGGGTGTTGACGAACACCGTCCCGGCCTGCAGGCGGCGGGCCACCCGCGCCGCCAGGTCCTCGTCGTTGCTCCAAATGGACGCGCCGAGGCCGAAGGACGAGTGGTTGGCCGACCGAACGGCATCGTCGAGCTCGTCGTAGGGCAGGACCGGCAGCGCCGGGGCGAACTGTTCTTCTGAGACGATGCGGGCGTCGGGATCCGGCGCCTCCACCAACGCCGGCGACACCAGGTACCCGCCCGAATGGGCGTCCTCCGGGCGCAGGCGGCCGGGACGGTGCACCTTGGCTCCCCCGTGCTCCGCCTCGGCGATCAGCGCTTCGACCCGATCGCGGGCGGCGGCCAGATGCACCGGGCCCATGGTCACCCCGTCCGCCAGTCCGTCCCCCACCACCTCGCTGGACAGCCGGTCGACCAGCGCGTCAACCGTCGCCGCAAATCGGTCGCGATGTACGTAAAGCCGCTTGAGCGCCAGGCACACCTGGCCGCTGGTGACCATGGCCGCATCAATCAGCCGTCCGGCCAACGCCGCATCGACCTCAAGGTCAGGAGCCAGGATGGCGGCGTCGTTGCCCCCCAGTTCCAAGACGACCGGCCGGGTCGAGCCGGCCGCCGTCGCCATGACGGCCTGCCCGGTGGGGATGCCACCGGTGAATGACACCATGTCCACATCGGGGTGACCCACCAGGGCCGCCCCCAGGGCCGCTTCGGGACCGTTGACCACGTTGAGCACGCCGGGCGGCAACATGGCGGCCATGGCCGCCGCCACCAGCAACACCGTGCCGGGACAGCTGGGTGGGGCCTTGACCACGACGGTGTTCCCGGTCAGCAACGCCGGCAGCACTTTGTTGGCCATGACCGAGACGGGCCAGTTGAACGGGAGAATGGCGGCCACCACGCCGTGCGGCACCCACTCGACCTGGGTCCTCCCGACGCTGTGGCTCCGGCCCCGCAGGGCGTCGGCCACCAAGGGTGCGAACCCGGTCGCCATGGCCGCCATGGTGCTGGTGTCGAACACGGCCTCCCAGTAGACCTTCCCGTGTTCGCGGGTCAACAGGCGAGCCAGATCGTCGGCCTCGACTGCGGCCACTCCGGCCTGGGCGGCCGCCGTGACCAGCGCGGCCCGGTCGTCCATGCTCCGGGCGGCCCACCCGGGAAACGATCGCCGCGCCGCCGTCACGGCCCGGTCCAGCTGATCCGTCGACGCCGCCGGGGCCTGGAGTACCACCTCGGCCGGCCGGACCGGATTGGTCACCAGGTAGGCGCCGGCGCCCGCCACCACCGCGCCGTCGATGACCAACCCGATGACCGGTACCGCCTCCCCCACCTTGCCCATAACGCCCCCTGCGATCGGCTTGACGCCTCACGATAGTGTCATCGCTTCGTGGAGACCTCGGGCGCAGAACGGATGGCAACCCTGCTCCCCGACCCGGCGCCGCGGCCGGTCCGGGTTCCCATTATTTCGGTCGACGACCACCTCATCGAACCGCCCGATCTCTTCGAAGGGCGCCTGCCGCCCGGCCTGCAAGACGGCGCACCACGCGTCGTCGAAGACGAGTCGGGCACGCAGTGCTGGGTCTTCGAATCCAACCGGTACCCCAACATCGGCCTCAATGCCGTGGTGGGCCGGCCGCGCGACCAGTGGAGCATGGAACCGGCTCGCTTCGACGAGATGCGCCCAGGCTGCTTTGACATTCACGAGCGCATTGCCGACATGGACCGGGCCGGCATCTGGGCCTCGCTCTGCTTCCCGTCCTTGGTATCGGGCTTCTGCGGGGCGGTCTACTCGCGGGCACGCGACCGGGACCTCGGCTTGGCCTGCCTGCTGGCCTTCAACGACTGGCACAACGACGTCTGGGCCGGCACCTACCCCGAGCGCATCATCCCGCTCCAGCTGCCCTACCTGGCCGACGTCACCATTGCAGCGAAAGAGGTGGTCCTCAACGCGGCCCGCGGCTTCAAGGCGGTCAGCTTCCCCGAATTCCCGGCCCAGCTCGGCCTGCCCTCCATTTTCAGCGGCCACTGGGATCCGTTCTTCGCCGCCTGCCAGGACACGGGGACCGTGGTCTGCCTGCATACCGGGGCCTCGTCCTGGGCTCCCCTGCCCTCCCCGGACCCGCCCTTCGAACTGCTCCCAACCCTGTTTCCGGTCAACGCGCTGGTGGCGGCCGGCGAGTGGTTGTGGTCCGGCGTGCCCTTACGCTTCCCCCGCCTGTCCATCGCCATGTCCGAAGGCGGGATCGGCTGGGTACCCATGTTGATGGACCGGGCCGACTACGTGCTGAGCCACTCGGCCTCGGGCAGCGACAGCCAGGCCTGGCCGTCAACGCTGCTGCCGAGCGAGGTGCTGCGGCGCAACTTCTGGTTCTGCTCCATTGACGACCCGTCCACCGTGGGCCAGCGCGACATCATCGGCGTCGACCACATCATGGTCGAGAGCGACTACCCGCATGCCGACTCGTCGTGGCCTGACACCCAGGCTGTGTTGGCCGCCACCTGGGGGCACATCCCCGATGAACCGCTGCGCGCCATCGCCGCCGGGAACGCCGGGCGCCTCTTCCGCCACGCCCTGCCCGAACAGGACGACTGGCGCGTGCCACCGCCGTGACCGAGCAGGTCGACCCGGCGGACCTCATCGGCCGCTACTTCAGCGCCGTGACCGCCCGCAACGTCGACGCGCTGCGCGCGCTCTTCTCCCCCACCGCCGTGCTCACGAGTGGACCGATCCGTCTGGATGGTCGCGACGCCATCATCGCGTACTACGTCGACAACACGTTCACCTTCGACGACTTCCACCCGGTGCCGGGACCGCTGCGCATTGAGGGCGGCCGGGTGACCGTGTCCATTGACGTCCGCCTGGGTGGGCTGGACCATACCGTCCGCGATGTCTTCGAGACCGAGGACTCACTGATCACCTCACTGGACATCACCGGGTTCGAAGAGGCGCTGCAATCCGCTCGACCCAGCTGAACGAGTCGGGGCGCCGCGGTAGATTGGAGCGCCATTGGCGCTGTCTGGAGGTGAGGTCGTATGCCGCATGCGGTAGTGGTCCAGGTGAAGCTCGACCCCATCACCGACGCCGGGCACCGCCACTCCATTCTGAACGAGTTCGTGATTCCAGAGGCCAAGGCGCTGCCGGGCTTCCGGCGCGGCACGTGGATGAACGATGGCGCCGGCACCGGCACGTGCATCGTGGTGTTCGACACCGAAGAACAGGCCAGGGCCGCCGTCGGCCCGCTGACGCCGATCGTCGGTCCGCCCGTCATTACCAGTGCGGTCTGTGCAGTGGAGATGGAAGCGTAGTTCCGCCGCGCCGCCGAGCCCCCACGGGTTGAGGTGGGGTTCCTGTGCTGGAATGTCCCCATGCCCGGCACGATCACTCTTTCCGCTTCCTATGGAGCGCAGGGCGACAAGATCGGCCGCGCCCTGGCCGAGCGGCTGGGCTTGCCGTTTCTCGAACGCGTCATCCCGGCCGCGGTCGCCCGCCAGCTGGACCTGGCGATCGATGCGGACGAGAGCCTCGATGAACCGGTGCCGAGCCTGTGGGAACGCATTGTCGCCACCTTTGCCAACACGGCCACACCGATCGGTCCCAGCCCGATGCCGGTCGAGGAGTTCGACACCCCGGAGCGCTTTCGATCAGCCACCGAAGCCACGTTGCGCCAGGTGGCTGACACCACCGGGGCGGTGATTCTCGGACGGGCGGGCATGGTCGCCCTCGGTGGCCGGCCCGACGTGGTCTGCGTACGCCTGGACGGGCCGGTTGAGGCCAGGATCGCCCAAGCGGTGGCCACCGGCATTGACGAGGAGAGCGCCCGCCATAGTCAGCGTCAGGTCGACCGGGCCCGGGACACCTACGCCCGCGTCTTCTTCAACGCCCGCCAGGACGATGCCCGGCTCTACCACCTCATCCTCGACAGCACGGCGTTCTCGACCCAGGCTTGTGTCGACCTGATCGCCCGCGCCGCCGAGGATCGGCTGAGCCGCGTCACCTCCTAACGTTCACCACCGACACAGCGAGAGAGCGGAGCAGGGTGCCGAACAGCCATGATCGAGCTTGGCAGGATTGGGGATCGATCGATCCTCTCTATGCCATCCTCACCGATCCCAAGTACCGCCACGGCGGCGGAGATCGCCAGGAATTCCTGAGTACCGGGGAGGGCTTCGCCGCCGGCATTCTGGGCCACTGCGATGAACTCGGGCTGGCCCAGCAGCGGGAGCGGGCCCTGGACTTCGGCTGTGGTGTCGGTCGGGTCACCGGGCCACTGGCCCAGCGCTTCGTCGAAGCACTGGGTCTCGATGTCTCGGAGAGCATGATCAGCACGGCGCGTGAGCTGCACACCGACCAACCCAATTGCCGGTTCGAGGTGCAGCGATCGACCGATCTCCGACGGTACCCCGACGCCTCGTTCGATCTGGTGCTCTGCGTGTTGGTACTCCAGCACCTGTCCTCGCAGGGCGCCATCCTCACGTATCTCGCCGAGTTCGCCCGCCTCGTGCGCCCGGGCGGCGCGCTGGTGGTGCAGCTGCCATCCATCGTGGCGCCGCCGAGCGCCCGACCGAGCTGGCGCACCCGCGCCGGGCGGCGACAGCGAACGGCGACGCTGCTCCGGCGCCTCGGCGTCGGCGCCACCTTCCTCTACCGGCGGCTGGACTGGGTCCCGGAAATGACGATGACGGCCGTTCCCGACGAAGTGACCAGAGCGACGCTGGCCCAACACGGGGCGCCGGTGGTGTTCACCACGCCGCCGGACGTGGACCGCGGCGGAACCGAGAGCCGGATCTACTTCGCCACTCGCCAGTAGACGTGGCGGTTCCTAGGTGGGCTTCTGTCCGGCCCGCCGGGATGATCGGGCCTGCACTCCCGACGGCCACTCACTCGTCGAACTCGTCAAAGGGTCGCCATTCCTCGCTACGCTCCGCACAGCAAGCGCACGTCAGCTGGGACGCGGGCCGGCCCAACCCGAAAGAGGAGACCGCCGATGACGAGCAATGAACTCCTGGTCGACGCCTTCGAGCGGATCCGTGACGCGGTCTACCCGGCCGTGAACGGGCTCTCGCCCGACGAGTTGGCCTTCCGCCTTGATGACGAGTCCAATTCCATCGCCTGGCTGGTGTGGCACCTGACTCGGATACAGGATGACCACATCTCGGGACTCGACGGCAAGGAACAGGTATGGATGGCCCAGGGGTGGGTCGAGCGGTTCGCCCTCCCCCTCGATGCCACCGATACCGGGTACGGCCACGGACCCGAGAACGTGTCGGTGGTCACGGCCGACGCCAACTCGTTGCTCGGCTACTTCGAGGACGTCCACCAAAAGACCTTGTCCTTCGTGCGCTCCCTGTCCGAGCCGGACCTCGACCGCGTGGTCGACGAGGACTGGGACCCGCCCGTCACCCTCAGCATTCGCCTGGTCAGCGTGGTCGCCGACGACCTGCAGCACGTGGGACAGGCGGCCTACATTCGGGGCATCCTCCAACGGCGCTCGTAGCGGCCGGCGCCTCAACCTTCGGTTGATCCTGCGCTCGCCGCGTCAAGGTCGGGCCACGCCATCATCGGTGGGCGTGAGCGCAAGGGCCGGGTGAGCGAGGGCAGAAGCCGGGCCGTGCCGTACGCCCCCACCGCTCCGATCAGAACCAGCCAGCCCACCACGCTCACCGCCGGGTCGGCCGCCGCCAGGAAGTGCAGGGGAGGGACGTCGGCGAAGCAGGCCACGGCCGAAAAGGCCAGGACGAAACGAAGGGTCCATCCTTGGGCGGCGATGGCCAGGAAGACGAAGCCCCACGTCTCGTACCAGGGCCACACCACCGGCCCGAGGACGACGAAGGCCAACAGACTCCAGCCCAGCGCGGGCAGGAGGCCGACCCGTTCGGAGCGGAGGATCAGGGCGACAGAGATGAGGGCGGCCAGAACGAGGCCGACGCCACGGGCGGCCTGCACGAACGCCGTGGCGTGGCCGCCGTAGCCCACCAGGCTGGCCGCGTGGCCCAGCAGCAGCCCGACCGCCGACGCCGGGTCGAGCCATGAGACCACCACGCCCGGGTTGGAGAGACCGCTCAGCCAGCGCCACCCGAGACCACAGACCGCGCTCAGTGCCGCCATGAACCCGGCGCCGGCGAGGACGGCGGCGGCGGCCCGGGGTAGTCGCTTGGGCCAACTGGCCCGGGCGTCGCTCCACCACCAGCCGATGAAGGCAGCGCCGATGAGCGCCGGGACCTTGACCTCGGCGGCGAGCGCGCACAGCACCAAGCCGGCCAGCGGTCGGTTGCTTCGGGCCAGCGCGCAGCCGGCCACCAGCAAACCGAGCATCAGGGCGTCATTGTGCGCGCCGCCGAGAAGGACCAGCAGGACCAGCGGGTTGAGCACGGCCACCGCCACGGCCACGGTGCCGTCTCGACCGACGGAGCGGGCCAGTACGGGCACACCCCAGGCGATGAGCGCCACCCCGACCAGCGCCACCAGACGGAAGCCGACGATGGCGTGGAGGACATCATGACCCGACAGCTGCACGACCCAGCCCGAGAGCCGCTCCCAGGCCGGGCCGTAGGGAGCGTGCGCGTGACGCCAGAGTGGATCGACCAGCGCGAGGAATGAGCCGTGGCCGAGGCTGCTCGGCCCGCGCCCATACGGGTTGAGCCCACGCGCCACCATCTCACCCTGCGCGGCGTAGCTGTACACGTCACGACTGAAGAGCGGCGGCATGGCCAACACGGGAACGGCCCAGGCGATCAGGATGGGCAGCACCCTCTTGAAGGCAACCGGGGGCCGCCGGCGCAGGGCTCGCACGATCTCGAACCAGGAACCGAGCATGAGCGCGACGCCGGCGTAGACCAGGATGACCCCGAGGAAGCCGAAGTTCGAGCGCCCAGGCGCACCGTGGACACCAGCACCGGTGCCGAAGAACCAGGCACCGGGCACCTTGAGCGCGAAGGGCGATCCGGTCTGGGCCACCCCGATAAGGACGCAGAGCGAACCGGCGAACCCCGTCGCCCCCGTCAGGCCGATCGGCAGTGGGCCGACGGTTCGCTTCGACACGCCGACAAACGTAGTGTTCGGTCACCAGGCGGCCGCCGGCGGCCGCTCCGCCGGGGGACTAACCGATGGGAGCCGGCTGCGGTCCCCGCAACAGGCGACCCGGCCGGTCCCCGGTCGCTTCGTCGTGGTCGCGCACCACGACACCCGATTTGACCGTGGCCACGTAGCCCCGGGCCCGCTGAATGAGGCGCTTGCCCGACGCCGGTAGGTCATAGACCATCTCGGGCGACGCCAGAGCCAGATGGTCGTGGTCGATCACGTTGAGGTCAGCCAGGTACCCCGGCGCCACCAGGCCCCGGTCCAAGAAGCCGTAGAGCTCGGCGGTGCGCCGCGTCTGCAGGTGGACCACCTGCTCGACCGGGAGCTTCTCCCCCCGACTCCGGTCGCGCGCCCAGTGCGACAACATGAAGGTGGGCAGGCTGGCATCACAGAGCACGCCACAGTGGGCACCGCCGTCGCCCAGCCCGAGGACGGTGGCCGGGTGCGTCAGCATCTCGCGCACTGCATCGAGATTGCCGGCGGCGTAGTCCAGCAGCGGCAGGTAGAGCAGCTCACGACCATCGCGCTGGAGCATGAGGTCGTAGAGCACCTCGGTGGCCGGACGCCCCTCCCGGGCCGCCACCGCGGCCACGCTGGACTCGGGCGACGGTTCGTAGTCCGGGGGGTCGCCCAGAGGGAAGAGCTTGTGCAGATTGCCCAGGAGCAACGAGACGAAGCCTCCCGGGCGCGGCTCCTCGCTGAGGATGGCGTCGCGCACCTCGGGTGAGCGGAGGCGGGCCACCCGCTCGGGCAGTGGCAGCGAGGCCAGGTCCCGGTAGGCCCGGTGATGGGAGAACGGGTGGGTGGTGGACTCGAAGCCGACCATGAGCGAAGTCGGCTTGCCGGCCACCTGGGGCACCAACCAGGCGCCCTGGCGATTGGCCGCCACCCCGCGGTTGATCCACTCGCGCCACAGGTCGGGGGCGAAGTCCGGCTGCAGCACCTGGTACGTCACCGGCACACCGGCCCGGCGGGAGATCTCCGACATCCAGGCGAATTCATGGTCAAGGTCCACCATGTCGCTGGCCAGTGAGAACACCCGGTGTCCGGCCTTGCCCAGCGCTTCGCCGATGGCGATCAGCTCGTCGGCCGCCGCTGTCGTTCCCGCCGCCAGCTCGCCGTCCTTGGCCCGGTGCAGCACCGTGCGGGTGGTCGACGCACCGATGGCGCCGGCCTGCACCGCCTCCCTGACCAGCGCCGCCATCTCGGCGATCTCTTCGGCGGTAGCAACGCCGTTGGCCCGCCCCTCGCCGACCACGAAGGCTCGGAGTGCGCCATGGGGTATCAGGGCCGCCACGTCAAGCACGCGATCGGTGCGCTCCACCTCATCGAGATACTCGGGGAAGGACTCCCAGTTCCAGTTCATGCCCTCAGCCAGCGCGGTGCCCGGAATGTCCTCCACGCCTTCCATCAGCTGAATGAGCCACTCCCGGTCGGACGCCCGGGCCGGAGCGAACCCGACCCCGCAGTTCCCCATGACGACCGTGGTCACCCCGTGCCAGCCCGAAGGCGACACCTCCGGATCCCAGGTGGCCTGGCCGTCGTAGTGGGTGTGGATGTCGACCCAGCCCGGTGTGACGAGCATCCCCTCGGCGTCGATCTCCCGCCGGGCCGGGCCGTCGACCTGACCGACGGCAACGATGCGGTTGCCCTCGACGGCGACGTCGGCCTGGCGCGTGGCCCGGCCGGAGCCATCGGCCACGGTGCCACCTCGGATGACCAGATCGTGCATGGCGTGCTCCTCTCGTGAAACTTGGGCTTGGAACGCGGCGGGTCTCAGGCGGCTACGGCGTCGAGCAGGGTGCCGCGGCTCACTCGGAGGGCGGCCAGATCGCTCTGGTCGACATCGGGGCTGGCGAAGTAGGACGCTATCCGGCTGACGAATTCGGAGTCGGCCATGAGTTCATCGGGTCGCACCAGGGTGTTGATCATGCGCAGGAGGCCCCGGGCGATGACCGGGTCGGCCGGGCGTCCCAGCATGACGTCGGCGATGAGCGCCCCGAACTTGCGCATGAAGGGGTCGGCCGGCTTGCCTTCGCCGCTACCCTCTCCGAAGGAATCCATCATCACGGCCGAGTGGAACCAGGGCTCCACCTGCAGCGCCGAGAGGGCCTCGTAGGTCCTGGCCCGCTCGCCCGGAGTGTCCGGGTGGGCGGCGTAGGCGTCGGCCAGCAGGGTCGCCTGGACGAAGGCCAGGGAGCAGCCGCGGCCGTACATCGGATTGGTGCAGGTGTGGGCGTCCCCGACGGCGTGGAACCCGGTGACCAGCGGCTGCCCGGCCGTATCGGTGAAGTGACGGAGGCGGTTGATGAGGCCGCCCATGGGGCGGACCGGGCCGATGGCCTCGACGACGCCGGCACTGAAGAAGCGGTCCGGTCCTGGCAGGACCCGGCAGGCCCGGTCAAAGGCTGCGGGGTCGAGCAGCCGGCTGCGCAACTCGCTGTCCTTGGACCGCACGGCCATGGTCACCGAGAAGGTGGACCCGTCGCAGGGTATGGCCAGGTACTTCAGATAGCCGAAGTCCCCGCCCAGGCGCGCGTCGATGGCAAAGCTCAGCCCGGCCGGGCGGCGGTACCAGCGGGTCAGATAGACGATCTGGGTGTCGACCACGTCCTCGGTGACGGTGACGCCGACTTCGGCGAGCCAGGACGGGACGGCCCCCCGCCGCCCCGTACAGGCCACGACATCGCCGGCGAGCACCGTGCCATCGGCCAGCCGGGCCCCGATCACGTGCGGTATCCCGCCGACGCCATCGGCCCGCACCAGACCCTCGACACTGGCATCGGAGCGATACGTCACGCCCGGTTCACGACGGACGGCGTCGCGCAGCGCCCACTCGAAGGTGGTGCGGCGCACGATCAAGGTGTTGAGGTCCTCGTCGCCCGGTTCAGGCTCCCCCAGGCTGCCGGTCAGGGTCATCGATTCGGCACCGGCCGCCCGCAGGGCGTCGAGCACGTCGGGGAAGCGCTCCCGCAGCACGACGGTGAGCCGGGCCAGGAAGCCGTGGGTCTGGTGGGCCTGCGGCGCTCCGGGCCGCTCGGCGGCAAATGCCTCTTCGGCGTCGCCGAACTCTGAGAGCGCGTCGCGTTCGAGGATGGTGACCTGGTGACCGAGCCGGCCCAGGGCGAGGGCCGTGGCCAACCCCCCGATGCTGCCCCCGGCCACCACCACCCGGCCGTCTGATGTGCCGCCGCCTAGAGCCAACTGCGGACCTTTTCGATCATGGCCACCGGATCGCCCCCCACCGGAGTGACGTTGACGTGGGTCACACCCGCCTGAGCGAAGGCGGCCAGGCGCTCCTTGATGTAGCCCTCCGGTCCGCAGAGCGAGGTGGCTTCGAGCAGTTCGTCGGGCACCAGGGCGGCCGCTTCCGACTTCTTGCCCGAGAGGTAGAGATCCTGGATCTCCGCTGCTTCCTTCTCGTACCCGTAGCGACAGGCCAGCGCGTTGTAGAAGTTCTTGCCCTTGGCACCCATGCCGCCGATGTACAGGGCGGCGGCGGCCCGACCCAACTCACGGATGGGGGCTACCTCGGACTCCTCGCCGATGGCCAGGATGCCCCCGGCCGAGATCTGAAGCGGCGCCAGGCCGGGATCACGTTTGGCCGCGCCGGCTTCGAGGGCGGGCCCGAAGACCTCCTTGGCCTTCTCGGCCACGAAGAACAGCGGGAGCCAACCGTCAGCGACCTCCGCCGTCATGGCTACGTTCTTCTCGCCCAGCGCCGCCACCCAGATGGGGATGCGGGCACGCTCGGGGTGCCCGATGATCTTGAGGGCCTTGCCCAGCCCGGTGCCCTCGCCGGCGGGGAGGGGGATGTGAAACACCGCGCCGTCGTGCGTGAGGGGCGCCTGGCGGGCCCAGACCTGGCGGCAGATGTCGATGATCTCGCGGGTCCGGGTGAGGGGGCGGTCGTAGGGGACGCCGTGGAATCCCTCAATCACCTGCGGTCCGGACGCCCCCAGGCCGAGGACGCACCGTCCACCCGACATGGCGTCCACGCCGGCCGCCGTCATGGCGATGAGCGTCGGCGTACGCGTGTAGATGGGCAGGATGGCCGCACCGATCTGCACCCGTTCGGTCTTGGCCGCCAGATAGCCCATGAAGCTCGGGGCGTCGTACCCGTAGGCCTCGGCCACCCACACCACGTCCAGTCCCACCTTCTCCAACTCGGCGGCTTGCCGGGCGGACTCGGCAAAGCCCCCTGCGTAACTCAGCGGCATCGACAGCTTCACCCACGGCTCCCTTCGTGCGTCGCCCTCAAGGTTGGAAACGACTGTAGCCAACAATAGGGTATGGTAACGATCGTTGCCAAGTGAGACATCCATGACCTCGACCGAGACCCAACCCCAGCAACGATCCTGGCGCGGCGTCCCGCTCGAAGTCCGCCGGGCCGAGCGGCGCGAACTCCTGGTGGATGCGGCCTTCGAACTGCTGGGGACCGACGGATGGCGGGGCACCACGGTGCGGGGCGTCTGCCAGGCCGCCCGACTCAATCCCCGCTATTTCTACGAGAGCTTCGACAGCCTGGAGGCGTTACTCATCGCCGTCTTCGACCGCCTGGTGGCGGAAGCGACCGAGCTGTCGGTGCGGGCCATTGACGCGGCCGGGTCCGACCCCAGCGCCCGGGCCGTGGCCGTCATTGAAGCCATCGTCCGCTACGTCACCGACGACCCCAAGCGCGCCCGCATCCTCTTCGTCGAAGCGCTCGGCAACGAGCGGTTGGGCCGGCGCCGTCTGGACACCATGCATGCCACGGCCGAGTTCCTTGAGCGGTACGCCTGGCGCCGGACGGGGCTGGCCGACGACCGGATCGGCCTCGTCGCCTCCCACCTGCTCGTCGGCGGGCTGACCGAGCTGGTGGTGACCTGGTTGGACGGCCACCTGCCGGTGTCCCTGGACGAACTGGTGGAGGACGCGGCGGCGCTCATGGTCGCCGTCGGCAGCGGGGCGGTGGGCGTCGCCCAGGGGCGCCGCGCCGGCGATCCGCCGGGCTGAGGCGGAGACCCTCTCCCCTACACTCGCGGCGTGCCCGACCCGGTGATCGAAGCGGTGCTCTTCGATCTGGGAGGCGTGCTCATCGATTTCGGCGGCGTCGGCCCCATGCGCCAGCTGGCCGGTATCGACAGCGACGACGAGCTGTGGCGGCGCTGGCTGACCTGTCCCTGGGTGCGCACGTTCGAGCGGGGTCAGTGCACCGCCGAGGCATTCGCCGCCGGCATGGTCGGCCAATGGGAGTTGGCTCTTTCGCCCCAGGCGTTCCTCGAGGCGTTCGGGAGTTGGCCCGGCGGCCCGCTCCCCGGCGCCCTGGAACTGGTGGGTGAGGTTCGCCGGGCCATACCGGCCGGCTGTCTGAGCAACACCAACGCCCTGCACTGGGAGACCCACTTCGCAGCGTGGCCCCTGCTCAATGCCTTCGACATCCGGTTCCTCTCGTTCGAGATGGGCTTGGTCAAACCCGATCAGGAGCTCTTCGCGGCGGTAGCCGAGACCTTGGGTATCCCGGTGGGCCGCGTGCTCTTCCTGGACGACAACGCGCTGAACGTCGAGGCCGCCGCCCAGGTGGGCTTCTCGGCCCGGCGGGTTCAAGGGGTCGAACAGGCCCGGGCGGCACTGGTCGGCGCCGGCCTGCTGGAGTGACCCCGGGCCAGGCCGGGGTCACCCGTCCTGTGCGTAACATGCCGCCATGGTTGCCAATGGCCCCTCAATGCGTCTGCTGCCTCAACTGAGCGACGACAACACCTTCTTCTGGACGTCCGGCGCCGAAGGGGTGTTGAAGTTCCTGCGTTGCAACAGCTGCGGGTTCTACCTCCATCCGCCCGGACCGATCTGCCGGCGCTGCCTGTCGCGCGACCTGGCGCCGGCGGCAGTCAGCGGCCACGGGGTGGTCGAGACGTTCTCGGTCAACCACCAGCAGTGGATCCCGGGCAGCGAGCCGTACATCATCGCCTGGGTCTCCATTGACGAGCAGCCCGATGTGCGGCTGACCACCAACCTGATCGACGTGGAGCCCGAAGACGTGAGGGTCGGCCTGGCGGTCGAGGTGGCGTTCGAACACCTCGAAGACGTCTACATCCCGCTCTTCCGGCCCGTGACCGAAGGTGACTCGTGAGCCCGGCCGTGTCTGAAGAGCCCATGGAGCGCCGGGCCATCATCTCGGGCATCGGCCAGTCCGCCGTCGGACGGCGGCTGGGGCGGTCCGAGCTCGACCTCACGATAGAAGCCGGCCTGGCCGCCATTTCCGACGCCGGTCTGACCCGTGACGACATCGACGGCCTCTCCACCTACCCCGGCATGGGCACCGGCACCCCGGGCTTCGCCGGGCCCAGTACCCCCGAGGTGCAGGACGCGCTGGGCCTGTCGCTCAACTGGCATGACGGGGGCGGTGAAGGCGCCGGGCAGATGCGCGCCGTCATCGCGGCCAGCTTGGCGGTCGCCGCCGGGCTGGCCCGTCACGTGCTGGTGTACCGGACCGTTACCGAGGGGACGGCGCAGGGTACCGGGGGCCGTCAGGGCATCGGCGGCGGCGGCGGTCGTGGTGTCCCCCGCTTCGGCGGCTTCATGCAGTGGTCCCTCCCCTACGGCGCCGTCTCGGCGGCCAACTGGATCGCCATGGTGGCCCAGCGCCGGGTGCACGAGTTCGGCTTGACCCGCGAGCAGCTGGGCCAGATCGCCCTCAATGGCCGGCGCAACGCGGCGCTCAACCCCCAGGCCGTCTATACCGACCCGATGTCGATGGACGACTACCTGGCGGCGCGCATGATCTCGACGCCGCTCTGCCTCTTCGACTGCGACGCCCCGTGCGACGGGTCCACCGCAGTGGTGGTCTCGCACCGGGACGTGGCCGGGGACCTCGACCACCCCGCCGTCCACATCAACGCGGTGGGGACGGCGCTGCGCGGCCGACCCAGCTGGGACCAGTTCGACGACATGACCACCATGGCCGCCCGTGACGCCGGCCTCTCCATGTGGGAGCGCACCGACCTCAAGCCGACGGACGTGGACACGGCCCAGCTCTACGACGGTTTCTCTGTGCTGACCATCGTGTGGTTGGAGGCACTGGGCTTCTGCGGCCGGGGCGAGAGTGGGCCCTTCATTGAAGGCGGCAACGCCATCGCCCGCGACGGGTTACTGCCGCTCAACACGGCCGGCGGTCAGCTCTCCGGCGGCCGACTGCACGGCTTCGGCCTCATTCACGAAGCCTGCGTGCAGTTGCGGGGCGAAGGCGGCGAGCGCCAGGTGGTGCGGACGGGCGGCCGCATGCCCGAGGTGGCCGCGGTGGCCAATGGCGGCGGCCCGATCGCCGGCACCATGCTGCTGACCCGCGGCATCCGCTAGGGACTCGGCCGCACCAAGAGCTCGGTCTGCCCCGACCCATCAGGGGTCGACGGCCCCCTGCCCCGCTACCATCCCTCGGGTGCAAGGGGCGGGGGCGGGCAGGAACGGGTTGACCAGGGCCGGCCTGATGCTGGCCGTCCTCCTGGGGGTGGCGCCGCTCACCACCGGAGGGGCCGGAGGCTCCTCCCCGTCGGCCACGCTCCTGATGGCCGACCCGCTCGGAGCGGGGACGGCCTGCAGCACCGAGGCACCCTGTTCGCTGCTGGGGGCCCAGACGGTGGCCCGGCAGCTCAGTCCCGACATGCACGCGGACATCGATGTGGTGCTGGAGAACGGCGTCTACGACCTGACCCAGCCGATGGCATTCGGGCCCCAAGACTCGGGGACGAACGGCTTCACCGTGCGCTACAGCGCCGCTCCCGGAGCCCAACCGGTGCTCAGCGGTGCCTACGCCATCACCGGGTGGCATCAGGTTGACGCGGCCAAAAACATCTGGGCCGCCCCGGTGGCCCCGGGCTTCGACACCGAGCAGCTCTACGTCGACGGCCAGAGCATGCCGCGGGCGCAGGGTCTCCCCAAGGCGTACTACCTGCAGACCTCCACCGGGTTCATCTCGTCCTCACCCGTCCTGGCCGGCTGGCCGGACGTGACCGGTGTGGCCGCCGTGTTCACCTCGGGCAACGGCGCCTGGACCCAGACGTCGTGCAACATCGCCTCGGTGCGCGGTGACGTGATCACCATGAGCCAGCCGTGTTGGGGCAACTTGCACCTGCCCGGCGACGGGCTCCAGGAGGTGTCCTGGGTCTACGGGCCCCAGGGCGGCTTCGGCGGTCTGTCCGGGGCAGCCCAGCCGTCGTTCTTCCAGAACGCCTACGCGCTGCTGGCGCCCGGCCACTGGTCGCTCGACCTGACCCAGCGTGAGATCTACTACGTCCCGGCCGCCGGGCAATCCATGGGGGATGTCTCGGTACTGGCCCCGGTCCTGTCGACCCTGCTCAATGTGCAGGGGACCCTCGACAACCCGGTGCACGATCTCTCCTTCCAGGGCCTGCAGTTCTCCTACGGCACCTGGACCCAACCCGACACCGTGCAGGGCGACGCCGAGATGCAGGCCGACTGGACCCTGACCGGGCCCAACGCCGCCAACACGCAGGGCACCTGCGCCGACTCCCATCCCCATGGCACCTGTCCCTTCGCCTCGTGGACCCGCACCCCGGCCAACGTCGTGCTGTCGGCCACCCACGACGTCACCATGGAGGGCGACACCTTCTCCCACCTCGGTGGGGCCGGACTCGACCTGGAGTACGGCAGCCAGAACGACCTGATTCAGGGCAACGAGTTCACCGACATCGCGGCGTCCGCCATTCAGCTGGGCAGCACCGACGACCCACTCCCGTCCTACGTCATGGCGGACAACCGGGAGGTCAACGCCAACGACACCATCACCGACAACTACATCCATAACGTGGCCAACCGGTGGCTGGGTGGCGTCGGCCTCTGGGTGGGCTACGCCCAGCACGCGGTCATCACCCACAACCAGATCGACGACGTGCCCTACAGCGGGATCAGCATCGGGTGGGCCGGGTGGCACTCCTCCTTCATCGATCCCAACAACGACCCCAACGTCAACGCCGACAACCTCATTTCGGACAACCTGATCTTCAACTACCTGCAGACCCTGGGCGACGGCGGTGCCATCTACACCAACGGCAGCCAAGCTTCGGGCTGGAGCACCCAACTGGTCATCAGCGGCAACGTGGCTTACGGCGGGACCAACACCGACTTCAGCCTCTACACCGACACCGGGTCCCAGTACGTGGACCTGACCCAGAACGTGGTCTACGACCAACCCATCGACTCCTTCGCCTCGGGCGGTTGCCACACGGTGGGCCACATCAGGCTCAGCGGGAACTACTTCTCCCAGCTCGGACCGCTCTACCCCTGCGACCTGGCCATCGACGTGACGGCCAGCGACACCACCCCGATCTGCTCGACGCTGCCCCCAGGCCAGGCTCCCGACTCCTTGCTGGCCCAGGCCGGGCTGGAGCCGGCGTACCGGTCACTGCTGGACCATGAGCTGCCGTCGGTCGACCAGGTCGGCCCCAAGGCCCTGCCGCTCTCGGGCGGCCCGGTCCTGATCAGCGGCAGCGGCTTCACCCCCTCGACCACCGTGCGCTTCGGCGCCACCCCGGCCACCTCGGTCACCGTGCTCTCGGCCAATTACCTCCTGGCCTCGGCCCCGCCCGGCCGCGGCGGCGTCGCCGTCACGGTGGGCACGGCGGCCGGGAACAGCGGACCGAGCAGCACGGGCCAGGTCACCTACAGCCAGCTGCCCACACCCTGCCTGCCCTTCCTGGGCGGGAACCTCAGCTCGTCCCTGCTCCCCTAGGCCGGCTCTCCTAAGCGGGATCGGTCCCGGCCAGGTGATGGGCGGCCCGGGCGGCCAGCGCCACCAGGGTGAGGGTCGGGCCGTACCCGCTTGAGGTGACGAAGACCGACGAGTCGGCGATCACCACGTTGTCCAAGGAGTGGATCCTCCCCCAGCGGTCGACCACCGAGGTGGCGGGGTCGTCCCCCATGCGGGCGGTGCCGATGACGTGGCGGCTCTCGGGGATCGGCGTGGCGCCGATGCCCTGGTAGGAGACGCCCGGCGACGAGGTGTGGATGGTCCACTCCGCCCCCATCTCCTCCAGTACACCCTGGAGGACCTTGCCGTGGTGCTTGGAGGCCACCAATTCGTGGTGGCCCGGCTGGTAGGTGATGCGGGCCACCGGCAGGCCGCGGGCATCGCGGATAGACGGGCTCAGGTCGACCGTGTTGGTGGCGTAGGGCAGGTCCTCGCCCTGCATGACGAACACCCACATGTGCTCACCCAGGTTCGAGTCGCGCATGGCCTGGGCGTGGTACTTGCCCCAGGGTGAGTGACGGGCCTCCATGGTGGGGTGGCCGCCCCCGGCGTGCTCGACCAGGCCGCCCCGGATCCAGGGCAGCCCGCCCTCGGCGGCGGCGGCCCGCGAGGCGTCGTCCTGCACCATGGCGTCGTCGTGCACGTGGGTAACCGATCGGCCCTTGTGGGGGTGGAGACGGAGGTCCTTGAAGTGCCCGACCACGATGGTCTGGAAGTGCACCATCAGGTGGCGCCCCAGGGCGGGGTGCTCCAACCCCGAGAGCAGGAGCAGCCGCGGCGTCTCAATGGCCCCGCCGGCCACAATGATGACCTTGGCGTCCATCGACCGCTCCACCCCGTCGGGCCCGATGTAGTCGACGCCGGTGGCCCGCCGGCCCTCGGTGCGGATACGCGAGACGCAGGTCTCGGCCATCAACTCGGCCCGGCCGGTGGCGAAGGTCTTGGTGAGCAGGGCCACCGGATCGCCCTTGGCGTGGATCGGGCAGCCGAAGAAGGCGCAGAAGCCACAGTTGTTACAGCCCGGGCGGCCGTCGTAGGGAACGCTGTTGGCCGCCGTCGGGGCCTCGTAGGGGTGGAGGCCGCGCCGTTCCGCCGCCGCCGAGGACAGCACGGCGCCGTACATGGGCGCCCCGGGCGGCATCGGGTAGGGGCCCGAACGCCAGGCGGCGAACGGGTTGGCCCCGGCCCGCCCGGCCACGCCGATGGCCCGCTCCACCTCGGCGTAGAAGGGCTCCATCTCGTCGTAGGTCACCGGCCAGTCGTCGACGTGAGCCCCTTCCTGTGGGCCGTAGGTGGAGAGCAGGCCGAAGTCCTCTTCCCGAAAGCGCGGCACCTTGCCGTCGGCGTGCACCCCCCCACCGCCCACCGTGGTGGGGATGGAGTTCACCTCGCCGACGTGGGTGTGCTCGCCGTCCTCGGCCGAGAGGCGGAAGGCCCGTGGCTCAATGAGCGGGTCGGGCCCCAGGAAATGGCGGGACATGAACTTGATCTCGTCGTTGGAGTAGTCGGCCGCCGGCTTGGTCAGGTCGTCGGGGTCGAGCAGATGGTTGCGCCCCTTCTCCATGATGACGACGGACCAGCCGGCCCGGGTCAGCACGTCGGCGGCGGCCGACCCGCCGGGCCCCGAGCCGATGATGATGGCGTCGGCCGTCACGGCCCGGCCACCTCGGCGTCGCTGTAGCCCCGGGGCTGCACGTCGCCGTCCCGGCCGATGTTGGACCACCCGACCCCATCCCGATTGCCGCCGTACTCGGGGGCCCCGTACATGCCCTCGCAACAGTGGCCGTAGAGCAGGTCGCAGAACTCC
Organism: Acidimicrobiales bacterium; assembly: GCA_035552095.1. GTDB lineage: Bacteria > Actinomycetota > Acidimicrobiia > Acidimicrobiales > RAAP-2 > Bog-473. The sequence goes on along the minus strand of DASZMA010000077.1, from coordinate 28,456 downwards.
TGGTCGGCCCGGAGGCGCCGGCGTTGCTCCTTGCCGCCGACGGCGACGAAGTCCTGCCCCAGCGCGGCCAAGCCGGTCCGGTACTGCTCCTGCAGCCCGACCACCGGCCCGTTGAACTCGCGTTCGGGCCGGCCCAGCGAGCCCTCTATCCGCATGCGCCAGGCCAGCTCATCCAGCCGGCTCAGCCGGTGGAAGGTGGCGAAGCGGGCGTCGCCCCCCATGCGACCCGAGGTCGGCCCGCCGGCCCAGATCCGGGGCGGGTCGAAGGTGAAGGCGCCCAGGAAGATGTCGATGTAGTCGGCCACCCCCGCCTCGGCCGCCCCCGGGGTTCCCTGGTCAGAAGGCATCATCTGGGAGCACGCCGCACCGAGGGTGGCGTATTCGGACTCGGTCAACCAGACGGGCATCGGGCCAAGGTAGCGCGCCGCCACCCCAATTGCTGACGCTGCTGTCAGGTTAGGATCGGCACCTCGCCGAGGCCGCGCAGGCGTCCGGCACGGGGAAGGACACGGGGAAGGATCAGCATGGCGCAGGGTGGTTACCGGGTGGGGGTCGATGTGGGTGGGACCTTCACCGACCTCATCTGTATCACCCCCGAGGGCCAGGTCGTGCTTGACAAGACCCCGACCACCACGGCCGACCAGTCCGTCGGTGTCCTGACCGGCATCGGCCAGCTGGCCGCCGCCTTCGGCATCGACACCGAGGCCTTCTGCGCCAACCTCGAAGCGTTCGTGCACGGCACCACCACGGCCGACAACACCATGATTGAGATGAGCGGGGCCGCCACCGGGCTGCTGGCCACCGAAGGCCACCGGGACGAGATTGAGCTGCGGCGGGACCACAAGGAGAACATCTGGGACCCGGCCTACCCGCCACCCGAGCCCATCGCCCGCCGGCGGGCCCGCATCCCGATTCCCGAGCGCTGCGACTTCGAGGGCAACGTGGTGCTGCCGCTCAATGAGGCGGCGGTGCGCCGGGGCGTCCTGCGACTCAAGAAGCTCGGGGTGGAGTCCATCGCCGTCTGCTTCCTCTTCAGCTTCGTGAACCCCGACCATGAGCGCCGGGCCCGGGAGCTGATCCTCGAGGAGTTCCCCGACGTCCGCCACATCTCGCTCTCCCACGAGGTGCTGCCCCGGGCGCCCGAGTTCGAGCGGGCCTCGACCACCCTGGTCAACGCCTACGTGGCGCCCAAGATCTCCGCCTACGTCGACCGGCTGGTGGAGCAACTGCGCACCGCGGGCTTCACCGGGCAGATCGTGCTGATGCAGTCCAGCGGCGGGGTCATGCCGCCGCAGTCGGTGGACAAGCGGGCTGTCTCCCTGTTGGGCTCGGGTCCCACCGGCGGCGTCATGGCCGCCGCCATCGCCGCCGGCCGCAGCGGCGTGCACGATTTCGTGGCGGCCGACATGGGCGGGACGTCCTACGACGTCTGCCTGGTGCAGGCGGGCCAGCCGGCGGTGGCCACCGACTGGAACTGGCGCCACCGCTACTACATCAACCTCCCGATGGTCGACATCCACAGTGTCGGGGCCGGCGGCGGCTCCATCGCCCGGGTGCGCCAGGGCGCGTTGCTGGTGGGCCCGGACTCGGCCGGCTCCTTCCCCGGTCCGGTCTGCTACAGCCGGGGCGGCGAGCGGGCCACCGTGACCGACAGCGACGCCGTGCTGGGCTACCTGCCAACCAAGGGATTCGCCGGTGGGCGTATGGAGCTCGACGTCGAGGCCGCCCGAGCCGCCATCGCCCGTGATGTGGCGGAGCCCATGGGGCTCTCCGTCGACGACGCGGCCTGGGCCATTCAGCGCATCGTCAACGCCAACATGGCCAATGCTGTGCGCAAGGTGCTGTCCCAGCACGGGGCCGACCCGCGCCGTCTCTCGCTGATCGCCTACGGCGGCGGGGGCGCGGTGCACGCCTGGGCCCAGGCGCGCCAGCTGGGCATCGACCGCGTCCTCGTCCCCAAGGCCTCACCCGCCTTCTCCGCGCTGGGACTGCTGGTCTCGGACTACGTGGTCGACCTGATGCGGGCCTACGTGGTCAAGCTCTCCGATATCGACCTGGACCGGGTGCGGGCGCTGGCGGCCGAATTGCGGGTCGAGGCCGAGTCCGAGCTGGCCCCGGCCCGGCTGGGTGAGGGCATGGTGCAGGCCGATCTCTTCGCCCAGATGTGTTACCACGGGCAGAACTTCGACATGTCGGTGCCGTTGCCCGAGGGTGAGTCCCTGTCCGAGGACCACCTGCTGGACCTGGCCGACCGCTTCCACCATCAGCACGAGACGAGCCGCGGCTTCGCCTTCCCCACCCAGCAGCCACTGGTCCGCGGTATCCGCCTGGTGCATCGAGGTGCCACGCCCAAGCCACCGGTGCTGGCCCAGCTGGGCACGCTCACCGAGGCGGCCGATGCCCGCACCGGTGCCCGCCCGGTCCATTTCGGGCTGGGCTACACCGAGACCCCGACCTATAACGGTGCGCTGCTGGGCGCCGGCGCCGAGGTGTCCGGCCCCGCGCTCATTGAAGAGCCGTTCACCGTGGTGGTGCTGGCCCCGGGCGACCAGGCCCGCCTGGACGAGCACGGTAACTACGACATCACCATCGCCCCGTAGGGCGACGGTTGCCGGGTCACCGCCGTAGGCCGGGTCCGGTCAGGTCGCGGCGGGTCCGGGCGCCACCGGGACCAGCGCGTGTGCTCCAGACAACCTGCCGCGCCCATCGCGACGGCGCTCGCGGCGGGCCAAACTGCTACCGTTGGTGCATGCGTTCGTATTGGTGGTTTAACCAGCCGGCCCCAGATGGGCCTCGGGGCGCCACCACGCACTGAGCGCATACACATCTCGGACCGGCTCCAAGGCAGAGGCGAAAGCCTCTGCCTTTTGCTTTGCCCCTCAACGTGGCGGGCCGGTGATCTTCGGGATCGGGCGGTTCGCAGGAAGGTAGGACAGTGCCCCCGCAACCTCCGATTCAAAATCGACGCATCACCACCATCCGCCCACTGGCGTCACCCAGCCAGCTGCGACTGGATCTGCCGCTGAGCAGCCCGGCCGGCGAGGCGCTGGCCCGTCACCGCCAGACCGTGGCTGCCATTCTGAACGGCACCGACGACCGCATGTTGGTGATTGTGGGGCCGTGCTCGTTGCACGATCCGCTGGCCGGCCTGGAGTACGCCCACCGGCTGGCGGCGGTGGCGGCCCGCGCTGAGCGTGAGCTCTTCATCGTCATGCGCACCTACTTCGAGAAACCACGGACCACCGTGGGCTGGAAGGGCCTGATCAACGATCCCGGGTTGGACGGGAGCTTCCGGGTCAACGAGGGACTCCTGGCGGCTCGGCGCTTCCTGATGGACACCATCGCCCTCGGCCTCCCGGTCGGTTGTGAGTTCCTCGACCCGATCACCGCCGCCTACCTGGCCGACACCGTGAGTTGGGGCGCCATCGGGGCCCGCACCACGCAGAGCCAGATCCACCGCCAACTGGCCAGCGGGCTCTCCATGCCCGTCGGGTTCAAGAACGCTCCCGACGGCAACGTGCAGAGCGCGGTGGATGCCGTGGCGGCGGCGGCGTGCGCCCAGGTGTTCCCCGGCATCGACGATGACGGCCGAGCGGCCATTTTCGAGACGGCCGGCAATCCGGACGCCCACGTTGTGCTGCGAGGGAGTTCATCGGGACCGAACTACGACGAGCCGCACGTCGAGGACGCACTCGGTCGGCTGGAGCGATCAGGGCTACCCCGCCGGGTGATCATTGATGCCAGCCACGCCAACAGTGGCAAGCAGCACGATCGGCAGCCCGTCGTGGCGACGGACATCGCGGCCCGGGTGGCGGCGGGCGAGACCGGGATCGTCGGCCTCATGCTGGAGAGTTTCCTGGTGGCTGGCCGGCAGGATCTGGTGGCCGGCGACGCCGCCCACCTCGTCTTCGGCCAGAGCATTACCGACGCCTGCCTCGGTTGGGAAACCACTGAGTCGGTCCTGAGCGAACTGGCCGCAGCCGTCGCCCGGCGCAGAGAGCTGGCTGCCATGGCGGCGCCTGGTTGACTGACGACGAACTTTGCTCAGCGGGGCAAGCCCAGGATTCGCCCGGCGATGATGTCGCGCTGAATCTCCGAGGTGCCTCCGGCGATGCTGGCCGCCCGGCTCCACAGCCACTGCCGGGCCCACGGTCCCGACAACGATGAAGTGGGGTCCCGTCCGGTAACGGCCAATCCCGTCTCGGAGAGATGCTGGGTCATGGCCGTCCACATCAACTTGACCCAGCTCGATTCGGGCCCGGGCTCCTCCCCCCGGCCCAGGCGGGTCAGGGTGCGCAGGTTGTGCAGACGGAGCACACCCAGGTCGATGTAGCACTGGGCCAGCGCATCGGCCACCACCGGGTCGTCCAGCGCGCCGTTGGCTCGAGCCTCGTCGTACAGCCGGGCCAGGTAGGTCTCGTGCACCACCTGCTCCTTGAACGGGAAGTTGGTGCCCCGCTCGTGAGCCAGGGTCGAGCCGGCGACGCTCCAACCCTGTCCCTCCACGCCGACCCGGTGCTCGTCCGGGACGAAGACCTCGGTCAGGAACACCTCGTTGAACTCGGCGTCGCCGGTCATCTGCACCAGCGGCCGGATCTCGACTCCCGGTGCCGCCATGTCGATGATGAGGGCGGTGATCCCCTGCTGGCGGGTGGGCACGTCACCGTCGCTGCGGGCCAGGCACAACCCCCAGGCAGCGAACTGCGCGTAGGAGGTCCACACCTTGCGGCCGGTGACGACATATCCCCCCTCGACCGGCACAGCCCGGGAACTGAGCGAGGCCAGGTCGCTCCCGGCATCGGGCTCGCTGAAGAGCTGGCACCAGATCTCCTCGGCCGAGAGGATGGGCGGTAGGTAGCGCGCCCGCTGGTCGTCGGTACCGTGGGCCAACAGGGTGGGGCCGACCAGGTTGATGCCGACCCGGTTGACCGGTTGGGGGGCCTGGGAGCGGGCGTACTCGCTCTGGTACAGCGCCACCTGGACGGGCGTGGCGCTGCGGCCGCCGTAGATGCGGGGCCAGTGCACCCCGACCCATTGGTCGGCGGCCAGCGCGGCCTGCCACTGCCGACCCCAGGCCACCTCGTCGGCCAGGTCGACGAAGGCCGGCGGGCGAGCCAGGTGATCGTCCAACCACTGGCGGAAGGAGGTGGCGAAAGCCTCGTCCTCGGGCTTCAGCGCCAGATCCACTGCGCCGCCTCTCGGTTCCCTGACATCGTTGTCACGTTACTGGGGGGTGGAGATAGGGTGCGGCCCGTGACGGCCCGACTCCGCGCCACCTGGGTGCCGCATCTGGCCCGTGCCTACCGACGAGGGGGTGGGCCGTGGACGGGGCCCACGCTCGATGCGCTGCTTTCAGCCCAAGGCGGAGAGGTGGTCGACGGCGACACCCGGCTGCCGGCGCCGGCGTTGGAGGATCTGGTGGCCCGGGTGGCCGGTGGCCTGCGGGCGCGGGGGGTCCGGCCCGGCGAAGCGGTGGCCTGGCAGGTGCCCAATAGCCTGGCCGCGGTCGTGCTGTCCCGGGCCTGCTGGCGCACCGGCGCGGTGGCCGCTCCCCTGCTGCACTCGTTCGGGCCGGCCGAGGTGGCCGGCGCGCTGGGCCAGATCGATCCCGCGCTGACGCTGGAGCTGGCGGCCGAGGTGATCTCCGATCCGGTGGCGCTGGCCGAGCAACTGGGCGGTGCGCCGGTAGCGCCCGGGGACAACGGGTCGCGGTCGTCCGATGTGGCGCTGGTCCTCTTCACCTCGGGCTCGACCGGGACGCCCAAAGCCGTACTCCACACGCACCGCGGCCTGAGCTGGAAGGCGTCGCTCATGGCCCGGGTCCACGGACTCGACGGCACCGACGCCGTGCTGATGCCGGCCCCCATGGCTCACATCTCGGGAATGCTCAACGGAGTACTGGTGCCGGGGGCGGCCGGGTTGAAGGCGGTGCTGGTCCGGCGCTTCGAGCCTGCCGACGCCGTGCGCCTAGTGGCCCAAGAGCGCATCAGCTTCCTGGCCGGCCCCCCCACCTTCTTCGTGGCCATGGCCGGCGCACTGGCCGAGGGCCCGCCGCTCGATATGTCCTCGGTCAAACTGATCTCGAGCGGCGGGGCCTCGGTCACCCCGGCCTTCGTGGAAGCGACCGCCCGCACCTTTAACTGCCGGGTCAAGCGGACCTACGGCTCCACCGAGGCTCCGACCATCACCACCAGCACCAACGACGACCCCGTGGCGGCGGCCCGGGACACCGACGGCCGGGCAGTGGGACTGGTGGAGCTGCGCATCGTCGACCCCGTCTCGGGCGTCACCCAGGGGGTCGGTCACCCGGGCGAGTTGTGGGTGCGGGGACCCGAGATGTTCGCCGGTTACGCCGACCCGGCGCTCACGGCCGGCGTCATCGCCCCCGGGGGGTGGTTCCGCACCGGGGACCTGGCCACGGTCGACGCCGAAGGGTGGCTGCGCATCGTGGGCCGCCTGAAGGACGTGATCATCCGGGGCGGGGAGAACATCTCGGCCTCAGAGGTGGAGGCGGCACTCGAGGCGCACCCCGCCGTCCGTCAAGCGGTAGCGGTCGGCTATCCCGATCCCCTCATGGGCGAGCGGGTGGCTGCCTACGTGGTGGCCGATGGGGAATTCGACCTGGCCGAGTGCCAGCGCTGGTTCGGCAGCCGGGGCCTGGCCAAGTTCAAGACGCCGGAGCGGATCGAGCAGATCGACCAGCTGCCCCTGCTCGGCTCCGGCAAGCCCGACCGGGCCGGCCTGCAACGGAGAGCTGCGCTCGCCTAGGACCAGCGCTGCCGGCAGCTAGACCGGCGGGTAACTCCCGCATGACCGGTGCATGACCCGTGGGAAGAGAGCCTCCCGGTTAGCGTGGACTGAATGGCCAACCGAAGGTACATTCCGCTGGCCATTATGGCGATCCTGACCGTACTGACGGCAGGCTTCGCCGCGCTGGCCGTGTCCATGGCCCCGACCGCGGGGGACAGGACGGTGCAGGACAGCACCGCCGCCACCCTCAGCGCCCAGTCGTTCACCCTGGACCTGACCATCTCCGTGTCCGCTGGTCCGGGGACGGGGGTGCTGAGTCAGGTGCGTCGGGTGACCTACACCTCGCCCGACCACATGATCGTCCGCGCCATCGCTCCGACCAAATCGCTGTTGGGCACCCTGAACGCGGCGGCGACGCAGAGTGCGCTCGACAACTACGCCGCCCTCACTGCCGGCGCCACGCCGTGGGTTCTCGACGGAACGAACTACAAGCGGACCGAGTCCCTGGTCGTCTTCTACGCCCGCCAGCACCGGACGTCCGCCGCCGGCCAGGTCGCCGAGACGGCGGTGATCCGAAACGGCTACCTGATCTACGTCAAGCTCCGGGTGATCGTCCCCAACCAGACGACAGCGGGGGGACAGCAGGCTCCCGGTGGCGTGGCGGGTGAGACCTACCACGTGGTCACGATCGACGGCGCTGCCACCCCGGCCGTCCCGGGGGTCCCGGCCAGCTGAGAAACAGCGCGCTCCTGCGTTAAGGGGGGTCCAGCGACAACGCCATGAGCACGTTGTCTCGATAGTCGTCATCTCCAAATCGCAGTGACCCTGGCCAACGACCAATCTCAGCCCAACCAAGGGACTCGTAGAATCCCTCCAATCCCGCGCCACCTCGCACCTCGATGTGCAGGCTCTTGAGCCCCAAATCCTCTGCGGCAGCTCTGGACACCTCCTCCATGAGCGCCCCTCCGACGCCAGCCTCTCGAAATGCCAAGTCTGTCTGCACCCGCTCAACCCAGGCCCAATGAGAGGTGAGGGAACCACGGTTGCGCGACAGAACGAGCCAACCAGCCAAATCATCGTCGATTGTTGCAATGAGGAGCCGCCTGAGGAGGGGGTCAAGGGAGGACACCATTTTCTTCGTTCTCGTCAAGACCTCATCAAATTCGACTGGTGGAAACGGGAAGCCGACGGCACCTCCCGCATTCGAGACCGCCTGCCAACATTTTGCAAGCCGCGAAAGCATCGCATTGGTGACCATTTGGGGATCTGTCAGCCACTCGAGTACGAGCCGATCCGGACGAGCCGCCACGACTTATTTTGGCTCAATTGAGCGAGGGGGTATGGGTGTCCAAAATCTGCCGGCCAGAAGCGTCCCTGAGGCCATGGTGGCGGGTCATCGATTCGACATACGCTGAACGAGCCCGAGCGATTGCCCCCTTGCTCCGGAAACCGCTTGCCCTGCACCGCGGCGCGGACGGGCTGACCGACGAGGAGCCCTTCAGCCTGCGGGCGGTGTGCTGCCCAGGGCTGCTCGCCACGGGGAGAGGTCGAGACCGGGGTACTTGGCGGCCATGGCATCCACCGTCGCCTCGTTCCAGTACGCGTGTCCGGGCCGGGGGACGCCGAACAGGGCCAACTCCTCCGGCGACTTGCCGGCCGCGAAGGAGCGGAAGGTGACATCGCTGCCCAGGCGCGGGAAGGCGTCATACCCGAACCAATCGGCCCGAGCCGGACGGAACGCAACCACCAGCACGAAGCGCGACGCGTCGGACCGGGCGAAGTCGGTGCCGCGGTGCCACACGTCAGAGCGGTAGGCCAGGAGCGAGCCTCGGCGGGCGGTGGCGACGACCTCGTGCTCGTAGAGGTGGTCGTAGGCCACATCAGAGCGGCTCCGCGGCACCACCCGAGGCGGGGCGCAGCCCTCGTCGACGTCGGACAGGTACAAGAACGACTCGAGATGCCAGAACCCGGGCTCCATGCGGGGAGGCAGGAGCGAGTGATTGCCATCTTGGTGCAAGGGCTGCTCGTAGTTGACCTCCCCGGCCCACTTGCCCCACAGCGCGGCCTGATAGATGCGCAGGTCGTCGTCGCCCAGAGCCAGGCGGGCGAATTCGATCAGCCGCGGCTGCACGAACAGGTCATTCAAGGTTGAGCATCCAGCTTGCGGGAAGCCGCGCATGCCCTGGAACTGCGTCGAGCGGAACTGGCGGCCCTCGGGTGAGCCGTCACCGAAGCGGGCGGCCCGGTTGTAGTCGGCGAACGTGTCGGCAGCGAACAGGCGCTCCAGGTCGCCGGCCACGGCATCGATCTCGGCCTCGGGGACCAGCCCGTCGACCAGGGCCCAGCCTTCGCTCTGCCAACGGTGCGCCGCCGCCACCAGGTCGTCTGACACGTGCCTACGGTAGACCGGCAGCCAGGGCGTGAGGAGGTTGTGGCCCGACGTCTAACTGAGGCTCTGCCCGGCGGCCAGGCGCTGCTGCAGTACCCCGGCGATGCGGTCGCGGTGGAAGGCGGCGTCGCCGAAGCTGACCTGGTCCAGCTGGGCCCGCTTCACGAACAGATGCATGTCGTGCTCCCAGGTGAACCCGATGCCGCCGTGGGCCTGCAGGCCGGCGGCCATGACCCGGCGGGAGGCGTCGGAGCACCAGGACTTGGCCATGCTGGCCGCCAGTGAGCGCTCCGGGTCGGCCGCCGCGGCGCACCAGGCGGCGTAGTACACGGTCGAGCGCATCCCTTCGACGTCGACCAGGGCATCGGCCAGCATGTGCTTAATGGCCTGGAAGGAACCGATCGGCTTGCCGAACTGCACCCGGTCCTTGGCGTACTCGACGGTCATGGAGAGGACCCGATCGGCCGCGCCCAGCATCTCGGCACTGCAGGCGGTGGCGGCCCGGTCGAGCACCAGGTCGGCTTCTGCCCCCGCCCCGATGCGCAGAGCCGGGGTCCTTTCGAGGCTCAGAGCACCGAGCTCCCGGGTGCGGTCCATGGCCGGGAGCGGGTCCGGACGGCCGGCGGCATCCAGGTCGACGGCGTAGACGGCGTCACCGGTGACGATCACGGCCACGTCGGCCGAGGGGGCGAAGACGGTCGGCCCGACCGGACCACTCAGCCGGACGCGGTCACCGTCGCCGTCGGCTTCAACCGTGAGGGCACCGCGCCCCGGAGCGAACGCCACGCACCCGACGGCCGAGCCCTCGGCCAGACGCGCCCGCCAGTCGGCCGTCGGCTCGAGCTGGCGCGCCGCCGGCTGGCTCAGCGCACCCAGGGCCACGATGGTGGGGAGAAAGGGTGCCGCCACCAGATGGCGGCCGATCTGCTCGCACAGGACGGCCACCTCGACCATGCCCAGTCCGAGCCCGCCCTCGTCGTCGGGTCCCTCCAGGGCCAGCCAGCCCTGATCGGCCATGCCGGACCAGACGGCATGGTCGTAGCCGATCGGAGCGTTGGACGCGGCCGCCTCGACCAGTTCCCCGCCGGTGCCGGCCAGGGTGCCCACCACCACACCGTCCCCGACCCGGGCCCGCAACGCATCGTGGTCGGCGTAGCGGTCGAGCAGGGTGCCGGCGGCGTCGCGCAGGGCTTCCTGGTCACCTGAGAGGTCGAAGTCCACGGCGGCACACTCTATGGCCTTCCCTGACACGGGCGTCACCCACCGGGAGCGCTGTGCCATGCTGTTCGGCCCATGGATCTGCGCACCACGGCGGAACAAGAAGCTCTGCGGGGCGAGTTCCGATCCTGGTTGAAGGAGCACCTGCCCTGGCCCTACGGCGAAGGGCTCCCACCCCGCTTCGACGACCTGGCCGAGACCGTTGCCTTCGGGCGACGCTGGCAGGCGGCGCTGGCCGAGGACCGCTGGGTCGGCGTGACCTGGCCCCACGAGCTGGGCGGGCGCGGGCTGGGCGCCCTGGAGAACTACGTGGTGATTGAGGAGTTGGCCCGGGCCCGGGCCCCCGAACTGGTCGGCCGCATCGGCATCAACCTGGTCGGACCCACCCTGCTGGCCCACGGGACCGATGAGCAACGCCGCATCTTCCTGCCCCGCATCCTCTCGGCGGAGGAGCTGTGGTGCCAGCTCTTCAGCGAGCCGGACGCCGGGAGCGACCTGGCCTCGCTGAGCACCCGGGCCGTCCCCGTCGAGGGCGGCTACCGGGTCACCGGGCGCAAGGTGTGGACCTCCTACGCCCAGTTCGCCGACTGGGGGTTGTGCCTGGCCCGCTCCGATCCGAACGCACCCAAACGCCAGGAGGGGATCACCGCCCTGATCGTCGACATGCACGCCGACGGCGTCGTGGTGCACCCGCTCGTCCAGTCCACCGGCGAGGCCGAGTTCAACGAGGTCGAGCTGGACGAGGTGTTCGTGCCCGATGACCGTCGGGTGGGCGACGAGGGCCGCGGCTGGTCGGTGGCCGGGTCGACCCTGGCCCACGAACGGGGCATCAACCCGCGTCAACTGGTCATCCATTCCCAGCTCATTGAGGAGCTCCTCCGCTTGGCCCAGGCCAACGGCAGCTTCGGCAACTGGCGCCTGCGCCAGCAGTTGGCCCAGGCGGCCACCGAGGTCCGCCTCTTCCAACTGCACAACTGGCGCTCGCTGACCCGGCTCTCCAAGGGCGAGGCGCCCGGCCCCGAGGGCAGCGCGCTCAAGCTCTACTGGAGCGAGATGTCCAAGCGGCTGCACCAGACGGCCATGGACGTCCTGGGCCAGGCCGCGCCGTTGTGGCAGGGCGCCCCGGGCAATCCGGCCGACGGGGCCTGGCAGCGCTCGTGGCTGTACTACCAGGCCTCTTCGATCTTCGCCGGCACCAACGAGATCCAACGGACCCTGGTGGGCGAGCGCGTGCTCGGCCTGCCCCGGGGCTGACCCCGGATCGACCGGTTCCGACGGGATCCGACCGGCCCGAGCTGGCAAGCGAGAGGATGGGCGACATGGCAGCAACCTTTGAGGTGATCCGCTACGAGACGGATGGGGCGGTGGCCACCATCACCATGAACCGTCCCGACATGGCCAACGCCCAGGACACGGCACTGATTGACGAGCTCGATGCCGCGTTCGACCTGGCCGATGCCGACGACCGCGTTCGGGTGGTGATCCTGGCCGGGGCAGGCAAGCACTTCTCCTCCGGTCACGACCTCAAGGCGCTGATCGGATCCGGCGAGAAGGACGAGTGGGTCCAGATGCGTGAGACCCCCGAAGGCAAGTTCTTCCATGAGAAGACCATGTACTACGACCGCTGCCTGCGCATTCACGACTTCCGCAAGCCGACCATCGCCGCCGTGCAGGGAAGCTGCGTGGCGGCGGGCCTCATGCTGGCTGCCATGTGCGACCTCATTGTGGCGGCCGATGATGCTGTCTTCTCCAACCCGGTGCTGCGCCTCTCGGGGGCCGGGGTGGAGCTCCTGGTCGAGCCGTGGGAACTGGGCATCCGCAAGGCCAAGGAGTTCCTCTGGACCGGCGACACCATTGACGCCAACGAGGCGTGGCGGCTGGGCCTGGTCAACCGGGTGGTGCCGCGGGCCGAGCTGGCCGCCCGGACCAGGGAGCTGGCCGACCGGGTGGCCCTGGTCCCACCGGTGACGGCGCAGACGGTGAAGGACACCATCAACCACACGGCCGACCTGATGGGCAAACGGGACGCCCTCAAGTACCACTTCATGGCGCACCACTGGGTGCACAACTCCGCCACCGCGCTCAATGCCCTGGCGGCCCGCAAGGAGAAGGGCTCCATGAAAGAGGTCTTCGCGGAGCGCGATCGGGGCGACCAGGGCGACCCCGCCACATGAGCGGCCCGCTGAGCGGGATCCGGGTCATTGATGTGGGGACCCGCATCTCCGCCCCCTTCTGCGCCGGGCTGCTGGGCGAGCTGGGGGCCGACGTGATAAAGGTGGAGCTCCCGGGCCAGGGCGACTTCATGCGCACCATGGGGCCCTTCGTGCCGGTGGACGACGGCCCCGACTACTCGCTCTCCTGGGCCGTGGAGGGGCGGGGGCGCCGGGGTGTGACCTGCGACCTGCGCCACCCCGAGGGCAAGGAGCTGTTCAAGCGGCTGACCGCGACGGCCGACGTGGTGTGCGAGAACTTCCGGCCCGGGACCATGGAGAAGTGGGGGCTGGGCCCGGCCGACCTGGCCCCGGACCTGGTCTACGTCCGCATCAGCGTGTTCGGCCAGACCGGGCCCTACGCCCCCCGCCCCGGCCTCGACCGCCTGGGCATCGCCTTCGGCGGCCTCCTGCACCTGACTGGCGATCCCGACCGACCGCCGGTGCGGCCGGGGGTGACGGTCTCGGACTACCTGACAGGGGTATTCGCCGCCTTCGCCGCCGTATCCGCCCTCTACGGGCGGGACCGGGTGGGCCGGGCCGGCGACAAGCAGGGCGAGGTGATCGACGCACCGCTCTATGGCGCCATTTTGCGCATCCTGGAATGGACCCTGGCCGGCTACGACCGGTTGGGCATTGTGCGCCAACGGGAGGGCAACCGGCTCTCGCACTCGGCCCCGTTGGACAACTACCCCACCGCTGACGGGTTCTTCGTGTGCATCGTGGCCGGCTCCGATGCCAACTTCGGCCGCCTCTGTGCCGCCATGGGCCAGCCCGAATTGGCCCGCGACGCGCGGTTCGCCACTCTGGCCGAACGGGCGGCCCGCGGCGATGAGATCAACGGACTGGTGGCGGCCTGGACCGCCTCACTCAGTGCCGACGAGATCACGGTGCGCTGCGTCGAGCACGACGTGCCGGTCGGCACGGCCTACAGCGCGGCCGACATCTTCAACGATCCCCACATGATCGCCCGGGGCGATCTGGTGGCGGTGGACGACTCCGTCATCGGACCGGTGCGCCAGCAGGCTCCCTATCCTCGCCTGGAGCACCAGCCCACCCCGGTACCCCGCGGCGCGCCCCGCCTCGGCGAGCACAACCGCGAAGTCTGGTGCGACCTGGTCGGGTTGACCGAGGATCAGCTGACGGACCTGACCGCTCGAGGCGTCATTTAGACGGAGGGCCGTGGCAGGATGATCCGGGGGTTGACATGCACCCAAATAGCTGCGTATCCTTTAGGTACCCGACCGGCTGCGTATCCCTGGTCCAAAGCCGGCTCCCGACATCTAAAGGAGAATCAAGTGCCCGACATCAGACATCGTGTCGTCATCTCAGCCCCGCTGGCCAAGGTGTACCAAGCGGTGGCCACGGCCGACGGGATCTCGGAGTGGTGGACCCGCGACGGTGTCCGGGGGGAGTCGAGCGAGGGGTCCAAGCTGCAGTTCTTCTTCGGTCAGCCGGAGCCGGCCGCCGTGATGGAGGTCACCCGCCTCGATCCGATCGGGCACGTGCACTGGAACTGCATCGAGGGGGCCGATGAGTGGGTCGGGACCACACTCGCCTTCGACCTCACCCCGAGTGGCGACGAGACGGTGGTGATGTTCTCGCACCGTGACTGGCGAGAGCCGGTCGATTTCATGGCCCACTGCAGTGCCAGGTGGGCCTACTTTCTCCTGAGCCTCAAGAGCCTCGTTGAGACGGGCAAGGGCACTCCCTTCCCGGAGGACTTGAGGTTCTGACGGCTGGCGTGGAGCCACCCCTGGCCGACGTCTTCAAGGCGCTGGCGGACCCGAGCCGCCGTCATCTACTGGATCGCCTGAATGCTCGCAATGGACAGAACCTGCGCGAGCTTTCCGAGGGACTGGACATGGCCCGTCAGTCCGTCAGCAAGCACCTGGCCATCCTCGTAGCGGCCAACCTGGTGACCACGATCCGACAGGGTCGGGAGAAGATCCACTACCTCAACGCGGCACCGATCAATGAGATCGCTGAGCGCTGGATCAAGCGCTACGACCAAGACCGGGTCCGAGCCCTCTCGGACCTCAAACGAGCCCTGGAGGAAACACCGATGGAGAACCTGGAATTCGTCTACACCACGTACATCAAGACCACACCCGAGCGCTTGTGGCAGGCGCTGACCGAACCGTCGTTCACCCGTCGGTGGTGGCAGACCACCTTCGAGACCGACTGGAATGTCGGGTCACCCATGATCTGGGACAACAACGGCATCATCATTGCCGACCCGGAACAGACCGTTCTCGAATCCGATCCGTACCGGAGGCTCGCCTACAGCTGGCACACCTTCACCGCAGAGTTGAACGAACGAAGTCAATTTGGAGATGAGGCGTTTGCCAAGCTCTCTAGCGAACGTCGTTCACGGGTCGCCTTCAATCTCGAGCCCGTTGGTGAAATGGTGAAGCTGACCGTCGTCCACGATGACTTCGAGCCCGGAAGCACGGCGGCCACGATGGTGCGGAACGGCTGGCCCATCTTCCTGTCCAGCCTGAAGACACTTCTCGAAACGGGCGAGCCTCTCGCTTCGACCCGGGTCGACCGCCGGGCGACGTGACGCTCATCCAACGGGTTCGGGCACCGGGCCGAAAAACCACCCCGGGCCTGCCCTATTGCAGGTACCGACAGTGAATGTACGGCCCTGGTGTTAAATCCAGCGCCGCGGGGTATGGAGGAGATCAGCGGGCCATGAGCTCTCGCGCTGGAACCTCGACCACTCCGAAGATTCCCCCTCCGGGTCGGGGTTCTTGGCGCGTCTGGGGGTCGGTCAGGCGATGGACCGCAGTCCCCTACTTGGGGATGTAGTCGAAGGTGTCGGGATCGGGTCCGGTGCGTTCGTTTCGGTTGAGCGCCGTGATGGCGGCCAGTTGCTCGCCGCTCAACGCGAAGTCGAAGAGCGCGAAGTTCTCTTCCACCCGGGAACGGGTCACCGACTTCGGAAAGACGATCTCGCCCCGCTGAATCTGCCAGCGCAACACCACCTGGGCCGGCGTCCGCTCGACCGCCGCGGCGACAGCACCGATCACCGGGTCGTCGAGCACCTTGCCCTGGGCGATCGGCGACCAGGCCTCGGTAGCGATGCCGTGAGCACGGTCGAACTCGCGCAATGGATCCTGGGTCAGGTACGGATGTAACTCAATCTGGTTGACCGCGGGCACGGTGGCCCCCGCGTCCAGGAGCCGCTCGAGGTGGGAGATCTGAAAGTTGGATACGCCAACGGCGCGTACGTCGCCGCCCTTGAGCAGCTCCTCCATGGCCCGCCAGGTTGCGAGATAGTCCACCCCGATCGTCGGCAGCGGCCAATGGATGAGGAACAGATCGACGTATCCGAGGTCCAGCGCATCCAGGGTGCCGCGGAACGCCGCCTGCACCTGCTCAGGCCGGTGAAAGCCGTTGTTGAGCTTGCTGGTGACGAAGATCTCGGACCGGTCGATCGAGGACTGGCGCACCGCCCGGCCCACTTCCGCCTCGTTGCCGTACATCTCGGCCGTGTCGATGTGGCGGTAGCCCACTTCGAGTGCGTCCAGCGTGGCTCGCTCGGTCTCGGCCGGCTTTATCTGGAAGACGCCAAATCCCAGTTGGGGAATCTCGACGCCGTTGTTGAGCGTCACGGTCGGGACGCGGGGTGAAGATTCGGTCATCCCAAAACGGTACCAACTCGGGTCCGACCGGCGCTCACCTGACCCTGTTCGCCCCGCCGCACAAGGTCCGGCTGGGTGGGCGGAGCTCGGTGGGCTCAGCCCGGTTCTTGGCTGTCGTCCCCCAGTGCCTTCGTGAGCCCCTCCAGGTCGGCCACGGTGACGGTGAGGGCCGAGTGCCCGCTCCGCCGGAGAACCGACGGCACCTTCTGGGCGAAGTGAACGCAGACGCCGGCGTCGTGGTTGGTGCCGAAACTCAAGCCGTCGTCAGCCTGGGAGCCACGAACGCCGAACGCCGTCCACCACCGGTACTTCCGGGTGATGTGCGCGCCGGTGATGTTCTCGAGCGGCGTGGCCAGCTTGAACAGCCCGAACGTCGCTACGAAGGTGCCGTCATCGGTCAGGGTGACGCCGTCCTTGGATCGCCGAAAACCGAAGGGCAGCAGTACCGGCAGGTAGCGGACATCTACGGCGTAGGCGAAGCGTTCGGTCACCACCGGGAATTTAGCGGAGACGGCGGCGCAGGCATACTGGCGCACATGAAGGTGGCCATCCTCGACGACTACTTCGATACGCTCCGGACCCTCGACTGCTTCGCCAAGCTGCGCCAGCACGAGGTCACTGTGTGGACCGACCACGTGGAGGACCTGAATGAGCTGGCCCGACGTCTCGCCGACACGGAGGCGCTGGTCCTCATCAGGGAGCGCACCAAAATTCGTGGGCCCCTGCTGGAAAACCTGCCGAAGCTGAGACTCATCAGCCAGCGCAGCGTCTATCCCCACATCGACGTCGACACCTGCACGACGCTCGGCATCGTGGTGTCCTCCAGCCTGCACGCGGGCTCGGCGTCCTACGCCACCGCCGAGCTGACGTGGGGCCTGGTCATCGCCGGGATGCGACGGCTCCCCCAGCAGGTCGCCTCCATGAAGGCGGGACACTGGCAGTCCGGTGTCGGCCACTCTTTGCGGCACAAGACGCTCGGGATCTACGGCTACGGACGGATTGGCCAGGTCGTCGCCGACTACGGCCGGGCCTTCGGCATGGACGTGCTGTTCTGGGCCAGCCCGGAGTCCAGGGAACGGGCGCACTCGGAGGGGGCGGAAGTCGCCCGGTCACGGCAGTCGTTCTTCGAGCGATCCGACGTCGTCTCGCTCCACCTGCGCCTGGTTGACGCCACCCGTGGCCTCGTCACCCTGACCGACCTCGAGCGGATGAAACCGTCGGCCCTGCTGGTCAACACCAGCCGGGCCGAACTCATTGAGCCCGGGGCGCTCCTGGCGGCCCTTCGGGCCGGCCGGCCGGCCATGGCCGCCGTCGATGTCTATGAGACCGAACCGCTCACCGACCCGGCCGATCCCCTGCTGCAGATGGACAACGTCATCTGCACGCCGCACATCGGGTACGTCTCAACCGATGAGTGGGAGCTGCAGTTCTCCGACGTCTTTGACCAGATCAACGCCTTCGCGGGCGGCGCCCCGACCAACGTGGTGAACCCCGACGTGCTGGCGAGCCCGCAACGGCGTTGACCTTCCGACCCACCCGCCCCGACGAACCCCGGGAACCGATCGACTCAGAGAATGGTGCTGACCAGGCGTCCCAGGAAGTTGGCTCCGCCGAAGCTGAAGATGCCGCCGTCCTGGGCGACCAACCAGTAGCCGCCGGTCAGGAGGTCTTCCACCATGCCCACCACCGGGGCCACCAGGCTCTTCCCGCCCATTGAGCCCTGGAACGTGGCCTGGCCGAAGTCGAAGACGCCTCCGTCAGAGGCCTCGAAGCGGTAGCCCTGTCCGTTGCCCAGGGCTTCCATGCCCACGATGGGCTTGTCCAGATGCAGCGCGCCGGTGCTCCCGAAGAACGGTGCGGCGAAGCTGAAGATGCCGCCGTCGGAGGCCACCAACCAGTAGCCATCAGTGGCCACGTCGGAGCTCATGCCCACGATGGGCTGGTTGAGCGCCTTGCCGCCCATGCTGCCCCGGAACGGTGCGTCGCCGAAACTGAAGATCCCGCCGTCGGAGGCGACCATCCAGTAGCCCTGACCATCGGGCGTCGACGTCATGCCGACGATGGGCGAGTTGAGGTGCAAGGCACCGGTGCTGCCATGGAACGCGGCATTGCCGAAGCTGAAAATGCCGCCGTCAGCCGCCACCAGCCAGTAGCCCAGGCCGTTCGGCGTGGAGGCGATCCCGACGATGGGCGAGTTCAGCACTTGGCCCGACATCGATCCGTAGTTCTGCGCGGTGCCGAAGGCGCCGACGTCACCGTTGGCCTCGGCCTCCCAGTAGCCCTGCCCGTTGGGCGTGGCCGCGATGCCGATGACGCGCGACGAAGAGACGAGCGACCCCACCAACTGGTTCCACGTCAGCGTTACGTCGGACGGGGCAGCACCGCAGGTACTGGTGAGCAGCGCGGCGATCGAGCCCCCCTGGTAACCGGTCGCCGAGTAAGCCGCACCCATGGACAGCGTCGGCGCCCCGTTGGCACACGAGGCGAACGGGTGCAGGATGATGTCGCGGTGCCCCCAGCACTCCGAAAGGTTCAAGAGGTTGCAGGCGACGTTGGTCGTCGCGCTGAGGAGACCGCCCCACCCGTCGGAGTACATCCAGTAGTAGTCAGCTTCGATGACGGACGAGAGGCCGCCGGCCCAGATGGCGCCGCCCCAGGCCACCGGACCGGCCGCGTTGAGCGCCGTCGGGAACCCCGGGTCCGCCCCGGCGTTGGCGCCGCCCTGGGCGTCGGCGTTGAGTTGCGCTGTCATGTACGTGATGGCCGGGAGTCCCCGGTCGATGCGCTCCAGGTTGACGTAGACGAAGACCTGCTCGGGTATGGGCAGGCTCTGCACCATCGACTCGGAGATCGACATCGGACCCACGCCTTCGGTGGCCCGGGCCGCGTTAACCGACGTCAGGTAGTCGGAGCTGCTCGGTGCGATGTTCCCGCTCGGGTTGCCCGGGGGGAGTATCCCCGCCGCCCCGGCACCAGTGGCCGACCAACTTCCCGCCACGGCGACCGCACACACGGCCGCGCCACAGATTGCAGACAGCGCTGTCTTCCCAACGCTTCGGATTAGCATCAGTTCCCCCTGATAACTCGTTCTCTGCAATGAGAATAGAGAAGGGAACTAGAACTTTCGAAGAATTTCTTACAACTCGACCACGTACAACCAAACGGCAACTTTTAGGCAAGCGGGCAGCGACCTGGATCACAGATTTCGGCAAAAATCGCCTTTTTGCCGGATTTCAGGGGCCGGCGATCAACCGTTCCAGTGCCCGGCGATCGACCTTCTCCCCCGCCGTCAGCGGCAGCGCGGTCAGCACCACCAGGTCGTCGGGCAGCTTGTAGCGGGCCAGCCGGTCAGCGGCGAACTCGCGCAGATGCGTCAATTCTGGTGTGGTCGAGCCGACCCGGGGCACGATCACCGCCACGCCTACCTCGCCCATGATGGGGTCATCCCGGCTGATGATGGCCACGGCAGCCACATCGGGGTGGTCGGCCAACACCCCTTCGACCTCCATCGGATGCACGTTGTAGCCGCCCCGTACGTAACGCTCCCGGCCGCGGCCGGCCAGGCGGAGTCGCCCGGCGTCGTCGACCCATCCCAGGTCTCCCGTGCGGACGCTGCCGTCAGGCGTGAAAACGTCGGCGTTAGCGCTGCTGTTGCGCCAGTAGCCCTCCATGACGGCCGGCGAGCCGAGGCACACCTCGCCTATCTCCCCGGGGGGCAGGGGACTCCCGTCTTCACCCAGGATGCTCAGCCGCACGCCGGGCTGGGGCCGCCCCACGCTCACCTCGGCGTCTTCATCGGGGTCGGTGAAGGCGGTGCCGCAACCGATGCCGGCTTCGGTGCACGAATAGCGCACGGCCAGGGGTGCCGGAATGCGCGCTCGGGCCTCCCGGATCAGGGCCGGGGTGGCCGGCCCACCGCCCATCACCACGGCCCGCACGGACGACAGGTCGGTGCTCTCAAACGTCGGGTCGCGCAACATGAGCGCCACCTGGGTCGGCACGCCGCCCAGCGCGGCGATCTTCAACTCGGCCACCATGCGCAGCGCCTCAGACGCCTTCCACGGCTGACGCGAGAGATGTTGGGTGCCGCCCTTCTTCAGGTTGCCGGCCAGCTTGGTGGTGGGCCCGAGGTGGGCCAGGGCCGAGCCCGCCATGGAGTGGCCACCGCCACCCCACTCCTCGCCCACGTCGCACTGGGTGATGAAGTCGATCTGGCGGCCGCCGAACACGGCGCCCTTAGGTGTCCCGGTCGTCCCCGAGGTGAAGACGATGGCGATGGGCCGGTCCAGGTCGGGCGCCAACGGTGGGGGCGCCTGGCCGACCCGGCGCAACCCGACCAGCACGTGGTCTGCGCTGGAGGCCGGCTCAATGGTGATGATCTGATCCTCGGGCACCGCATCAGCCGGGGCCAGCTCCTCCGTGGTCACCACCACCTTCGGGTTGGCCGCTCGCAGCACGGCCGAACGCTCGGCCTGCACCAGCTTGGGATTGACCGCCGCCGTCAAGGCACCCAGCTTGGCCGCCGCCACGTAGACGATGAAGTGCTCGGGCACCGAAGGCAGCACCAGGGCCACCACATCGCCCTCGCCCACCCCGTACCCGGCCAGACCGACCGCCACCTCGTCCGCCATGCAGTTGAACTCGGCGTAGCTGAGGGTCAGCCCCTCATCGGTGGTGAAGGCGGCGCGGTCGCCGAAGCGCCGCGCCGCTTCGACCGCGGTCTCAGCGAGCATGCATGACCGTCGTGCGGATCAGTCCGACAGGCCGACGATGACCGACTTGGTCTCGGTGAAAGCCTCAATGCTGCCCCAGCCACCCTCGCGACCCAGGCCC
This sequence comes from Acidimicrobiales bacterium, assembly GCA_035552095.1. Taxonomy (GTDB): domain Bacteria; phylum Actinomycetota; class Acidimicrobiia; order Acidimicrobiales; family RAAP-2; genus Bog-473. The sequence goes on along the minus strand of DASZMA010000077.1, from coordinate 7,406 downwards.
GATTGCTTGTAGCCGCCGAAGGGCGCGCTGGGCCAGACGGTGTACTCGTTGATACCGACGGTCCCGGCCCGGATGGCCTTGGCCATCCGGAAGGCGCGGGCCACGTTGGTGGTGTAGACGCCGGCGCCGAGTCCGTACTCGGTGTCGTTAGCCAGCTGGAGGGCGTGCTCCTCGTCGTCGAAGGGCATGGCGACGAGGACGGGCCCGAAGACCTCCTCCCGGGCCACCCGCATGGTGTTGTCGACATCGGCGAAGAGGGTGGGGTTGACGAAGTTGCCCTGGGCCAGGTCGCCACCGGGCCGGTCCCCCCCGGCGACCAGGCGGGCGCCCTGGGACGGGGCGGCCTCAATGAAGTCCACCACCTTGTCCAGCTGGCGCTTGTTGATGATGGCACTCGACGTGGTGGCCAGGTCGAAGGGATCGCCGAACTGCACCATGCCGACGAGCGACGACGCCGCGTTGACGAAGGCGTCGTACACGCTGCGTTGGACCAAGGACCGGGTCTGGCACACGCAGCCCTGGCCCGAGAGGCCCATGGAGACCATGCCCATGGCCATCATGGCGGCGCCCTCGACGCTGGCGGCGTCCTCGAAGACGATGCTGGGCGACTTGCCCCCCAACTCCAGGGTGACCCGCTTGATGGTGTCGCCACTGGCGGCCAGGATCCGGCGGCCGACCGCACGGCTACCGGTGAAGGTCACCTTGTCGACGCCGGGGTGGGTGATGAGCGCCTCACCGGTCGGGTTGCCCGGTCCGGGCACCAGGTTGAAGACGCCGGGAGGGAAGCCCGCCTCTTCAATGAGGGCGGCCAGCCGCAGCGACGTGAGCACGGCGTATTCGGAGGGCTTGACCACCACGGTGCAACCGGTGGCCAGGGCCGGCGCCACCTTCTGGGCGAACAACATCATCGGGGCGTTCCACGGGATGATGGCGGCCACCACGCCCACCGGCTCGCGGAAGCTCATGATCTGCACGTCTGATCCGGTCGGGCCGGCCTCATAGGTCGGGTAGGTCGAGCCGCAGATCTTGTCGATCCATCCGGCGTGGTGGTCGAAGATGCCGGCGGCCATCTCGCTGGAGACCACCGACATGGAGGAGAACGCGATGGGCATCCCCATCTCCAGCGTCTGCAGGTTGTTGAGCTCCTCACCGTGCTCGGTGATCAGCGCCACCAGGCGGGTGAAGAACTTCTTGCGATCCTTGGCGGTGAGCCGGGGCCACGGTCCCTCGTCGAAGGCGCGCCGGGCGGCCGCGACGGCCCGGTCGACGTCGGCCACGGTGCCGATGGCGAAGGAGGTGACGACCTCGTTGGTGGCCGGGTTCATCTGCTCCCACGTGCCGCCGTCGGAGGCGTCGGTCCAGGCGCCGTCGATGAAGAGCTGCCCCGGCTGCACGCCCAACTTGTCGCGGTGCTCGAGTACGGAAATGGTCATGGCAACCTCACCCCCTGGGAAGGCCGAGCACGCGCTCGGCCACGATGTTTCGTTGGATTTCCGACGTCCCGCCGGCGATGGTGCCGGCGAACGAACGCAGATACTGGACGGCCCACGCGCCGTCGTAGAACGAGCCGGTGGCCCCTGACTCCATCGGGTCGGGGGCGAAATGGGCCAGGTCCCATTCGGTGAAGCGGTTGGGACCGGCGCCATCGAGGTCGAGCCCGTCGATCCCCAACGCCTCGAAGGCGACCAGGCAGGCCCGGCGCTCCGCCTCGCTGGAGAAGAGTTTGAGGATGAGGTGCTCGGGTGGCATCTCGCCCCGGGTGGCCTTGGCGAAGCCGCGGTAGCCCAGGCACTTCATGGCGGCGGTGTCGGTGGAGAGCTGGGCGATGGCCTGGGCCAGGCGGGGGTCGTCGCCCAGGCGGCCGCCCTTGCCGTCGGGCCGGCCGGACAGGCGCACCAGTGCCTTCACCGTGCGCTCCATCTTGGAGACATTCATGATCCAGAGCATGCCCCGCTCGTGCCGCAGCGAGCCCTGGCTGACCGCCCAGCCCCCATTGAGCGGTCCGACCAGATTCTCGGCCGGTACCTCGACATCGGTGAAGAAGACCTCGTTGAAGTCGGCGTGCTGGGGATCGGTCAACTCGGGCAGCGGCCGGCAGGTGATGCCGGGCGTCTTCATGTCGATGATGACCACGCTGATGCCCCGGTGCTTGGGCGCCTGCGGGTCGGTGCGCACGTAACACATGCACAGGTCGGCCTCATGCGCCCCCGAGGTCCACACCTTCTGCCCGTTGACCACGAAGTGGTCCTCGCGCAGCTCGGCCCGGGTGGTCAACGAGGCCAGGTCACTGCCGGCGTTGGGCTCGCTCATACCGACGCACCAGCTCACCTCGCCCCGCAGGGTGGGCAGGACGAAGCGCTCCTTCTGGTCCTCGGTGCCGAACTCGACGATGGAGGCGGCACAGATGGAGAGCCCCTGGGGGTTGAGGGAGCGCACCACCATGCGCTCGGTCAGCACCTCGAAGTAGACCATCTGCTCCTGCGGCGTGGCGTTGCGCCCGCCCAACTCGGGGGGCCAGCCCGGGACGAGGTAGCCGTCCTCGAACATGGCCCGCTGGAAGTCCCGCGCCCACTGGGGCAGGTGGGCCGACGACTGGCGGAACTGGCCCTCCATGGTCTCGGGCCCGGGCTGGTGTTCGTCCATCCACGCTTCGAACTCGCGGCGGAAGGAGGTGAGCGCTTCGTCAGGGGCCAGGCGCATGGCCAACTATGACACGGGTGTCAGTCGGGGAGCGAGTCGCCGTCCTCGGCTTCCACCGAGCTCGAGGATCCCTCCTTGAAGCCACGCCGGGCGGCCGGGAGCGCCTGGATGGCCAGCACGATGCCGAAGGCCGGCTCGGTGAGCAGGATCGACCCGGCGATCTCGTCCCAGGTGGCCCCCACCTCGGCCGCCAGGCGGGCGTGGCGCTGCACGCCCCCGGGCTGGCGGGCGATCACCGTGCACACCATGCGGATCAGCTCATGGGTCTTGCGATCGGGCGCGCGTAGGGAGTCGATCGATGCCATCCAGGCGTTCTGGGCCTGGAGGACCCCCGGGGCCCACTCGTGCAGGAACTTCTCGGAAGGGAACGGCCACACGTCGCGGGTGGGGTCGATGTCAATGTCCATCTCATCTGGCGGCTGGCTCATCGCCGGGCCACCTTACCGGTGCGACCGGGGGCTACAGGCCCGGCTCGGGGTCGCGGGGCTGGCCCAGAATGCGCTCCGCGATGACGTTGCGCTGCACCTCGCTGGTCCCGCCGGCGATGGTCAGGCAGCGGGTGGACAGGAAGCCCTCCTCCCAGCGCTGGGCCCTTCCGTCGAGCACGGCGCCGTCAGCGCCGTAGAGCGCCATCCCCATCTCCTGGACGCGCTGCTCGTGTTCGACACCCAGCAGCTTGCGCACGCTCGAGCCGCTGCCCGGGTCCACCCCCGACAGGGTGCGCAGGGTGGCCCGCTGGCCGAGCAGGGCCAGCGACTGGGCCTCGACCAGCAGGTGACCGAGCTGGCCCACCCACCCCGGCGAGCTCAGGGTGTCGCGCCGGGCCAGGGTCTTGACGAGCGATTCCACCCCGGGGCCGAAGGAGGCCCCGGTCGACATGGAGACGCGTTCGTTGGCCAGGGTGGTGCGGCCAATGCGCCAGCCGTCCCCGGGCTGGCCGACCACGGCGTCGTCGGCCACGAACACGTCGGTGAAGAAAACCTCGTTGAACATGGCGGCGCCGGTCAGCTCGCGCAGCGGCCGGATGTCGAGGCCCTCGGCGTGCATGTCGACGATGAAGTAGGTGATGCCGGCGTGCTTGGGCGCGTCGGGGTCGGAGCGGGCCAGGCAGATCCCGAAGTCAGCCGTCTGGGCCAGCGAGGTCCACACCTTCTGTCCGTTGAGGACGTAGCCGCCCTCGACCTTCTGGGCCCGCGTGCTGAGGGCGGCCAGGTCCGAGCCGGCGCCCGGTTCGCTGAACAGCTGGCACCAGGCCAGGTGGCCCAGCAGCGTGGGACGGACCCAGCGCTCCTGCTGCTCGGGCGTGCCGTGGGCGATGAGGGTGGGCAGGGCCCACGCCCCGACCGCCAGGTGTGGTCGCTGCACCCCGGCTGCCGCCATCTCCTCGTCAATGACCAGCTGCTCCAGCGGCGAGGCGGCCCGCCCCCATGGCGCCGGCCAGTGCGGCATGAGGAGGCCGGTCTGCACCAGCACGGCCCGCTGTTCGGCGGGGTCGGCGGCGGCCACCTGCTCCACCAGCGGGCGCAGTTCGGCCCGCCGCGCCTCGGCTTCGGCGGGCAGGTCGGCCGAGAGCCCGCGCCGGGCCCCGGCCATGGCCAGCTCGGCCACGCCGTACTCGAGGCCGCCGACGTCGGCCAGCAGCTGGCGGGTGGCCATGGACCGCTTCAGGTAGAAGTGGGCGTCGTGCTCCCAGGTGAAACCGATGCCGCCCAGGATCTGCACGCACTGCTTGGCGCAGTGCGCGGCCGCCTGCAGGCTCAGGGCACCGGCCACCAGCGCGCTCAGGGCGTGCTCCTGCTCCTCGCCCGAACCGGACGCGCCGGCCGGCGCGCTCCAGGCTGTGGCCGCGTCCCAGGCCACGGCGGCGCACTGCTCGACGGCGACCAGCATGTCGGCCAGGGCGTGCTTAATGGCCTGGAACTGCCCGATGGGGCGGCCGAACTGCACCCGGACCTTGGCGTACTCCGAGGCGGTGTCGAGGCACCACCGGGCCACGCCGGCGCTCTCCGCCGCCGCCAGGACCAGCGCCAGCTGGCGCACCTCGTCGCCGGCCAGCCCGCCGAGCAGCCCGTCGGCGGTCAGCGCGACCCCGGCCGCGGTGGCCTGGCCCAGGGGGCGGGTGGCGTCGAGTGCGGGCAGGGTTTCCAGGGTCAGGTCGCGCGGATCCAACAGGCACCAGCCGCCGTCGTCGAGGGGGGCCAGGAGGAGGGCGGCCGTGGGCAGACCGAGTACCGGTCGCAGCGTGCCGCTCACCGCCGCTGCCCCCTGGTCGCGTCGGAGCGTGCCCGCGCCCAGCGCCACCGCGGCGGGCGTCGAACCGTCGGCCAAGCCGGGCAGGAAGCGGGCCCGCTGCTCCGGGCTGCCGTGACGGGCGATCAGGGCGGCGGCCAGCACCGTGGGCAGGATCGGCCCGGGGCACAACGCGTAGCCCAGCTCCTCGAGCACCACGACCAACTCGCTGACGGCGAACCCCTGCCCGCCGTCGGCTTCGGCCACATGCAGGCCCAACCAACCCTGGGCCGCCATCTTCTCCCAGACCGGCGGCAGCTGGGCCGTGATCGCCTCCGCCGCCGCTCTTGGCTCACTCGGTGGGCAGTGGGTCTGCAACCAGCGCAGCGCGGTGAGGCGCAGTGCTTCGTGTTCTTCGGCCACGGCAATGGGCATTAGGACTCCGTCTCTCCGAGCTTGAGTTCGGCGCCACCCCGCCACAGGGAGATGGCGCCGACCGGACAACCCTCGGCGGCGATGCGCAGCCGGGTCTCATCAGTGGCCGTAGCGTCGAGCACCACCGCATGGCCGTCGTCGCTGAGGTCAAAGGTGTCGGGCGCCCAGAACAGGCAGTTGCCCGAGCCCATGCAGCGGTCCCAGTCGATCTTGACGTCGCACGGCTCGCTCGGCTCGCTCATGACTCCCCTCCCCTTCAGGCCCGGCGCAACAGGACGGCGCTGGTGGGCACGCCCTCGCCCGAGGTCACCAGGCAGGTGGTGGCGTCCTCGACCTGGCAGGTCGAGGTGCCGCGCAACTGGCGGACCCCTTCGGTGATCAGGTTGAACCCGTGCACGTAGGCCTCGGACAGTCCACCACCCGAGGTGTTGGTGGGCAAGGAACCGCTCCCCCAGCGCAGGTTGCCGTCGGCCACGAAATCGCCCGCCTCGCCCCGCCCGCAGAAGCCGTAGCCCTCCAGCGAGAGCAGGATCAACGGCGTGAAGGCGTCGTAAATCTGGGCCACGTCCACGTCGGCCGGGCCGAGTTCGGACTGGGACCAGAGCTTGCGTGCCGCCGCCCAAGCCGGGCCGGTCAGCGGGTCGTCGCAGTAGTAGTTGACCATCGACTCGTGCTGGCGGTGCAGCCCCTGGCCGAAGGCGTGCACCAGGGCGGGCGGATGCGGGCAGTCCTTGGCCCGTTCGGCCGAGACCAGCACGGCGGCCAACGCCCCGTCGGTCTCCAGGCAGTTGTCGAAGAGGCAGAGCGGTTCGGAAATGAAGCGGGCCCCCATGTAGTCCTCGAGCGACATCGGCTTGTCGTACATCAGGGCCAGCGGGTTGCGGTTGGCGTGGCCCCGCACCGCCATGGCCACCTCGGCCAGCTGCTCGCGTCGCCCGCCGTACTCGTACATGTAGCGGCGGGCCAGCATGGCCACCTCGTCCACCGGGCGCAGGAGGCCGAAGGGGCGGGTCCACTGCGCCTGTATGGGCAAGCGGGACGGCGCGGCCGCCCAGGGACGCGAGCCACGGGCGCCCCGCTTGCGCGAGCGCCAGGCCACCACCACCTCGGCCTGGCCGGTGGCGATGGCCATGGCGGCGTGGCCGATAGTGGCGCACCCGGCGCCGCCGCCGTACCCGACCTGCGAGAAGTACGTCACGTCACCGGCCCCGATGTTCTTGGCCATGGTCACCTCGTCGGTGGTCTCCATGGTGTACGAGGAGAGGCCGTCCACCTCGCTCGGCGCGATACCGGCATCGGCCAGGGCGGCCACCACCGCTTCACAGGCCAGCTGGGACTCGGGCCGGTCGATCTGCTTGGCGAACTCGGTCTGGCCGATGCCGACGATGGCCGCCGCATCTTGCAGCAGGGCTCGGGTCGGGGACATGGAGAGTGAAGCTACCGCTCGCCGCCGCTACCGGCGTCAGCGGGGGTCAAAGACGACCGGCAGCGAGAGCGGTGAGCGGAAGGCCATGCCCTCAATGTGCGGGGCGGCGGCGGCCGGGTCGAGGCGGAACGGGCCCAAGCGGTCGAAGAGGGTGTTGATGGCCACCCGTGACTCCATGCGGGCCAGGTGCATGCCCAGGCAGACGTGCACGCCGAACCCGAATCCGACGTGCTGGCGCACGGCCCGGAACATGTCGAAGCGGTCGGGGTCGGCGTACTTGCGCTCATCGCGGTTGGCCGCCCCGAGCAGGAGGGCCACGTCGGCGCCGGCCGCGATGGCTACGCCGGCCAACTCGGTGTCCACCATGGCCCGGCGCAGGATCACGGTCACCGGCCCCTCCCAGCGCAGCGCCTCCTCGAAGGCCTGGGCGTAGAGGGAGCGATCCTGGTAGAGGGCGTCGAACTGGGCCCGGTCGTTGAGTAGGGCGAAGAGGAGGTTGCCGGTGGCCCGATACGTCGTCTCCACGCCGGCCGGCAGGAGCAGGCGGAGGAACGAGTAGATCTCCTCGTCACTCAGCCGCTCCCCGTCGACCTCGGCCCGCACCAGTTCACTGATC
>DASZMA010000076.1:0-100873 GCA_035552095.1 Acidimicrobiales bacterium | reverse complement strand
AAGACGATCAGCTCCGGATTGTGCACGAGTGCCGCCGCCAATTGAACCCGCTGCTGATTGCCGTGCGAGAGCACTTCGACCTTGTCGTCACGCCGATCGGCGACCTCGAGGCGCTCCAGCCACTCCTGGGTCGAACGAGCGGCATGGCGCGAACTCATGCCATGCAGGCGTCCGAGGTACTCGACCTGCTCCCCCACCCGCATCCCGGGGTAAAGGCCACGCTCCTCGGGCATGTAGCCGAACCGCCGGCGCTGCTTCTGATCCACCGGCAGTCCCTTCCATCGGACGCTGCCGCCATCCAGCTCGGTCAATCCGAAGATGGCCCGCATGGTCGTGGTCTTACCCGCTCCGTTGGGCCCGAGAAAGCCCACCACATGACCGGACGGTACCTCGAAGGACAGATGATCGAGGGCCAAGACGTTTCCGTAACGCCGTGACAAGTCGATGAGCTCGAGAACGGCTTCCACTTTGGCGACGCTAACCCCTGCGGGTGCTGTAGTTAGGCAAAGGGGACGATTCCATCCAAGGTGGCATACCCGGTCCGCCGTGGGCGCCGCTTGCGGCCCGAACGACCCTCGACGAAGCTCAACCCATGGGCGCGGTGTCCGGAAATGGTGGTGTCAGGAAGTTGCACAGGACGACAAAGGGGAAGGGCTCTCGAGCCTGGTGCCTGCTGAGAACGAGCTCGCTCGTTCTCAGCGTCTGGCTGGTCGGTAGCCCACTCGCCGTACCAACCGCGGCCGCAGCCTCATCAGCGCCAACCTTCGCCGCTGTGGGTAGCGTCAATCAGGTGTACGCCACCGGCCTGGCTCCTTCCGCGCAAGCGTCGCTCATTAGTCCATCCGGACAGACCATTTACACCCAAAAGGCCGATGGTCTCGGTGGTCTTCTGTTTCGAACCGTGTGGGCGGCTTCAGGCTACCGAGTTCGTTTGGACGCAGGCGGAGCGGAGTCGGGCCCCATCACCGTGCACACTGATCAGGCGGCACCGTGGGATCCCAGCATTTATGCCCAGTCCATTCCAGACAACGGCTACTCGTACCTGACCACTCGTGACGGGACGAAGCTCGCCATCGACGTGCATCTCCCGACCAGTCCAGCTGGTGAGCCGGGCCTGCCACCCAACATCCACCTTCCCAATGGCCCCGACTTCCTGCCGCCGTATCCCACGTTGATTGAGTATTCAGGGTACGGCTATGCGGATCCCGCTGGGCCCGACAACGGCATTGCGGTTCTCGCCAATCTGATGGGGTTTGCCGTGGTCGACGTGAATATGCGCGGATCGGGATGTTCCGGCGGAGCCTTTGACTTCTTTGAGCCGCTGCAGAACCTGGACGGATATGACGTCATCGAGACCATCGCGCATCAGCCATGGGTCCTCGACCACAAGGTCGGGATGATGGGTATCTCCTATGGCGCAATCAGCCAACTTTTCACCGCACAACTCGATCCACCAGACCTTGAGGCGATATCGCCGCTCTCAACCTTGGACGCGACCGCGACGACGCTCTACCCCGGCGGAATTCTGAATACCGGATTCGCTGTCGCGTGGGCCCAGGAGCGACAAGCAGAGGCAGAACCTGCCGGGACACAAAGCGGGCAAGCCTGGGCCTACAAGCAGATAGAACGCGGGGATACGACGTGCCTGAACAACCAGGTATTACACGGCGAAGCGGCCGACCTGAGTGCCAAGATTGCTGCGAACTCGTACTACAACCCAGTCACAGCCGATCCATTGGATCCGGTTACCTTCGTTAATCGAGTCAAGGTTCCGGTCTTCATGGCCTGCCAGTTCGAGGATGAACAGACAGGGGGACACTGTCCACAACTGGTGCAGGACTTTACGGGCACCAATCTCAAGTGGTTCACCTTCACTAACGGCGCCCACATTGACTCGCTCGATCCGTCTACCTTCGACCGCTTTTACGACTTTCTCGAGTTGTTCGTTGCCCACAAGGCGCCCATTGAGAACGCGGTGATTATTCACGCCGTGGCTCCGCTCCTCTACAAGGAGGCCATGGGACTGCCGGTCTCGGACCTCTTGACACTGCCGTTCGACCCGATCCAGGCCCTCCCCACCTATCAGCTGGCGCTGGCGGCCTTCGTGAAGACCCCCGAAGTCCGGGTCCTCCTTGACAACGGCGCCGGAATGTCCCCCACCGGGAGTTCGATTCCAGGCAACCCCTACGCGGGGTTCGAGGACGACTTTTCGGCGCTTCCCGTGCCCGGCACCATTGCCAGCACTTGGTACTTGGGGACAAACGGGACTCTGGCCGACCAACCGCCCGCGAACGAGGATGTCAGTTGGTACTTCTCGAACGCCAGCGCTTTGCCTCCCAATGATTTCGGGACCAAGACTGGTAGCGGAGGCCTGTGGGGTGACGCCGCACAGTGGGATTGGAGCTGGAAGCAGAATCCGGTGGGAACTGCGCTTTCGTATGTCTCGCCGCCGCTGACAACGGATACGACTGTCATTGGCTCTGGCTCAGTCAGTGTCTGGGTACGCTCCACGACACCCGACGTAGACCTGCAGGCAACGATCAGCGAGGTGCGCCCGGATGGCAAGGAGACGTTCGTCCAGAATGGGTGGATCCGCGCCAGCGAGCGCGGTCTCGCCACCACCGCCAGCAATATCTTCAAACAGCCAAGCACCTTGCTCAACCCCATCCCCAGCTTCGCTGCGGCAGATGCCGCTTCACTACCGAACGGTGAATTCGTCAAGGTAGTCATACCGCTCTACTACGAAGGGCATGCCTACCGGGTGGGGTCGCGCATTCGCGTGACGATCGCCGCGCCGAATGGCACCCAACCTGTGTGGTCCTTCAGCCAAGCGAATCCCGATGGTTCAGCCATTGTTTCAATCGCCTCTTCACCCTCCATGCCATCGAGCCTTGTCCTCCCCATCGTCCCTGGAGTCGGGATTCCGACCCGGCTTCCGCCGTGCCCGAGCCTCCGCAACGAACCATGTCGGTCCTACGTGCCGACGGTGAACGCTGCGGCCAGTAGCTGAGGGCGCCAAGATTCCACGGCTTTCCCCCTACTCGACTCCTAGCCCCAGGAGCGGGACGTACTCCTGTCCCGCATGCATGTCGCGATCCTGGAGGGATCCCTGCACGACGGGGCGGTGCACCGAGATCTTGATGGCCAGGAGGTCAGCCAGGACGAAGGCCTTGACCTGGTCGGGATCCACCTCGCAGAGACGGCCAATCGTGGCCGGGTCGGTGAGCGGTGAACGGCTCGCCCGTCAGCGAAGAAGATGTCCATGGTGAGCCAGAACGGGCCCGCGTTCTCGGACTGCACCTGCGTGGCCAGCTCTCCGACGGGCGTGGTCATCGACCCGTCTTGGTGTGGACCGGCCGGAAGAGCTCACCGGGTTCCCCGCTGACGTCATGCGGGAGGCCTCCGTCGTGGGCGGGATCTACGGCGCCCAACTACCTGACATCGACGACCTCCGGGCCCAAGCCGTGCGCCGCACCATCGTCAACGCCTAGTGGACTGCTACCTCAGTGGTGCGGTCCATCTGACGGCAAGAGGGTGAAGTGACCGCCGTCCAAGGGTCGCAGAGCGCGGAAGTGACGTTCATCAAAAGTGATGATTCTTCGAGTTCTATATTTCTGTGCAGCGACGACGACGCTCAGGTCGGCGAGTCCAACGTCTAAATCGTCATAGCGACGTTCAAGGTCTGCGACGACTCGGTGTTCGTCCGCGTCCATTTGGGCGACAGTAAAACGACCCGCCGCAAGATCATTGAGGAACGCGAGCCGGGAGTCTCTGCCGAGTCGACGACCAAGCAGATAATCGACCTCTGCAGTGACTGGAGCGGGAATCACGAGTTCGCCTGGTTCGTCTCGGAGCAACGTCTCGATCGCTTCCCGTAGCCGGTCGCGGCGGTCCGCTGCCGCGACCAGCGGCGGTGCATCGAGGATGGCCGTCAAGCGCCAAAGCCCTCAAGCACATCATCTTCAGGCTGGTCGGCGATCGAATCGCCTGGGCCGTCGGCACTCCCGACGAGCGCAAAGTTCCTATCTCCGTGGCGCTCGGGCTCATACAGGCGAATGGCGCGCCGTATCACCTCTGCCTGCGAGGTCCCCTCGCGCTCGGCCAAGGCCGCAAGCCGGCTGATCTCGTCCTGAGTCAGATAGACGCTGGTCTTGTGCATCAATGTAGGGTACCACGTAGGGTAGTCAGTTGGCCCGTGGCCTACACCGGGCGCTAACGACCCCCAGCGACGAGTTGGGCGTACCGCGCCAGGTAGAGCGGCCATCCCGCATCGCCATCGACACCTTCGTGGAGCGACTCCCAGCCCGATCCGTGTCGATCGAGGTGACGGTGCTCGAGTTCTACGCGCGTCCGTTCGGGCGTCTCCGCGATGAACCTGACCTCGACCTCGCTGGCGTTGCTCTCGTCCGTCTCAAGCTGCCACCGTGGGCTGATGTCCCAGCTGAAGACGACCCGATCGGGTGGCTCGTACGCCAGGACGCGGGCCCACCGGCACTCGCTACCGTCGGCGGCGCGGTCGTAGATATGACCTCCCACTTTCGGCTCGAATCGGGTCTCAGTGATCTCTGCGCCGAGCAGGTTGTGCTCCGGCGGCTTGAAGTCGCCGAACCGCTCGACGAACGCCGCAAAGGCTTGATCGATCGACGTCGCAACGACGATCTGGTGCCGGACAACAGCCTCATCGGCCACGCTCATAATTGCTCCTCCTGTGGTTGTTTGACCAGCTCTTGGAAGCCACTCAGCGCCCGATTCCAAAAGGTGTCGAGCTGGTCACGCAGCGCGATAACGCCAGCCTCATTGAGGCGGTAGATGCGGCGCGTGCCAGCGACCTGTTCGGCGACCAGGCCTGCATCCTTCAGCACCTTGAGGTGCTGGGAAACGGCCGAACGACTGACCGGCAGATAGGTGGCGAGCTCGCCCACGGGCCTTGGCCCTTCGCTAAGGCGCAGGACGATCTCTCTCCGGGTCCGATCCCCCAGGGCGTCCCACACCTTTTCATCTTGGTCAGTAGCCACTAACGGTTAGTTCAACCTAACGGATGGCCTTTGTCAAGCCCTACGGTCGCCGCTCGGGCGCTCGGGCGAGGCTCGTTCGTTGGGCCGGGGGTGCAAAGTCGGTGAGTCCGCGCCGCTCCATTTCATTGACATCGGGTCCGAGCTGACAAGGTGAGCTTGTAACTTCACCTTGTCCGCCACGTATAGGGTGGGCGGCATGGCAATCGCTCAGTTCCGCGTTTCCGATCGGGGACAGATGGCACTACCCGCCGAGGCTCGACGCCGCTGGGAGTTCATCGAAGGTGGCGTCGTTGAGATCGCTGACCTCGGGAACGCCCTGCTCGTCGTGCCTGCCGGTCACGGTGGCTTGCGCGCCATGCTCCGAAGCTCCATTGAGGAAGCCGGCGGCTACGCCAAGTTGGCGGCCGAGGTTGCCGCAGACGAGCCCGATCTGGCTTGAGGGATCGCACCGTGGTGGTCGACGACCACCTGCTACTCCGGATGCTGTTGGACGACGAACCAACAGCTCTTCGTCCCAGCGGCGCCCGGGTGCTGACCACGGGACTCTGGTACCACCGGTTGTGCCGAGCTGTCAGCTCCCCGACAGTAGAAGGTGCGCTCTCCCGGCGTATCGGCGACGCCGACCCGTCAGTTGGTGCAGCAACTGTCCGAGCCATCACGGCGTTGCCCGACACCGTCGGCCTTCTCTCGTTGCGTGAGCTCGCCTGGCCGATGGCGCGCCTTCTCAGTGACGGCGTGCGTCTCAATCTCCTCTCGTTGGAAGCCTTGGCCGCCGCCGAGCATCTGGATGCTGAGCTGTGCCTCGCCGCTGTCGATGAGAACCCCCAGCTCCTCGCGGCAGCCCATGGCCGTGGCACTCCGACTCGGCTCATAGACGACTGAAGGAGTGGAGTTACCCGCTCCCGGCACAGGGGGCCGGTTTGTCCATACTCGCCGGTGGGGACCATGCGGCTATGTCTGACTCCTATTGAGATTGCTCGGCGCTAGCTCACTCCGACGTGCTCGACGGCCATTGATCGGGGAACCAATCTCCGTCCGGGTCGGTCGTTTGCCCCACTTCGATCAGATGACCGTCGTGATCACGGATGTAGCAACGTATCTCGTACTGGTGCTGCTTCGGGGTCGTCGGGAACTGAGCACCTCGCGCGCTCCAGTCGGAATACACCGTCTCCATGTCCTTGACCCGGATGTTGACGAAGCTGTTCACCCGATTTGGGTCGCCGGGCGTCTCCAGGGTGACCTGCGGCTTGTCGTCGGTCGGCCCTCCGCCGGCATTGATGACGATCCAACTATTGGACAGTGCGACGTTGGTCGGTCCTCCCGGGCTGGAGAAGGCGACCCGGCCCCCCAAGCACTTCGGTGTAGAAGCGCCGAGAGCCCTCGACGTCGTCCGACACGAAAGTGTGTGAGCAGGATTTGCTCTTGAGGCGGTGGCGCCTCAGCCATTTGTTACCTCCTGCGGTCTTCCACCAAATGCTCGTCACATCTCAACGGATTTGTCAACGGAATTTTGCGACGCACACTTCCGATTTTGTGAGGGTCACGGGAGGAGTCCCACCAACCCGCCACCTTCCCGACCCTGCGCCACGATGGACGCCAAACGACGCGCCTGGTCGGTCCAGTGGCTGTGAACTGCTCTGTCGTGAAGCAGGCGAACTCGCCTGAATGTCATATGACCAAGTGTTTCTGAGATTTTCCTGGTCGGAGCCAAGGTGCCGACTCACCGGTCTGGCCGGCGTGACCGAGCCGACCGACCCGCCGAGATCAGTTCGGACCGCCCTCCGGGAGGTACTGCTCCATCTGATCGCCAAGCGGGCCGCCGGAGGGGACGATGTACCAAGTGCGGATGTGCACCTCGCGGTTTTCGGTGAACGTGTAGTTCTCAATACTTGACGACTTCACCTCGGCTCCGTTGTGGTCGAAGAAGTTCTCCATCACCCAAGCGATCTCATTGCCGCAGATGAAGAAGGTCTCCTTCGGCACATTGAAGCGCACCACCGGCTGCCAGAGGTCGAACGGCTCCAGGGCGCAGCCGACCAGGCCCCGCTTCATCGGCGTGCCGACAGGATCGAACATCTGGAACGCGTCGTCGTCGGCGAGGAACTGGCGCCAGGTGGCGGCGAAGCGCTCCTTGTCACCCTGGTTCCAGGACTCCACGTAGTCCTCGCGGAATTGGCGGAGCTGGTCGAAAGTCGGCGTCGGCATGTGGATCCCCCTCTTTGGTGTCGATACCCCTCATCGTAGAAACTCCAGCGCACCCGGCAATTCCTTCACGGACCAGACCATGTCGGCCCGGGATTACACGACCTTCGCAGCCATTTGCGTGAACTTCAATGGTGGGCCGTACGCTCTCTTATTCGCACCTTCAGAGACGAAAGGAACGGCTTCAGGAACTGGAGGATCTGAGGGCGTTCCGATCCGATCAACTGAGACCGAGAACGGTCATTAATCCCTCGTCGATTCCCCACATCTCTTCTGGGCTGGCCTGACCGACTGACTTCCCAAGTCGGTTCACGTCCACGGCTCCCACCTGCTCAACCAGAACACGCGTCGTCTCTCCGTCCACGAAGAGTTCAGGTCTAAATGATGCCGGCCGAGCACTTGCTGATGTTGGTGCGATCAGGACGACCGATCGAGGAAGGAGGGCGTCGGCCTGCACAATCAC
This sequence comes from Acidimicrobiales bacterium, assembly GCA_035552095.1. Classification (GTDB taxonomy): domain Bacteria; phylum Actinomycetota; class Acidimicrobiia; order Acidimicrobiales; family RAAP-2; genus Bog-473. Next base: position 93,193 of record DASZMA010000076.1, on the reverse strand, counting down.
CCCAAATCGGCGACCACTTTGCTCATGTCCGACACCCTTGGGCAGTCTCAATTCGAAGACTTCACCCCGGCGCACGGAGTCTCTCCATTAACAACGCAACGCTTTGCATCTCTTTGACGTCTTCCTCATCCGCCTCGAGTTCTGCGGCCTCGGCTTGAAGTGCGTCTTTTTGCCGCAACGCAGCAGCCGCATCGAGGATCGACTTTCGGATCGCTTCAGATCGGCTCATTCCTGAAGCTTCAAGAGTCAGAAGTGCCCGCTGGACATCGTCATCGATCCGAACCGATACGGCGCTGGCCATTCCGCCAATGTATCACGTTTCGTCATACATTGGCGGGGTGGTCTTGGGGTGTCATAAGGCGAAACCGTTTTCCCAGGTATACGGCTTGCTGCTTCAACTTCCTGCGCCTAACACCGTGATCCGTCGGGGTGCCGGCGACCGGTAAGTCGACCTTGCTGGCCTCGTCCACATGACTCGCCGAGCGGCCGTTCACCGAAATCCACCGCCACCAAAGTGGGGGCGGTTTCCGCGCCTTCTTGCATACGGGCCGAGGACGCCGCTCACATCGCCGACACGGAATTCAAAAAAATTGATCCCGCGCTCCACTGAACGCCTGACACGAAAACCGCCCGGTGTGGCGATCCCGCTGGTGTCAGTTTAGGTTGATAAATAACCGATGTCAGCCTATACTGACACTCATGGATGTCGAAGATCTCAACCTGAATCTCTCGTCGGATGACCCGGCAATTGGGCTTCGCGCCTCGTTGGCGCTCCATCGCCTGGCTGAGAGGGTCGAGGCGAACCACGTCGCGTCGGCCCGGGAAAAGGGCTGGTCGTGGCAGCAGATCGGCGACGCCTTGGGCGTCACCCGCCAATCCGTGCACACCAAATACAACAAGGAGTCAGCATGACCACCGAATCGGTTGCACCAGAGACGCTTCACGCCTGGGCCATCTGTCTGCAGGCCGGTGAGGAGGCTCGTCGCCGAGGTGATCGCAGATATGGCACCGATCACCTCTTGCTCGCCTTGTTCGAGGATCCCTCGGTCGAAGCCGTGGTGGGCGTGAACCTCCAGCAAGCTCGCCAGGCCCTGGCGTCGCTCGATCACGAAGCCCTCGGTGCCCTGGGCCTGGGGTCCGGCGCCGACGCGCCCCCACTGCCGATGCGCGCCGTGCCGAAGAAGCCGACGATCAGAGATGTGGCGCAAAAAGATCGTCTCCGCATGACTCCCGCGGCGAAGAAAGTGCTTGAGGGAGCATCAAAGCCCCACCGTCGGAAGCTCCAGATCACGGCCCAGCAGGTGCTGGCCCAGATCCTCACCCTCCAACCACCAGATCCGGCGGCGGTGCTGCTGGGCGCTCTCGGTGTGAACACGTCGGAGGTTCGGCGCCGATTGGATGCGGTCACGCCCGACAGCTGAGTCCCCAGCGGCGTTCAGGTCTTCGAGCGAAGGTGACCTCAGTTGTTAGAGGGTCGTCATGCGGGTCGCTTCCCGCTTGCCTTGGTCGAAACCGGCGCGGGCGGAAGGGATGCGGGTCGCCGGGTCCATCTGGTTTGTGCCCATGGCAGCTCGGGAATCGACGTCCGGCGTGATCACCTCGACCCGGCTGCCCTGCTTACGCAGGGCCTCGACCTGGCCCTCCAGATCCATGCCCCATTCCGGTGGTCTGCGCAGGCCCTCGAATTGGCCTTCCGGCAATGTCCCGCTCCGTCCTCCGAACGGCGAGAGCACCACGACATTCGCATAACCCGAGGCGAGGTCGGCGTTTTCGGCAGAGCGCACACCGCCGTTGATGTAACGAGTGCCGTTGATATTGATCGTGGGAGACGATCCCGGTAGCGCAGTACCCGCCGTGACCGCGTCCACCAAATCGACGCCCGAATCGCGATCGAACGTGACCAACTCGCCAGTATGCGCGTTCACGGCTACCACGATCATCGGCTTGGCCGGCCAGTCATGGCGAGGCAACCGGGCGGCGACCACGGCACGGTGCTGTCCAGCGGTGGATTCGAGTACGGGGTCACACTCCAATCCGAATGCTCCCATCGCACGTTGTAAATCGACAGCCGAGGTGGCGGTGGCCGAGATGGCCCTCATCCGCTCGAACACCGTGGCCATCGGCAAGGCCGCCGGACGTTCGCGGTTCTGTCTGACCGGTTGAACAGGCGGGGACAGCACCGAGGCAAACAGTTCGGCCGGCGGTATGCCACTGCGCAATTGCGCTGCCGCGGTGGCGCCGGACGACGTGCCGATCACCAAATCGGCGGCCTCGGTCAGGTCGAGGCCCGCTTCGGCCAGGCCTGCGACGATCCCGATCTCCCAGGCATTTCCGGCAGCCCCACCACCACCGAGAACCAGAGCAAGGTGGCGAGCCACCTGCGGGTACGACGTAGGTCGCGCCGAGGCAGGCGTGAAGGATTGGGCTTTGCCCTCAGTCGATGAGAGCGACTCTTGAAACTGCGACATGGCTTGGTCCCTTTCAGGGCATCCGAGATACGGGCACCCGAGGACCTATGACGACGAAGCTCTAATGGCTCCGGCGTGAAGGGGTGAGTGCCCGACGGTAAACGAGAAGAATCGGACTCACCTCCTTTGATCGTGCGCTGACGACAACGCTCTTAAACGAACAGTGTGTTGAGAGTAGATGGGCAGTAACTTCGCCGCAAACGAGCCGGTCGTGGAATTTACGTTGAGGGCGACCGTCGGGAGCCGGGCTATCTCCGAAGTGCTCAGGGTGACGCCAGTCCGGCGAATGCGGTCACTTTCTCTTCTGGCTTGCCGGGGACAAACTAGGGCAGTGCCGGAGAACGTGGGACTCGAACAGGGCAGGCTGCGAGCAGATGTAGAGGTCGTCCGAAGCTACGGAGCAGTCCATCCAGAGGCATGGGTCGAGCTTCGCTTTGAGAACGAGCCGACGGTTCGTATCGTGGCTCTGTTCTCAGGACCTGACCTCAGCGTCCACGAGAGTGTGTTGCATGGCCTCGTCTCTCATCCAGGTCGCCTGGAGGTGCGATCGTCACCGTGGCCCCAAACTCGGTTAGAGGAGATCCGCTCCCACATCCACGAGATGGCGACCTCCTCTGCCCACGGACTCTTCGAAGGATGGGGCATAGGAGGTGGAAGGGTAAGCGTCACACTTCGAGCCGACGCTGTGCGCGTTGCTGCAGAGCTGCGTGGGCGCTACGGCGAAGCCGTCGATGTCACTGTTGGATTCCTTCACTATCCCGAATGTGGGGTCCCCCCCTCATGGGGAGCTGCCAATTCCGATCGCCTTCAGCCGACGCATAATCCTTTGCCGCAATGGTTGCATGTCGTGGTAGATCACGACTTAAGAGTGAGATCGGGAGAAAATCTCTCCAGCACCATCCGTCTCGTCAATGAGGGGGGGCAAGAAGTAGTCGCTCACACCAACGGCCAGATCACGGCACCGGTCGTAGACCCAAAGTCAAACGAAGTCGTCGGTGGATACTCGGGCGCGCAAGTCGCCCCTCTGATTCGCTTTCCTGCGCCGCCAAACGATTCAGTCGAGATTCCTCTCCTTGTCGGTACAGCGTCGAGGTTGCCGCGGCTTGGTTACACCGTTCCACCAGGCGAATGGGCTATCGAAGTCGCGGTGGGACTTGGAGTCGATGGGACATTCAGCGCACCACCGATGCCACTCATCGTCGTAGCGTGACGACACTCAAGCGAGCCCAAGGCATCAGCATCGTCCTAGCCTGGTTCCGGCGTATCGGGCAGGGCAACCGTCCCCCAATCCTGAACACGGAGGTGGAGGTCACCTAATCTCCGAGCATGTCAAGTGACGACCATGTAGCAACCGCCCGAGCGGTCTACGACGTTGCCGCGGCGAGGTATGTCAAGTTCGTAGTACTGAGATCAGTTCGGCGACAGAAGGCCCGATCGACCGGTCGCTGCTGGTTGCCTTCATCGAGCTGATCAACAGACAATCAGTCGGTCGGGTCGCAGATATTGGGTGCGGGCCAGGCCGAGTGGCGGCATTCATGGCGGAACGCGGGCTCGAGGTTGTCGGCGTGGATGTGTCTCAGGCGATGCTCGCCGTCGCTCGGACCGCGCATCCCTACATCAAGTTCGAAGAGGGCCAGCTCGATGCACTTCCCATCGAAACGGGCGTGCTCGCCGGTGCTGTGTGCTGGTACTCGATCATCTACACACCTCCGGATCACCTCGCCGAGGCATTCGGCGAGCTGACGAGGGTCTTGATACCGGGGGGTTACGTACTCCTTGCTTTTCAGGCAGAGAGTGAGCCGGTCTACCGAGCGGATGCGCAAGGCACACGCCTGCCGCTCACCAGCTACCGGCACGGCGTGCAAGAGGTTGCCGGTTCTCTGGAGGACACCGGATTCAAGATCTACACCACGGTTCTCAGGGCACCTGAACTGGAGCACGAAACAACTTCCCAAGGATTCGTTATCGCCAGTAGCCCACTCTCGTAGTCGCCGAGTCATGGCTCCTCGGTGAGGCACTCTCCGCCGAAGGGAGAGGCATCACAACTGGGATCTCAGTACGTCAAATTCGCAGCCTGGAGAGGACGGATCGAAACCGTGCTCCACCAGCCATCGGACCGCCACCAGGCTGCGAAACGACCACCATGCGCGGATCACTTCGAGGTCGACGTCGGTGCCGTAGCCAGCGACAAGGTCTCCAAGGTGCTCCTTGTATCCAAGCGTCAGGACGGCGAGGTCGAACAGTGCGTCGCCCTGGCATGCATCGGACCAGTCGATCACGCCGGCAACTTCGTCACCAGCGATGAAGACGTGAGCGCTCTGTAGGTCGCCGTGTGTGAACACCGGAGTCCACGGTCGGAGAGCAGCCTCGGCAATCCGGCGGTTGCCTGCGATCACCTCAGGAGGAAGGACACCGTTTCTCGCCAGCCAGTCGCACTCGCTGTCGAGGCGCGCCGCAGCCTTGTCCAGGGTCCACCCGGGCCAGCTCGGTGGCAGCGGTGCGTCGTGCAGCATCCTGACGGTGGCACCCGCCGCGGCCCATGCCGCCGACGACGCGGCTGACGGTTCGCCTAGGCGGCCGAGCGCGGTCCCGGATAGAGCGGCCAGCGTGAGCACGGGTGGCATCCGCCACAGCACCTCGGGAGTCGGGATCGGCGCCAGTGCCATCGCTTCAACTTCGACATCAGTGCGTCTTTGATCTGCGTCCACTTTTAGAAAAACATCGCCGACACGAAGAGTGGCGCGCTCGTTGTGGGCAACGATCACTTCAACGTGTAGCTCATCCACGCTGGCCATTATTGCTGTGATAGCCACCGAGATGCCGCATTACGGTCGCCGTCGAGACGGGGTCATCTCAGGACAGCGCTGTTCCCTTCCTGGACGATGTACTTCGCGCGGCGAATCCACAGAATGCTGTGATAGACGACATGACCGTCTTCGAAGGTCAGCTGCCCGCGGCGGATAAACCTGGAAAAACCCCCCGGATTCGGGCTGCCCAGCTTCACCACGCCGGCGTGACGCGGGTAGGCGGCCAGCTGCTTACCGGGAAAGTGGAAGGGCCAGTCCCGGTACACATACACGTTCTGGTCAGTGACCAGCACGATGCGATGGAAGTAGAACGTCAGGATGCTGATCGCCGCCTCAATCAGAGAACCCACCGTGGGCACGAACTGGACGACGTCCTCCACCACGCCGATCAGCAGGGTGGTCAGCAGGTTGTTGTAAGCGAAACACACCGCCACACCCTGCTCGTTGACATGTGCGCGCCTAGCCATCCGCCGAGCCATGCGCTGGTTGTATTTCCGAACCGGCCGGCTGGCCAAGTTCGGATCGTCGAGAGTGCTCATGAAGGAACCCTAGAGGACAGCCGCCTGATGCTTCTCCGCGATGGCCGGTAGCTAGTAATTAAGGGATTTCCAGCTTCGGGTCAGACCCGCCGGGCGCGCCCCGGCTCCTGGCGCGGCATGACCTGCTGCACCGGCACCGGGTACCGGGGCTGATCGCCGGAGATCTCGAGGATGTCCCCCGAGGTGCATCCCTCCGCCATGACGTTGGCCGTCAGGTCGTTCGAGGTCGAAGGTAGCGACGGCGTCGAGGTGTCCGGGCGGCCCATATGCAGGGTCGAGGTGAGGTCGCCTGAGTGCGTGCGCCGCCACGCCGAGAGGTTGGGCGCTTTCACGCCGAACCGCTCCTCCAGGAACCGGAGCTGCGAGGTGTGGTCGAAGACGTCGGACGCCACGTAGCCGCCCCGGCTGAACGGCGAGATGACGAGCATGGGGACCCGGTAGCCCATGCCGATCGGACCCCGGATGCCGTTGGCGTCAGACGGCAGAGACGAGACGGTCAGGGACTCGCCGGGGGTGCCGTGGGGCGCGGTCGGCGGCGGCACGTGGTCGAAGAACCCGTCGTTCTCGTCGTACATATGGAAGAGGACGGTCTTGGACCACACCTCGGGGTTGGAGATCAGTGCTTTGAGCAGCTGGCTGGTGAACCATTCGCCCAGGGCGGGCGGGGCGGGCGGGTGCTCGTCGTAGCCGGCCGGCGGGAGGATCCAGCTGACGGCGGGCAACTTGTTGGTGGCGACGTCGATGACGAAATCGCCGGGATACTGCGGCAGGAAGGCCTTCTGGTACAGCGCGGAGGCCGGGTTCTTGTACTGGCTGAAGTAGGGGAGGATGGCGTCTCCCGCCAGCAGGCCGTGCTGCTCAAAGAAGGCCGGCGTGTAGATGTCGCCCTGCGGGTTGTAGACCTTCCAGCTGATCCCGGCGTCTTCGAGGACCTCGGGCATGGTGTCCCAGTGCACGCTCCAGATGGCGTGGCTGTCCTCGTTCGTGATGATGACCGGCCCGCCGGCATGGCCGGCCGGATCGATGGTGCCGGACATGGCCATGAGGCGGTTGGGGTGGGTCGGACCCAGCACCGAACAGTGGTAGTTGTCACAGATGGTGAAGGCGTCGGCCAGCGCGTAATAGAAGGGCAGGTCCTCGCGTTGATAGAAGCCCATGGTCAACACCCCGTCGTCGGGGCCCTCGTACTCGCTGGCCGTGTGGGTGCGGACGAATGCCGAGTTGTCGCCCTGGCCGCGGCTCAGGTGCTCGGCCGGCCAGGTGTGGTTGAGGTCGTGGGTGCACTCGCCGATCCCCGAGTTGGCCGACAGGTGGAAGGGCAGGAGGTGCTTCTGGGGACCGCCCGGCCAGGCCTGGGCGAAGGCACCCAGTGACTTGGCCGGATGGTCGCCGAAACCGCGCACGCCCCGGTAGCTGCCGTAGTAGTGGTCGAACGAGCGGTTCTCCTGCATGAGGAAGATGACGTGCTCAATGGCGCCCAGGTCCGAGCCGGCCGCCTTGACCGCGGTGGCGGCACGCAGGGTGGCCGCCCCCGCCTGGCCCCCGGCTCCCATGGCGGCCAGCAGGCCCCCGCCGCCCGAGGCCAGCGCGGCGGCGATGAAGGTACGTCGATCGAGACGATGGGGATTCATCTGCTCCGCCCTCCTCAGGTTGGCGTCAGTCTGGCGCAGCAGCGGCCGACCTGCCTCCACCGGCCGGTCCGGTCATGAGGGCGGCTCGTTCCCTCCCGGGAAGGTGGCCACGAACTGGCCCAGGTTGGTGGCCTGCAGCTGACCCAGGGCGACCAGGCACTGGGCGAAGACGACGCTCGCCTCCGATCCCCCCGCATAGGTGTCCGATCGGCTGGCGCAGCTGGCGCGTCGATACGACAGCCAGGCTTTTTCGGACTTGATGAAGCGCAACTGGTCCGCCCGGCCGGGGAGACGCCCGAAGATCGTCTTGGCCAGGCCGTTGATCTGCCGGTCGATCACCAGGGTCTGGGCTTCGGCGCAGCCCTCCATGCCGATGGTGCTGGCCTGACTACAGGGAAGGAGGGTGAATTTCTCGTTGACGACCGGGGCTTTGAGGACGGACGGCGCCCCGCTGGCCGATACGGGTGAGGCGCCGGCGAACAGGGCCAGCGACGTCACGGCGATCAGGAGATAGGGATGCTTCATGCCGACATGCCTATCAGCCGGTGCTCGCCCTACTTTGCGTTCAGATGGGCTCAATTAGTTCGGCATCGTTGTTGCGCACGTTGCCCACCCGCTGGCTCACGGGGCGGTGGGTCACGGTACCGGCCGGTGCGGCGCGCACCAGTGCGGCGAGCTCACCGAGGTTCTCGTTGCCCGGATTGAGCCACACGTCGAACGTGTCAGGGCTGAGGATCACCGGCATGCGGTCGTGGATCCCGTCCATGTCCTGGCTGGCCGAGGTGGTGATGATGGTGCAGGAGCGGATGCCGGGCGCGTCGTCGGGCGCGTGCTTGTCGCGCCACCACTCCGCCAGCCCGGCAAAAGCCATCGGCTCCCCGTCGACGCGGGTGAAGTAGTGCGGCTGCTTGCTGCCGCTGCCCTGCTTGTGCCACTCGTAGAAGCCGTCGGCCGGGATGATGATGCGCCGGGCTTCGAAGGCGGAGCGGAATGACGGCTTGGTGGTCACGGTCTCGCCGCGGGCGTTGAAGAGGCGGCTGCCCGATGAGGCGTCCTTGGCCCAGGAGGGGATGAGCCCCCAGCGGTAGGGGGCCAGGGTCCGGGTGGGCTCGTCCTGGCCGGCGACCTGGCGTTCCCGGAGGCCCAGGACCTGGTCGGTGGGGGCAACGTTCCAGCTCGGGCGGTTCTCGGGTTCGACCCCGTCGGCCAGGGTGGCCTGGAAGTAACGGGCCAGCCGCACCGGTGGCGTGATGAGAGCGAAACGGCCGCACATGAGGACCGCCATTGTGACCTAGTGGGGTCGGGGCGGGAGATAACCACCGTGAACTGGCTGTTTGTCCGGCTGAGCAGACCGAACAGCTTCTCGTTAAGGTACGAACATATGTTCGGTTTTCAATCAGATGGGGGAGCTGTCCCCCGAACCCGGGAGCTCCCGGTCGGCCTGGCCGACCGGGTCCGACCGACCACGCCGGTGGCCGGCCGGCTCCTGCCGGTGCCCGTCCCCCTGGCTCCGCTCTTCCCCGATCGGGCCTTGCGCCGTGGCACGACGACCACGGTGGCCGGGCCGCCCGGCCGGGGCGCCACCACGTTGGCCTTGGCCCTGCTGGCGGCGGCGTCGCAGAGCGGGAGCTGGTGTGCCGCCGTCGGTCTGCCCGATCCGGGGGTGGTGGCGGCGGCCGAGCTCGGGATCGATCTGCGCCGGGTGGTCTTCGTGCCGCATCCCGGCACCGGCTGGGCCGAGGCGGCGGGCGACCTGCTGTCCGGAGTCGACGTGGTCCTGGTGCGTCCACCCGGGCGGGCCCGCCCGACCGCGGCCCGTCATCTGAGTGCCCGGGCCCGGGAGCGCCAGACGGCGCTGGTGGTGTTGGTCGAGCACGTCAGCGAGTGGCCCGAGGGGGGCGACCTGGCGCTGTCGGTGGAGTCGATGGAGTGGACCGGGGTCGGCCGCGGGCACGGGCATCTGCAGGGGCGGCGGGCCGAGGTGCGGGTCAGCGGACGACGTTCGGCCGGCCGGCCGGTGGAGTGCTCGCTCTGGCTCCCGGCCGGCTCAGGTGTGGTGGAAGCAACGACGGAGGAGGACAGGCCGGAGGGAGCCGGTCCCGGGAATGGCCCCGAGGCGGCCTGAGGTGGAGCAGTCATGGAAATGGAACGGTTGGTCGTCATCTGGTGTCCCGAGCTTCAGCAAGAGGGAGCACGTGGGGAGGAAGCTCGACGCTTCGTGCAGGTGGTGGCCGGCGCCGGAGAACTGTGTCCCTGGGTTCATCCCGTCCGGCTCGGCGTCTGTGCCCTGCCCGCGCGCGGGCCTTCCCGGTTCTTCGGCGGAGAGGAGATGGTTGTGCACCGCCTGGTCGAGGCCCTGGAGGAGGACGTCCACGTCGGCGTGGGCGACGGACTCTTCGCCGCGGTTCTGGCCGCCCGCTCGCAGCTGATCGTCCCGCCGGGGGAAACGGCAGCGTTCCTGGCCCCGTGGTCGGTGGCCACCCTGGCCCGGCCCGAACTGGCCGTCACATTGCAGCGGCTCGGCGTCACCACGCTGGGCCAGTTCGCCGCCCTGCCCTCGCCGCACGTGTCGGACCGCTTCGGCGCCGACGCCGTGGCCTGCCACCGGGTGGCCCGGGGCGAGAGCGGGGAGCTGGCCGGCCTCCGCGACAAGGCCATTGAGCGGCGGCTGCGGGTGGCCCGGGGTGAGGACCCCGATCTCGGGTCCGAACCGCCGCCCTATCAGCCGGGGTTTTTCGGTGGGGCGTCGGCGGCGGACACCCGGGCCGCGCTCTCCTTCGCCCGGGTGCAGGAGCGCCTGGGGGTCGACGCCGTGCTGATCGGACGGGTACAGGGGGGGCGTGACCCGGCCGAGCAGGCGACCTGGGCGCCGTGGGGGAGCCGGGAAGCCGCGGTGGCCCCGCCGGGCGCGCCGTGGCCGGGCCGGCTGCCCCCGCCGGCACCGACCGAAGTGCTCCGGGTGCCCCGGCGGGCCGAGGTGGTCGACGGGGCGGGCGCGGCGTGCGCGGTGAGCGGGCGGGGCCTGCTCAACGGGGAGCTGGCCCGGCTCTCGGTCGACGGCGGGCCCTGGCAGCCCGTGGTGGCCTGGGCCGGGCCGTGGCCGGTGACCGAGCGCTGGTGGTCGGTGCGCCGGCGCCGGGCCCGGGTGCAGGTGGTGACCGCGGACGGCACGGCCCGGCTGCTCTGCACCGAGCGGGCGCAGTGGTGGGTGGAGGCGCTCTATGACTGACGGCGGATGACCGGGCCGCCGGTCTATGCCGAGCTGCATGCCCATTCGGGGTTCAGCTTTCTGGACGGCAGCAGTGACCCCGAGGAGCTGGTGGCCGAGGCGCACCGGCTGGGCCTGGCCGCGTTGGCCCTGACCGATCATCACGGTTTCTACGGCGTGGTCCGCTTCGCCGAGGCGGCGCGGACGTTCGGCCTGCCCACGGTCTTCGGGACCGAGGTGACGTTGGCCCCGGCCGGGTCCCGCACCGGCGAGCCCGACCCGAGCGGGGTGCACCTCATTGTGCTGGCCCGTGACCCCGAGGGCTACGCCAGCCTGTCCAGCGTGCTGGCCGAGGCCCACCTGGCCGGAGGGGAGAAAGGACGCCCCATCTTCACCCTGGACGCGCTGACAGCGGCGGCCCGGGGGCACTGGCTGGTGCTCACCGGTTGCCGGAAGGGGGCGGTGCCCGCCGCGCTGATGGAGGCGGGGCCCCGGGCGGCCTCCCGGGAGGTGGGGCGCCTGGTCGAGCGGTTCGGCCGGGCCAACGTGGCCGTCGAGCTGTGGGACCACGGGGACCCGCTCGACACGGCCCGCAACGACGCGCTGGCCCTGCTAGCCGCCGAGTGGGGCGTCGACGCGGTGGCCACCAACAACGTGCACTACGCCACGCCGGCCGGGTTCCGCCTAGCCACCACCCTGGCCGCCATCCGGGCCCGGCGGCCCCTGGCCGAGTTGGAGGGCTGGCTCCCCTCGGCCCCGGCCGCCTGCCTGCGCTCCTCGGGCGAGCAGTTGCGGCGCTTTGCCCGCTGGCCCGGAGTGGTGGAGCGGGCCGGCGAGCTGGGGCTGGCCTGCGCCTTCGACCTGCGTCTGGTGGCGCCCCGCCTGCCCGACTTCCCGACGCCGCCGGGACTGGATGAACAGGGCTACCTGCGCCAGCTGGTGACCGAGGGGGCGACCCGGCGCTACGGCCCACCGCACGACGAGCGGGTGGCCGGGGCGTGGAAGCAGATTGAGCACGAGCTGGCGGTCATCGGCGGGCTGGGCTTCGCCGGCTACTTCCTGGTGGTCTGGGACATCGCCCGGCTCTGCCGGGAGCTGGACATCTATTGCCAGGGGCGTGGCTCGGCCGCCAACTCGGCTGTCTGTTACGCCCTCGAGGTCACCAACGTGGACGCGGTCAAGCTCGGCCTCCTCTTCGAGCGCTTCCTCTCCCCGGCCCGTGACGGGCCGCCCGACATTGACGTCGACATTGAGTCGGGCCGGCGCGAGGAGGTGATCCAGTACGTCTACGAACGCTACGGCCGGCGCCACGCGGCGCAGGTGGCCAACGTCATCACCTACCGCCCCCGCTCGGCCGTGCGCGACGTGGGCAAGGCCTTCGGGTTCACCCCCGAGCAGGTGGACGGCTGGGCGGCGGGGATCGACCGGGCCAACCGGGGGCCCGATTCGGCCCAGGCCGTCGGGACGGCGGTCGACGGTGACGGGGCCGGGGTCCCGCCCCTGGTGGCCGAGCTGGCGGCCGAGGTGCTCGACCGTCCCCGCCACCTGGGCATCCACTCGGCCGGCATGGTGATCTGCGACCGCCCCGTCATAGAGGTCTGCCCGGTGGAGTGGGGGCGCATGCCCGGGCGCAGCGTGCTGCAGTGGGACAAGGACGACTGCGCCGCCATCGGGCTGGTCAAGTTCGACCTGCTCGGGCTGGGCATGCTCGAAGCCCTGCACCGCATGGTCGATCTGGTGCGGGCCTTCCACGGGGACCCGGTCGATCTGGCCCACCTGCCCCAGGAGGACGCGGTCTACGACCTCTTGTGCCGGGCCGACACGGTCGGGGTGTTCCAGGTCGAGAGCCGGGCCCAGATGGGCACCCTGCCCCGGGTCCGGCCGCGCACCTTCTACGACCTGGCCATTGAGGTGGCCCTCATCCGGCCCGGGCCCATTCAGGGCCACGCCGTCAACCCCTACATCCGGCGCCGCCGGGGCGAGGAGGAGGTCACCTACCTGCATCCGCTGCTCAAGCCGATCCTGGAGAGGACGTTGGGGGTGCCGCTGTTCCAGGAGCAGCTGATGGAGATGGCCGTGGCCATCGCCGGCTTCAGCGCGGCCGACGCCGACGAGCTGCGCCAGGCCATGGCGGCCAAGCGCTCGGCCGCCCGCATGGAGAGGATGCGAGTGCGGCTGTACGAGGGGATGGCCAGCCGGGGCGTGGACGGCCCGGTGGCCGACCAGGTCTTCGCCGCCCTGGCCGCCTTCGCCAACTTCGGGTTCCCCGAGTCGCACTCGGTGTCGTTCGCCTACCTGGTCTACTCATCGAGCTGGCTGAAACTGCACTACCCGGCCGCCTTCACCGCCGGCCTGCTCAACTCCCAACCCATGGGCTTCTGGTCGCCCCAGTCCCTGGTGGCCGACGCCCGGCGGCACGGGGTGGTGGTGCGCCGCCCCCATGTGAACCGATCCCTCGTGGGGGCGTCGTTGGAGATGGGTGAGGCCGGCGAGGCCGGCGAGGCCGGCGATCGGGACCACCCGGTGTTGCGGTTGGGCCTGGCCTCGGTGCGCGGAGTGGGTGAGGCGGCGGCGGAGCGGATCGTGGCCGGCCGGCCCTGGGCCGGGGGAGAGGACCTGGTGCGCCGGGCCGGGATAACGCGGGCCCAGCTCGAGACGTTGGCCGCCGCCGGCGCGCTCGATGCGGATGAGCGGGGAACGGCGGCTTCCCGGCGCCGCTTGCTGTGGGCCGCCGGGGCGGCCGCCCAGGGCACCCCGGACCGCCTGCCCGGGATCGTGGTCGGGACCGAAGCCCCGCTCCTCCCCGCGCCCACTTTGTACGACTCGGTGGGTGACGACCTGTGGGCCATGGGGTTGGCCCCGGAGCAGACGGCCATGCACCTGGCCCGGGAACGGCTCGAGGCCATGGGGGTCGTGGTGGCGCGCGACCTGCTGGGGTGCACCGACGGGGACCGGGTCACCGTGGCCGGGGTGGTGACCCATCGCCAGCACCCCGAGACGGCCCACGGCGCTGTCTTCGTCAACCTCGAAGACGAGACCGGTCATGTGAACGTCGTCTTCTCCCGGGGCGCCTGGGCCCGCTGGAAGCCGGTGGCCCGCCACTCACCGGTGCTCCTCATCCGGGGCCGGCTCCAGCTGGGGCAGGGCACGGTGAGCCTGACGGCCGAGCGGGTGGAGGCGCTGGGCGTCGGTACCTCCGTGCCGGCCAGTCGCGATTTCCGGTGACCGCGGGGGAGCTGGCCTGACCGGACATTGCGAGTGGGCGCATCTAGCGTCGAGGCCCGCAAAGGGGAATCTGGAATGGGAAGGACGCCGCGTCCGTTGACGCGCTACTTGGCTACTCGTGTCGTCGGTCTGGCCGCCCTGGGTGGCCTGGGCGCACTGGGCGCCGGGTTGTTCGGCGCCGACGCCGCCAGTGGGGCGGGCGGCACGGGTGGGGCGGGTGGCAACAGCGGGACGGTCGCCGTCACCAAGACCGTCTCCTTCTCGTTCAACCTGCGCATCGCGCTGCCCAAAGCGTTCGCCACCAGCGTGCGGGCCCGCGGGCAGGCCGACTTCGCTCACCACACCGCCCAAGCCACCGTGGCCGTGCCGACCGTCGGCCTGCGCGGGTCCGCCTCGTCGGCGGCCGGCCTCATCCCCGATCACGGCCCGCTGCAGGTCCGCACGGAATGGGTGGACGGGCACGCGTACATGGCCGTCCCTTCGTCCCTGTCGACCCTGGCCGGCGGTGCCACGTCGCTGTCACTTCCCGTCTCATCGAGCGCGGCCGGCAAGATCAACTTCGATCTGACCCAGTCGGCGGTGGCCATCACTTACGCCAAGGTCCTGCTCGGTGAACTGGCCCCGGCCAAGGCCCGGCGCCAGGTCGGCCACCGCACCATCAACGGCGTGGCGGCGTCGGGGACCGAAGTTGACCTGACCCTGGCCCAACTGCTCAAGGTGGTCCCGGGATTGACCCCGGCCATGACGGCTGACGCCCCCATGTTCAGCCAGGCCACCATCCCGGTCACCATCTGGGTGGACCATGAGGGCCGCTTGGTGGAGGTGGCCATGGCGCCGACCACCACCACCAACGACAGTGTGGCCTCGATCAGTGGGACCGTCCGCTTCTCGAACTACAACGCCCCCGTCACCGTGACGGCGCCACCGTCGGCCAGCACCAAACCGATGCCGGCGGTCATACGACAGCTGCTCGCAGGGTTGTACTCGTTTTGAGTTCGGGCGATCGGCGGCACATAGTCGGCACCGACCGCACGGCTTACTGACCGCGCACCCATCGCGTCCTTCACAGGTCTAAATCAGCTAAGGCTGTGCGATCAATGAGAGGTGTACGTTGACCGCATGCCGATGTTCATTGATCGCCACGACGTCCCGGGCGTTACGCCCGAGGAGTTGGCTAGCGCGCACGAGCTTGATGTGGCGATCCAAGACAAGCATGGGGTGCAATACATCACTTACTGGTTCGAACCCGAGAACGGATCGGTGTTCTGTCTGGCCGAAGGGCCGAACAAGCAGGCTATAGAGACCGTGCACCGAGAATCACATGGTCTGTTGGCCAGCACCATATTGGAGCTCGATGGATTTGTGCCGTTGAATCAGTTCTTCGGATCGCTACCCCAGCATCCCGTGGGCACGGCATACACCGCGCCGGCCTTACGAGCAATCGTCTTTACCGATGTGTGCGGGTCAGTCGCCCAAACGCAAGAGCTTGGCGATGCCGGTCACATGCAACTGCTCGAAGAGCACAACACGATTGTTCGTAGCGGACTCGTCACCCATGATGGTCGTGAGGTCAAACACACCGGCGACGGCATCATGGCTGCCTTCATGTCAGTCGTCTCGGCCGTTGCCTTCGCCGTGGAGGTACAACGCCGACTTCACGAGCGCAACCAGAGCGCCGCCATACCGTTCGGGGTGAGCATCGGCATCAGCGCGGGCGAGCCGGTCACCGACGAACACGACGACCTGTTCGGCGCGGCGGTCCAACTCGCCGCCCGGTTATGCGCCGCCGCCGCGTCAGGCGACATCGCGGTGTCCGTCGCCGTCCGTGAGCTCTGTATCGGCAAACCGTTCCGCTTTGACGACCTTGGTGAACTCGCTCTGAAGGGTATGGCAGAACCCACGAAAACCTATGCGGTGACCTGGCGCGAATAGTTGCACCAGACGCGGTTCACGTGACGACCAGGCCCCAACCGGTGATGAGGGGTAGGTCCAGCGCGGTGAGCAATCCCGCGGGAGCGGCGATCACCGCGGGGACGGCATTGACCAGGCGCATGGCGGTGGACTTGAGCCCGGCCGTGTTGTGGTCGCCGTCGGTGCCCTTTAGTTGGAGGTCGAGGGTGTAGTTCGGCTCGCCGGTGATCTGGACCCGGTACCCACCTTGACCCGACGGCTGGGGCCACGAGGCGCCCAGGTCGTCGCGCAGGCGGGTCACGTGTTCGAGCACCACCACCGCCTTGTCACCCACCATCCCTCGTACCTCGAAGTGCAGGGCGGCGGCGGTCCCCTTGGGCACCGGCCCGGCACTCACGTCGAAGTCCTCGGGGGCCGGCTCGCGCTCGTACCACTCGGTGACCTCACTGAGGGTGACACCGAGGCCGGCGGCGATCTGGCGGACCACGCTGCCCCAGGCCATGGTGAGCACGCCCGGCTGCAGCAGCATCGGGATGTGGTCGAGTGGCTGGGCGAAGCCCATGATGTCGAAGAGCACCATGGGTTGGTTGTAGGTGTTGTAGTTGAGGACCTCCGAGCAGCGGACCTCTTCGATGCGCTCGCTGATGCCGGTGAGCACCAGCGGCAGGGCGTCATTGGCGAAGCCCGGGTCGATGCCGTTGACGAACAGCGAAACCCCGCCCTCGGTGGCCGCCGCGACGAGCGGTTGGGCCATGGCGTCGTCGTCGGCCGGGTACTGGAGGAACACCGGCCCCGAGGAGACGACGTTGATGCCGGCGCGCAGGAACCGTTCCAGATCGCTCAGCGCCTCGAAGATGCGATCGTCGGCCATGGCCGTGTGCACGATGCAGTCGGGCTTAAGGGCCAGGAGCGCGTCAATGTCGCTGGTCCCTTGGACGCCGAGCGTCCTGCCCAGGCCGGCCAGCTCGCCGGCGTCCCGGCCGACCTTGTCCGGGTTGGAGACGAACAGCCCGACCAGCTCCAGGTCGGGACGCGCATCAATGCCGGCCAGGGCGTGGTGGCCGACATTGCCGGTGCTCCACTGCACGACGCGGTAGGTCATGGGACTCCTTTGAGAGGTCGGGCGCTTAAAGGTCGGGCAGGCCGAATTCGAGGTTGGCCGATTGCAGACCGCCGTCGGCCTCGAGGATCTTGCCGGTGATGAAGGATCCGGCGGCCGAGGCCAGGAAGAGGACGGCCGCCGCGATGTCCTCGGGGTCCCCGATCCGCTTGAGCGGAGTGGCCTCTTCCATGGTGGTGCGCAGCTCGTCACTCGCCATGACGATGTCGAGGGCGGAGGTGGCGGTGGAGCCAACGGCTACCGCGTTGACCCGGATGCGGGGCGACAGGTCCCGGGCGGCGAGCCGGGTGTACTGCTCCAGGGCGCCCTTGACCGTGCCGTAGGCCAGGTAGCCGCGGGCGCCCACGTGGCCCATGACCGAGGAGATGTTGACGATGGCCCCGCCGGGGTGGTCGCCGGCCAGCATGAGGGGGACGGCGGCGCGCACCAGGGCGTGCCCGGCCCCGACGTTGAAGTGGAAGGCCTCTTCGAGGGCGCGGGGTGACGTATCGAGGAGGGGGCGGGGCATGGTGCCGCCCAAGTTGTTCACAAGGATGTCGAGCCGACCCAGCTCGTCGTAGGCGGTCTGGGCCAGTGACTTCATCAGGTCGTTGTCGGTCAGGTCACCCGGGACCACCACCGCTCGCCGGCCCACGGCTTCGATCTGCTTGGCCACCGACCGCAGCTGCTCTTCGGTCCGGGCCGCCAGCAGGACGTCGGCGCCCGCCTCGGCCAGGGCCAGGGCGCTGGCGGCGCCGATGCCCCGGCCGCTACCGGTGACGATGGCGACCTGATCGGTCACGGTGAAGCGGTCGAGGATCATGGTGGCCTCCCGGGTCGGGCGGTGGGTGTGGTGGACGAGCGGACTGTAGTGGGTGGCGGTCCCGCTCTCCTTGACGGCGGTCGGTGCGGCGCACCAGGGTGGTCCGCCATGGGCCGGACGCTTTCCAATGTTGATCCCGTGCTGGCGCACTGTTGGCACCCGGTGGCCCGCCCGGCCGAGGTGACCGAGCAGCCTCAGAAGTTCCTGCTCTTGGGCGAGCCCTGGGTGCTCTACCGGGCCGAAGGGCGGATCGTGGCTTTCGCCGATCGCTGCCCGCACCGCCGCTCGCCCCTCTCACTCGGGCACTGCGAGGCCGGGGTCCTGCAGTGCGCCTACCACGGGTGGCGGTTCGACCACCGGGGGGCGTGCGTTGAGATCCCGGCGCTCGGGGCCGGGGCGACGCTCCCCCCGGCGGCGCAGCTCTCCGCACCAGCCGGGCTGACCGAGGCCCACGGCATGGTCTTCCTGGCTCCGGAGGAGCCGATCGCCCCGCTCGGGTCGATTCCCGAGGCGGAGGACCCTTCCTTCGCTGCCGCGGAACTCCCGACCATCACCACCCGCGGCTCGGCCGGCCTGCTGGCCGACAACTTCCTCGATGTGGCCCACTTCCCCTTCGTCCACGCCGGCACCTTCGGCGCCGACGAGGCGGCCGAGGTGCCTCGCTACGAGGTGGCCCGGGATGACTGGTCGTTCACCATGTCCTACGAGCACTCCTTCGCCAACCGGGAGGACCCGGCCGTGGCCACGGGGGCCCGGCCGCTGGTGCAGACCCGCCGCCTGGCCTACCGGCTCAGTGCGCCCTTCCACCTCCGCCTGCGCATCGACTTCGTCGACGCCGGGGGCAGCAACGTGATCGGGTTCTTCATCCAACCCGAGACGGCCGAGCGCTGCCGCCTCTTCACCACCTTGTGGCGCGACGACCTGGCCGGTGACCGGGGACGCCTGGCCGAAGCGGTCGACTTCGAGGTGGCCGTGTTGCGCGAGGACCTGGTGATCCAGGAGGCGTACCACGAGCTGGTCCTCCCGCTGGCGCCCACGGACGAGGTGCACACCCGAGCGGACCGGACCACGCTGGAGTTGCGCCGGGTGCTGTCCGATCTGGTCGCCCTGGTCGAGGGCGAGGGTGAATCCCGATGAGTGGGGTGACGGTGCTCGACCACCCGGTGCTGGCCCACCGCCTGGCCGTCCTGCGGGACAAGCGGACCGACCGCGACGGGTTCCGCCAGTTGATCTCGGAGATCGCCCGCTTCATGGCGTACGAGGCGCTACGCGATCTGGGCACGGTGGCGGTGACCGTCGACACGCCGGTGGCCGACGGCGCACCGGCCCGCAAGGTGGTCGAGAACGTGCTGGTCGTGCCGGTGCTCCGGGCCGGGCTGGGCATGGTCCAGGCCATTCAGGAGGTGGTGCCCTTGACCGAGGTGGCTCACGTCGGCCTGCGCCGGGACGAGCAGACGCTGCGCTCGGAGGTCTATCTCAACCGCCTGCCGGCCGAGCTGGGCGGCCGAAGGGTCATCGTCTGCGATCCGATGCTGGCCACCGGGGGCTCACTGGTCCAGGTGTGCGATCTGGTGCTGGCCCGGAGGGCGCGGGAGGTCGTCGCCCTCTGCGTCATCGCCTCGGAGCCGGGCATCGCCACCTTCAGCGCGGCCCATCCGGGAGTGCACCTCTACTGCGCCGCAGTGGATCCGGTGCTCAATGACGTGGGCTACATCGTGCCCGGGCTGGGCGATGCCGGCGACCGCTTGTTCGGTCCGCCGGACTGAGTTCGGGCCTACCGGACGGGGTGTCGAGAGGTATCTCTTGACAGATATCTCTCGATAGATAAGTATTGAGAGATGGCTCTTGAGAACCCAGAGAAGAAGAAGGGCGCGGAGAAGAAGGCGCCCGAGAGAAAGACGCCCGTGTCCTACTCCGAGCACTTCCCCGAGATGCGCGAGGTCACCGATGCCAGGACGATGCGGGCGCTCTCCCATCCGGTCCGCATCGCCCTCATAGAAGCCCTGGTCATCCACGGCCCCATGACGGCGACCGAGGTCGGGGAACGCATCAGCGAATCCCCCACCACGTGTTCGTTCCACTTGCGCCAGCTGGCCAAGTACGGCTTCGTGGAGGAGGCGGGCGGGGGCAAGGGGCGGGCCCGACCCTGGAAGATCACGTCCATCGGGCTGCGCTTCGGGTCGGACAACGACGATCCCGAAGCCGAGCTGGCCGCCGGTGTCCTGAGCCAACTGGTGCGCGAGCGCCAACTGGGCCGGTACTGGACCTGGCGCCAGACGCAGGCGGCGTTCCCCAAAGCGTGGCGGAAGGCGGCCTCGGACAGCGAATTCGTCTTCTACCTGACGCCCGAGGAGTTGGAGGAGCTCAACGACGAGATCATGGCTCTGCTGGCGCCCCGTTACCGCGAGCGCCTGGCCGAGCGGTCGGAGCGTCCGGTCGGCTCGGTGCCGGTCGAGATGCTGTTCTTCTCCTACCCGATGGAACTCCCCAAGGCGGACCCCGAGCAGGAGGGTCAGTCATGAGCTTCGGATTGAGCCGTTCGCTGGTCAGCTCGCACATCGCCGATCTCGAACACCTCACCCCGACCGCCCGCGACCGGCCTACCGGAACTCGTCAGCGACGCGGCCTTCGTGCCCCAACCGAGAAGCGCCTGCGCAGCCGGTTGGGACTGGTGCTCATTGAGGCGGGCCTCCACCTTTTGCCGAAGGCCACGACGTCACTTCCTCCGATCAGCTGAACACCCGCCGCGAGGATCGGCTGGCGCTCAAAGCCCGATGTCTTCGAACCAGAGGTCGTGATGGTCGGCGATGAATGTGCCCAGCAGCGCGGTGCACTCGGCGTCGTGGAGCTCAATGACCTCGGCTCCGTGCTCGGCCGCCCAGCCGTGACCGCCGCTGAAATTCTCCGACTCGCCCACCACCACGGTGCCGATGCCGAACTGGCGGATCAACCCGCTGCAGTACCAGCAGGGGGAGAGGGTGGTGACCATCACGCAGTCGCCGTAGTGGCGTCGCCGCCCGGCGGCCCGGAAGGCGGCCGTCTCGGCGTGGGTCGAGGCGTCGTCATCCTGCACCCGCCGATTGTGGCCCCGCCCCAGCAGGGTCCCGTCGCGGTGGAACAGGGCGGCGCCGATCGGGATGCCCCCCTCCTCCAGCCCGAGGCGTGCTTCCGCCAGCGCGACGCTGAGGAAGCGCCGCGCCGACGCCTCGTCCAGGGGCTTATTTGCGGACATCGGCCGCTGCGGCGAGAGTCATGGTCATGGCCGCCGATCGTACCTACTCGACCTCGGTGGGGAGCCAGGCGCTTGAACTCCCGTTGGTCGCGCTCTCGGACCAACTGACGATCGCTCTCCTCATCTCGGTCGACCTCGGGGTGGCCTTCGCCGAGGTGGCCGGGCGTGAGTTGGCCGACCTCATGCGCCCGGCCGCTCCCGAGATCGTGGTCTCGGTCGCCACCATGGGGATCCCGGTGGCCATTGAGGCCAGCCGCGCCCTAGGTTTCGACGACTACGTGATCCTGCACAAGACGCCCAAGATCCACCTGGGTGAGACGTGGTCCGAACCGGTCAACTCCATCACCACCGACCAGGTGCAGCGCCTACGCCTGGACCCGGCCCGGGTCGGGGCGCTGCGGGGACGGCGGGTGGCCGTGGTCGACGACGTGATCTCGACGGGCGCCTCCACCCTGGCCGCCTTGCGCCTGGTGCGGCGCGTCGGCGCCGAACCGGTGGTGATCGGCACCCTCATGACCGAGGGCTCGGCCTGGAAGGCCGCCCTCGGCGGCGACGCCGACAACGTCCGCTCCCTCGGGTCCATGCCGTTGTTCCGGCCCGCCGACGATGGCAGTGGCCAGCTGGTCGAGATCTGGGACTAGAGAAGCCCTTCGGCCTTGAGCATCACGTCCTGCTGGTCGGCCTGCTTCTTGACGCCGCGATAGGCCAGCGCCAGGTACACCACGCCCCCGACGACGATGCCGGCCAGGATGCTGAAGTCGGCGCCGTAGCCGAAGGAGTCCTGGGTGTGGTTGGTGACCAGGTTCAACCAGTGCGGCAGGTGGAACGTGGCCGACAGGCACTCAATGGCGGCGAACATCCCCACCAGCTGGGCGATGATGGCCGGCCAGTAGACGCCGCCCGAATGCCAGTACAGACCGTCCTTGCCGGTCTTCTGCAGCTCACTGGGCACGTAGCGGTAGCGCCGTAGCACCCAGTCGATCAGGAAGATGGAGGCCCAGGGGGCGATCCAGACGATCACGACGTCCACGAAGTCCTCCAGGTAGGTGGTGAAGGACGCGCTGAAGATGGCGAACATGGTGATGCCCAGGGCGAAGACGCAGTCGATGATCACGGCGTGGTACCGCTTCACCGGGAGCCCGATCGCCTGCAGGGTGACGCCGGAGGAGTACATGTCCAAGCTGTTGATGGCAAAGAGCTGGACGATGGCGAAGATGAGGAAGACCACGACGAACCACGACGGGATGGCGCTCTGGTGGGCGAACGGGAGGAAACCACCGGCCCCGGTGCCGATCTTGGCGATGAAGGTGCCGACCGCCGCCCCCAGGGTCATGATCAGGATCTCGGGTACCGCCGTGCCCACGAAGATCCAGCCGACCAATCCAGACTTAGAGGTGTCGGGCTTGCAGTACCTGGTGTAGTCGTTGCCGCACTCGGTCCAACCCAGCCCGCTCAGGGCGATGGTGAAGGCCAACCCCTCCAGGTAGGTCTGCCAGTCGGCCCCGTGCGCCACACCGTGGGTGGTGGCGTGGGGGATAGCGAAGGCGAGCATGACGGCGAAGAGAATGACGAAGGGGATCACCAGCGCCCGCAACGTCTTGAGGATGGCGGCGTGGCCCAGGAAGGGCAGGACGCCCTGAATCACGACGGCGACGATGACCAGGATGACCTTGGTGGCGTCCCCCGGCGAGAAGCCAGCCTTGATGTCGAGCACCAGACCGGCCCCGACGATGAGGATGAGGCCTTCGACCTCAAAGCCGATCTGGGTGACCCAGTTGAAGAACGAGATAGGCCGGGATCCGTTGGGGCCGAAGGTGGCCCGGTTGATCCCGAAGACGGTGGTGCCGGTTTGCGGACCCTGCAGGCTGCACAAACCCAGGAGGAAGAAGGACAGGTTGCCGATGATGATGAGCGAGAGCGCCTGGCCGAACGAGAAGCCGAACGTCATGAGGATGGCGCCGTAAATGAAGTACTCGATGTTGATGCTGGCTCCGCCCCACATCCCGAAGATGTCGCGGGGCTTGGCCCAGCGCTCGCTCACCGGGATGAAGTCGATGCCGTGCTGCTCGACGTGGAACACCTCGTCGGAGTGCGAGTCGTGAATGACCGCCACGTCCTCTGTTATTGCCACTGCAGTGCCTCCCTCATTGTCGCCCCGTTGGGCGCCCCCACGCAGCGGGGCGCTGTAGCAATCCGGCTCAGCCGTGACCGAGGGACACCGATTGCCGCGCTCCTCCCTGAGGCGGCCTCCTTCGGTCTCGCGTCCACTCACTCCGCCTTGTCCGGTTCGGCGCGCTTCCCTGGCAACCGCGACCGAAGGTTGTCAGCCCTCACCTTGTTGGGTGCAGCGCCCCACGTCAAGTGCAACTGTGTGAATACCGCGAGAACTGGGATGCGGGTTTCGAGGGCCGATGGCCACGGCCACTTCGGGCCCCGCTGCGGTAGAACAAGGGATGGTCTACGTGCTGGCGGCGGGGGCCGCGCTGTGCAGCGCGGTGGCGGGCGTGCTCCAGCGCATGGGGTTGGAGTCGGCCCCGGCCGGTGACGCCATGCGCCTTCGCCTGCTGACCAACGCGCTCAAGCACGGCGTGTGGCTCCTGGGTTTCGCCCTCCTCCTGATGACCTTCGCCCTGCAGGCCACCGCGCTCCGCTTCGGGGATCTGACGGTGGTCCAGCCCATCCTCACCATTGAGCTGCTTTTCCTCATCGCCATCCTGGGGCTGGTTTTCCACCGCCACCTGGGTTGGCGTGAGGTTCTGGGCGCCGCGGCCATCGTGGCCGGTTTGGCCGGGTTCATCAGCTCCGCCGCTCCGGTGCTGGGGCACGGCATCCCGGGCTCGCGGGCCTGGGGGTTTGTCACCTTCGCCGTCCTAGTCGGGGCCGGGCTACTCGTCGTGGCAGCCCGCCGGGGGCCGCGCTGGTGGCGGGCGGCGGCGTTCGGGGCGGCCGCCGGGACGCTGTTCGCCTACAACGCCTCGCTGACCAAGGCCACCACCACCCTGATCACCGGCGGCTGGGGCCATGTCTTCGATCACTGGGAGCCCTACGCCATCGGCGTGACGGGGGCCCTGGGCTTCTTCCTGCTGCAGAATGCGCTGCACGCCGGTCCGATCGCCGCCTCCCGCTCCATGATGCTCATGACCAATCCGGTGGTCAGTATCGTCATCGGCGCTTTCGTGTTCCGGGAGCGGTTGCGCAGCGGGCCGGGTTTCGTGGCCGCCGAGGTGCTGTCCCTGGTCGTGATGGGTGCCGGTGCCTACGTCCTTTGCCAATCCCCGTTGGTGGCCGGCTCCTCGCTCGAAGGTGACCAGGGGGAGATGCTGCGGCGGGTGATCGTGGCCGACCCGCCGGCGGTCCAGCTGGCCCCGGAGTGAGGCCCCTGCGGGGGGCCCTCATGGTCTGCGGCACCACGTCGGACGCCGGCAAGACGACGGTGGTGGTTGGCCTCTGCCGGCTCCTGGCCCGAGGCGGGGTCTCGGTCGCGCCCTTCAAGGGGCAGAACATGTCGTTGAATTCGGCCGTGACCTCGGCCGGAGAGGAGATCGGCCGAGCCCAATGGCTCCAGGCCGTGGCCGCCGGGGCCGAGCCCGAAGCGGCCATGAATCCGGTCCTGCTCAAACCCACCGGCGAGCGGTCGTCCCAGGTCATCGTCATGGGCCATCCGACCGAGACC
The DNA here is from genome assembly GCA_035552095.1 of Acidimicrobiales bacterium. Lineage (GTDB taxonomy): Bacteria > Actinomycetota > Acidimicrobiia > Acidimicrobiales > RAAP-2 > Bog-473. The sequence goes on along the minus strand of DASZMA010000076.1, from coordinate 68,577 downwards.
CAGGAAGCGGCGGCTTATCAGCGGGGCAAGGGCGACCTGATGGCCGTGGTCGACGCCGCCCTGGCCGACCTGCGGGAGCGCTTCGACGTGGTGGTGTGCGAGGGGGCCGGCAGCCCGGCCGAGATCAACTTGCTGGACAACGACATCGTCAACCTTGGGCTGGCCCAGCGGGCCGGCATTCCCGCCCTGGTGGTCGGGGACATCCACCGCGGCGGCGTGTTCGCCCATCTCTTCGGCACGGTGGCCATCCTCCCCGAGGACCTGCGTCCTGTCGTCCGGGCCTTCATCATCAACATGTTCCGGGGCGACCCCGCCCTGCTGGGTGACGCCATGGACCAGCTGGAGGCCCGGAGCGGCGTGCCCACTCTGGGCGTCCTGCCCTACCTGCCCGGGCTGGTGCTCGATGCTGAGGACTCGCTCCACCGGATGCTGGCCGACCGGCCTCACCAGCCGGGTGACCCCGATCGGGCCCAGCTCGACGTGGCCGTCCTCCGCTTGCCCCGGCTGTCCAACTTCACCGACTTCGACCCGCTGACCGTCGAGGCCGACCTGGCCGTCCGCTTCGTCGAGCACCCCTCAGCCCTGGGTGACCCTGACCTCGTCGTCCTCCCGGGCACCAAGTCCACCGTGGCCGACCTGCACTGGCTCCACCGCAGCGGCCTGCTCCAGGCGGTGGAGGCCCGGCGCCGGACAGCCCGGCCGCCGGTGATCCTGGGTATCTGTGGCGGCTTCCAGATGTTGGGGCACCGCATCGACGACCCCGACCGGGTGGAGTCCGACGTGCCGTCGACCGCGGGACTCAGGTGGCTGCCCGTGGTCACCCGGTTCGAGCCGGAGAAGACGACCCGGCAACGGGTCGGGCAGGGCCCGGACGGTTCGGTGGTGCACGGCTACGAGATCCGCCACGGCCGGTCCCGGCCCGAGGGCGGCTGGGAGGGCTGGCTCACGCTGGAGGCCGGTGGCCTGGGGGTCCACGCCGAGGGCGAGGTCGAGAGCGCCCGGCGCCCGGCCGACCTGGTCTACGGCACCACGCTGCACGGCCTCTTCGAGGCGGATCGATTCCGAGGTCAGTTCCTGGCCGCCGTCGCCACCGCCCGGGGCTCGGCCTGGCGGTCCAGCCATCCCTCGTTCGCAGCGGCCCGGGAGCGCCAGATCGACTCGGTGGCCGATGCCTGCGCGGCCCATCTGGACACCGACGCCCTGTGGCGCCTCGTGGCGTCGGGCGCCCCGAGGTGACCGCTACCCGGTGACTGCTACGAGGTGATGGCCTCGCCGTACGCCGCGCAGTCCGGGTTTTCGCAGACGAAGGCCGTGTCGAGGACATGGGAGAGCTCGGCGGGTAGCGCGGTGACCCCGCAGAAGGGGCAGATGGGGGCCCGGTCCTCTTCGGAGCGGGGCCACCCGCTCACGGCGAGCCCGGTTCGAGCGACTGGCGCATGAAGGCGACCGACTTCTCCTGAATCTCGCGGGCCTGGTGCTCAATGAAGCGCTCCACAATGGGACCGGCCCCGAAGATCTTGACCCGGGCTTCGAGGGAGAAGGTCTCGGTGGTCTGGTCGCCCTCTTGCTTTAAGGCGATGGATCCGTGCAAATGGGTCTTGTCGGCCATGGTACCCGGCGTCATGGTGAACGAGGTGGTGGAGGTGGCCGGGTCGAACGTGCTGACCTCGGTGGTGATGATCTCCTCGCCGAAGATCTTGCGGACCGGCCCGGGGGCGTTGGGCCTCTGCCCGTAGCGCAGGGTGCGGGTCAGCCCGGAGGTGAGATCGCCCTCCTGGGAGATGACCTCGGCCGAGGTCGAGCCCAGCCCCTCGAGATGGAGGCGGACGGCAAAGTCCGGATCGAAGTACAGCGCCCAGAAGTCGGCCGGTGCGCAGGCCCAGCCGTACGTGAGGGTGAGCTTCATGGCGCCAGGTCGAAGAGCATGTGGTGGGCCAGATCTCCCATGAGGTCGATGACGATGTGGACCGAGGCGAATGCCCAGGCACCGTCGACGCAGCGGTAGGTGTTGCGGTAGCGCCCGGCGATGACCGGCTGCAAGGCCAGGGCGCCGGCGACAGCCTGGAGGACGGTGAAGTAGGAGCGGCTGGCCGCCGATCGGCCGTCAGGGTCCACGTCGACCATGACGTTGGTCATCACGTGCTTGGTCCGGGGCGTGCCGTCCTCGTAGCGCCGGGTGGTCCGCTCGTACAGGGACCGGATGTCGGTGGGCCCCGAGATGGCGTCACCGAACCCCTCGAAGGTGAGGGTGGCCCCGGCGAAGACCTCGCCCACGCCAGCGAAGTCGCCCGCATCAATGCGCTCGGCGTAGGTGTAGATCAGCCGGGTGATCGCCTCGGTGGGGCTGGGATCCATGGGTGGATTGTGGCACCGATCACTGTCCGAGGAGGCGGTCCATCCGCTCGGCCAGGCGGCTGGGTCGCCCCTGGCGCTCCTCGGTGCGGTCGGCCAGCCGCATGGTCCACAGGCCGGCGTTGACCCCCAGCCAGCGCAGGGGCTCGCTCTCCCAGCGGGGGGAATGATGGTTGACCCAGGGCAGGTGGGTCAGCTCGCTGTCGGCGCCGGTGATCAGGTCGGCCAGGGTGCGGCCGGCCAGGTTGGTGGTCGAGACACCGTCGCCGACGTAGCCCCCGGCCCAGGCCAGGCCGGTGCCCCGGTCGAAGCCGACCGAGGAGTGCCAGTCGCGCGGGATGCCCAGCGGCCCGCCCCAGGCGTGGGTGAAGCGGGCCGAGGACAGGTCGGGGAAGAGCTCGACCAGGGTCCGGCGCAGGAGCTCGTGGACGGCGGGCACCCCGTCGAAGGTCGGACGTACGGCCGAGCCGAAGTGGTACGGGGCGCCGCGCCCGCCGAAGGCGATCCGGCCGTCGGCGGTGCGCTGCCCGTAAATGATCATGTGCCGGTAGTCGGCGAAGGTGGCCCGACCCTCCAAACCGGCCGTGGCCCAGAACCCCTCACTCAGCGGTTCGGTGGCCACCATGAGCGAGTACACGGGGACCAGGGTGCGCTTCTGGCCGGGCAGCGTCGCCGTCCAGGCTTCCACGGCGCGGACGACCACGTCGGCCCTGACGGTGCCGCCCGGGGTGCGGACGCGGGGCGCCGTGCCCGGCCGGCCCGCGTCGATGGCGGTGGCCTCGGTCCCCTCGTAAATGGTCACGCCCCGCCGTTCGACCGCTTCGGCCAGGCCGCGGGCCAGGAGGGCGGGCTGGAGCGCGGCGCAGTGCGGGGTGAAGGTGGCACCGAGGATCCCTTCCATCCCGATCCACGCCTTGGCTTCGGGAGCATCGAGCCAGCGCAGGTCCTCCGGGCCGAACCCGTGCGTGCGCGCCTCGGCCACCTCGGCCAGGGCGCGGGACCGCTGCACCTCGGTGCGCGCCGCGTCCAGGGAGCCACCCTTGGTGAAATGGCAGTCGATCCCTTCGGCCTGCGCCGTGGCGCCGACCACGTCGATGGTGCCCTCCATGGCCCGTCGCATGGCCCGCATGGCGTCAGCGCCGTAGCGCCGGGCCAGCGCGGCGTCGGAGGTGGCGAACAGGCCGGAGCACCACCCGCCGTTGCGGCCCGAGGCGCCGAAGCCGGCCACCTCCTTCTCGACCACGGCCACCCGCAGGCCCGGGTCAGCCGTGATCAGCGAGTGGGCCGTCCACAGGCCGGTGAAGCCGGCGCCCACGATGCAGACGTCCACCTGGGTGTCGCCGGCCAACGGGGGCCGGTCGGCCAGCGGGGTGGGGATGGCGTCCCACCACAGGGAGAGGCCGCGGTAGTCCCCTCCCGCCGCCGTCACATCCGGCGCCACGCCTCGGTCAACACCTGGCGCAGGGTGGAGACCATGAACTCAATCTCCTCGGGCCCGCAGATCAACGGCGGCGACAGCTGCACCACCGGGTCGCCCCGGTCGTCGGCCCGGCAGATCAGCCCGGCCTCGAACAGGGCGCCGGACAGGTAGCCCCGCAGCAGCCGCTCGGACTCCTCGTCGTCGAAGGACAGGCGGGTCTCCTTGTCCTTGACCAGCTCAATCCCGTAGAAGAAGCCGGCGCCGCGGATGTTGCCCACGATGGGCAGCTCGTACAACGTTTCCAGGGCACCGCGGAACTCGCCCTCGGTCGACTGCACGTGCTGAAGGATCTGCTCGCCCTCGAACACAGCGAGGTTGGCCCGGGCCACGGCGCAGCTCACCGGGTGCCCGGCGAAGGTGAAGCCGTGCAGGAAGGAGGCCCCCTCCGCCAGGAACGGCTCAATGAGGCGGTCCGAGGCGATCATGGCGCCGAGGGGCGCGTAGCCCGAGGTCAAACCCTTGGCCACCGTAATGATGTCGGGCTGGTAGTCGTAGCGCTCGGCCCCGAACCAGTGGCCCAGCCGCCCGAAGGCGCAGATGACCTCGTCGGAGACGAGCAGGACGCCGTAACGGTCACAGATCTCGCGAACCCGCTGGAAGTAACCGGGCGGGGGCGGGAAGCAGCCGCCGGCGTTCTGCACCGGCTCGAGGAAGACGGCGGCCACCGTGGTCTCGCCCTCGCGGAGAATGGCCCGCTCAATCTCGTCGGCGGCCCATCGCCCGAAGGCCTCCTCGTCGTCGGCGTGGATCGGGGCCCGGTAGAAGTTGGTGTTGGGCACCTTGATCGCCCCGGCCACCAACGGCTCGAACGGCGTCTTGAGGTCGGGCAGCCCGGTGATGGACAGGGCGCCCATGGTGGTGCCGTGGTAGGCGATGTTGCGGCTGATCACCTTGGTGCGCTGCGGTTCGCCGGTCATCCGGAAGTACTGGCGGGCCAGTTTCCAGGCCGACTCCACCGCTTCGGAGCCACCAGAGGTGAAGAAGACGCGGTTGAGGTCACCCGGCGTGTAGCCGGCCAGCCGTTCGGCCAACTCAATGGCCCGGGGGTGGGCGTAGGTCCAGAGCGGGAAGTAGGCCAGGGTGCTGGCCTGCTTGGCGCCCGCCTCGGCCAGCTCGGTGCGCCCGTGTCCCAGCTGGGAGGTGAACAGCCCGGCCAGCCCGTCGAGGTACTTCTTGCCGTGTTGGTCCCACACGTAGGCGCCTTCGCCGCGCACCATCACCGGTATCTCATGGGTGGCGTCGTAGGCCCCCATGCGGCTGAAGTGCATCCACAGGTGACGACGGGCCTGCTCGCTCAGGTCGGAGTTCTCGGGGTTGGTGGTGCTCATGGTTCCTCCACTCGGGGGGCGGCGATGACCGGAGATCCGGTCTAGCGGGTGCCCCAGGTATATGTCTGTTTGGCCAACTTCAGGTACAGGAACGTCTCGGTTCGGCGGACGCCGGGGATGGAACGGATGGAGTCGTTGAGCACCTGCAGCAGCCGCTCATCGTCTTCGCAGACCACTTCGGCCAGCAGGTCGAACGATCCGGCGCACATGACGACGTAGTCCACCTCGGGCAGGGACGTGAGCTTCTCGGCCACCATGCGGACGTCGCCCTCCACCGAGATCCCCACCATGGCCTGGCGGGTGAAGCCCAGTTGCAGCGGGTCGGTGACCGCCACGATCTGCATGACCCCGGCCTCGCGCAACCGCTGGACCCGGCGCCGCACCGCCGCCTCGGACAGGCCGACGGCTTCCGCGATGGCGCCGTAGGGCTGGCGCCCGTCACGTTGCAGCGCCTCAATGATGGCCCGGTTGGGCTCGTCCAGAAAGGTGGCGGCCTGGCCGGGCTCGTTGTCCGGAACGCTCGACTCTGTGGGCTCGTCCACTTTGGACATGCCGCTCCTCGTGGGTAGGGGCTGGCTCAGGACCAGGGAAGGCCTGCTGCCGAATTGTGTCACGTTTACCCGGGACGTCAAGCAGAATTAGGCGTCCACGGTTGCATTTGTGGCGAAATCCCTTGTTTGCCCTGCCTCATTCTGTGATTGAGTACATAACGAAGCAACCGTGAGAAGGGAGCGACATGCGCAGGCTGCAGAACTTCATCGGGGGGGCCTATTGCGACGCCGAGGATGGTCCAACGGCCCCGCTGCTCAACCCCAGCACGGGGGAGCCGTTCGCCGAAGCGCCGGTCTCGGGCCCCGCTGACGTCGACCGGGCGCTCCGGGTGGCCGCCGAGGCGTTCACATCCTGGCGGCGGACCACCCCTTCCGAGCGGAGCCTCGCCCTCATCCGCATTGCCGATGCCATCGCGCTGCGGGGGGAGGAGATCGTCCGGGCTGAGTGTGAGAACACCGGGAAGCCGTTCCAGCTCACCATGGACGAGGAACTGCCACCGTCGGTGGACCAGATCCGTTTCTTCGCCGGCGCGGCGCGCCACCTCCAGGGCTTGGCGGCCTCGGAGTACATGGCCGGGCACACGTCCTTCATTCGCCGGGAGCCGCTCGGCGTGTGCGGGGCGGTCACACCGTGGAACTACCCGATGATGATGGCGGTATGGAAGTTCGCCCCCGCGCTGGCGGCGGGCAACACCATGGTGCTCAAGCCGTCCGACACCACGCCGATCAGCGCGCTCCTGATGGCCGAGATCATGGCCGAGCACCTCCCGCCCGGCGTGTTCAACGTGGTCTGCGGGGACCGGGACACCGGCCGCGCCCTCGTGGTCCACGACATACCGGCCATGGTGTCGGTGACCGGGTCGGTGCGTGCGGGCATGGAGGTCGCCGCGGCCGCCGCCCCGAGCCTCAAGCGCGTCCACCTCGAGCTCGGCGGGAAGGCCCCGGTGATCGTCTTCGATGACGCCGACCCCGCCTCGGCGGCGGCCGGGATCGCCGGCGCGGGCTACTTCAACGCCGGGCAGGACTGCACGGCCGCCACCCGGGTCCTGGCCGGTCCGGGCGTCCACGACGACTTCCTGGCCGAGCTGATCGCCCAGGCCGAGGGCACGACCGTGGGCGGTACCGAGGTGGAGGGGGCTGACTTCGGGCCCCTGAACAACGCCACCCAGCTGGCCCGGGTCAGCGGGTTCTTCGACCGGGTCCCGGCGCACGCCGAGGTGGCCACGGGCGGCCGGGCGGTCGGCCCGCGTGGCTACTGCTTCGCGCCGACGGTGGTGTCCGGCCTGCAGCAGGACGACGAGATGGTGCAGTCGGAGATCTTCGGCCCGGTCATCACCGTCCAGAAGTTCACCGACGAGGCTCAGGCGCTGCAGTGGGCCAACGGCGTCGAGTACGGCTTGGCGTCATCGGTGTGGACGCGGGACCACGGGCGGGCCATGCGGATGGCCCGCGACCTGGACTTCGGGTGCGTGTGGATCAACACCCACATACCGATGGTGGCCGAGATGCCCCACGGCGGTTTCAAGCGGTCCGGCTACGGCAAGGATCTCTCCATGTACGGCTTTGAGGACTACACCCGGATCAAGCACGTCATGAGCAATATTGAGGAGTAGGCGATGATCGTCGGCATACCCAAAGAAGTGAAGGAGGACGAGTACCGGGTGGCCATCACGCCGGCCGGCGTGCGCGAGCTGACCTCGGCCGGCCACACGGTCTACGTCGAGGCCGGCGCCGGCGTCGGATCGTCCATGCCCGACGAGGAGTTCGTCGGCACCGGAGCCCGGATCATCCCGCGGGCCGATGACGTGTGGGCCGACTCGGACCTGGTCTGCAAGGTCAAGGAGCCGGTCGCCTCGGAGTACCACCGGCTCGGCGCCCGGGCCGGCCAGACCCTCTTCACCTACCTGCACCTGGCCGCCTCCCGGGAGTGCACCGAGGCCTTGGTGGCCGGCGGGAATGTGGCGATCGCCTATGAGACCGTGCGCCAGAGTGACAACTCGCTGCCGCTGCTGGCGCCCATGAGCGAGGTGGCCGGCCGCATGGCGCCGCTCATGGGGGCCCATCACCTCATGCGCCCCGGTGGGGGCCGCGGCGTGCTGGTCTGCGGGGTGCCCGGCGTGCGGGCGGCCCGGGTCGTCATTCTCGGCGCCGGGGTGGTCGGGATGGCGGCGGCCACCTTGGCGGTCGGCATGCATTCCGAGGTGTTCGTCCTCGACCGCAACCTGGACCGGCTGCGTGAATTCGACCACCACTTCCGGGGCGCGCTGGAGACGATCGCCTCCTCCCAGCACGCCATTGAGGAGATCTGCGTGGAGGCCGACATCGTGATCGGCGCCGTGCTGGTGGTCGGGGCCCGGGCGCCCCGGTTGGTGTCCGACGCCCTGGTGGAGCGGATGCGCCACGGTTCGGTGCTGGTCGACATCTCGGTCGACCAGGGCGGCTGCTTCGAGTCGACCCGACCGACCACGCACTCGAACCCCACGTTCGAGGTGCACGGGTCGATCTTCTACTGCGTGGCCAACATGCCCGGCGCGGTGCCCCACACCTCGACGCACGCGCTGGCCAACGCCACGCTGCCCTACACCCTGAGCATCGCCGCCCACGGGTGGAAGGGAGCGGTGCGGGCCGATCCGGCGCTGGCCGAAGGCGTCAACGTGGCCGATGGGCTCGTGACGTACCAGCCGGTGGCCGAGGCGCACGGGCTGCCCTTCACACCGGTAGCCCAGCTCATCGCCTGAGCGCCCGGCGCGCCGTCGACACCCGTGGCAAGGTGGATGGCATGACGCGCATCAGTCGGCTCCTGGCCGCGGCGGCTGCCTTCGGGTTGGCGGCGGGCATGGTGGGCGTGGCCGCTCCGGCCGGCGCCGCACCGCCGCTTCCGGTCGGCACCATCGCGCAGGGCGTGCTGTCGCAAGTGACCGATCCGGGCGGCGTGCCGGCGGGGATGAACAACTGGTCCTGCCGGCCGACCGCCGCCCATCCCTACCCGGTGATCCTGCTGCACGGCACGCTCTTCAATGAGAATCTCACCTGGCAGGCCCTCTCGCCGGAACTGGCCAACGCCGGCTACTGCGTCTACGGGTTCAACTACGGGGCCGGTCCCCTCAGCGCCGGCCGCATCGACGGCGAGGGCGACATCCCCACCTCGGCCCGTCAGTTGGCCCGGTTCGTCTTCTACGTCCTGGAGGCGACCCACAGTGCCCAGGTGGACATCGTCGGCCACTCGCAGGGCGGGATGATGCCCCGCTACTACCTGAAGTTCCTGGGCGGCGCCCCCCTGGTCCACCTCCTGGTCGGGCTGGCTCCCTCAAATCACGGCACCACGCTCGACGGGGCCGATGCGCTCCTCTCGGTGGCCCACGGGCTCATGGTGGACCCGCTCACCGTGGTGGGCTGTCTGGCCTGCACCCAACAGGTCAATGGCCAGGGCTCCGACTTCACCGCCACCCTGAACGCGGGCGGCGACACGGTGCCCGGCCCCCGCTACGTGGTCATTGAGTCCAAATACGACGAGGTGGTGACGCCCTACGCGTCCGCCTTCCTGAGCGGCCCCGATGTGCAGAACATCCTCCTGCAGGACCAATGCCCGCTGGACTTCACCGAGCACATCGGCATCGTCTACGACCCGGTGGCCCTGCAAGATGTGATGAACGCCCTCGGACCGGACCGTCGCTCCTTTGTCCCGACCTGCTCCTTCGTGCCACCGGTGCTCGGCTAGGACGGGCGGCATGGACGAGGTGACCGCCCGCCACCATCTCGAGTCCGAACGCGCCGCCACGGTGTCGCGGATCAGGACCATGCGCGGTGACTACGAGGCGATCATCGCCGGCTCGGTCGACGCCAACGCCGACGACGAGCACGACCCCGAAGGAGCAACCGTGGCCTTCGAGCGCGCCCAGGTCGGGTCACTGCTGGCCGAGGCCGAGGCGACCCTCGCCGAGCTGGACCGGGCCATGGTCCGGCTGAAGGAGGGGACCTATTGGCGGTGCGACCAGTGCGGCGGGCCCATTGCGTCGGAACGGCTGGAGGCGCGACCGGCCGCCTCGTCGTGCATCCGTTGCGCGTCAGGTGCGCCTTCCACCCGCCCGGGTGATCAGCCCGGCGGATCCACCACCGGCGCGCCACCCGAGAGGGTGAGCCGGCGCAGGTAGAGGGCCCGGCTGTGGGGATACCCGACCTGGCCGGGGAGCCAGGCGTCGAAGGCCATCCACCACGTGCCGGCGGCGTCGGTGAAGACGGTTGCTCCCCCGGGTCCGGCCATGGTCGGGCCGGAGGCCAGGATCGGTTGGGTCAGGGGTTCGGTGCACGGTCCGATCGGGCCGAGGCAGGTAGCCACCCCGACTGCGTAGTTGGCGCTGTTCCAATTGTTGCCCGAGTAGAAGAGCAGGTAGTGCCCGCCCTGCAGGACAAGGTCCGGCGCCTCGATCACCCCGCCCTGCCAGGATTGATCGGGCGCCAGCAGTTCGGTGGGCGCGGCCGCCGCGAAACCGGTGCCGGCCGGGTTCAGCTGCTCCGACCAGATGAGGGCGGGCTGGCCGGCCCCACCGTTGGACTTCCACACCAGATACGGCGTGCCGTTGGCATCGGCAAACGGGGAAGGATCGATGGAGCCGCCCAGGCTGGCCTGGCAGACCAGGGGAGCGGTCGAGCTGTCGACGAAGGGGCCCTGCGGCCGGGAAGAGGTGGCGGCGGAAATGCACTGCTCTCCGCCGCCCGCCCCGGCTACCACGGCTGAGTAGTAGAGGACGAAGGTCCCGCCTATCTGGCGGACCGAGGGCGCCCAGGTCGCGTTCGGGGCGGCCCATCCGGGCAGCTTCGGCAGGGCATTGCCCACCGCGCTCCATTGGCTGATATCGGTTGACGCAATGATCTGGATGTTCCCCTCGGCCGAGTTGGTGGCGTAGGCGAAATAGGTGGCCCCGACCCGCAGCACGAACGGATCGGGGAAGTCGAAGGGGTACGCCGGTCCACCGTTCTGACCATCTTCAAGCGTGAGGCAGGCCGACGAGACGGCCGAGATATCCCCGGTGGCGGCGGCGTTGTCGTGCCCCCGGATCTGCTGCAGCGCTGCCTGCACCCCACCCAGGCAGGTGTGCAACGTGCCGATGTCGACTCCTTGGATGTAGGCCGATTTGTTGGTGGCCGCCAGCGTCTGATCGGTGGTGGCCAGTTGGGCCAGGGCCGCCGTCACCGCGTGCTGCAGTCCCAGCAGGTGACCGCGGGCCAGCCCGCCGGCGTAGCGGGTGGCGGCGACATTGAAGCGCGCCGTGGCGAGCTTCTGGCGGGTCAGGGCCAGGGTCCGGCGTTCCTGGCGGGTCCGGGCGTGAGCGTCGAGGTCGGTCACCAACGCGGCCACGAGGACCCCGATCAGGACGAGCGTCAGCGCGGAGGTGAGCAAGCGCCTCCTTCGGGCCTTACCCATTGGTGGCCACCGCGCTCTGACAGCTGGTGGCCGCCGCGTTCAGTGCGTCAACGGCGGAGCGCTGATCACCCACCGAGAGCGCGTTCAATGCTTGTTCAACCCCCCCGAGGCAGGCCTGCAGGTCGATGATGGCGGACCCCTGCCGGGCGAAGTTGGCCTGGCTCCGGGCCAGCGCGGCCTGGTCGCTCTGCAGCTGGGCGGTGTCCCGGCCCAGCGCCGGTGCCGTCTGGCCGATCTCACCGTTGAGCGCGCCGAGGTTCCGGCGCAGCGTGCCGAGATCGGCCCGCACGGCGTGCAGGCTGCCCTGGGCCAGGCCCAGGGACCGGTGGGCCTGGTCGAACTGGGTGTTGCCCTGCACCTCGTTGCCCACCAGATAGCCCAGGCCGGCGGCGAACAGGGCGAACAGCCCGAGACCGAGCACCCAGGTGCGCCAACGCGTCGGCCTGCGGTGTGAACTGTCCAGCGCGGGGCGACGGGCGATGGGACAGATGTTGTCATCCGGGACCGCCCCGGCGGACCTCGCCCTCGACACCGGGGTTGGCGCGGCGGGCGGTCGCCGCCCTTACTGCGGCGCGTCCAAACCCAGCCGCCGCTGCTCGACGATCAGGCAGCGATCCTCGACGTAGAGCAGGCCGGCCGCTTCGGCAATGGCCCGGGCCTCTCCCGAGGCGATGCCGAGCTGCAACCACAACGCGGTGGCCCCGGCGGCGACGGCCTGTCGGGCCCGTCGGGTGTCTGGTCAGAGGGCCGGAACACATCGACCAGGCCGAGCGGTTCGGGCACTTCGGCCAGGGTCCGGTATACCGGCTCTCCCAGAATCTCGCTGGCGTGCGGATTGACCGGGATGATGCGCCAGCCGTGCTCTTGCATGTGGGCCGGCACGTAATGAGCCGCCTTGGCCGGCGTGTCGCTGGCCCCCACCACGGTGATGGTGGCGTACGTCGTGAGGATGCGCTCGATGTTGGTGTCTATTTCGTCCACGGGCCTCCAGGTCGAGGTTACCGGCCACCCCCGGAGTCCCGGCCGGAGCCTCCGATTCGGCGAAGGCATGCAGCGGGAGGCGCCAGGGAGCAAACTGCTGGTCATGGTCGACGCGTTCGAGCCCCCAGGTCGACCAGGCGACCCCCCGGGTGGTGGCCCGATGGAGCAACGGGTGGCCGATGCCGATCGCGACCGCACGGTGACCCTGCTCCGCGAGCACGTGGTCGACGGTCGCCTCACCCTCGATGAGTTCTCCGAGCGGATCGGCCTCGCGCTGGAGGCCCGGACCCGGGGCGACCTCGAGGCCACGCTGGCCAACCTGCCGGCTATCGCCACCCCGCAGGAGGAGACCAACCGGCGCCGGGCCCGGCACTGGTTCGTGGGCGTCATGAGCGGGTCCAGCGCCAAGGGGCGTTGGCGGCTCAGCGGCAAGACGACCGCGGTGGCGGTGATGGGCGGCTGCGAAATTGACCTGCGCCACGCCGAGATCGACGGCCCTGAAGTGGTGATCACCGCCGTGGCCCTCATGGGCGGTGTTGAGATCACCGTCCCGGAGGGGTTCGATGTCGAGCTGGAGGGGTTCGCCTTCATGGGCGGGCGCGACCTCAAGTTGCGCAACGTGCCCCTGATCCCGGGGTCGCCGCGCATCAGAGTGCGCGGCTTCGCCATGATGGGCGGCATTGACGTGCGGAGCCGGCCGGCGCGCACGGGACGAGAGATCGGGCAGACCATCGTCGATCACGTCCTGGGCGTGGTGGACACCCTGCCCGAAATGAGGGCGCCCGGCGGGGCGATCGATATTGAGGCGCTGGGCCGGGAGATCAGGAACCAGATCCGCGCCGCCCGTCACCCCGATCGCCCGCCCCGTGACCGCAACCGCGCTCGTGACCGGTCCGTGGCTCCTGAGCCGGGCCACCCCGCTGCCCCGGCCCCGCCGCCCGCCGCTGCCACCCCCGCGCCGTCACCGGGGCCCACTTCGGGCGAGGGCACCGTCACCATTCTCTTCAGCGACATGGTCAACTACGCCGGGATGACCGAGCAGCTGGGTGATCAGGCCTCGCGTGAGCTCCTGCGGGACCACCACCGGATCGTGCGGGAGCTGCTGGCCGACCACGGCGGTCGGGAGATCAAGGTGCAGGGGGATGGCTTCATGGTGGCGTTCGGGGGAGTGGCCCGGGCCCTGCGGTGCGCCGGCGACATGCAGCGGGCCTTCGGCAATTACTCGGACCAGCACCTCGAGCGGCCCATTCAGATCCATATCGGCGTGCACACCGGTGAGGCCATGGAGGAGGACGATGACTTCCTCGGCCACACGGTGATCGTGGCCAGCCGCCTGGCCGATGTGGCGGCGCCGGGCGAGGTCCTGGTCTCATCGCTCTCCGCCCTCCTGGTCGAGCGCACCGAGGAGTTCAAATTTGTCGACTTCCGGGAGGCCACCCTCAAAGGGCTGTCCCGACCGCATCAGGTGGCCACCCTGGTCTGGGCCGACTAAATCACGCTGACCTCGGGGAACGGAGCCCGTTGGCGCCCGGGGGCGCCGCCCTGATCTAATCTGACGGGTAGTCAGATTTGCGCGACGTGCCGGGGGTTCCTGGTGTCGCCAGCGGCCCCGGAGGTCACCGAAATGGACTTTGAGTTCTCCGACGAACAGCTCGCGTTCGTCAAGGAGGTGGAGACCTTCCTCAACGCGCACGATGATCCCGAGGTCTTCGATGTGACCCGGGAGAACATGGCCCAGATCGTCGATACGCCCAAGCGCCGCGCCTTCATGGCGTCGCTCGGTGCCCAGGGCTGGTTGGGCATGACCTGGCCGGCCGAGTACGGCGGCTCCGAGGGCGAGGGCGTCTATGAGTACCTGCTCAACGAGCAGCTGGCCGGTCGGGGCGGTCCCCAGATCGGCAAGGGCGTCGGCATTGTGGGCAAGACGATCATCCGACACGGCAACGAGACGCTGAAGGAGGAGTTCCTCCCCAAGATCCTGCGCAACGAAGTCGAGTTCGCCGTGGGGTACTCCGAGCCCAACGCGGGCTCGGACGCCGCCTCCATGCAACTCAAGGCCACCAAGGTCGAGGGCGGTTGGAGCCTCAACGGCCAGAAGACCTGGACCACGTCGGCCCACTTCGCCGAGTGGTACTGGGTGGGGGCCCGGACCGACCCCGATGCCAAGCATGCCGGCATCACGCTGTTCCTGGTCCCGATCGACCAGCCCAACATCACCGTCAACGCCATCTGGACCATGGGCGACGAGCGCACCAACGAGGTCTTCCTCAACGACGTGTTCGTGCCTGACGAGTACGTCGTGGGCCTGGTCAACCACGGCTTCCAGTACATCTCCGAGGCGCTCGACCTGGAGCGCTTCACCATGTTCACCTTCGCCCCCATCAACCAGCGGTTCGAGCTGCTGGTCGAGTACGTGCGGACCACCAGCCGCGACGGGGTGCCGCTGCGGGAGGACCCGGTCATCCGGCAGCGCCTGGCCCAGCTGGCCACCCAGCTGGAGGTGGCCCGGGTCATGGGACTGAAATTCGTGTTCGAAGCGGGCAAGGGCGGTGCCGCCCCCACCGTCGAGGCCTCCGAGTACAAGCTCTACGCCACCGAGCTCTCCAAGCGACTGGCCAACGCCGCCATGGACATCGCCGGGCCGGGCAGCCAGCTCCGGGTCAAGACGGCTGAGGCCCCGATGGCCGGTCGCTCCGAGTCGACCTATCGCTACACCGTCATCGACACCATCGGCGGCGGGGCCTCGGAGATCCAGAAGAACATCATCGCCCGGCGCAAACTCGGGCTGCCCAAGAACTTCTGATCGTTGCCGACCGCCTCGCTGTCCACCGGTCCCCTCAGCGGGGTCACCGTGCTCGACCTGTCCACCTTCGGCCCCGGGCCGCGCTGTACCCGGCTGCTGGCCGACTACGGCGCCCGGGTGGTCAAGGTGGGACCAGTTCCCGCCGACGGCGCCATCGCAAATGAGCCGCTGTTCTTCGCCTACAGCGGCCAGCGCGGCATGAGCCGGGTGCTGGTGGATCTGAAGGACGACGATGGTCGGGAGGCCTTCCTGGCCCTGGCCGGCCGGGCCGACGTGGTGGTCGAGAGCTTCCGCCCGGGAGTCATGGACCGCCTGGGTCTCGGGTACGACGCGGTGAAGGCGCGCCACCCGGGCATCATCTACTGCTCGACCACCGGCTACGGACAGGACGGGCCTCGTTCTGGTTGGGCCGGCCACGACGTCAACTACCTGGCGGTCAGCGGGTTCCTGGCCATGAGCACGCCCGGCGCCGGCGGCGCCCCACCACTCCCCGGGGCCACCATCGCCGACGCCGCCGCCGGCGGGATGCAGGCTGCCCTGGCCATCACCGCCGCCCTGGCCGGCCGGGCCACGTCGGGCGAAGGCGCCTATCTCGACGTGTCGGTGGCCGACGGCGTCCTCTGGCTGATGTCGCTCCCTGTTGACGAGCAGCTGGCGCTGGGCAACGCACCGGCGCCCGGCCACGACATCCTCTCGGGGCGCTACGCCTGCTACGCCACGTACCGGACGCGTGACGAGAAGTGGGTGGCGGTGGGCACGGTGGAGCCGAAGTTCTTCGCCAACCTGTGCCGGGCCCTGGGCTGCGAGGACCTGGTGCCGCTCCAGTTGGACGACGACGCCCAACCGGTCATCCGGTCCACCTTCGCCGCCGCCTTCGCCACCCGTGATCGTGATGAGTGGGTCGCCCGGCTGGGCGATGCCGACACGTGCGTGGCCCCGGTCCTGGAGGTCGAAGAGGTCTGGAGCGACCCCCAGTTCACCCACCGCGGCGTGGTCGCCACCGCGGTGCACCCGACCGAGGGCTCGCTCCGACAGCTGGCCCCGCTCCTGGCCGGCATGGCCCGTCCCGATGACCCGATCGAATTGCCCGACCTGTCGGTGACCGACACCGACCACCTCCTCAAGGAGGCGGGGGTCGACGGCGACACCATCGGCCGCTGGCGCTCCCGCCGGGCGGTGGCCTGATGACGGCGGATCTCCTGGCCCAGGCGCTCACACGGGTTGGTGAGGAGCAGTATCCCGAGACGGGTGAGTTCCCGGTCGAGCGGGGCTACATCTGGACATCGTGCGCCTCGGTCGAGAACGGGAACCCGCTGTACTGGGACGACCGGGTGGCCCAGGCCCTCACCGACGGGCCGATCGCCCCACCGTCCATGGTCTCGGTCTGGTTCCGACCACACAACTGGGCGCCGGGCCGCACCGAGGTGGCCCTTCCCCTGCAGGTGCACTTCGATCTCAAGGCGCTCTTCGACCTGCCCGAAGCGGTCATGACGGACAACACCATTGAGTTCCACCTCCCGGTCCGGATCGGCGACGTCCTACGCACCCACCAGGTGCTGCGCTCCATCAGCGGGGAGAAGACGACCAAGTTGGGCACCGGCCGCTTCTGGGTGATCGACGTCGTCTACCAGAACCAGGACGATGAGCTGGTGGCGGTGGAGTCGTACACCGGGTTCGGCTACCGACGTGAGAGCGCCGCCCAACCATGACCACCGCCGTCACCCCGATCCTCCTGCACGGTGAGGTCACCGTCGGGGACCTCCTGCCCGAACTGCGCTACCCGGTGTCGGCCACCACGGTGGTGCTCGGCGCCCTGGCCACCCGGGACTGGCGCCCCATGCACCATGACAAGGACTTCGCCGTTGAACGCAACGGCACCCAGGACATCTTCTTGAACACGCCCAATCAGGCGGCCTGGTTCGAGCGCTACCTGACCGACTGGACCGGACCGCACGGCCGGCTGGGCCGGGTCACCTTCCGCATGTTGGGCTCGGTGTTTCCGGGCGACACCATGACGCTCCGCGGTGTCGTCGAGGGGACCGAAGTCGACGGGACCGGCTGCGGGTTCGTCTCCGTGGCGGTGACGCTGTCGGTCGACGGTGACACCAAGACCACCTGCGCCGCCCGCATCGCCCTGCCCCGCACCCCCGACGACAATCCCTGGGCTCGCCGCGGCGAGCACTGGCTCCCGTCGCCGGGCACGCCGTGAGAGCCCACCCCGATCGCTCCCAATCCCGGAGGTAGATGCACCGTGTTGGACCTTGATTTCAGCCCAGAGCAGGAGATGCTGCGCCAGACCGTGCGCGACGTCCTGGAGCGGCACTGCCCGCTGGACGTGGTGCGGGACATGGAGGACAACCCGACCGGCTACCCACTCTCGCTCTGGGACCAGTTGGGCCAACTTGACCTCATCGGCCTCCTGCTGCCCGAGGAGCACGGTGGTTCGGGCATGACGTTGGTGGAAGGCGTCGCCCTCTACCAGGAACTGGGTCGGGCCCTGGCCCCGACGCCGCACTTCGTGAGCGCCGTCCTCTCGGGTGGGGTGATCGCCGCCGCCGGCAGCGACGGGCAGAAGGCGGAGTGGTTGGGCGGGATCGCCTCGGGCGAGCGGATCCTCACGCCGGCCTGGCTGGAGCCGGAGAACGGGTTCTCTCCCCGCGGCGTCGAGGTGCGGGCCGAGCCCGACGGCGACCGCGCCTTCGCGCTGAGCGGAGTGAAGCGCCACGTGGCCTACGCGGCGGCGGCCGACCGCCTCCTGGTCCTGGCCCGCACCGGTGAGGACGCCATCGCCATCGACCTGTTCCTGGTCGACCCCACCGCGGTCGGTGTCACCTTGCGCCAGCAGTTCACCATCGCCTCGGACACCCAGTACGAGGTGACCTTCGAGCGCGTCGCCCTGACCGAGGAGGACCGGATCGGTGCGGCCGGGACCGGATGGGGCACCTGGCAGGACACGCTCGAGGGCGGGTTGGTCCTCCTGGCCGCCCAGGCCGTCGGCGGCGCCCGCTACGCGCTCGAGATCACCAACCAGTACGCCAAGGACCGCGAGCAGTTCGACAAGCCCCTGGGGGCGTTCCAGGCCCTGGCCCACAACCTGGCCGATGCCGTCACCGCCCTGGACGGGGCGGAGCAGCTGGTGCACGAAGCGGCGTGGGCCGGCGCCAGCGGGCGTTCGCTGACCTCCCTGGCCCCGATGGCCAAGCTCTTCGCCTGCAGCACGTTCCGGGACATCACGGCCATGGCCCAGCAACTCTTCGGTGGTATCGGCTTCACGCTTGACTTCGACATTCAGCTCTACTTCCGCCGGGCCAAACAGCAGCAGCTCATGTGGGCCAACGACCGCTCGCTGGAGGAGACGGTGGCCGCGGCCCTGCTCGACTGAGCCCCGAGGCGGGTAGCTTGCAGCACCAATGCCCGAGCCATCCGCCACGCTGACGGACGAGGAGGCGCGACGGGTCAGCCTCTTTGCCCAAGGTCTGTGCGGACCGCGCCCGGCTGGTGGACCGGCCGCCATGGTGCGCCGGTTGGGCGCGGTGCAACTCGACACGATCTCCGTCCTGGCCCGCTCCCACGAGCTGGTGGCCTACGCCCGCTATGGCGCCATCGCCCGCAAGAGCATTGAGCAGGCCTACTGGGGGCCCCGGAGTGAGACCTTCGAGTACTGGTCGCACGCGGCCTGCGTGCTTCCCCTGGAGGACTGGCCCTTCTACGCCTTCAAGCGACGGGCCTCACAGGCCAAGGGACGGCGGTGGCACCTCCTCGAGGACATGGCCAAAAGCTGCGGCCAGGTGAGGCAACGCCTGGAGAGGGACGGGCCGTTGACCGCCCGTGAACTGGGCGGCGCCAAGCGCGGTGGTATCTGGTGGGACTGGTCGGAGATCAAGATCGCGGCCGAGTGGCTGCTCGATATCGGGGAACTGGTCTGCCGGGAGCGTCGGGGCTTCCAGCGGGTCTATGACCTGAGCTCGCGGGCCATCCCCGCCGGGTTGGCGGACCAGGAGCCGAGCGACGAAGCGTGTGCCATCGAACTGGTCGGTCACGCCGGGCGGGCCATGGGCGTGGCCACCGTGGGCGACTTGGCGGCCTACCACGGCCTGCCCCAGGCCCTGGTGCGTCAGGTGCTGAGCGACACCGATCTGGTGCCGATGGCCGTCGAGGGCTGGGCCCAGCCGGGCTGGGCCGCGCCCGGTGCGCTCGATGTCCTCAACCGGCGGGTCAGGGGGCGCAGCGTGCTCCTCTCCCCGTTTGACTCGCTCCTGTGGTTTCGGCCCCGGGCCGAGCGCCTCTTCGGGATCCGGCACCGCCTCGAGGCCTACGTGCCCCGGGAGAAGCGGCTCTACGGGTACTTCGCCATGCCGGTGCTGGCCGGGACCAAGTTCGTCGGCCTGGTCGACCCGGGTCGCCGGGGCCGCACGCTGGTGGCCAAGCAGGTGACGCTGCAGACGGGGGATGCGCCGCGCCATGTGGCCGCCGCCCTGGGCGAGGCGGCGGCCTGGGTCGGCTGCGATGACATCGCCATTGAACGGGTCGAACCGGCGGGGCGCACCGCAGAGCTCAAGGAGCTGGTGGCCGAGCTGGTGTCGTGACTGGGCGAACGTTGTTGTTGTTAGGAGCCGGCCGCGCCGTAACGGGCGGCGATCTGCTCGAAGACCGACACCGACCCGCCGTAGGGTCCCGTCTGGGCCGGATGGTGCAGGACCAGCTGGTCGAAGCCCAACTCGGCGTAAGGGGCCGCCAACGCTTCGAACTGGTCCATCGAGGTGATGACCGGCTCCGCCGGCGTCCACAGGATCACCTTGCGCAAGGTGGTGATGTCCCGTTCCTGTTGGCGGCACGCCAGTTCGAGGAGCTCACCCTGGCGCCGGACGGCGGCCAGGACGGTGGCCGCCGTGCGCGGCTCGCGGCCACCCGGGCCGATGGTCACCCACGCCGCTCCGTAGGCGGCGGCCAGGGCCAGCCCGCGCCGGCCACCGGCCGCCACCGTGAGGGGGAACGGGGTCTGCCAGGTGCCCGGCGTGCTGGGGGCGTCGGTGGCCGAGTAGTACCGGCCCCGCACATTGGTGCGGGTGCTGGCATCGCCATCGAGCATGGGTCGCAGGATGTGCAGGAACTCGGCGAACCGATCCATGCGCTCGGCCGCCGACCACGGCGCCTGCCCCAACGCCGTGGCATCCGGTCCCTCGCTGCCCGGACCGACCCCCAGATCGAAACGGCCGGCGCTCAGGTCGTCCAGCGAGATCACGTCCCGGGCCAGCGTGACCGGGTGGCGGAAGTTGGGCGTGGCCACCAAGGTGCCCAGCCGGATGCGGGTGGTCACCCCGGCTGCCGCGGCCAGGACGGGGATGGCGGCGTGCCACGGGCCGTCGGCCATGCCACTCCAGCGGATGTGGTCGTAGGTCCAGGCGGTGGCGAAGCCCACGTCGTCAGCCCACTCCCACTGGCGGCGGGCTTCCCGCCACCGGTCCGATGGGAGGACCACCAGGCCGACATGCATCGCGGCCAACCTAGCGCCTGCGCCCAACCCGACGTCGGCCTGATCAGCCGGGCCGGGCCCGTCAGAATCGGCGGCGGTACGCTCCCGCCGTGGTCAAACTCATCTTCTGCGTCCGCCGCCGACCCGACATCAGCGAGCCCGAGTTCCATCGCTACTGGCGCGAGGTCCATGGCCCGCTGGTGACCACCGTGGCCGCGGTGCTGGGCATCCGAAAGTACGTCCAGGTTCACACCCTGCCGGGGCCGGTCAGCCAGGCGTTGGCGGCGTCCCGGGGGGCACCGGAGCCCTACGACGGCGTGGCCGAACTGTGGTTCGACAGCGCCGAAGCCCTTATGGCGTCGACCGCGTCACCCGAGGGCGCCGCCGCCGGCCGGGAGCTCCTGGCGGACGAGAAGAGATTCATCGACCACGCCCGCTCGCCCATCTTCCCGGCCGAGGAGCACCAGGTCGTCTAGGGCTTACGAGTACCGAGCGGCCCGCGTGCCGGGGGGATGGTGCACGCCGGCCTCGGCATCGGGATTCTCCACACAGACTTCACACTCGAGCCCGTCGGGGTCCCGGAAGAAGAGGCTGAGCATCGGGCCGAAATCGGTGACGAAGTCATCCGCCGCCCCGCGGGACATCAGCCGTTCCCGGATGGTCTCGAACGCCTCGAGTGAGGCGGCCTGCACCGCCAGGTGGTCGAGGCGCCCGCGCCCGAACATGGGCGTTTGGCGGTCGGCTTCGGTATTGCCCTCAATCTCGAAGACATTCAGCTCTGACCAGTCACCGATCTTGATGATGGACAGCCGGGGACCCCGGCCGTCGGGAAACTCGGCGCCGTCGCGGAGGATCTCCGCCTCGAAGACCTCCTCGTAGAAACCCTGCAACCGAGTGGCGTCGTTGGTAATGGTGGCGACGTGGTTGAGGCCCTTGAGCAACATGACGTCCTCCTTTAGCCGATGTCCGGTGCCATGCACATTAGGTGGCGGGTTGCGGCGGCGAGTACGGCTTGGGCAGGCTGTCGAGGTGACACGCCACGGTGAGCGGAGCAGCTAAGGCATGCCCGACTACGCCCTGCTCACCCTGCCCTCGGCCAACCGGGTCTACGGACGGGACCTGGCCCGGCTGGCCCTGGCCGAACTGGCGGTCGTGGCGCCCGTGTTGCACGGCCAGCTCAACCACAGCGCCGAGAAAGTCGTGGGCGGGGTCGAGTATCTCCTCCTTGACGCTGAGGAGCTGGACGACCACGACGTGTTCCTCCTGTCGAACTTGTCGGCGACCTACGCGCTCTTCCGGGTCGGCGCCGACGGTTCATTCCTCCCGCTCCCGGTGGGACGTCTCGAGTACTTCGGCTCCGACCTCATCACCATTCAGCGCTATTCGGGCAAGACCAACGAGCAGTTCACCCACCTGATGGTCAACGTGGCGGTGGCACTCTCGGCGGCCGCCCGGGAGCGCAGCCGTCAGGGCCTGCCGGTTCGCCTGCTCGACCCGGTCGCCGGGCGCGGCACCTCGCTGAACCGGGGCCTGATGTACGGATTCGACGTGGCGGGTATCGATCTCGATGGTTCGGATTTCGAGGCCTATCGGCTCTTCCTGAACACATACCTGAAGGACAATCGGCTGTCACCCAAGCTGGAGGAGGCGCACATCCGCAAAGGTCCCCTGACCGGAGCACGACGGTTCAGCTTGCGGATCCGCCGGACGCAGAGCGTTGAGGTGGTGAGGGATGACACCACCAACACGAGCGAGCACTTCGGCGCCCGCAGTTTCGACGTGCTGGTGGGCGACCTGCCCTACGGCGTGCACCACGGATCGACGGCCACCGGCGGACTGGCCAGGGCGCCGGGTGAACTGGTCGTCTCGGCCCTACCCGGTTGGCGCCGGGTCATGCGGAGCGGCGCCGGACTGGCGCTGGCCTGGAACACCAAGACCTTCGCTCGGGATGAGTTTGAGGATGCCCTGCGCCATGCCGGCTTCACCGTGGTCGACGACGCCTCCTCGTTCGATCACCGAGTTGACCGTTCGATCACCCGTGGCCTCGTGCTGGCGACCGCGTAGTCCCCGCCGCGGCTGGCCTAAAAGAAGTGGAAGCGGGTTAAAGGCCAGAAGCGCACGTCGACCTTGCCGACGATGGTTGACTCCTTTATGGGGCCCCAGTATCGGCTGTCGCACGACTCGGTCCGGTTGTCGCCCATGACATAGACGTGGTCGGCCGGGATTTTGAAGGGGTGCGCCAACGCGTAGGGCTGCGCGCCCGGTCCGGGCGTCGTCGAGCGCTGGGTCACGGCGGGTAGCCAGGGCTGGGGTAACAGCTTCCCGTTGATATAGACCTGCCCGCCCGAGAGCGAGATGGTCTCACCGGGGAGGCCGATGATCCGCTTGACGAGGTCCTTCACCGGAGGGCCGGCGCAATGCTCGTTGGGCGGCGTCGAGAAGACCACGATGTCGGTCCGACCGATTCCGTGCAGGTGGTAGCTGAGCTTGTCGACCAGGATCCGGTCGTTGACATTGAGGGTGGGTTCCATCGACCCGGAAGGGATGGAGTAGGTACCCACCACGAACGTACGCAGCACCACCGCGATCACCAGGGCCACGGCCACCACGACCAGGGTTTCGATCAGCCAACGGCCCCTCCTGCTGCGGGCTGGCTGCCCTCCCGAATCCGTATCGGCTGACTCGGGAGGTGTGGGATCGTCGTCCATGCGCCCAGAAGTATTACCTCTCCGGAGGCACCTCCAGCATCAGGCGCGGCGTTCGGGCTGGCCAGGCTTGCGGTGGCGATCCCTTAGAGGGGTTTTGCCGCTCCCAGCGTCACGGCCGGTCAGCTTCGATCACCACGTCGAGCAACGCAATCCGCTGGCGGTCGCCGATCAATTCGATCTCGAGGATCTTCCCGCCGACGATCGTGAACGCAAAGACAGCTCGTGGCTTGCCACGGGGCGCCCACACGGCTCCCGCTGATCCATCCACGACCGCCATTTGGGCGGCGGAGGCGCGTCCCACGAACGCGTTGGCGACAGCGGTGGCCGTGCTGACCTCGCTCGGAACGCCCGGCGGCGTCGCGTTCGGGTCGGCTCGCATGACGACCTCGGGATCGAGCAATGCCACCAGCGCGTTGAAATCCCCGCCCCGTGAGGCGGCCAGGAAGGCCACGACGATCTCTCGCTGCCGGGCGGGATCGGCATCGGGATCGGGGCTCACTCCTTGGACCCGGCGCCGGGCCCGGCTGGCCAATTGGCGGGTGGCGGTGGGCGACCGACCCACCATCGGTCCGATCTCATCGAACGGCACGGCGAAGATGTCGTGCAGCACGAAGGCCAGCCGCTCGGACGGCACCAGGGTGTCGAGCACGACCAGCAAGGCCGAACCGACCGAATCGGCCAGCACGGCTTCCTGCTCGGGGCCGTGCGCAGCTTCGCTGGCGCTAGCTACCGCGGCTGGGTGGGCTTCAATGGACGCTTCACCCCGGGCATTCTGGGAGCGCAGCATGTCGAGACAGACGCGAGCCACCACGGTGGTCAGCCACCCGCCCAGGTTCTCGACGTTGTCGGCGCCCGCCCGGTTGAGACGGATCCACGCCTCCTGGACGGCGTCGTCCGCTCGGTGGGGTGACCCGAGCATCTGGACGGCGATGGCCCGCAGGTGGGCCCGGTTGGTCTCAAATTCCTCTGCCAGCCAGTCGGCCTGGGCCATGGGTCACATTCCCTCGCGTCGTCCGTCATCAGTATGACGAAGGGAAGCCGGCGAACGTGACCAGGCAGTCGACCGCTGGAGGCGTCATCCCATCTCGACCAGGAGCGTTGGGCCCGCGGTCACATTCTGGTCTCGCCATCCGTCATAGAGGTGCCGCCCCATGCGGGGGTCGGTGCATCGGTCCCTCGGTAAAGGAGCTCGATATGAATGAAGGCATCAAGACCCTCGTCGTCCCGGTCAAGGACATCGCCCAGGCGAAGGCGCTGTACTCGACGCTGTTGGGCGTCGAGCCGTACACGGACGAAGCCTGGTACGTCGGCTTTCGACTGGGCGGCCTTGAGGTAGGCCTGGATCCGAATGGCCACCGCCAGGGCATGACCGGCCCGGTCGCCTATTCGTACGTCGACGACATCGAAAAGACGGTGCAATCGCTCGTTGAAGCCGGCGCCGTGACGAACCAGGCCGCCACCGATGTCGGTGGCGGCATGCTGCGGGCGTTGGTGACCGATGCGGACGGAAACGTCATCGGACTGATTCAACCGCCCCAGTAGCATGCGGGCCGACCCGCCGGTTCGAGGGCGAGGCGCGGCGGCGAGCCTGGTCCTCTGACCCCTCAGACATGGAGACCCAATGAGCAAGGCCACGAAGACGGACGCGCCCTCGCCGGTGCGACCCGTTGCCGACCGTCACGAATTGATCCGGGTGCACGGTGCCCGCGAGAACAATCTCAAGGACGTCAGCGTGGAGATCCCCAAGCGACGGCTGACCGTGTTCACCGGCGTCTCGGGCTCGGGCAAGAGCTCCCTGGTGTTCGACACCATCGCGGCCGAGTCGCAGCGGCTGATCAATGAGACCTACAGCGCCTTCGTGCAGGGCTTCATGCCGACGTTGGCCCGGCCCGAGGTCGACGTGCTGGAAGGGCTCACGACCGCCATCGTCGTCGACCAACAACGGATGGGTGGCCATGCCCGCTCCACGGTCGGCACCGCCACCGATGCCAACGCGCTACTGCGCATCCTTTTCAGCCGACTCGGGAAGCCGCACCTCGGCTCGCCCAGCGCCTTTTCCTTCAACATGGCCTCGGTCCATGGCAGCGGCGCCGTCAGGGTCGAGCGCGGGGCGGGTAAGACCGTGCGAAAGACCTTCAGCCGCACCGGCGGCATGTGTCCGCGCTGCGAGGGCCTGGGCCGGGTCAACGATGTCGACCTGACCCAGCTCTTCGACGACGCCAAGTCGCTGGCCGAGGGCGCCATCACCGTCCCCGGCTACACGGTGGACAATTTCTTCGCGGTACGGCCTTATCTCGAGTCGGAGCTACTGGACCCGGACAAGCCGATCGGCAAGTACACCAAGAAGGAGTTGCACGACTTCCTGCACCACGATCCGATCAGGGTCAAGGTCAACGGGGTCAACGTCACCTATGAGGGGCTGATCCCCAAGATTGAGCGGGCGTTCCTCTCCAAGGACCCCGAATCGCTGCAGCCCCACATCCGGGCCTTCGTGGACCGGGCGGTGACGTTCACCGCCTGTCCTGACTGCGACGGCACCCGGCTCAGCGAGGGGGCCCGGTCGTCGCGGATCGGCCAGGTCAACATCGCCGATGCGTGTGCCATGCAGGTCAGTGACCTGGCTGAGTGGGTCCGCCGCCTCAAGGCACCATCGGTGGCACCGCTGCTGGCGACGCTGCAGCAGGCGCTCGACTCGTTTGTCGACCTCGGGCTGGGCTACCTCTCGCTCGACCGGCCATCGGGCACGCTGTCGGGCGGCGAGGCGCAGCGGGTCAAGATCCTCCACCTCGGCTCCTCGCTCACCGACGTCACCTACGTCTTCGACGAGCCCACCGCCGGCCTGCATCCCCACGACATCAGGCGGATGAACGACCTGCTGCTGCGGCTGCGGGACAAGGGCAACACGGTGCTCGTGGTGGAGCACGACCCCGAGACGATCGCCATCGCCGACCACGTCATCGACCTCGGCCCGGGCGCCGGCACCGCCGGTGGCACCGTGTGTTTCGAGGGCACCGTGGAAGGGTTGCGGGCCAGCGGCACCATCACCGGCCGCCATCTCGACGACCGGGCTGCCCTCAAGGAGGCGGTCCGGGCGACCACGGGCACCCTGGAGATCCGCGATGCCACCACGCACAACCTGCGCCATGTCGACGTCGACATCCCACTCGGCGTCCTCGTGGTGATCACCGGCGTGGCTGGCTCAGGCAAGAGCTCCCTGGTACGCGGGTCGATGCCAGCGGGCGCCGGTGTGGTGTCGATCGACCAGAGTCCCATCCGCGGTTCGCGACGGAGCAACCCGGCGACCTACTCGGGACTGCTGGAGCCGATCCGCAAGGCGTTCGCCAAGGCGAACGGTGTGAAGCCGGCGTTGTTCAGTGCCAATTCCGAGGGTGCCTGCCCGACCTGCAACGGCGCCGGCGTGATCTACACCGATCTGGCCATGATGGCGGGCGTGGCCACCACGTGCGAGGAGTGCGAGGGGAAGCGCTTCGAGGCCTCGGTGCTCAAGCACCACCTAGGCGGCCGGGACATAAGCCAGGTGCTCGCCATGTCGATGACCGAGGCCGCCGATTTCTTCGGTGCCGGCGAAGCCCACACGCCGGCGGCGCATGCCATTTTGAACCGTCTGGTCGACATCGGGCTCGGCTACCTCAGCCTGGGCCAACCGCTGACCACGCTGTCCGGCGGGGAGCGGCAGCGGCTCAAGCTGGCCACCCACATGGCTGAGAAGGGCGGCGTCCTCGTCCTGGACGAGCCGACCACCGGTCTGCACCTGGCCGACGTCGAGCATCTGCTCGGCTTACTGGACCGACTGGTCGACTCCGGCAAGTCGGTCATCGTCATTGAGCACCACCAGGCGGTGATGGCCCACGCCGACTGGATCATCGATCTCGGCCCCGGGGCGGGTCATGACGGTGGCCGCATCGTGTTCGAGGGCCTACCGGCCGACCTCGTCGCCGCCCGCTCCACCCTCACCGGCGAGCACCTGGCCGCGTACGTCGGGGCCTGACCGCCGGTCCCGTCAGTCCCGTCAGCGGTCGACGCCAACCGGTGGGCGCCCGTGCTCAGACAGACCGGCGGCCAGCGAGTCGGCGTCGTCGGTGGTGAACGGCCGATAGGACAGCTGGGGTGAGGTGAGCGGCCACCACCACACCGGCTCGGTGCACGCCCAGGCTTCCTCACGCAGGCCGACCTTGGTGACCTTCCCGGTGGCGGTCTGGGGCAGCGACGCCGAGATGCGCACGAATCGAGGCTGCCATTTCGGGCCCAGATCGGGTTGGGCGCCCAACCAGGTCACGAAGTGGTCGGGATCAAAGGTCGTACCCGGAGCCAGTTCAAGGGCCACCATGACCTGGTCACCGGCGCCGGACCCCGTGTCGGGCACCGGATAGACGGCCGCCACGGTGATGTCGGGGTGGCGTGAGAGCACCGCCTCTACCGGGCCGGCGGCGAAGTTCTCCGAATCGACCCGGAGCCAATCGCCCGATCGCCCAGCGAAATAGAAGAAGCCATCGGCGTCCACGTAGCCCAGGTCTCCGGTCCAGTACCACCCTTGTCGGAGCCGGTCCTGCTCGGCTTGCTCGTGCTTGTAGTACCCCTCGAACTTGCCGCGCCCGCTTCGATTGACGATCTCGCCGGTGGCGGCACCGGCATTGAGGAGTCGCCCGTCGGCGTCGAAGGTGGCCGGTGGGCACTCCTGACCGGTGTCGGGGCTGATGACGGCCAGGTCGACGCCGTCCACCGGCTTGCCCAGCGAGCCGCTCGGCATGCCCGGCACCGGGTTGAGCGTGGCCCCGCCCTCGCTCTGGCCGTAGCCCTCCATCAGGTAACAGCCGAACCGCTTTCGAAAACGGCGGCGGTCGCGCACCGAGGCCTCCGTGCCGAACGCGCTGCGCAGGGTGTTCTCGCTGTCGTCGGGGCGCTCGGGGGTGGCCAGGATGTAGGCGATCGCCTTGCCCACATAGCTGAACTTGGTGGCTCCGAAGCGACGCACATCGTCCATGAAGGCCGAGGCGCTAAAGCGGGGCCGGACGGCAATGGCGGCCCCCACCATGACGGCCGGCCCCCACAGGGCCATCAGCGCGTTGCCGTGGAAGAGCGGCATCGGGCAGTAGCAGACGTCGTCGGGCCCGTAGCCGTAGCCCGGCGCCGCCACCTCGGCTATCCCGGCCAGCCGGCCCTGGGTGCAGCGCACCGCCTTGGGGGTGCCCGTGGTGCCCGAGGTGAAGATGAGTTGGAACAGAGCGTCCTCGCCGATCCCGTCGGCTGACGCCACCAACTGCCGGGCCGCCTCGCCCGCGGCGGGGTCAACCGCGTCGAATTGGGCCAGCCGCGACGCGTAGCGCGGCGTGGCGACCACCAGGATGTGCTCAGGGTCGACCCCCAGCGTCAGGCCCTCCAGGAGCGCCAACCCGTCCCCGTCGGTGACGATGATGGCGCAGTCGGTGGAGCGGATGTCAGCGGCCAGCGCCTCACCGCGCCGGGTCGGGTTGATGCCGACGATGGCGGCGCCGGCCAGGGCGGCCCCGTTCAGCCAGAACAGGTACTCCGGTCCGTTGGGCAGCAGGACACCGATATGAAAGGGGCCGTCACCCCGCAGCGCCTGGGCCAATGCGCCCCGGGTGGCGCCTTCGGCCACCGCCTGGCGCCATGACCACTGTCCGCTCGCATCGAGCACGGCGGGCCGGTCGTCCTCGGCCCGGGCGGCCACCATGGCCGCCACGGTGCTCATGAACGGCCTCCGTCCAACCGGTATCCCGGTGCCCGCCGGATCAGGGAGCGGTCGACCTGGGCCACCGTCGCCGCGCCGCACAGCGCCATGGCCCGCCGCAATTCCGATTCGTACCAACTCAGGAGCGACGCGATGCCCTCGGACCCGCCGACCGCCAGGGCCCACAGCGAAGGCCGGCCGATCAGGACGGCACGCGCGCCCAAGGCCAGCGCCTTGACGACGTCGGGCGCTCGCCGCACGCCACCGTCGACATACACCTCGGCCCGGCCAGCCACGGCGTCGACGATCTCGGCCAGGATGTCGGCCGTGGCCGGGGCGTCGGCCAGCTGCCTCGCCCCGTGGTTGGAGACCACGACGGCGGCCGCGCCCGCCTCGACACAACGCACGGCGTCATCAGCCCGCTGGACCCCTTTGACCAGCACCGGCAGCGCGGAGAGCCCGGCCAGCCATCCGATGTCGTCCGGGGTCAGCGCGGGCTCGAACTCCCGGGTGACCACCGCCATGAAGCCACCCTGCTGGGCACTCTTCGTGCTCTCCCCGGCCAGATTGGGGAGCGCCAGGTCACTGGGCAGATGGACCCCCGTGCGCAGCTCGCGCAGTCGCAGCCCTGAGACCGGAGCGTCCACGGTGAGGACGAGGGCGCGGTAGCCGTTGGCGGCCGCCCGTTGCACCAATTCGATCGTGCGCGTCCGCTCCCGCAGAATGTAGATCTGCATCCAGCGCGGTGCCCCCGGCGCGGCGGCCGCCACCTCCTCGAGGGAGCTGGTGGCCAGGGACGAGAGCACCATCAGGGCCCCGATTTCGGCGGCCCCCCGGGCGGTGGCCACTTCACCGTCGGGATGGGCCAGACCTTGGATGGCGGTCGGGGCAATGGCCACCGGCGAGCTCACCGGCGTGCCCAGCAGGGTGGTGGCCAGGTCGACCCCGTCAATGCCGGCCAGCACCCTCGGGTGGAGCTGCCAATGGGCCCACGCCTCCACATTGCCGGCCAGGAGTCGTTC
Source organism: Acidimicrobiales bacterium (assembly GCA_035552095.1). Lineage (GTDB taxonomy): Bacteria > Actinomycetota > Acidimicrobiia > Acidimicrobiales > RAAP-2 > Bog-473. The sequence continues at coordinate 38,747 of DASZMA010000076.1, read as the reverse complement.
GTCGTCGGCCCCGCCCGAGTAGTAGGCGTAGGCCATTTCCCCCAGGACGTGCCTGGCTTCGCGCTCCAGGTCGTCCAGTGACAGGTCGAGGGCCAAGGGGACGCCGCCGGCCGAGCGGAGGTCGCCGGTGAGCGGGTTGTGACCGGGCAGGTCGGTGCTGGCAGGATGAGCTGGCACGAGCCGCATGGTAGGCGGCGACTGCCGGAACGTCCTATTTCTGCCCAACCGGAGGTGACATGCGGTTCTCGTATGCCGAGTCGATGACAGATCCGTCGTATTACCTGCCCTTGGCGCGTGCCGCCGAAGCGGCGGGGTACGACTCGATGGTCATTCCCGACAGCATCTGCTACCCGGAGGAGTCCGACACCCGGTATCCCTTCAATCCCGACGGGACGCGGGAGTTCCTCGAGGACAAGCCCTTCCTGGAGCCGTTCTCGCTCATCCCGGCCATGGGCGCCGTCACCGAGACGCTGCGCTTCGTCACCTTCGTGGTCAAGCTGCCCATCCGCCAGCCCGTGCTGGTGGCCAAGCAGGTGAGCTCCACCGCCGTGCTCACCAACAACCGCCTCCTGCTCGGCGTGGGGACCAGCCCGTGGCCCGAGGACTACACCGTGTGCGGCGTGCCCTGGGAGGGTCGGGGCAAGCGCATGGACGAGCAGATCGCCGTGATGCGCGGGCTGATGGCCGGCGGGTACTTCGAATTTCACGGGGACGTCTTCGACCTCCCCTCGGTCAAGATGAGCCCGACGCCGTCCCAGCCCGTGCCGATCCTCATCGGGGGGCACCATGAGGCGGCCCTGCACCGGGCCGCCGTCAGCGGCGACGGCTGGCTGCACGGGGGCGGCGATCCCGCCGACCTACCCGGCCTGCTGGACCGTTTGGCCGAGCTCCGGCGCCAGCACGGCACGGAGAGCAAGCCGTTCGAGGTGCACGTCATCTCGCTCGATGCGTACAGCCCCAGCGGCGTGCACCGGCTGGAGGCGCTGGGGGTGACCGACGTGATTGTCGGGTTCCGCTGGCCCTACGTCCCCGAACAGGACACCGAGTCGCTGCAGACCAAGATCGACGCCCTGCAGCGCTTCAGCGACGATGTGATCGCCAAGGTCCGTTGATGGACCGGGGTGTTCGGGCCAAGATGTCCGGGCCGGACACGAGGCCCGGCGAGGGAGGGAATGCGCAGATATGACCGAGGAAACGCTGAGCGCGCGCGAGTTGGCTATTCGCTCCCGCGCCGCCGTGCACGCCGGGGACCGGGACACCTGGCTGAATCTCTTCGCCCCCGACGCCGTGGTGCAGGATCCGATCGGACCCTCGGCCTTCGACCCGGACGGGAGCGGCCACCACGGGCGGGAAGCCATCGCGGCGTTCTACGACACCGTCATCGCCCCCAGTGACGCCATCACGTTCGAGATTGAGCAGTCCTTCCTGTGCGGGGACGAGGTGGCCGACGTCGGGATCATCCGCACCACGCTGGCCGGGGGGACCCATCAGGCCATTGTCCGGGGCGTCTACACCTACAAGTCGAACGGCGCCGGCCAGCTGGCCTCGTTGCGCGCCTTCTGGGAGTTCGACGCCCTCGAGTTGGTCGAGCTCCCGAGCTGATCGCCTAGGTTGACCGCCGTGCGCGTCATGGTTCGAGAGGGGCTCTTCACCGACGGCGCGCCGCCGATCCTCCTGGGCAGCCGTTGTGCCGCCTGTGGGGCGCACCACTTTCCCCGTCACGACACCTGCCCCTACTGCTCGGTCGAGGATCCCCAACCCACCGAGCTCTCGGCGGCCGGCACGCTGTGGGCCTGGACCGCGGTGACCGCGCCGCCCCCGGGGTACGCCGGTGAGACGCCGTTCGGGATCGGCGTGGTGGAACTGCCCGAAGGCATCCGGGTCATCACCCGGTTGACGGTGAGCGACCCCGGCGCGTTGCGGCTGGGTCAGCCCATGGAGCTGCGCGTGGTGCCGCTGCACGTCAATGACGCTGGGGACGACGTGGTGACCTTCGCCTTCGCACCGACGGACACGACATGACGGACACGACATGACGGGTGCCCCATGAGCGGCGTGGTCATCACCGGGGTGGGCCTGCACCCCTTCGGCCGCTTCGAGGGCGTCTCGACCACTGACCTGGGCGTGCACGCCGTGCGGGCCGCCCTGCGCGAGGCCGGCGTCGGGCGCGGCGGCTTCCAGGCCGCCTTCTGCGGCACCGCCTACGGCGGCGTGGCCACCGGCCACAAGGTGCTCAGCCGCCTGGGCATGACCGGCATGCCCATCGTCGACGTCGAGGCCGGGTGTGCCAGCGGGGGTGCCGCCCTCATGTTGGCGGCGGGGGCCATCCGGGCCGGCCAGTACGACACCGTCCTAGTGTTCGGCACCGAGAAGATGCCCAAGGGCATCATCCGGTCTTCGTTCTTCGAGCCCTGGCAGGAGGAGGCCGGGCTGGCCGCCACCCCGGCCTTCTTCGGTCTGCGGGCCCAGCGCCTCGCCATCAATTCGGGCGTGACCAAAGACCACCTGGCCCAGGTGGTGGTCAAGAACCGCCGGCACGGGGCGGCCAACCCCGATGCGATGTACCAGAAGGAGGTCTCGGCCGAAGCGGTGCTGGCCTCCCGGGTCGTCTGTGAGCCCCTCCACCTGTTCATGCTCTGCTCGCCCAACGAGGGCGCCGCCGCCGTGGTGCTGACCCGGGCCGGTTTGGCCGGGGCACCCACCGGCACCCCGGTCACTCTGGCCGGTGCGGTCCTGCGCTCCCACCTGCCCGGGGCGGTGCTCAGCGAGTCGACCCCCTTATCCGGACTGACCGATGACACGGTGCCGTCACCCACCACCCTGGCCGCCCGGGCCGCCTTCGAGGAGGCGGGTCTCGGGCCCGGCGACCTCGACGTGGTGGAGTGCCAGGACACCGACGCCGCCCGCGAGCTGCTCTCCTACGAGGAGTTGGGTCTGTGTGCGCCCGGAGGGTCGGCCGAACTACTGGACTCGGGCGACACCGCGCTGGGCGGCCGGTTGCCGGTCAATCCGAGCGGGGGACTGCTCTCCAAGGGCGAGCCGCTGGGCGCCTCGGCTCTGGGCCAGGTGGTCGAACTGGTGCGGCAACTGAGAGGAGAGTGCGGGCCGCGTCAGGTGGCGCGGGCGCAGGTCGCTCTCTCGCACACCGTGGGCCGGGGGGCCAACGCCGGTGTGGTCATCCTGACGCGCTGAGGGTTGGCGCTTCCAGCCGACCCGGGCACGTACTGTCTCTCTTCGTGTCCATCGAACCCGATCAGATCGAACCCGATCAGAAGGACTGGACCTGGGTCCTCCAGCGACCGTGTCCAGAGTGCGGTTTCGATGCCGCCTCGCTGGCGCCCGAGCAGATCTCCCCGCTCATCCGATCCAACGCCAGGGAATGGCTCTCGATCGCGGCGGAGCCCGCCCCGGTGCTCACGCGGCGGGTACGGCCCGATCGGTGGTCGCCGCTCGAATACACCTGCCATGTGCGCGACGTCTTTCGTCTCTACGACGAGCGGCTCCAGCTCATGCTGACGGCCGACAATCCGACGTACCCGAACTGGGATCAGGACCGGACCGCTGTCGAAGAGGCCTATAACGATCAGGACCCCACCGTGGTCGGTTCGGAATTGGAGGGGGCGGCCGAGGTGCTGGCCGTGCGCTTCGACTCGGTCGAGGGGGACAGCTGGCAGCGCCGGGGCCGGCGCAGCGACGGTGCGGATTTCACCATCGAAACCTTCGGGCGGTACATGATCCACGACCCGATTCACCATCTCTTCGACGTGCGCACCGACCTGGGAACGTGACGCTGGCCCGGGAGCGCCACTGACCACAACGGGTCGCCCATTGTCACCCCGCCGCTCGGGTCAGGTGCGTCGCGGATCGGCCCAACGGGGATAGCAGCCGCACCGTCCCGCCACGAAAGTCGTCAGCCACGCAGACGCCTACGGGCGCGGCACCAATGCCCCGCCGTTCGGCTAGCTTCCTCACCGAAGCCAGCTGGCATCCGAATTGAATCGCCTCTCAGCCGATCGGGCCCGGGAAGGCTGCTCCCTTTAGAAAGACGTGTGTTCGTGAGAAAGCTGACTGTGAAGCTCATCGCCGCCGTAAGCATTGGCGCAACCGCGGTCGCCGTCGTAGGACCTCTCGCGGTGGCGTCCGCCGCCACGGCCGCGGTCCTGGCGTCGAAGCCATCGACCAGTGTCCTCGTTCCCGTAGCCGCCGCCAAACAGGCGGGATTCACGAAAGTCGTCAACGCTCCCACCACCTCAACGACCACCGGCGTCACGGGGTGCCCCTATGGCGCCCAAGAGGAATTTGCCAGCGCATCCGGAGATCTCCAATTGGTCTCCGAGGTTCTCTACTGCCAATCAGCGGCCGATGCGGCCGGCCTCTTGCAGAGTGTGAAGTCCGACGGGAAGGCGCAAGCGGGCCTGAGTCCACCAAAGGAGCTCGGATCGACAGCCATTGAGCGAGTGGGATCGGGCTCGAGTTACCTCATCGGCTGGCGGAGCGGCAACGCCTTCGAACTGACCGCCCTGTCAACGGGTCCGCCCCCGAGTTCGACGACCAGTACCACCACGGGGACCCCCGTTCCGTTTACCGCGCACGACCAGCAGGTGCTGGCGAATGCCGCGAAGCAACAGGGCGCGAGATTCAAGAGCGTCACGGTTGCCTCGGGGTCGGGCGGATCGGCGGCCAACGCAAAGGCGCAGGCAGCCGCCAACACCGCTTCGGTGGCGGCCGGCTGTCCCAAGAAATCCGCTACCGCGCTGAAGAAGCCGAAGTGGAGCAGCGCACCGGCCACCGTCATCGATCCCGCCAAGGTCTATACCGCGACGGTGAAGACCGATGTGGGCACGTTCGTCATTGCGCTGGATACGAAGGATGCCCCCCAAACCGTCAACAACTTCGTCTTCCTGGCACAGCACGGTTTCTTCGACTGCGTGATCTTCCATCGGGTCATCCCGACCTTCATGGATCAGACCGGAGACCCAACCGGGACGGGAAGCGGAGGCCCGGGGTACACCATCCCCGACGAACTGCCCGCCAAGGCATCGAACCCCGCCGACCAGTACCCACTCGGATCCGTGGCCATGGCCAACACCGGCCAACCGCATACCGGCGGCAGCCAGTGGTTCATCGTCGCTGGAGCAGAGGGCGAATCGCTGGCGGACTCGTACTCCCTCTTCGGCCATGTCACCTCGGGGATGAGCGTGGTCGAAAAGATCAATGCGCAAGGCACCGCCTCGGGAGTCCCTCCGAACGTCACCCACCGGATGCTCAAGGTCACCATCACCTCGTCCTGACCGACGGGGCACCGCGGCGGGGGTCGCCTTCACCCGCCTTTGCCGAAATTAGAGACGACTGAGTACGAGCGGCAGATCGCGCAGCGTGGTGATCACGGCATCGGGCTCGTCGGTGAAGCCGTCGGGCGCCACGTAGCGGCCGTCCCACCCTGGCGGTCGATCCAGATGGCCCGCCAGCCCGAACGCTTGGCGCCCACCACATCGTTGTGGGGATGATCCCCGATGAGGACGGCCTGGTGGGGCTCTATCTGCATCTGCTGCTCCACGATCTCGAAGATGGCGCGGTCGGGCTTGGCCACCCGGTGGTCCTGGGCGAAGACGACCACTTCGAAGAACCCTCCGAGGCCGACCGTCTCGGGGAGGCGGCTGCCATTGGAGAGCAGGCCGAGGCGGTAGTGGTGGCGCAACGACGTCAGGCAGTCAATGGTGTCGTCGAACAGGGCGGGATCGCGGTCCCGATGTTCGAAGTAGGACTCGACCAGCTGTTCGACCAATGCCCCGTCCTGCTGCTCGGTCCACTGGCCCCGCTCGGGTTGCAGCCGCCCCAGGGTGCGGGCGAAGCCCAGGGCGCGCAGCCGGGCCAGGTTGAATTCGGTGCCGTCCAGTTCACGGGCCACTGCATCCCGATCGGCCGACAGGTCAGCCAGGCGCAGCGCGTCGGTCCCCGCCCCGGGACGGGCCAGGCGGAGCTCGTCGAGGACGGCACCCAGCGCGGTGACCATGACCTTCTGGAAGTCCCACAACGTCTGGTCGCCATCGAAGAGGACGGCCTCAATCACGGGGCGAGCAACACCACCTTGCCCAGCTTGCTCCCGGCGCCGAACCGTTCGTAGGCGGCGGTGGCCTCGGCCATGGGGTAGGTGGCGCAGACCGGCACGGCAAGGCGACCCGAGGCCAGGAGTGGCACGACGTGAGCGGCGACGCCGGCGGCCACGTTGGCCTTCTCCCGCCGGGTGCGGCCGCGCAGGGTGGCGCCGCCGATCCGGGCCCGGGCGCCCATGAGCTGGAGCAGGTTGAGCTCAATCTGTGCGCCCGAACCCACACCGATCACCACGACGCGGGCTTCGGGGGCCAGGTGGGGCAGGACGTCAGGCAGGCTGGCCGCACCCACCAGCTCGAGCACGACGTCATAAGGGCCGTGGGAGGCGACGTCGCCATGGTCGATCACGACGGTGGCGCCCAGCGCGCTGACCTCGTCCCGTCGCGCCGCGTCCCGCACAGTGGCGACGACGATCGCCCCGGTGGCCGCGGCAAGCTGGACGCCGGCGGTGCCGACGCCCCCCGCCGCGCCGGTGACCAGCACCCGCTCGCCCATCTGCAGTTCCGCCCGGCTGAAGAGCGCGTCAAAGGCGGTCGAGAACACCTCGGGGAACCCCCCAGCTTCGGGCCAGGAGAGCGAAGGGGGGACGGCCAGGGCATGGAACTCATCAACCACCGCCATCGTGGCCTGGGCCCCGCCGCCCACCACGGCCATGACGCGGTCGCCCGGGGCGAACCGGGTCACCTGACGGCCTGTCGCCACCACCTCGCCGGCCAGGTCCATGCCCGGGATGTCGGCCGGAGAACCCGGGGGAGGGGGGTACAGCCCGATGCGCTGGAGCATGTCGGCCCCGTTGAGCGCGGCGGCCCGGACCGCTACCAGCAGCTCAGTGTCCCCGGGCACCGGATCGTCACGCTCTTCCCAGTGGAGCTGGCTGTCACGGATCACCACGGCGTACATGGGGTTCACCCTAGGCACGCGGGTCGGGCGCTCGGCGGGGGCGGTGGGCGTGGGGGACCGGTATCCTCGGCCCCATGGCCCTTTACGACATCCCCATCCACTCCCTCCAGGGCGACGACACGTCGCTCGGTGCCTACGCCGGCAAGACGCTCCTGCTGGTCAACGTGGCCTCCAAGTGCGGCCTGACCCCGCAGTACGAAGGGCTGGAGCGGCTGCAGAAGACGTACGGCGACCGTGGCTTCTCGGTGGTGGGCTTTCCCAGCAACCAGTTCATGGGGCAGGAGCCGGGGACGTCCGAGGAGATTGCGGAGTTCTGCTCGGCCACCTACGGGGTGACCTTCCCCCTCATGGAGAAGATCGACGTGAACGGTGACGACCGTCACCCGATCTACTCCGAGCTCACGACCGCCCCCGACGCCGAGGGCGCGGCGGGCGACATCACCTGGAACTTCGAGAAGTTCCTGGTGTCGGGGAGCGGCGAGATCGTGGGCCGTTTCCGCCCCCAGGTCGAGCCGGAGGATCCGGCCATCGTTGACGCCATTGAGGCCGAGCTCTCCGCTTGACCCCTGCCGCGCCGGCGGAGTTCGGCGCGTCCATCTTCGACATGGACGGGCTGCTCATCGATTCGGAGATCCTCTGGCACGAGGCCGAGATTGAGATCCTGGGTGACCTCGGCGTGCCCCTGGCCCGGGAGGGCTGCCGCAACACCAAGGGCATGTTCGTGGGGGAGGTGACGGTCTTCTGGCACGAGCAGTATCCATGGGCGGGCCCGACCCCGGCCGAGGTGGCGGTGACCATCGTCGACCGGGTCATCGCGCTGCTGCTGGCCAAGGGGGAGCTCAAGCCGGGCGCCGAGCACGCCATCGCCATGTGCGCGCAGCGCGGCCTGCCCCTGGCCGTGGCCTCCTCTTCGCAGTACCGCCTGATTGAGACGGCACTGGACCACTTCGGCCTGCGCCATCACTTCGCCCTCATCCACTCGGCGGAGGACGAGCAGTACGGCAAGCCGCATCCGGCCGTGTTCCTGACCGCGGCCGCCAAGCTGGGCGTGGCGCCGCGGGACTGCCTGGTCTGGGAGGACGCCCCGGCCGGCGTGCTGGCGGCCAAGGCGGCCTCCATGGCCTGCATCGCCGTCCCCGAGGTGGTCGAAGCGAACCACCCCGCCTTCGGCCTGGCCGACGCCGTGCTGGGCTCGCTGCTGGACATGGACGACGCCCGTTGGGACCAGGTCCGGCAGATCCGGGCCGACGGGCGGACCGGGAGTGGCTGCCCCGATCCGTCGCCGACGTAGTCCCGCGGCGGACCTGGCGCAGCGGTCAGGGCGCGGTCAGGGCCCGGCCAGGACCTTGGCGAAGTGGATGGAGCACACCGGGATCGGGCCGCCGGCCCAGTCGCTGTGTTGGCGCACCCAACCCGAGGTGGCGTAGAGGGCGACCGCCTCAGGCTGCTGGTCCCCGGTCTCGAGCTGTAGGGCGGGGTACCCCAGTTCCAGGGCGGCGGTCTCCACGGCGCCCATCAGGACCCGGGCGATGCCCCGGCCCCGCCAGCCGTGCGGCACCCAGAGGCGTTTGATCTCGCCCACCCCTCCCCCCTTGGCCCGGAGGCCCACCCCGCCGATGGGCCGGTGCTGCGAAGGCACCCGGGCCAGCAGGAAGGTGCCGGAGGGCTGCTCGAACTCGGCCGCCGTCAGCCCCAGCTCTCCCCCGTCCAGGGTGCCGTAGCGCGCCACCAGCTCGGCTTCGGCCTGGGCCACCACCCAGCGCACCTCGGCTGAGCCGAAGAGGGCGGGAGCGATGGTCAAACCGGTCGCCTCGGTCAGGGGCCCCGGCGGAGAAGGGAGGTCGGGCACAGGCCATTAGTCTTGCCGGACGCTCCGGGGTCCCTGTACCCCGGCGCCACCCAAAGCGCTCCTGTGTTCACACCCGTACCCCCCGACACCGACTTCGTCGCCCTGGAGCAGGCCGAACTGGCCCGCTGGGCGGTGCATCGCGTCTTCGAACGCTCGGTCGAGCAGCGGGAGGGCGCGCCGCCCTGGGTCTTCTACGAAGGGCCGCCGACGGCCAACGGCATGCCGGGCCTGCACCATGTGTGGGCCCGGGTCTACAAGGACCTGTTCTGCCGCTTCCACGCCATGGACGGGTCCTACGTGGCCCGCCGGGCTGGCTGGGACACCCACGGCCTGCCGGTCGAGGTCGAGGTCGAGAAGCGGCTGGGCATCACCGGCAAGAAGCAGATCGAGGACCAGGTCGGCATCGCCGAGTTCATCCGGCTCTGCCGCGAGTCGGTCTACTCCTACGTCGACGAGTTCACCCGGCTGACCACCCGTATCGGTTACTGGCTCGATACCGAGGCGGCGTATTGGACGCTGACCCCGGCCTATATCCAGTCGGTCTGGTGGCACCTCCAGCAACTCTTCGACCAGGGCCTGCTCTACGAGGACCTCAAGGTGGTGCCGTACTGCCCGCGGTGCGGCACGGCGCTGTCCAGCCATGAGCTGGGCCAGCCGGGCGTCTACACCGACGAGGAGGACGAGTCGGCCTACGTGCGCCTGGCCATCATCGACCCCGACCCGGCCGTGGTGGGGGACGCCGAATGGCTGGCCGTGTGGACCACCACCCCGTGGACCCTGCTCTCCAACACCGGGATCGCCGTCAACCCCGACCTGACCTACGCCACCGTGGAGGGGCTGGTCATCGCCGAGGACCTGGTCGACGCCGTGCTCGGGGAGGGGGCTTCAGCCAAGATCAGCCACCGGATGCGCGGGCGCGACCTGGTCGGGCTGCACTACGAGCGACCCTTCGACGACCTGCCGCCACCGCCCGGGGCCGACGGCTGGCGGATTGTGCCGGCCGAGTACGTGAATACCGAGGAGGGCACCGGTCTGGTCCACCAGGCCCCGGCCTTCGGAGAGATCGACCGCCAGGTCGGCCGCGAGCAGGGGTTGCCCTCGCTCAACCCGGTGGGACCGGACGGCCGCTTCACCGACGAGATCCCCTGGCTGGCCGGCCAGGAGGTACGGGCCAGCAACACCGCCATCAACGACCGCCTCGAAGCGGCGGGGCTGCTCATCCGGCGCTTTCCCTACGTGCACTCGTACCCGCACTGCTGGCGGTGCGGGACCCCGCTCATCTACTGGGGCAAGCCGAGCTGGTACATCGCCACCTCCTCCCGCAAGGACGACCTTTTGGCCGCCAACGCCACCATCGACTGGCACCCGGCCCACATCCGGGACGGCCGGTTCGGGGAGTGGCTGTCCAACAACGTCGACTGGGCGCTCTCGCGTGACCGCTATTGGGGCACGCCGCTGCCCATCTGGCGCTGCGGCCGCAACCACCTGCGCTGCCTCGGGTCCCTGGCTGAGCTGTCCGACCTCTGCGGCCGCGACGTGACGGGCATCGACCCGCACCGGCCCACCATTGACGAGATCACCTTCGACTGCCCCACCTGCGCCGAGGAGGGGCTGGGCGGCGAGGACGCCACGGCGCGCCGGGTGGCTCCGGTCATCGACGCCTGGTTCGACTCGGGCTCCATGCCGGCGGCCCAGGTCGGGTACCCCCATGCCGCGGGCTCGGCCGAGGCGCTCGCCTTCCCGGCCGATTTCATTTCCGAGGCCATCGACCAGACCCGGGGCTGGTTCTACTCCCTGCTGGCCATCAACGTGCTGGTGTTCGGGAAGAGCCCGTACCAGCACGTGGTGTGCCTGGGCCACATCATCGACGGCGACGGGCGCAAAATGTCCAAGTCGCAGGGCAACATCATCGACCCGTGGACCGTCCTCGACACCCGGGGCGCCGACGCCATGCGGTGGTGGATGTTCAGCCAGGGCTCGCCCTGGACGCCGACCCGGGCCAGCCTGGCCGCCATCGACACCGCCATGCGCGAGACGCTGCTCACTCTCTGGAACACCTTCAGTTTCTTCACCACCTACGCCTCGCTGAACGGGTTCGACCCGGCCGACCGGGCCATCCCCGGCCCGTCCGACCGTGGCCCCCTCGACCGCTGGCTGCTGTCGCGGCTGGCCAGCACGGTGGCCACCGTCACCACCGCCCTGGAGACCTACGAGCCGCTGGACGCCGCCACTGCGCTGGCTTCGCTGGTCGACGATCTCTCCAACTGGTTCGTGCGGCTGAGCCGGCGCCGCTTCTGGCGCACCGATCCGGACGCGCCCCCCGGGGACACGCTGGCCGCCCAGGCCACCCTGCACCAGGCCCTGACCACGCTGGCGCTGCTGCTGGCGCCCTTCTGCCCCTTCGTGGCCGACGCCATGTGGCGCCAGCTGACCGGGGCGGACGAAGCGGACTCGGTCCACCTGGCCGACTGGCCCGAGCCACAGCCGGCTGCCATCGACCGTGACCTCGAAGCGCAGATGGGGTTGGCCCGCCGGCTCACCTCCCTGGGCCGGGCGGCCCGCAGCGAGGCCGGGGTCAAGGTGCGCCAGCCGCTGAACCGGGCCCTGGTCTTCCTGCCCTCGGACGCGCCGGCCATCCTGCACGACCTGGTGGCGGCCGAGCTCAACGTCGACGCCATTGACGTGGCCCACGAGCTGGGCGAGGTGCTCGAGTTCGAGCTGGTCGCCAACTACCGCACGCTGGGCGCCCGGCTGCGGGACCAGGTCCAGTATCTCAAGCCGGCGCTGGCCCAACTCAACGGGGTCGAGACGGCAGCGACGCTGGAGGCGGGGCAGTCGATCACCCTGGAGCTGCCGGGGGGTCCGGTCGAACTGTCGCCCGAGGACGTGCAGCTGCGGGTCCGGGGCCAGCAGGGCTTCGCCGTCTCCCGCGAAGGGGGTGAGGTGGTCGCACTCGACCTGACCCTCGACGAAGGGCTCCGCCAGCGCGGCCTGGCCCGTGAAGTGGTGCGGCTCATTCAGGACCTGCGCAAGACCAGCGGGCTCGACGTCTCGGACCGCATCGTTCTTCACCTCGAGGGGTTGGACGCCATCGCCGATCACTTCGACTACATCGCCCGGGAAGTGCTGGCCGTCGAGATCCTCTCCGGGGCCGGGCCGGGAGAGGGCACGGTGCTCGAGCTCGAGACCGAGGAGGGACCCCTGACGGCACGGGTCTGGTTGGCCAAGGCGGAGGCCGGCGAGTCCAGCTGAGTGCGGGCTCGGGCCGAATCAGCCCTCGCTCAAGGGCCAATAACGCCGTGATGCTCAGTAGGTCAGGACGAGGGGACCGTCGTTGGTGACCACCATGGTGTGCTCCACCTGGGCCACCAGGCTGCCGTCCACCGTGCGCAAGGTCCAGCCGTCGTCGCCGTCGACGACGTGATCGGCCGACGGTGAGAGGAACGGCTCCACTGCCAGCACCAGACCCTCCCAGAGAGCCAGATGCTGTCCATCATCAATGCTGGGCACGGATGGATCTTCATGGAGCGCCCGACCGATGCCATGGCCGAAGAGGTTCCCCACCACGCACATCCCGTGCCGACGGGCCGTAGCCTGGACGGCGCGGCCCATGTCCCGCAGCCGGCGGCCCGGACGCGCCGCCTCCATGGCGTCGCGCTGGGCCAGCGTGGTGGCCGTCAAGAGGCGGGTGGCCAGAGGCGACACCTCACCCACGGCCAGGCTGACCCCGGTGTCGGACCAGTAGCCGTCGAGCTCCGCCGAGACGTCGAGGTTCACCAGATCGCCCGCCTGCAGATGACGGGTCAGGGAGGGGACACCGTGGGCCGCCTCCTCGTTCACGCTGATGCACGTCGATCCGGGGAACTGGTAGGTGAGCCGTGGGGCCGAGCGCGCCCCGTAGCGAGCGAAGACGTCTCGACCGATGGCATCGAGCTCTCCGGTGGTGACGCCGGGCGAGACGGCGGCGGCCATAGTGTCCCGCGCCTCGGCCACGACCCGCCCGGCGCAGGCCAGGCCGTCCAGTTCCTCTTCGCAGTCGACCGTCATGCGCGCATCCGGCTCAGCAGTCCCCGACCAGCTTGGACAGCGTCCCGGTCAGGGCGGCCCGGTCCGCCACGCTCAGCTGCGTGAACACCAGCCGGTCGATGCCCTCGATCTGCTCGGCAATGGCCTGGCCCAGCGTGTCGCGGCCACTCGGGGTCAGCACCACGTGGACGCTGCGCCGGTCGTTGGGGCAGTTCTCGCGGGCCACCAGGCCGGCCTCCACCATGCGGTCGACCAAACGGGTCACGCCCCCGGTGGTGAGGGCCACGTCCGAGCTCAATTTGCTCATGGTCAGCCTCCCCTCGGCCGCCCCCCCGATGTGGATGAGCACGTCGAACCACACCATCGGGATACCCACGGTGCGCTCCAACTCCCGCCCCAGCTGATCGGTCAGGTTCCGGTGGGAGCGCACGATCAGCCCCATGAGCTGGAGGCGCTCGTCGTCAATCTGGCCCAGGATGCCGCAGGTTCCGGTGTCCTCGGTCCCGCTCTGCTGTGGGAAAGCCGCCGTCTCCATATCGCTCCCTACTCTGGTCCAAACCGTACCAGAAACTCCCGTTGATTGATCAATGAGTATCTGCTTGACAAGTATCTGTATAATCAGATACTATCACCTCAACGATCACGAAACAGCACAAAGGAGTTACAAAATGTCCACTGACACGATCACCCTGCCGAAGGTAGGTACCTACACCGTCGACGCCGCCCACTCCGACGTCGGCTTCACCGCTCGCCACCTGGTCGGAACCAAGGTCCGGGGCCGCTTCCAGGAGTTTTCCGGCACCTTCACGGTGGCCGAGAACCCCGAAGAGTCGACCCTCGAGGCCACGGCCCAGACGGCCAGCATCCACACCAACCAGGTCCAGCGGGACGAGCACCTGCGCACCAACGACTTCCTGGACGCCGCCACCTACCCCACCCTCACCCTCAAGAGCACCCGTCTCGAGAAGGTGACGGAGAGTGAGTGGAAGCTGTTCGCCGACCTCACCATCCGCGGGGTCACCAAGGCCGTCGAGTTCAAGCTCGAGTACCTGGGTGAGGGCGACTCCATGCAGGAAGGCAAGAAGGTCGTCGCCTTCTCGGCCGAGGGTGAGATCGACCGCCGGGACTTCGGCGTGAGCTTCAACCACGCCCTGCTCGACGGCAGCGTCGTCGTGGGGAACAAGGTCAAGATTGAGCTGGAAGTCGAAGCCGCTCTGGCCGAGTAGTCACCATGGCACGGCTCGCCGGGTCGTGTGCTGAGGTCGAGATTACGCTTCGCCGAGATGCGTTCCCCCTCAGCACCGACCCTGGCTGCCGCCGCGCCCGTTGCGTTGCGGGCGCTGCCCGAGCACAGCCCGGATGAAACGTATGTCCTGGCGGTCGACCTGGGCACGGGCGGCCCCAAGGTGGCCGTCATCTCCGCCACCGGTCGGATCGCTGCCCACGCCTTCGAGAAGGTCGGGATAGCGCTCGGCACCGACGGTTCCGCCGAGCAGAGCCCGGACGAGTGGTGGGCCGCCGTCGTCGCGTCGGCCCAGCGGGCCATGGCCGAGAGCGGTGTGGATCCCGACCAGGTGGTCGGCGTGGGCTGCACGGCCCAGTGGTCGGGCACCGTGCCCATCGGAGCCGACGGGCTGGCGCTGGGTCCCGCCATCTCGTGGATGGATTCGCGCGGCTCGGACGCGGTCAAGGACACCGTGCGGGGCGCCCTCAACGTGCAGGGCTATTCGGCCTCCAAGCTGACCCGCTGGGTGCGCAAGACCGGCGGCATCCCGAGCCTCTCGGGCAAGGACCCGGTGGGCCACATCCACTTCCTGCGGGCGGAGCGGCCCGAGGTCTACGCGGCCACGGCCGTCTTCCTCGAACCGGTGGACTACCTGAACCTCCGCCTGACCGGGTTGGCCCGGGCCTCGCACGACACCATCACGCTGCACTGGGTCACCGACAACCGGGACATCAACGCCGTCGCCTACGACGACAGCCTCTTCGAGATGGCCGGGCTGGAGCGCCGCCGGCTGCCCGAACTGGTGCCCACCGGCAGCATTCTCGGTGGGCTGACCCCGTCGGCGGCGTCCGAGCTGGGGCTGCGGGCCGGCACCCCGGTGGTGGCCGGCACCGGCGACTTGCACTCGGCCGCGGTGGGCTCGGGCGCGGTCGACGACTTCGACGGCCACCTCTACATCGGGACATCGAGTTGGATCAGCTGCCACGTCCCCTTCAAGAAGACCGATGCCCTGACCAACATCGCCTCCATCCCCTCGGGCCTGCCCGGCCGCTACCTGGTGGCCGATGAGCACGAGACCGGCGGGGCCTGCCTGACCTGGCTGCGCGACAACCTGCTCTACCCCGACGACGGGCTGGGCGGCGGCGTGGCCCCGGACGACCTGTTCGACCGGCTCAACGTCATGGCGGCCGCGGTGCCCCCGGGGGCCCACGGCGTCATGTTCACGCCCTGGCTGAACGGGGAGCGCTCCCCGGTCGACGACCACACCATCAGGGGGGGTTTCCACAACATCTCCCTGTCCTCAACCCGGTCCCACCTGGTGCGCGCCGTCTTCGAAGGGGTGGCCCTCAACTCGGCCTGGCTCCTGGGGGCGGTGGAGAAGTACACCAAGAGGCGCTTCGGCTCGCTGGCCTTCGTGGGCGGGGGGGCCAACTCGGACATCTGGTCACAGATCCACGCCGATGCCATGGGCCGCACCATCCGCCAGATCGCCGACCCGGTGCTGGCCAACGTGCGCGGGGCCGGCCTCATCACCCTCCTGGCCCTGGGCCGGATCACCTTGGCCGACATTCCGGCCACGGTGCAGGTGAAGGCCACCTACACCCCGGACCAGGCGGCGGGTGAGCTGTACGCCACCCTGCTCAAGGAGTTCATCAACCTCTACAAGGAGACCAAGGGGATCCACAAGCGCCTCAACGGCGGCCGCTTGGGCGCTCACCCCGCCTGAGGCGACCGGATCCGGCGCACCAGCGCCCGCAGCGGGCCCGCCGGCGCCGCGCTCTTCTCAATGACCAGGGCCAGCGACGTGGTCACGAACGCACCGAGAGTCGTCCGCAGGTGCACATCGCTATAGGGCGGCGTGTCGACATGGAGATCCTCGGGCGTCGTGCCCTCGGTGAAGTCGACGTCGATGAGGTGGCCGGCGCCCCGCAGGCGTTGCACCAGGGCGTCAATGTCACGCCGGCGGTAGAGCACGGTGCCGCCGGCGGCCAGGGTCTCGTCGTTGGAAGAGACGGTGTACTCGGTGGTGTGCACGGCCACGCCGCCGGGCTTGAGGCAGCGCAGCTGGTTGACCACGAAGTCCATTCCCGCCTCCAATGAGCCCAGGTGCTCGAAGGCGCACGACGACCAGGTGAAATCAAAGTGGCGCAGATGGCGCGGGATGGCGTTCATATCCACGTCCCGGTAGCGCACGTGCTGGGCGAAGAGCTCGCTCGGGCACAGGCCGTCGTCGTTCAGGCCGGCCAAGCCGCCGACGTACTCCACGGCCGAGTCGGTCCAGCCCGAGGATTGGGCCAGCTCGGCCGGCTGGTCGGTGGCCACCACGTCGCAGCCGTAGCTGGCGAAGAGGGCGACCAGGGGCTCCTGGCCGACGCCGAAGCCCAGGCCGCGGTGGCCGGGCCGCAACAGATCGCGCTCGGACAGGGCCTGCGCGATGAACAGCCACTCCCACATTTTGCGGTGGAGCATGAAGGGGCGCGGGTCCTCGCCCCGCGGGTTCCACATGGGGCGCAGCCGATCCGACCACTGCCTGATCTCGGGTGACCGCAGCGACTCCTGCGAGCAGAGCTGGGAGCGCAGCAAGCGCTATATCCGCTCGAAGTTCCGCATCAGCTCCCAGTCCGAGACGTGGCGGTTGGCGGCTTCCCACTCCTGCTGGGCGGTGTTGAGCAGGTGATGGTGCACCTCGGGGCCGAAGGCCTCCGCCGCCACTTCGGAGTGCCGGAGCTCGTCAATGGCCTCGACCAGGGTGGAGGGGATGCGGGGGACATCGGTGGCCTCATAGGCGTTGCGGGGATAGGGATCGGGCAGCTCCAGCTCGTGGTCGATGCCGTAGAGGCCGGCGGCGATGCAGGCGGCCACGACCAGGTACGGATTGACGTCGGCTCCGGGGACCCGCGTCTCCACCCGACGCCCGGCGCCGTGCCCGATGACCCGGAAGCCACAGGTGCGGTTGTCCTCGCCCCACACCACCGCGGTCGGGGCCCAGCTCCCGGGGACGTAGCGGCGGTACGAGTTCAAGGTGGGGGCGGCGCACCAGGCCAGCTGGCGCGCCGCATGGAGTTGGCCGGCCAGGAACCGGCGCCCCACCACCGACAGGCCACTGGGATGGGAGGCGTCAGCCATCAGGGGCTCCTTGGTCTCCCGGTCCCACAGGCTGTTGTGCACGTGGCAGGAGGACCCGACGTCGTCCATGGTCCACTTGGCCATGAAGGTGGCGGCCCGTCCCTCCTGGGCGGCGATCTCCTTGATCCCGTTCTTGAACACCAGGTGGCGGTCGGCCGTCTGCAGGGCGTCGGTGTAGGTCACATTGACCTCGTGCTGGCCGCGTCCCGCCTCGCCCTTGGAGAACTCCACCGGGATATCGGCGGCGCACATCTCCTGGCGGATCCGACGCAGGATGTACTCCTCCCGCGAGGTCTGCAGCAGCTGGTAGTCCTCAATGGTGGAGGAGTGGGGGGTCAGCCCCTTCCAGTTCTTCTCCTGCGCCTCCTCGTAGGTATCGCGAAAGAGGAAGAACTCCAGCTCGGTGGCGCTGAGCACGCTGAAGCCCCGTTCGGCGGCCCGGGCGATCTGGTGGCGCAGGATCTGGCGGGGCGACACTTCGACCGGCACCCCCGCCTCGTCGCTCAGGTCGCCGATGACCAGAGCCGTCCCGGGCAGCCAGGGCAGGCGCCGGGCGGTGCTGTAGTCGGGCTGCACCACGACGTCGCCGTAGCCCTTGTCCCAGTTGGCGAAGTGGTACCCGGGCAGCGGGTTCATGTCGATATCGACGGCCAGCAGGTAGTCGCAGACCTCAATGCCGTGCTCGGCCACGTGCTCGGTGAAGAAGTCGGGGGTGACCCGCTTTCCCACCGGCCGACCCTGCATGTCGGGAAAGGCCAGCACGATGGTGTCGATGGAGCCGTCGGCGATCCCTGCGGTGATGAGCTCAAGTCCGGGCATGACGCATGATGGCGGACCGGCGGGCCACCGTCCAACCCTTTTGTACGCTGCCCTCATGAACAGTGCCCCAGGGACCGCCGGACGAGTGCTGGTGGCCAAGGTCGGGTTGGACGGCCATGACCGGGGGGTCAAGGTGGTGGCCCGGATGCTGCGCGACGCCGGGTTCGAGGTGATCTACCTGGGTCTCCGCCAGACGCCGGACACGGTGGCCAACGCCGCCATGCAGGAAGACGTGGACCTGGTCGGCCTCTCCATGCACTCGGGTGGGCACCTCACGCTGGCCCCGGCCGTGATCAAGGAGCTCCGTCACCGCGGTCTGGAGGTGCCGGTGATCGTGGGTGGGATCGTGCCCGAGCGCGACGTCGAGCTCCTGCACACTGCCGGTGTGGTGGCGGTGCTCTCACCGGGTGCCTCCAAGGAAGAAGTGGTGCGGGCGGTTACCGACGCCATCGGGCAGCGGGCGTGAGGGTTCCCCTCATCGGCATCTCCACCTACGTGGCCAAGGCCGCCTGGAACTCGTGGGAGCGCCCGGCCGCCGTGCTGCCGGAGTCGTACTACGAGCTGGTGGCGGCGGCCGGGGGCCGGCCCATCCTGCTGCCCCCGTCACGCACGGCCGCGGCCGGACCGGGCTCGGGGGCAGCCGAGGTGATCGCCGCCCTGGACGGGCTCGTCCTGACCGGCGGCGGGGACGTGGACCCGGCGGGCTACGGCGAGACGCCCGAGCCCACGGTCGCTGGGGTGAACCCGGTACGCGACGGCAGTGAGCGGGCCCTGCTGGCCGCGGCCCTCCAGGCCGATCTCCCGGTGCTGGCCATCTGCCGGGGCTTGCAGGTGCTCAACGTGGAGCTCGGCGGCACCCTGCACCAGCACCTGCCCGACGTGGTTGGCACCGATCTGCACCGCAAGGCACCGCTGGTCTTCGGCCCGGTGCCGGTGGCGACCGAGCCGGGCAGTCACGCCGCCGCCGTGTTCGGCGCCACCCCGACCGTGCTCTGCTCGCACCATCAGTCCATCGACCGGCTGGGGAAGGGCCTGGTGCCGACCGCCCGGGCCGCCGACGGGGTGATCGAGGCGGTCGAGCTGCCCGAGTCCCGTTTCGTCCTGGGCGTGCAGTGGCACCCCGAGGAGGGGGCCGACGGCCGTCCCTTCCAGGCTCTGGTGGCCGCGGCGGCGGCGTACCGGGCCGGGCGCCCAACCCCCTGAAGGCCGATCCCGGTAGTGTCTCCACCCATGCCGAAGCGAGGTGCCCGAAAAGTCGTGAAGCCGGTGGCTGCCACCGTCGGCATCGTCGGAACGATGGCCAGCATCTGGTGGTTCGCCCTCAAGCCACGCCGGAAGGCCAAGTTGGAGCGCAAGAACTCCTCGGACTGAGGCTCACCCGACTCAGCCGGCGGGGGGCTCAACCAGCCGCGGCAGCACCTCGCTGATGGAGCCGTGGACCACCACGTCGGCCAGCCGGTCGAGGTCGGTCGGCCCTCCGTTGACGATGACCACCACCGCCCCGGACTGAACGGCCAGGGGCACCAGGCCCGCCGCCGGGTAGACGGCCAGCGTCGATCCGACCGCCAGCAGGAGATCGCACGTCCGGGCGGCCTCCTCGGCCCGCACCAGGTCGGCCGCCACCAGGCTCTGCCCGAAGCTGATGGTGGCCGACTTGAGGATGCCGCCGCAGATCGATCCTGGAGCACCCGCCTCCCGGCACGAAGGATCAGCCTCGCCCGCCCGCACCCGAGCGTGCACCGGCTCGGACGCCTGGCGGTGCCCGCAGCGCAGGCAGACGATCTCCAATGCGTTGCCGTGGATCTCAATGACAATCTCGGGGCTCGTCCCGGCCTTTTGATGCAGCCCGTCGATGTTCTGGGTCACCAGGGTGTGCAGCCGGCCCGATCGCTCCAGGTCCACCAGGGCCCGGTGCCCGGGGTTGGGCGGCAACTCGGGCAGTCGAGAGGACAGCCGGTGCTGCCACGACTGCCGGCGCACCTCGGGCTCGGCGAGGTAGACGTCGAGGTTGGCCGCCCTCTCCGCCTCCGGGTTCTTGGTCCACACCCCGTTGGGGCCCCGGAAGTCCGGGATGCCCGAATCGGTGGAGATGCCGGCGCCGGTGAGGGTGACGATTCGCCGGGAGCGCTGCAGGAGCGACCGGGCTGGCTGGACAGAGGGGTCTGTCATGGTGCGATCGTCCCACGTAGGGCCCGGGCCGTACTCGGTACGCTGCCTCGGTGACCCGGGGCGCGCCCACCGTTGACGTGCTCACCTCGGCCGAGGCCGAGGCCGGGCAACGCCGAGCTGCCGGGTCGCTGCTGGCCCGGGGCTGCCGGTCCGGCGATCGGGTGGTCTTCTCCCTCGGCTCGTCGGCCGATCTGATCTGTGCCGTCCTGGGGGCGGCCCGGGTCGGGCTGATCCCGGTCCTGCTCAACGCCACCCTGACCGAGTCCGAGCGCGACCGCCTGGTGGCCGACGCCGAGCCGACCGTGCAGATCCTCACCGGCGCCGCGCTGGCCGCCCTCATGGAGGGGACGCCGGCGGAGCTGGCCCCCTACCCGCTGACCCGGCCGATGCACTACACCTCGGGCACCACCGGGCGACCCAAAGGGGTGACCACCGGCATCTGGAGCGAGGAGACGGCTCGGGCCGTCTTCGAGGACGAGGCGGCGGTGTGGCAGTTCGACCGGAACGACCTGCACATGGTGTGCTCGCCGATGTACCACACCGTCTCGGTCCGCTTCGCCACCGGGACGCTGCTCTCCGGCGGGTCGCTGGCCATCCTGAGCCGGTTCGACGCCCCCACGGCGCTGCGTGTCCTGCGCCGCCAGCGTCCGACCACGGCGTTCCTGGTCCCGACCCATCTGCAACGCATTCTGCAGTCTCCCGAACTCGACCCCGATGAGCGGTTCGACTCCCTGCGCTTCCTGGCCCACGCCGGTGCGCCGTGCCCGCCCTCGGTCAAACGGGCCACCATGGCGCGGGTGGGTGCGGGCGCACTGTGGGAGTTCTACGGCTCCACCGAGGGCCAGTTCACCGTGTGCGGTCCCGAGGAGTGGCTGGCCCATCCCGGTACGGTGGGCCGGGCCCGGCCCGGCCGCCGGCTGTCCATCGCCCCCCTGGTCGACGCCGATGCCGACGCCCACGCCGAGGTCGCCTACGACACGGACGCCGACGACGGCTCGGGCACCATCTGGTGCGACCTGCCCGACTTCGCCCGCTTCCGCTACTGGGGCGACGACGGGGCCACCGCCGCGGCCTGGCGGGGCTCCGCCTGCACGGTGGGCGACCTGGGACGGCTGAGTGACGATGGCTACCTGTACCTGTCGGGCCGGCGACATGACCTCATTATCAGCGGCGGGGTGAACGTCTACCCGGCCGAGGTGGAGGCAGCGTTGGCCGCGGTGCCCGGGCTGGTCCAGCTGGCGGTGTTCGGCCAGCCCGACCCCCAGTGGGGTCAGAAGGTCTGTGTGGCCTACGTGGCCGACCGGGGGTTCGACGAGGATGCCCTGCGGGCGGCGGCCGCGGCGCAGTTGGCCCCCTACAAGCGACCCAAGGCGTACTTCGCCACTTCTGAGCTGCCGCACACGGCGACGGGAAAGCTGTTGCGCCGCGCCCTCCCCGAGCACCTGGGGCTCTCGGCTCGGTCCGACCCCGAGCACGACTAGACATCAAGGATGCCCTTCGCCACCGTCAACCCCGCCACGGGTCAGACCGAGAAGACCTATCCCACCCTGACGCCGGACCAGGTCGAGGTGTTCCTGCAGCGGGCCGTCGACGCCTTCGCCGACTACCGGCGGACCACCTTTGCCGAGCGGGCCCGGCACCTGATCACCGCGGCCGACCTCTTCGAGGGGGAACTGCCCGCAATCGCCCGCATGGTGACCAGCGAGATGGGCAAGACCTTCGCCGCCGCCAAAGGCGAGGTGGCCAAGTGCGCCCTCGGGCTGCGGTGGTTCGCCGAGCACGCCGAAGCGTTACTGGCCGACGAGCCCATCGCCACCACCGCCTCGCGGTCCTTCGTGCGCTATCAGCCGATCGGAGCGGTGCTGGCCGTCATGCCCTGGAACTTCCCGCTGTGGCAGGTGATCCGCTTCATTGCGCCGGCGCTCATGGTGGGCAACGTCGGGCTGCTCAAGCACGCCTCCAACGTCCCGCAGACGGCCGAGTTCCTCGAAGACGTGTTCCGCCGGGCCGGTCTGCCCGACGGCGTGTTCACCAACCTCTTCGTCGAGTCCAAGGACATCGCCGCCCTCATTGAGGATCGCCGGATCGCCGCCGTCACCCTGACCGGCAGTGAGCGGGCCGGCATGTCGGTCGCCACCGCGGCCGGACACGCCCTCAAGAAGAGCGTGTTGGAACTCGGGGGGTCGGACCCCTTCATCATCCTGCCCTCGGCCGACCTGGACCTGGCCGTGCGCACGGCGGTGACGGCCCGGGTGCAGAACAACGGCCAGTCCTGCATTGCCGCCAAGCGGTTCATTGTGGTGGAGGAGATCGCCGAGGAGTTCCTGCGCCGGTTCACCGAGGCCATGGGCGCGCTGGTGGTGGGGGATCCGCTCGACCCGGCCACCGACGTCGGGCCGATCGTGACCGAGGCCCAACGCGACGAACTGGTGGCCCAGGTGGCCGAAGCGCAGCGCCAAGGGGCCACCGTGCACGGGGGTGGGGTGTTGACCGACCGCCCCGGTTGGTACTTCGCGCCGACGGTGCTCTCGGGGGTGACGGCCGACATGGCGGTGGCCCAGGAGGAGTTGTTCGGGCCGGTGGCCATGGTCGAGCGGGTGCCGGACCTCAGCGCGGCTCTGGCGGTGGCCAACTCGACCACCTTCGGGTTGGGCTCGAGCGTGTGGACGACCGACCAGGCCGAGCAGCGCCGCTGTATTGAGGAGCTCGAAGCCGGCTCTGTGTTCGTCAACGCCATGGTGGCGTCCACCCCCGAGCTCCCCTTCGGCGGCATCAAGCGCTCGGGCTTCGGGCGCGAACTCTCCGAGTTGGGGCTGAAGGAGTTCTGCAACGCCAAGACGGTCTGGGTCACATGAGATGTCGTGGGTGACCACCACCTATCTCGACCACGCCGCCACGACGCCGCTGCGACCCGAGGTGGCCGAGGCCATGGCCGAGGCCCGGCGAGAGCCGCTCGGCAACCCGACCGGGAGTCATCGGCCGGCCCAGCGGGCCCGGCGGTTGCTCGAAGAGGCCCGTGACGAGGTAGCGGCGCAGCTGGGGCGGCGGCCGGGAGAGATCATCTTCACCTCCGGCGGCACCGAGGCGGCCAACCTGGCCGTGTTCGGGACCCTCGAGGCGCAGCTGGCGGCGGGCGCCGGGGAGGCACCGCTCAACGTCTTGTGCTCGGCCGTAGAGCACCCGGCCGTGCGGGAGTCGTGCCGGGCGGCCGCCCGATACCTCCCGGTGAACGTGCGCCCGATCGCCGTCGACGCCGCCGGGGTGGTCGACCCCGATGCCGTGGCCGAGGCGGTCGACGGGCAGACGGCGTTGGTGGCGGTGATGCTGGCCAACAACGAGACCGGCGTCCTGCAACCGCTGGCCGCGGTCGCCGCCGCCGTGCGGGCCCGCAGCGAGACGGCGCGCGTCTTCACCGACGCGGTGCAGGCCACGTCGTTCGTGGATCTGGCCGAGTGCGCCGCCGGAGCCGATCTGCTCGCCCTCAGTGCACACAAGGTGGGGGGGCCGGTCGGCGTCGGGGTGCTGGCCGTGCGGCCGCCGGCCACCGTGCTGCCCCACCAGCACGGGGGCGGGCAGGAGCGGGAGCGCCGCAGCGGCACCCAGGACGTGGTGGGCGCGCTGGGACTGGCCACCGCCCTGCGGCTGGCGGCGGCGGAGCGGGCTGAGACAGTGCGCCGGGTCATCGCCCGGCGCGACCGGTTGGCCGCCGGCCTGCTCGAGGCCATTGACGGGGCGCACCGCACCATCGCACCCGGGGTGGCCACCCTCCCCGGCCACCTGCACCTCTGTCTGGCCGGGGTCGAGCGGGAAGAGTTGCTGGTCGCCCTGGGCGCCCTCGGCATCTGCGCCTCGGGAGGGTCATCGTGCGCCAGCGGCGCGCTCGACCCCAGCTACGTCCTGGCCGCCATGGGGGTGCCCGAGGCGCTGGCCCGGGGTGCCATCAGGTTCACCCTGGGCCACGACACGACCGAGGCCGACATCGACCGGGCGCTGGCCGTGATCCCCGGAGTGGTGGCCTCGTTGCGACACGACCCCTGAGCGCCGGTGGCACACTGGTCGGGTGCGAGTGCTGGTGGCCATGTCGGGTGGGGTGGACTCCTCGGTGGCGGCAGCCTTGCTGGTCGAGGCGGGCCACGACGTGGTGGGCGCCACCCTCAAACTGTGGGGTGGGCCGTCGGACTCGGGCTGCTGCTCGGTGGCCGACGTCGATGACGCCCGCCGGGTCGCCCAGCAGCTGGGCATCGACCATCACGTCTTCAACCTGACCGAGGCGTTCGAGCAGCACGTCGTGGCGCCCTACGTGGCGGCGCACGCCCTGGGCCGCACGCCCAACCCGTGCATTGAGTGCAACCGGTCGATCAAGTTCGACCGCCTGCTGGAGCGCTCGGACCGCCTCGGCTTCGAGTGCCTGGCCACCGGCCACCACGCCCGGGTGACCGGCGTTGGCGCCCGTCGGCTGCGGCGGGGGGCGGACCCCGCCAAGGACCAGTCTTACGTGCTGTCCATGCTGGGCCAGGGCGAGCTGGCCCGCGTCGTATTCCCGGTGGGGGAGATGACCAAGGACGACGTGCGGGCTCACGCCCGCCGGCTAGGCCTGCGCACCGCCGGCAAGCCGGACAGCCAGGACGTGTGCTTCATCGGCAGCGTCGAGGGACGCCAGGGCTTTCTCTCCCGCCAGTTGGAGTTCCACCCGGCCGACGTGGTGAATGGGGAGGGCGACCTCGTCGGCGCCGTCGACGCGGTGGAGTTGGTGACAGTCGGACAGCGCCGGGGGATGGGGCACGGCACCGACGGCCAGCGCCGCTACGTGGTGGCCGTCGACGTACCGTCACGACGGGTCACCGTCGGCAGTGCGGCCGAGGCGGTGACCTCGGCGGTGTCCCTGCCCCAGGCCAGCCTGACCTGGGTGGACCAGCCGCTGCGGGACGGCGACCGCGCCGTGGCCCAGGTCAGCGCGCACGGGCGCCCGGCTCCCTGCTCCATCCGCGGCACCGGGGACGGCCTGGTGGTCGAGTTCGACCAGCCGCAGCGCCCGGTGGCCGCCGGGCAGACCGTGGCCCTCTACGACGTGGTCGATCCCGACGCCGTGGTCGGCGCGGGCATCGCCGCCTAGCCGTGGCCAGCCGAACCGCGGGCGCGGCGGCGGGCCCGGGCCAGGGCGAGGGCGATGCCGAGGCCCGGGTGGCCGAGCTGCGCGGGCTGATCACTTACCACAACGAGCGCTATCACACGCTCGATGCGCCGGAGATCCCCGACGCCGAGTTCGACCTCCTGGTGCAGGAACTGCGCCGGCTCGAAGAGGCCCATCCCGAGCTGGCCAGCGCCGACTCGCCGACCCAGAAGGTGGGCGGGGCGCCGTCGGGGCTCTTCGCCGAGGTGCGGCACCGCGTCCCGATGATGAGCCTGGACAACGCGTTCGCCGAAGCCGACCTGCGGGCCTGGGCCGAACGGCTGCGCCGCCAGGTCCCCGATTTGGACCCGCACCAGGTGGCCTTCTCCTGCGAGCCCAAGGTGGACGGGGTGGCCATGTCGCTCACCTACGAGCACGGCCGCCTGGTCCAGGCGGCCACCCGGGGCGATGGGGTGAGCGGGGAGGACGTCACGGCCAACGTGGCCACTATCAAGGTCGTGCCCAAGACACTCCAACCCGACGCGGGCCCCTACCCGGCCCTGCTCGAGGTGCGCGGTGAGGTCTACATGCCGCTGGCCGAGTTCGCCGCCATGAACGAGCGCCAGGTGGCGGCGGGCGAGCGGGTCTTCGTCAACCCCCGCAACTCGGCCGCCGGCTCGCTGCGCCAGAAGGACCCGGCCATGACGGCGCAGCGGCCGCTGTCGTTCTGGGCCTACCAGGTGGGGGTGGTCGAGGACGCTCCGACCGGCGCCACCTGGCCTGCGCCCTCCCAGTCCGCCACCCTGGCCCAGTTGAAGCAGGCCGGGTTCCCGGTCAGCCCCGACGCCCGGACGCTGGCCGGGATTGACGCCGTGATTGCGCGCTGCCGGGAGCTGGCTGAGGCCCGGCACCAGCTGGCCTACGAGATCGACGGCGTGGTGACCAAGGTCGACGACCTGGCGCTCCACCGCCAGCTGGGCGCCACCAGCCGGGCCCCCCGTTGGGCCATAGCCTTCAAGTTCCCCCCCGAGGAGCGCACCACCAAGCTGCTGGGCATTCACGTGTCGATCGGGCGCACCGGGCGGGCCACGCCCTTCGGCCAGCTCGAGCCCGTCTTCGTGGGCGGCTCCACCGTGGGTGTGGCCACCTTGCACAACGAGGATCAGGTGCGGGCCAAGGACGTGCGGCCGGGCGATGTGGTCGTAGTGCGCAAGGCGGGCGACGTCATTCCCGAGATCGTCGGGCCGCTGCTCAGCGGGCCGGGCGTGCCGGCCCGGCGCAAGCCCAGGTGGAAGTTCCCCACCATCTGCCCGTCCTGCGGGACCCCGCTCGTCCGGCTCGAGGGTGAGAGCGACACCTACTGCACCAACATCGACTGCCCGGCCCAGCGGGTGCAGCGCATCGCCCACTACGCCTCCCGCTCCGCCATGGACATTGAGGGGCTGGGGGAGGAGCGCGTGGTCCAACTGGTGAACGCCGGCCTGATCCTCGACCCGGCCGATCTCTACGGGCTGACCGTGGAGCAGCTCACCGCGTTAGAACGGTTTGCCGAGATTTCCGCCGCCAACCTGGTGGCCGCCATCGCCGCCTCCACCGCGCAGCCGCTCAGCCGCCTGCTGGTGGCGCTGGGTATCCGCCACGTCGGGCCGGTGGCGGCCCGGGCGGTCGCCCGCACCCTGGGCACCCTCGACGCCATCCGGGCGGCCGACCAGGACGCCCTGGCCGCCGTCGAGGGGATCGGCCCGGTGATCGCCGCCAGCCTGGCCGAGTTCCTCTCGGCGCCGACCAACCAGGCGGTGCTGGAACGGTTGCGCCAGGCCGGCGTGGCTACCGAGGAGCCCGGGGGCGGAACCGGGGCGGGCGCGGCCGGCGCTGGCGCCGAGGCGGGCGTGGCCCAGACCCTGGCCGGCAAGACCGTCGTGGTCACCGGCGCCGTGCCCGGCTACACCAGGGAGGAAGCCGAGGAGGCCATCATGGCCCGGGGCGGCAAGTCGCCCGGCAGCGTGTCGAAGAAGACCTTCGCTCTGGTGGTGGGCGACGCCCCCGGTGCCAGCAAGCTCAAGAAGGCCGAGGAGCTGGAGATCCCCATCGTGGCGGCAGAGGATTTTGGGCCGCTGCTCGAGTCAGGTTCGCTCCCGGATTGAGTGGCAGGGTGTCCACCGGAGTGGCCCCATGGGTAAGTAGCCTACGAGTGCCCTGATGCCCCTAAGTTCTGATTCCATCGGCCGGGTCCTTGGGAAGCGGTACCGGCTGCTCTCCGCTCTGGGCACCGGCGCTTCCGCACACGTCTTCCTGGCCGAGGACGTGTCATTGCAGCGCCACGTGGCGGTCAAGGTGCTCCAACCCGGGCTGGCCAGCGACGAGGCCTTCCTGAAGCGGTTCGGGGCCGAGGCCCGTTCCGTTGCCTCGCTCAACCACCCGCACGTGCTGCGGGTCTTCGACTGGGGCGAGGACACCGACGGGCCGTATCTGGTGCTGGAGTATCTCGGCGGGGGCTCATTGCGCGACCTGCTCGACCGGGGCGTCCGGCTCAGCCACTCCCAGGCGGCCCATCTGGGGACCGAGGTGGCCCAGGGGCTGGCCTACGCCCACGCCCGGGGGCTGGTGCACCGGGACATAAAGCCGGCCAACCTGCTCTTCGACGAGGAGGGCCGGGTGCGGGTGGCCGACTTCGGCGTGGCCCGGGCCCTGGCCGAAGCGGCCTGGACCGAGCCCGAGGGGTCGATGATCGGCACCGCCCGCTACATCTCGCCCGAGTCGGCCGAGGGCAAGCACGTGGACGGCCGGGCCGACGTGTACTCGCTCGCCCTGGTGCTCTACGAGGCGGTCTCGGGCGAGGTGCCGTTCACGGCCGACACCACCATGGGCACCCTCATGGCCCGGGTGGGCCAGCCGCTCCCGCCCCACGCCTCCCTGGGCCCGCTCGATGATGTGCTGGCCCGCGCCGCCGCCCCCGAAGCCTCGGCCCGGCTCGACGCCGCCGGTCTGGCCGCCCGCCTGGGCGCGCTGGCCAGCGCCCTCCCCGCCCCCGAGCCGCTCCCGCTCTTGCCGCCCCAGCACGAGCCGCTGGCCCCCATCGCCGGCTTCCGGGCCCCCGACGTGTCGCAGCTGACCCAGGTGGTCCCGCCCGGAGGCGCCGCCGCGGCGGGCGCCGCCGCGACCACCGCGACCACCGCCAGCGGCACCGCGACCGCCACCGGTGCGGCCGTGGGCACCCGGGCCGGGCCGGGTGAGATCTTCGATGCCGAGCCGCAGGGGCCGGGCTCGGGCCGCGGGCGGGGCTCGTCGACTCGGCCGTCCGGGGCAGCGGCCGGTTCAGCCGCCGGTGGCCCCAACCGCCGCCGCCTGTACTGGATCCTCGGAGTGGCCGCGCTGGTGGTGGCCCTGCTGGCCGCCGGGGCCGTGGTGGCCGTCAAGGAGAAGCTCTTCACGGCATCGCACCCCACCCCGACGTTGGTCAGCCTGACCATGGTCCAAGCCCGGGCCGCCGCGGCCAAGGACCACTTCACGTTGCACGTCGAGCCCGGGGTGAAGTCCATCACCGTGCTGCAACCCGGCGTGATCATCGCCCAGAGCCCGAAGCCCGGCAAGGTGCTCAAGGAGGGCTCGACGCTCAACGTCGTCCCCTCGCTCGGGCCCCCGCCGGTGACCGTGCCCTCGCTCACCGGCATGACCTGCGCCACCGCTATCGCCACCCTGCAGCACATCCACCTGGTCGGGACGTGCGCCACCGCCCAGTACAGCAGCACGGTGCAGAACTCGTTCCTCATATCGTGGACGCCCCCGACCAGCGCGCCCTACGGCTCGACGGTCACCCTGGTGCCCTCCGCCGGCCACGCGCCGGTGGCCGTGCCCACCATCCCCCAGGGCTACACCTTCGGTGAGGCCCAGGCCGCGCTACAGGTGGCCGGCTTCACCGCCACCGAAGCCAGCACGTCGTCGACCACCGTGCCGACCGGGGAGATCATCTCCACCTCGCCGGCCAGCGGCGCGCCGGCGCCCTACGGCTCGGCGGTCACCGTCACCGTCTCCACCGGCCCGCCCATGGTGGCGGTGCCCAACGTCACCGGCGACACCGTGCCCCAGGCCACCTCGGCGCTGCAGGGTGACGGCTTCGTCGTCTCGGGTGTGACCGGCAACCCCAACGGGACGGTCCGGGGCACCAACCCGGCCCAGGGCACGCCGGTCCCGCCCGGCTCCTCCGTGCAGATCCTGGCCCACTGATGGCCAACTGATGGCGCTGCCCTTCGACCCGGCCTGCGACCTGTGTGAGGCGGCCCGCCTCTCCGAGTGGCACCACGAGGACGAGATCTGCTGGGTGGCCGACTGCGAGGTGTGCGGCGTGCCCATGGTGGTGTGGAAGCACCACGGCCCGGTGCCCCCCGACGCCGACATTGCGCACATGGTGACGCAGCTGAGCCTGGTCGCCGACGCCCGCTTCGGCCCCGGCGAGTGGTCGATCGACCGGGTCATGCGCCAGATCCCGAACCACTTCCACGCCCACGGGCGCGACCCCAATTGGTGGTTCCGGCTGCGGGGAGGCTGACCCAGCGGGGCCGGCCATCGGGTGGCCGAGGCCGACCGAAGGGATAAACGCCCCCGGATAGGGTGCTCGGCGTGGGGACCTCGTCGGCTGATGATCTCCCCAAACTGGAGCGACCGGATCTGCTCCTCGACCCCAAGGCCGATCCCGGTGGGGCGGCGTTGGGGGCAAGTGGCGCCGAGGCTTCCTTCGACCCCAGCTGGCCGGCCATGTTGCGCCAGCGGGTGGTGGCCCGGGCCGAGCGCAGCCCCCGCTACCGCTGGTGGGCCCTCACCTCGCTGCTGGCCGGGTTGCTGTCCCTCAACATCACCTTCACGGTGTTCGTGGTGGCGCTGCCCACGGTCAAGGGCGATTTCCACACCAACTTCTCGGTCCTGACCTGGGCGTCCACCGGGCCGCTGCTGGCCTTCGGCATCGCCGCCCCGTTCTTCGGCAAGGCCGGGGACCTCTTCGGGCACCGCCGCCTGTACCTCTTCGGGCTGGCCGGGGCCATGGTCAGCGCCCTCCTCACTGCCACCGCGCCCAACGTGGGCATGCTGCTCATCGCCCGCGCCCTCGATGGGGTACAGGGTGCCGCCACCGGCACCGCCTCCATGGCGCTGATCCTGCAGCTGTTCGCCCCCGAGGAACGGGTCAAGGCCCTGGGCTGGTGGTCCCTGGTGGGCGCCGGCGGACCCGTCCTCGGCGTGACGCTGGGCTCGCCGGTGATCCAGTTCTTCGGCTGGCGCACGCTCTTCTGGGGCCAGCTGGTGCTGCTGGTGATCGCGGCGGTGGTGGTGGCCCTGTTGCTGCCCTCACGGCGACGGGCTCACCGGGGGCCGGCCGTTGAACCGGGACCGGGCGAGCGGCGCCAGAGCGCCTGGGCCGGCATGGACTGGGTGGGCAGCTGGAGCTTGGCCGGCGCCGTGACGGCGGCCATGCTGGTCTTGAGCATCGGGCCCATCGTCGGCTGGACGTCGGTGGGCGTGATCCTCTCGGGTCTCTTCTCGCTCGCCTTCGTCGGTCTCTTCGCCTGGCGCGAGCTGACCTTCGCCACGCCACTCATCCCCACCAAATACCTGCGGCGCCGCAACTTCATGTTCCCCATGGGCATGCGGGCCTTCTCTAACTTCGCCTACTTCGGCGGGTTCTTCCTCTTCCCGCTGCTCATGGAACAGGTCTACGGCTACAGCGTGTCCAAGGTGGGGTTCGTCTCCATCGCTCGGCCGCTGATCTTCTCCATCAGCTCGCCCATCGCCGGCTACATGACGGTGCGCACCGGTGAACGGTTCGCCACGGTGGCCGGGGCCACCTCGGTGCTGGCGTCCCTGGTCCTCTTCGCCACGCTGGGCCCCTCGACCGGGCTCGGGATCATTCTGCTCGCACTGGCCCTGTCGGGCCTCGGCATGGGCATCGCCCTCCCGGCCACCTCCTCGACCATGGCCAACGAGGTGCAGGAGTCCGAGTACGGGGTGATGAGCTCGGCCCAGTTGCTGGCCACCCAGGTGGGGGAGGTGGCGGGCATTCAGGTCGTCCTGACGCTGCAGGAGTCGATCGCCCGCCATTCGGGGCTGGAGAACCTGCACCACAGCACCCGGCTGCTGCACAGCTTCCAAGTCGGCTTCTGGGTGGCGGGGCTGATGGCCGCCGTCGGCCTGGTCTGTGCCTTCTTCATGCGCCCCATGGCCCGGGGCCGCCGGGCCGGGATGGTGGTGGCGCCGGAGGTGGCGCCTACGTAGCCCTGGTGGCTGCGCAGCGCAGGCCTATTCGGTGATGTCCTTCAGCCGGGTGGCCATCTCCGCCGTGCTGGCATCGGGGGCCGGCCCGGCCGAGAGGGCCATCAGCTTGGCCATGTCGCCCTCGACCTTGATTTTGCCGGCCATGAA
The DNA here is from genome assembly GCA_035552095.1 of Acidimicrobiales bacterium. GTDB lineage: Bacteria > Actinomycetota > Acidimicrobiia > Acidimicrobiales > RAAP-2 > Bog-473. The sequence continues at coordinate 7,004 of DASZMA010000076.1, read as the reverse complement.
GGCCTGCATGCCGGCCTGGGGGTTGCCCTCAATCAGGATGGCCTTGGCCGTGTCGTAGTCGACCGTCACCTTGAGGTCCTGGACCTCCAGGTGGCCCATGTCCAACTCCAGCTCGCCCGACGAGGTGTCCATGTGGGCGTCAATGTCGGCGTCACCGAACGGCACGTTGGTGATCACCAGGTTCATGCGCACGACGTTGGGGATCGGCGGCGTCTTGCCGGCGTACTCCCCCCGAATCGACCGGGCCTCCTCCAACCACTCGTCGCTCAAGAACGGGTACGTCATGGTGGTAGCTCCTCTGTCGTCTGCTCGTACTGACTGGGGGCATGACCGCCGGACGGACACTCCGAACCCCCTGGCCGCCGGAACGATAGTCGGCCCGCCAGTAGCATGCCCAAGCGTGACTGCCCCCATTCTTCCCGGCGCTGAGCCCTATTCCGCTACCGGCGACGCCCGCGGCGCGTTGGTCCTGCACGGCTTCACCGGCAATCCCCAGTCGATGCGCGGCCTGGCCCTGGCGCTGGCCGACGCCGGCCTCACGGTCGAGTTACCCCTGCTCCCCGGCCATGGCACCGACGTGGCCGACATGGTGCCGACCCGCTGGGAGGACTGGTCGGCCGCGGCCGACGCCGCCTACGAGGAGCTGGCGGCCCGCTGTACGGCCGTCGCCGTCGTCGGGCTGTCCATGGGGGGCACCCTGAGCGTCTGGCTGGCCGAACGCCACCCCGAGATCGCCGCCCTAGCCTTGGTCAACCCGCTCATCGTCCCGCCCGACGCCGACACCCTGGCCTTCATCGCCTCGATGATCGACGCGGGAGACGAAGTGGCTCCCGGCATCGGGTCGGACATCGCGTTGGAAGGCGCGGTCGAGTTGGCCTACCCCGAGTTGCCCCTGCAGGCGGCCCGCTCCCTCTTTGCCGGCGCCGCCACCGTGGAGGCGGATCTGGGGTCCGTCTCCTGCCCGATCCTCCTCTTCAACAGCCCGCAGGATCACGTGGTGCCACCGGTCTCGAGTGACCGGCTGGCCGAGAAGGTCAAGGGTTCGGTCGAGCGCATTACCCTGGAGCGCAGCTTCCACGTGGCCACCCTGGACTACGACAAGGACGAGATCGAGGCCCGGACGGTGGAGTTCGTCACCGGGGTCCTCTCCCTGACGGGGGCATGAGCGGCCTCGAAGAGCCGGGCCACGCCGAGGGTTCGGCCTCCGGCGGTCTCAGTCGCGACGATGTGATCCACGTGGCCCAACTGGCCCGCTTGACCCTGAGTGAGGCCGAGGTGGACACCTTCACCGCCCAACTGCGCACCGTGCTGGACCACGCCGCCGACGTGGCCGCGCTGGACCTGGCCCACCTGGCTCCCACTGCCCACCCCCTGCCCATGGAGAACGTGCTGCGACCCGATGAGCCGCGTCCGAGCCTCGATCGCGACGAAGTCCTGGCCGCGGCACCGGCGGTCGAGGACCACCGCTTCCGCGTGCCCCGCATCGGCAGCGAGGCCCCATGAGTGCGGCCCGCCAGATCGCGGCGGCCGTGCGGGCGGGGGAGCGGTCGGCCCGCGAGGTGACCGAGGCCGCGCTGGCGGCCGTGGCCGCCCGTGACGGCGAACTGCACGCGTTCCTCTTGGTGCTGCGGGAGGAGGCGCTGGCCCAGGCCGACGCCGTGGACGCCATGGTGGCGGGAGGCCAGGACCCCGGCCCGCTGGCCGGTGTGCCGGTGGCGGTCAAGGACAACCTGTGCACCCGTGGCATCCCCACGACGTGTGGGTCGCGCATCCTCGAGGGGTGGCGCCCGCCCTATGACGCCACCGTGGTGGCGCGGTTGCGCCAGGCCGGGGCCGTCGCCCTGGGCAAGACCAACATGGACGAGTTCGCCATGGGGAGCTCGACCGAGAACTCGGCCTACGGGCCGACCCGCAACCCGCGCCGCACCGACCGGGTGCCCGGCGGCAGCAGCGGTGGGTCGGCCGCCTCGGTGGCCGCCGGGTTCACCCCCCTCGGGCTGGGCTCGGACACCGGAGGCTCCATCCGCCAGCCGGCCGCCCTGTGCGGCGTGGTGGGGATGAAGCCCACCTACGGGCGGGTCTCCCGCTACGGGCTGTTGGCCTTCGCCAGCTCATTGGACCAGATCGGGCCCTTCGCCACCAGCGTGGAGGACGCCGCGCTGCTCTTCGATGTCATGGCCGGGCACGACCCCTTGGACAGCACGTCGCTGGCCACGCCCTCCGCCCCGACGGTCGACCACGTGCATGCGGGGGTGCAGGGCGTGCGGGTGGGGCTCTGCCCTGATCTCATTGACGGCTGCGCGCCGGACGTGGTGGCGCTGGTCCATGCCGCCGCCGATGCCCTGCGAGCCGCCGGGGCCACGGTCGAGGAGATCCGGGTGCCCGAGTTCGCCTACGGGCTGTCGGCCTACTACCTCATCGCCCCAGCCGAAGCCTCGTCCAACCTGGCCCGCTACGACGGGGTGCGCTACGGGTTGCGCGTCGACGGGGAGGACGTGGCCGCCATGAACCTGGCCACGCGCACGGCCGGCTTCGGCGCCGAGGTCAAGCGCCGGATAATGCTGGGGACCTACGCCCTGTCGGCCGGGTACTACGACGCCTATTACGCGCAAGCGCAACGGGTCCGCACGCTCGTCATGGGGGCCTTCGCCCGGGCCTACGGCTCGGTGGACGTCCTGCTCGGGGCCACCGCGCCCACCACCGCCTTCGCGCTGGGGGCCAAGGTGGACGATCCGATGGCCATGTACATGAACGACATCTGCACCATCCCTTCCAACCTGGCCGGCCACCCCGCCCTGTCCCTCCCCTTCGGCCACGGCGACGACGGCCTGCCGGTCGGGGTGCAGATCCTGGCCCCGGCCCTGGAGGAGGCGCTGCTCTTCCGGGTGGCCGGTGCGGTGGAAGCGTCGGCCCCGGCCATGGAGCGAGCGGCATGAGCGCGCCCTGGGAGACGGTGATCGGACTCGAGGTGCACTGCGAGTTGGCCACGGCGACCAAGCTCTTCTGCGGTTGCCGCAACGCCTTCGGGGACGAGCCCAATACCAACGTGTGCCCGACGTGCCTCGGACTGCCGGGGTCGCTGCCGGTCATCAACGCCCACGCCGTGGAGTTGGCCATGCGCATCGGGGCGGCCCTGCACTGCGAGATCCGCCCAAGCAGCTTCGCCCGCAAGAACTACTTCTATCCCGACCAGGCCAAGGACTACCAGATCAGCCAGTACGACGAGCCACTCAACCTGGGGGGCTGGCTGGAACTGCCCGACGGCTACCGGGTCGGGGTGACGCGGGCGCACATGGAGGAGGACACCGGCAAGTTGACCCACGTGGGGGTGGGTGGCCGCATCAACGCCGCCCACCACGCCCTGGTCGACTACAACCGCTCCGGGGTGCCGCTGGTGGAGATCGTCAGCGAGCCCGATCTGCGCTCGGCGGCCCAGGCGCGGGCCTACGCGGCTGAGCTGCGCGGCATTCTGGTGGCCACCGGCGCGTCGGACGGGCGCCTGGAGGAGGGCTCCATGCGCTTCGACGCCAACGTGTCGATGCGGCCGGCCGGCAGCACCGAGTTCGGCACCCGCTGTGAGATCAAGAACCTCAACTCGCTGCGATCACTGGGCCGGGCCATTGAGTACGAGGCGGCCCGCCAGGTGGCGCTGATCGAAGCCGGCGAGAAGGTGGCCCAGGAGACCCGCCACTGGGACGAGGCGGCCGGGCGTACCGACTCCATGCGCTCGAAGGAAGAGGCCAACGACTACCGCTACTTCCCCGAGCCCGATCTGGTCCCGCTGGCCCCAGACGCGGCGTGGCAGGCGCGGGTGCGCCAGTCGCTGGGGCCGATGCCGGCTGACCGCCGGGCCAGCTTGGTCGAGGCCCTGGGCGGCACGCCCAGCGAGGCCGAGTCCGACCAGATCCGGGCCGTGGTTGACCTCGGGCTGGACGCCCTGGTGACGGCCGCCATCGCCGCCGGCGTCCCGCCCGCCCTGGCCCTGGCCCGGGCCTCCAACGAGGTGGCGGCCGAGAGTGATGCCGGCCTGGCGTTGCCGCCCGCGTCGTTTGCCGCGCTGGTGGCCCTGGAGGCCGCCGGCGCGGTGTCGGCCACCCAGTCCAAGGCGGTGCTGGCCGCGCTGCTGGCGGCCGGCGGCGGGGATCCCGCCGCGCTGGCCCAGGAGATGGGCTTCGAGGCACTCGGGGCCGACACGCTGTCGGCCGTCGTGGGTGAGGTAGTGGACGCCCACCCCGAGGAGTGGGCCCGCTATGTCGGGGGCGACGAGAAGGAGGAGAAGAAGATGGCCGGCTTCTTCACCAGCCAGGTCATGAAGGCCACCCAGGGCAAGGCCAACGGCAAAGAGGTCCAGGCCGAGTTGCGACGCCGGCGCGGCTAGGGCGCACGACTAGTCGACCGGGCCGCTGGCGTAGCGGTCCAGCGTGGGTCCGACCCACGGGCCGATCTCGGCCGGACTGGCCGTGGAGATGGGCGGGACGCGCAGGATGTAGCGCACGTAGGCCAGGCCCATCAGCTGTGATGCCATGAGGGCGCGCCGCCGCTCGGAGGTGGCCTCGTCCTCTCCTTCGATGGTGCCGACCTGTCGCCAGACCCGTTCCCGCACGAACTCGCGCATGGCGTCGGCCACCTGCGGTGAGGCCGCCATGGCTCCCACGCAGGACACGAACGAAGAGCCGGTGCCTTCGGCCAGGTCCCACATGGTGAGGAACCCTTCGACGATTCGGGCCCCGTTGCTGTTCCCGGGGGCCGGCTCGCCGGCCTCCTCCTTGACCTGGCGGGGGTCGAACGGCATCGACATGGCGGCGATGAAGAGGTCGGACTTGCCGTCGAAGTAGTGGTGGACCAGGGCGGCGTCGACGCCGGCCGCCCGGGCGATGGCCCGCAGGCTGGTCTTGTCGTAGCCGTTGGCCGCGAAGACCTGCTTGGCCGCCTGAATGATCTCGTCCCGCGTATCGAGCTGGCCGGGCCGGCGGCCGACCGGGCTCACCGCGCCGACCTCACGCGATTTTCTGAAAAAGGGTATTCACCATTGATGAATAATATGGTAGAACTCATCAATGATGAATCATAGGGGTCTCAAGCGGTGAGCGGGCTGACCGTTGACACCATCACCCGGCCTGTCCAGCCCAGCGTGGACCAACCGGTCACCGCCCTCGGTCGCCTGGCCGCCCGCTGCTACGACCGCCGGCGCACCGTGTTGGTCCTGTGGATCCTGGCCCTCATCGGCATGACGGTGATCGCCCAGGTGGTGGGCACCCACTTCCAGAACAAGTTCACCGCGGGCAACACCCCGTCCCAGCAGGCGGCCAACATCCTCGACGCCCGCTTCCCGGCCAAGGCGGGCGACACGGCGGACGTGGTGTTCCACACCCGGGCACCGGTCACCGACCCCGCCAACCGGGCCGCCATCGCCCGGGTGGTCAGCCAGCTCGGCCCGCTGGCCCACGTGCAGTCGGTCACCAGCCCCTTCTCCGCTGCGGGCACCCACCAGATCGCCCGCAACCAGACCATCGCCTACGCCGTGGTGCAGTTCAACACGACCAGCGACGAGTTGCCGGCCCAGGCGGTCAACGCGGTGATCCATTTGGCCCGGGCGGCCCAGCACCCCGGCTTCGAGGTGGAACTGGGGGGCAACCCCATCTCCTCGGTGGCCACGGCGGCCCCCGGGGCCAGTGAGGGCATCGGCATTGGCGCCGCCATGCTCATCATGCTGCTGGCCTTCGGCTCGGTGGTGGCCATGGGCCTCCCCATCATCACCGCCCTGTTCGGCCTCGGCCTCGGGGTCGCCCTGCTGGAGCTGGTGACCCATTTCCTGGTGATGCCGACCTTCGCCCCCGAAATGGCGGCCATGATCGGCATCGGGGTCGGCATCGACTACGCGCTGTTCATCGCCACCCGCTACCGGCAGGGGTTGTTCGAGGGCCGTGACCCCCGCCAGGCCGTCATCGCCTCGCTCATGACGTCGGGCCGCTCCGTCCTCTTCGCCGGGAGCACGGTGGTCATCTCGCTCTTCGGTCTCTTCCTGATCGGGCAGGCCTACATGATCGGCCTGGCCACGGCCTGCATCGCCGCCGTCCTCATGGTCCTGGTGGCCGCCCTCACCCTGCTGCCGGCCCTGCTGGGCTTCGCCGGCACCTCCATCGACAAGCTGCACCTGCCGGGCCTGCTGCAGAACGGCGGCCCGCCGTCGATCGGTGGCTTCTGGCACCGCTGGAGCCGGTTCGTGCAGCGACGGGCCTGGGTGACCGGCACCCTGGCCGCCCTGGTGCTGGTGCTCCTGGCCATCCCCCTGTTCAGCATGCGCCTGGCCTTCACCGACGCCGGCAATGACCCGGCCAGCCTCACCACCCGGCAGGCCTACGACCTGCTGGCCGAGGGCTTCGGGCCCGGCTTCAACGGACCTCTGGTCATCGCGGTGGCGCTGCCCGGGCCCTCGGCCATGCCGTCGGTCACCCACCTGGAGGCGGCCATCGCCGACACCTCGGGCGTGGCTTTCGTGGCGCCGCCGCAGTACAACGGCTCCCACACCGGTGCCGTCCTGGTGGCCTACCCGACCACCTCCCCGCAGGCGGCCCAGACCGAGACGCTGGTGCGCCACTTGCGGGCCGACGTCATTCCCCCCGTCGTCGGGGGCACCAGGGTCGACGCCCAGGTGGGCGGTGAGACGGCCAGCAGCATTGACGCCGCCACCTTCCTGGGCCATCGCCTCTTCTGGGTCATCGGGGCCGTCCTGGTGCTTTCCTTCCTGCTGCTGATGACGGTCTTCCGCTCCGTCGTGCTCCCGCTCAAGGCGGTGATCATGAACTTGCTCAGCGTGGGCGCCGCCTACGGGGTGATGGTGGCCGTCTTCCAGTGGGGCTGGTTGGGCGGCCTGATCGGCATCGGCCACACCGGGCCTATCGACCCGTGGATCCCGGTGACGATGTTCACCATCCTGTTCGGCCTCTCCATGGACTACGAGGTCTTCCTGCTCTCGCGTATCCGGGAGGAGTGGCTCCGCACCG